>JACNGE010000006.1 GCA_014384285.1 Actinomycetota bacterium | reverse complement strand
GTTGATTCAACTTCTGAAATTTCACTTAGTTCATCTTTAAATTTGTCCAGTACCCTTTGTCCAAATTCAGGATGCTCCGCTTCTCTACCTCTAAATCTCATTGTAAACTTTACTTTATCTCCATCATTTAAGAATTTTCTAGACTGATTTAATTTAATTTTATAATCATTAGTATCGATTTTTGGCTTGAGTTGAACTTCTTTTACATTAATTTTTACTTGTTTTTTTCTGGATTCTCTAGCTTTTTGAGATAACTCATATTTGTATTTGCCGTAATCCATCAAGCGTGCAACTGGAGGTTTACTCTCAGGTGAAACCTCTACAAGGTCTAAACCGAGTTCTTCAGCTACAATTATTGCTTTTTTTAATTCTAAAACTCCGACCTGTACACCATCAGGTGCAATAACCAATAACTCTTTTGATTTTATGTCCTCGTTTATCCTTAATTCTGGTATAACTTTCTCCTCTCAATAAAAAAAACAGCACGAAGCTGTTTCATTACCATACTATTATTCACAGTAGGTGGAACAATGTTCGCTTGACTTAATTATATACTGTTAAAAAGTAAATCAACTAAAAATATGCTTTAATGCTGTTGCAGCCTCTTTGCCTTTATTGTTTCCATCTACACAACGATTTTTTGCTTGTTCAAGTGTGTGTACATTTAAAATACAGTTAGCTATATAAACATTTTTATCAATAGTTATCTTAATTAATCCATTTGATACTCCGGATGATATATATTCATAATGGTCAGTATCACCTTTACAGATTATTCCAATTACGATGAATTTATCATAAGAATTAATTAAAGAATTGACTTTATAAACTGTATCCCATGCACCAGGTACAGTAAATACGTCATAATCAAAGCTTCCATCAAGCTCTGTTGTCGCTCCCTGTAGAAGTTTGTTAGCATATTCTTGATAAAAGTTAGCTACTATTAATGCAACTTTATTCTTCGTCATAATTATGTCCCATTTTTGTTTTTTTTGTATTTAGGTACTCAGAGTTATCATCTGTTACTTTTCCAATAAGAGGTGTTCTTTTTAATATATTTAAACCAAATCCCTCTAAGCCAGCTCTTTTTGATGGATTGTTGGTAAGTAGATTCATATTACTAATTCCTAGGTCCCTTAAAATCAAAGCTCCTGTGCCATAATCTCTTTGATCCATTTTAAAACCAAGCTTAATATTTGCGTCGACAGTATCATTGCCCTCTTCTTGAAGGGCGTATGCTTTAATTTTATTTCCAAGACCGATACCCCGACCCTCATGTCCTCTCATGTACAAGAGAACTCCAGAATTGTTTTCGACAATTCTTTTAAATGCCTCATCTAATTGATATCCGCAATCACATTTTTTCGAGAATAAAACATCACCCGTAAGACATTCAGAATGTACCCTAACCATTGTTGATTCTTCTGATAGATACTCTCCATATGTTAATGCTATGTGCTCTGTATTATCATTATTGTCCTTATAGACATGAGCAGTAAATTCACCATGTTCAGTAGGAATCCTCGATTTAGAAATAAAAGATACTGGAGTTTTAGTTTCAAGTCTGTATTCAATTAAATCTTTGATAGTACCTATTGGCAGATTGTGCTTTTGAGCAAATAACTCTAAGTCGTCCAGTCTTGCCATTGAACCATCTTCATTAATTATTTCGCATATAACAGCTACAGGATAGTGATCTGAAATTTTACATAAATCAATAGCTGCTTCAGTGTGTCCAGCACGACGTAAGACACCGCCATCCATTGACTGTAATGGGAAAATGTGTCCAGGTATACTGAAATCTTTTCTGGATGCTTTATCATCAGTTAGACCCATGATAGTTTTGTATCTATCTTCGGCAGATATCCCAGTTGTTACTCCATTTCCCTTAAGATCTACAGATGCCGTAAATTGAGTTTCCATTTCATTGTTGACACCGGCCATTAAAGGGAGATTCAATTTAGTTGCTACCTCAGATGATATTGGGGCACAGACAAGTCCTTTCGCATGTGTAATCATAAAGTTTATATGTTCAGGAGTTAGATGTTTAGACGAAATGACTAAATCTCCCTCATTTTCTCTATCTTCATCATCAATTAAAATGATCATCTCCCCTTTTTTAAAAAGAGAAATTATATCTTTTATATCACTTATCATTTAAAAATCTTTCAACGTACTTTGCCATAATATCGAATTCTATATTAACAACTGAATCAACATTAAGATTTTTAAAGTTTGTACGATCATAAGTCTCTCTAATGACAGCTACGGTAAAATGTTCGTCAGTGGGGTTTACAACAGTTAAGGAAATTCCGTTTACTGTGACTGACCCCTTGTCCACAAGATATTTATAGTCATTATTTTTGAATTCATAATTCCATAAGTCTTCTGAGATTTCATTAACTTTTAAAACTGAGGTTACTGTGTCAACATGGCCTTGTACCAAGTGACCACTCAAAAATTTTTCCATTGTTAGAGGTAGCTCCAAATTCACTTCAGAACCTTTGTTATATTTGCTAATTATTGATCTCTGAATAGACTCTTTTGATACTTGAAATGTCAACACATTATCGCTGAATTTTCGCAATGTTAAACATACACCATCAACAGAGATACTAGTACCCATCTTAAGGCCATGAAAGTCTGAAGAAGTTGTGAATATATCTAAGTTTTCTCCATGTAGAGAATTAACTGTACCAGTAGCTTCAATTATTCCAGTAAACATTAATCCTTAGTATAAGTAGTTAGTGAATTATCAAGAAGTTGATATTCGTTACTTATTGAGAAGTCATTTTTGATATTATCTAAGTAGGCTTGGCTAATTTTGAGACCAGAATCAATGTTTTTTTGGCTTCTAAATTCATATATAGTATCAATTTTATTTTGTTTAAGAAATAAATCTATAACACTGTTGCCACCTTCGATAAATACATTACGAAAGTTTTTGTTTAGAAAAAAGGATTCTATATCATCAATTGAATATGTTGAGCATTTTATATTGTTATCTTGTGTTGGTGAGTCGCTAAGAAAAGTAAAATTTGGAAATTCTCTTTGTGCTTCTGATAAATTTTTAGATGACCTACCCCACAACACTATAGGTGCTGGAATATGTTTACTATTTTTTATTTCCTGTAATCTCACATTTAATTTTGGTTTATCACTCAATAATGTATTCTTTCCGATAACTATACAATCAGCAGATGCACGTAGAAAATGTGATAGCTTTAAGGAAACTTTGTTTGTGATATATTTTGATTTAGTTGAGTTATCAGTAATAAAGTTATTCTTCGAGATTCCAATTTTAAGTAGATAATTGATTTCTTTTAAATTGCTATGTAAGTTTTTATAATGTGGATTGAGTAAATTATTTGCATTTTTTTCAATTCTTACCGTAATGTTTTTAGCCTTTAGCATTTGAACACTTTTACCGTTGGTGCGAATGTCTAGGTCGATATCACCAATTACAACATGTTTTATTCCCTGTTTAATTATTTCTGATGCGCAGGAAGGCGAAGTATCACTATGAAAACATGGTTCGAGGGTAATATAAAGTACATCACTAGATTCAGGCTTCACTTGTTCGAAAATATTTATTTCAGCATGATTACTCCCCTTCTTAACATGTTTTGAGATAGCTTTTATTTTTCCTTGTTTGTCTGTAAGGACTGCCCCAACGCGTGGGTTAGGATAGGGATTAACTTTTAAAGCTTCCGCAATTGCAACTGACATAGGTTGAGAAAAACCCAAGTATTGTAAATTATTTACCAAATATTGCTCCACCTTGTACTGCAATATCTACATCCATCTCTTTTAGGAAAGGTAAATCATCATTTGTTACACCACCATCAACTATAATTTTCTTGTTATTTTGTGATGAAAGCTTTCTTAGTTCAGATAATCTATCGGATAATTTAACTGCTTTTGGTTGATTAGAAAAACCTGGATTTACAGTGAGTAATAAAATTGCTTTAGCAAAATGAAGAAATGGAATGAGTGTTTCAATTTTAGTAGCTGGTAAAATTCCAATACCTACATTTTCAAATCGTTCAGTAAGTAATTGAAACTCACTTACTGAAGTTGACTCACAATGAACTGTGACTAAATCCGCTCCATTGTTAAAAACTTTTTCAACGAATTTAAAATTGTTATTAAGCATAAGATGAACATCTAAAAAATAATCTGTATTTACTTTTAATAGTTTCACTATGTCGATAGAAAGCCCAATATTTTCTGTAAAATGACCGTCTGTAATATCAATATGAAGTTGATCGAATTTCTCAGAGTTAGTTTCAATATCCGATAATAATTTAAGTTGATTAGCTGCTTGAATGCTTGCTGAAATTTTCATAATTATTCGGTCTTAGTTAGTATTAATGAAAATTTACCTATTTGTATCCTGTCGCCACTTTTTATTTCGATTTCGGTTATTAATTCACCATTAACAAAAATCCCATTTGTTGAATCTTCGTCGATAATATATATGTCATCATCTTCAACAGTAATGAATCCATGGTTACGTGAAACAGTTACATCATCTAGGATTATTTCTTTATCTGGGAGCCTACCTATTTTATGTACACCGTTAGTTAGGAACCATGAAATGGATGTTATCTCCTCATTTAATAAAGAAAGAATATATCTTGAATTCTGATTAAAGATTAATGAATCTTCAAGTGGTCTTGTTTCATTGTTCATAATTAAATTTTAGATAATAAAGGTACTCTAAAGCAACAAAGTAATAAAAAAGCATTGCTGGGAAAGCAATAAAGTCCATTAAATTAGTCTGCAGACTTGTTTCAAGTACATAAAAACAGATCGTTATAAACATAAAAACAGTTGCTAACTTTCCCTTTTTAGAGACTTCAATTGGTTTTTTAGAAAGTATCACATATATTCCACCTAATAATACGAGAACTTCTCTTACTATTAATGCTGTAAAAAAAGCGCTTGGAAATATTTCCTGTAACCAAAGAACTAAAAGTATAAAAACTGTTCTGTCCACAAAGGGATCGAGTATTACCCCGAGCTCACTTACCATGTTAAAACGTCTTGCAACAATACCATCTAGGGAATCACTTAAACCGATAATTGCTATTGTTGTCACCAGTAGATATGTATCTATATTTAATGGTTGAAAGTTTTGAAAAAGATAAATTGAAGCTACTAATCGAAAAAGGGTGATTAGATTAGGAGGCAATAAGATATCTTTATATCTCAAATAAGTAAATCCTTAACATCATGAGTGGCAACAAAATGTTCGTTTCCGACATCAACCATCGGGAGGTTTTCTGTATTATTAGAAATTATCTCATCTAATTCATCAAAATTAATTTCATACTTTTCCCTTGTGTATTTAGGATCAGGAACTGGAATCGAAGAGATTAATCTTTTAGTATATGGATGAATAGGATTACTCAACAAGTCTTCAGTTTTTGCGATTTCGACTATTTTACCATTAAACATCACTGCAATACGATTACACATATATCTAGCAACAGCTAAGTCGTGTGTGATGTAGAGATAGGATACCTGTAAATCTTTAGCTAAATCTAACATTAAATCCATTATTGAAATTCTTATAGAGACATCAAGCATAGAAGTAGGTTCATCACATATAACAAATTTAGGATTCATTATTAGGGATCTTGCTATTGATACCCTTTGTCTTTGACCACCTGAAAGTTCGTGAGGGTATCGTGGTAAATAATTTTCAGGAGGTGTAAGACCTACTGTTTTAAGTATTTCAACTACAGCCTCTGTTCTATTTTCAAGAGACCCTATATTGTGGATGTTAAGGGGTTCAAGAATAATATCTTTTATTGTCCATCTTGGATTCAATGATTCATAGGGATCTTGAAAAATCATTTGGGTGTTTCTTCTAAATTGCTTAACTTGATCATCATTTAAGTTATCTAAGTTTTGCATTTCATCAGCTTCTGGATTGTAAAATTTTACATCACCTGATGTTTTTGGATCTAGGAGACAGAGTGCTCTAGCAGTTGTAGTCTTACCACAACCACTTTGACCAACTAAACCCAGAGATTCGCCTTTAGGTATGCTAAAACTAATACCGTCAACTGCTTTAACAATAGTTTTGTTTCTTGAAAAAAAACCTTTTGAGACATCAAAATTTTTTACTAAATTATTTACTTCTATTACATTATCCATATATCACCCGCAATTTACACAACACTGGTCAGCCCAATGTCCATCTTCGATTTCTATAAGTTTCATTTCTAAATTTCCATTTTTACAATCATCTGATGGGTCTGGACATCTTGGAGAAAATGCACAGGCATCTAATCCGTTAATTAAGCTAGGTGGCTCACCGTCTAATGCACGTAACTTCTTTTTTTCACCAACAACAGAAGGGGTTGATTCTAATAAAAGTCTTGTATATGCGTGGCGAGGATTAGAAAATATTGAAGCTGTAGGACCTTTTTCTACAATTGATCCGGCGTACATAACTGCCATATTGTCCGTCATTTCTGCAATTACTGCAATATCGTGAGATATGTATATCAAGCTAAGGCCTAATAATTCTTGTACTTTTTTAATTTCTTTAAGAATCTGATCTTGTATAACAACATCTAATGCAGTTGTTGGTTCATCAGCTATAACAATTTTAGGGTCACACGAAAGAGCAAGTGCGATTACTGCTCTTTGTTTCATCCCCCCTGAAAGCTCGTGAGGATACCTGTCCATAATTGAATCTTCTAATCCTACAATTTTAAACAACTCAGATATCTTTTCTGTGTTTTCTTTTTTGGAGTTTGAAGGGTAATGCTCTCTGATTGCTTCTCGAATTTGTTCTCCAATTTTAATTACAGGATTCCATGCGTTCATTGCTCCTTGGAAAACTATGCTAATGTCGTTCCAGCGAACTTTTCTAAGTTCAGATTCAGTCATACCAACAAGTTCTTTCTCGTCTAACTTGATGCTTCCAGAGGAAATAACAGCATTGTCAGACTGTAGTTGAAGTAAAGTTGATGCGACTGAAGATTTACCACAACCAGACTCACCTACTAAACCAAAGGACTCCCCTTCTTTTACGGAAAATGTTACATTATTTACGGCCATAACCTTTCCTTCGAGTGTCTCGTAATGCATATTTAGATTATCGACAACTAAGATATCTTTTGACATACTATCTCTTTCTCAATCTTGGATTAAAGACATCATCCAATCCACGTCCTACTAGATAAAACCCACCGGCTAAAAATGTAACAGAAAGCCCTGCTGGCAATATTAACCACCAGTATTCAAGGCCTGAAAAAATAAAACCATCAGTTTGAGATAGATATATCATTAAACCCCAACTCATATCTATATTAAGTAAACCAAGAAATGATAATACTGATTCTGATGCAATTGCACCAGTAACACTAAAGACCATGAACAATAGAGCTAAAGGAGCAACATTAGGTAGAACATGCGAGAACATTATTTTCCTTTGCGAACCACCAGTAATCCTTGCAGAATCTACAAATGGTTTTACTTTTACCTGAAGAGCTTGAGATTTAATTGTTATTACAGACCCACCCAATCCTCCTAAGACTCCTAAGACTACTGCTAAATGCCATATCTTAAGTTCAGCAAAAGCTGAAATTATAAATAGAAGAGGTAATGTAGGCAGCATGAGTACTAAATCGGATTGTCTCATAAGATATGCGTCAATTCTTCCACCAAAAAATGCTGCAATTGTTCCAAGAATTGTTGATATACCGACGCCAAGAGTAGCACTTAATAACCCAAGAACAAAGGCTACCTGACTACCTTCCATTATTTGGGAGAAAACATCTCTACCTAGGGAATCTGTACCTAATATATGTTTACTTGATGGAGGAGCTGGTTGTAAATATACATCGTACATATCTCCGACCTCTACACCTTGTGCAAGGTAGAGCATTTTTTTCTGAACCTCACCTTCAGCAGGGCAATCAAAAGATGTTTCGTATTTAGGAGTAGGATATTCTTTTGGACATTCAACAACAAGTTTTTCCTCAATTATTTGATCGTATCCTACAACAGGGTGATAAATGCTTTCACTCCATATGCCTGTAAGAAAAAGGAATGGCTGTAATAAAGCTAATATTAAAAAGAGTGAAACGATTCCAAGACCGATCATTCCTAATTTACTTTGAGAAAACAATTTCCAGTTTCTTTTAAAAGATTCTCTTCTTAGTTTTTTCTGTAAATCTTTTTCTTTTGCGTTATCTATTTCCATATTTTAACCTTGTGATTTTACCCTTATTCTCGGATCTAAGTATGAGTAAGAAATATCTGCTATTAAATGAGCTATTAAAGCAAAAACACCAACGAAAGAAAATGCTGCCATAGCAACAGGTATATCTTCTTCTAGAACGGCTTGTAAGAGAAGTTGTCCCATTCCTGGCCAGGAAAAAATTTGTTCAGTAAGAACCGAGCCGTCGATAATTGTAACTATTGTAAAAATGAATGAAGTAACAACAGGTAGTAGAGCCGTTCTAGCTGCATGTCTGTCTCTAATTCTTTTCTGGCTAATTCCTTTTGCTCTAGCTGTGAGGATATAATCTTCCTTAAGAACTTCCATCATTGTAGTACGTGTGAGAAGGGCTGTTCCTGCAAATGCAACAATAGTGACTACCATAACTGGAAGAATCATATGATATGCAATGTCAGCAGCATAAGGTTTTCTTGCTAGAGCCTCTCCGGTATTCCAGTAAAAATAACTTCCGATAAATATAGCAATTAGACTCGCAAAACGTATATTCCTTCTTGAAGACAAAGCTTCAATACCCCTAGTTGCTGTATAAGCGAAAAATTGTAACAAAGATACAACCAGAGTAAATTTAATCATCATAGAAAATATCACATCACTGTCAAAAGGTGCGTCGTACCACTTTTCAGGATATAAGAATTTTCCAATTGGGAACCAACCCATTTTGTAACCAAAAAACCATAACATCATTAATGCAAACCATGGATAAAAAACTGTGTAAGAAAAAACGGAGGTGATAGTAATCCATGTTTCAGATTTAGAACCTCTTCTCCAAGCAAGTATTTTTCCAATAAAAAAACCTGTATAGAAAGCAACTATATTCACAACAGAAAAAAGCATTAGTGTTCGAGGTAATCTTTCTGCTATTAGCTCAATGGGGGTTTTTGGGAAATATTTATAAGAGTAGCCGAAGTCACCTTTAAAAAAATTAACAACATAAAGTTGAACTCTTTCACCGAGTGGTTTATCTAAACCGTAGGTTTCTAAAACTTTTTGATAAGCATCAGGGGGTAGATTCGGATTCAAAAGCAAATTTGAAAAAGCATTACCTGGAATTGCATTAAATAAAAGATATGAACTTACTAAAAAAATGAAGAACACAACAATCATTTGTAACGTTCTTCTAATTATGTATTCAACCATTTGCGTACCCTATTTTATAAGATTAAAAAACATAGGTAGGCCTGAGCCTACCCATGTTTAATAAATATTATTAGCTTTGTACTTTTACAAGTGATGGGTAACCGCCACCTGTTCCAGTAAGACCGTCTAATACATCTGTGAATGGAAATTCTACAGTATCTCTATATACCTCAAGTGTAGGTACATTGAATAATACCAAATAAGGCATTTCTTCAAATAATATAGCTTCCATTTTTTGCGATAGGGCTATTGCATCACTGATAGTTTTAGCAGCTTGGAATTCAGCATCTAATGCGTCAAATTCTGCGTTGTTAAAACCAGGTGTGTTATAACCACCTTCGCATGTGTCGTTCTTGGAATTGAAGAAATCTCCAGGGTGATTAGGGAATGCACTTAGACCCCAACCAAGCATGTAGAAATACCAATCCTCACAGGTTTCTGGTGTAAACACTTTGTCAACAATAACATTGAAACCTGTTGGTCTCGCTGTTACGTCAAGTCCGAGTTGTTGCATCCAGTCAGCAATAAATAAGGACATTGTTGATCTCAATGGATCGTAACCAGCACCTGGTGCATATAGCAACATGTCTGATGGAGGTGTTTCTCCTCCTGGTCCTTTAATTCCTGTTGGAGCGACTGCTCTTTCAGCACCACCAGCATGGGAACCCCAGTCTGAAGCTGTCCAGCCACCTGCTTGAAGAATTCCAACTGATTTGTTGAATCTTTCTTCTGCATTAAGGCCAGCACAATCAGCAAGGACACCTGTTACAGGTGCAACCCAGGCTGTTAACGCTTCAGGCATTTGACCATCCATATTTACAGCAACACCTTGAAGAATGTTGTTTAACACGAATTCTTTATCAGAAATACATGCAACAGCTTGTCTAAAAGATTTGTCGCTTCCAGGGAAAACCCTAGTGTTGAATGCCATGTATCGCATACCGTTACCTAAGTTGGAAACAGTTTCGACACCTGGAACTCTGGATAATTGGTCAAAAAGATTTCTCTTAACGCCTAGTGGGTTAAGAACGAAATCAACTTCGCCATTTTGGAATGCAAGATAAGCAGCATCTTGATCACCATATAATGTGAACTCAACAGTTCCTACATAAGGTCCTGCTGTGTATGAGAATGAATCGCCAGTTGTATCACCAAATGAATTGTTGATTGCTGGAGCTTTTCCATTATCCCATTCGACTGTGGTACCACTCTTATAAATTGTGGTGGTTCCACCATCCCACATTGTATTAGCATCATATGTCCATGTGTAAAAAGCACCTTGTTCTACTTTGTTATAGACAAATGCGCTAGCTACTGGAGCGTCTACTCCCGAGGCTGCTAATAGGGTTTCTCTATCAGTAGCATATTGCGCCCAATAACTTTCTGGAAGTATTGGTGCTTGTGCAATTTGATACTGCCATGAAGCTAACCCGGCATCAAAGTTTAGAGTTATCTCTACAGTGTAAGCATCACTAGCAACGAGGGTTAAAATACCCTGTGCATATCCCTCAGCAGATGAGTCTGTTCCACTACCTTGTGGGTAGCTTGTTTCCCAGTTACTTAAGAGGCCAAGATCTTTAGCGGTATTATATGTAAATACCATATCGTTGGCTGTGATAGCTGAACCATCACTCCACTCATAACCTTCAGTTATAGGAACACTATAAGTCCATGTTCCGTCACCGTTATCAGTTGAGGCTTCGACAAGTTCGTCTGCGATTCCTGTAACTAACTGATAGTTAGGATATGAAATAGAGAATAATGATACAGCTTGCCCGGACATCACGTATTGTGTCCAAACATCTGTTTCTGTATCAAGATAATTCCAGTAATTTTGTGTTTGTGGATCTGAGAAGATCGCCATCTTATAAACACCATCAGGTCCTGATGGAGCTGCTTCTTCAGCTGCCGCAGCAGTTGTAGCAGGAGCTTCAGTTGTTTCTGTCTCTTCGACAGCAACTTCTTCTTCTGCTGTGTCGCCACCACAGGCGACTACAACTAATGCAAAAACTGAGAAAAGTAAGATAAGGCGCCAACTTCTGGATCCTTTGAAATTACTCAATTTTTCTCCTTTTGTATACAAAATCCACATATAAATGTGGATGTATTAATAGTAGATATTTATTTTTTTATTACAATCAAAAAGTATATTTTTTCGTTATACCTGTTGTTTTTTCTATATAACAATGTTGATTAAAAACTGAAACAATCTCAAAATTAGATAAAATCCGAATAAAAATACACCTATTTTAAATCCAAAATTTTCCATTAGTTTTTAAATTTTATATTTAAACAGATATTGTCGAAATTATATGTTTCACGTAATCTATTTTCTACAAAGCTTTGATAGTTGATAGGCACTCTCCCACTTAAGATAAAACTGAAAGACGGTGGATAGATATCGTATTGTGTGACATATTTAAGTTTTGCTCTTCTTCCTCTAAATGGATGTGGTGGTTTTTTTGTCCAGATTTCTCTAAATAAAATATTTAACTCATGAGTTGTTACTCGGGTTGTAAGTTGTTTTTGTAAATCATAGATAACAGTATTTAAATTATTAATACCTTTTCCATTCAATGCAGAGATTCTTAAAATTTTCATCCAGGAATATTTTTTTAGGAGTGATGTAATATTTTTATTTATATATAACTTTTCATCTTCTTTTAATAAATCCCATTTGTTCATAATCAAGATCGGTGTGACGTTATTTTCAATACATTCACTAATTAATCGCATATCTTCAAAATTAATCCCTTGTTTAGAGTCAACTAGTAAAAATGCTATAACTGCGTTCTCCAATTGACCTACAGCTAATGATGAAGCATATCTATCTATTTGGTTTTTTTGTTTTTTTCTTGGAACTCCTGCGGTGTCGATAATATTGTACGAGTCTGAATCAAACCTAATAGTCTCTTCTAATTTATCTCTTGTTGTACCTGAAATATTCGATACTATTGCCCTCTCTTCATTTAACAGTTTATTAAATAATGTTGATTTGCCAGAATTAGGTTTTCCAATAATGGCAATGGACTTGTAACTTGTTTTATTTGAGTCTCTGTTGCTTGTAATATTTTTTGATATAGTTTTCAACAGATGATCGGTTCCTATCTTGTGAATCGATGAAACGTAATGCTCAGCATCATAAATATATTTATAAAGGTTGCTATTAAGTTCAAATTTTTGAAAACTTTCACATTTATTAAAAACTGTTATAACTTTTTGTGATTGTTTTATATTTTTTTGGAGAAGATTGTTAATTTTATCTAGTGCAGAATAATTTGTTGTATTGATATCTATTACGAATAAGATAACTTTTGCTCCCATAATATATTCGTTCAATTTATTTTGAAATTTAATATTCAACTCATCAGGATTTTCCAGATATCCGGGTAAATCAGAAATATTATAAATTTTGTCATCATCTCTTAAAGTTGCAGATACTTTATCTCGTGTTGTGTTTGGTGTTGATCCAATTATTGAAACTTTTTTTCTACAAAGTGTATTAACTAGTGACGATTTGCCTGAATTTGGCAAACCGATAAGTAAAACTTCATCGATATTATTTTTAGTCATAATCTAAATATAGCTATCCTATTTCTATGGTAAACAATCTTTATGTAGTTACACCTCGAGGGTTTTGTGCTGGAGTAGAAATGGCAATCAAAGCACTTACGTGGATGTTAAAAATTTATGATGAAACAATCTACTGCTATCACGAAATTGTACATAATGATTGGATTGTTGAAAAATTTAGAGATAAAAATGTAAAATTTATAGAGTCACCAGATGAACTTCCTTTAGATGGTGTTTTGATGTTGTCTGCACATGGAACAGCTCCAAAAATTGAAGAAAGTTTTAAAAAAGTATCCTCTATTCAAGTAAATGCAGTATGTCCACTTGTGACAAAGGTTCATCATGAAGCAAAAAGATTCACAGAATCTGGGAAAAAGATTATTTATGTTGGTCATAAAAACCATGATGAAGCACTTGGTGCCCTAGGTGTGGCACCCGACTCAATGTTCCTTGTTGAAAAGGAAGAAGATTTAAAAGAGATTGACTTGCAAAATGAAGAAGTTGCTTTACTTGCTCAGACAACATTGGCAATGTCTGAATGGAAACCAATAATGGAATCTGCAAAAGACATGTATCCAAATTTAAATATGCCAAGAAAAAGCGACCTTTGTTATGCGACAACTAACAGACAAGAGGCTGTGATAAATGTTTCATCCTTAGTGGATGTTGTAATAGTTGTTGGTTCAGATACATCAAGCAATACAAAGGCACTTGTTACAACAATAAAAAATCTTGGTAAGGAGAGTTACCGGATAGATTCAACTAAAGAACTTGATAAATTAAACCTTTCAGGAAAAGATGTGGCTATAACCGCAGGAGCATCTGCACCAGATCATATTGTTCAAGAAATAATATCTAAGTTAAAACCAGAGAAAACAGAATTATTTAGTAATACAAAAGAAACAGAGTATTTTCCTTTGCCTAAAGAATTAAGATTGAACATCACTTCAATCAGTAGTTTCCTACTTGAACTCTTTCCTGATAACAATATTCAACCTACAAAAAGTGTAAACAAAGACAAGCTGTGGACAGCTACTGAAGCTTTAAGTTCTCTTTAACGATTTTAACTACTTCAACCATATCCATATTTGTATTATCGATATAAAGGGAATTTTCCGGTATTTTGAGTGGAGACTGGTCTCTATTCATGTCATTCTCATCTCTTATTTGTAAGTCTTTCATTGTTTCTGAGTCATTAGATTGTTTTAATCTTCTTTGAGCTCTGACTTTGATATCAGCATCTAAATATATTTTTAAATTAGCAAAAGGAAAAACTACAGTACCCATGTCACGTCCTTCAATTATTAAACCTGTAGATAAGTGTTCATATAAACTAAGTAACGACTTTGAAACTATTTCTCTTATATCTTTTTGTTTAGCAATTTCTGAACTTTTAGAATTAATTTCTTTAGAGTAAAGTTCAGATTCTGAAAATGAAGTGTCATTCAATATAATGTTTAATTCATTATCAATACTTAATGATAAATCGTGTACTAAAAATTCTGGATTGTGTAACAAATACGAAGCTATAGTTCTATAAAGTTTTCCACTTGAAAAAAAACTTGCACCTAAATCTTTTGCAAGTAAAGAGCCTAGTGTTGTTTTACCAACACCTGATGGTCCATCTATTGTTACAAGTATCCTCATCATAAATTATGGTAATTAACTTTCTTCAACTCTCCAATTTTCATTTTTCCGATTTTAAATTTATCGATTTTGGTTCTTTTTAAGTTTTTAATTTGTACATTATTTATTTCAAAGATTCTTCTAATCTCTCTATTTTTTCCAGTTTTAAGAATAATCTCATATGTTAATTTTTTTATTTCCGTAATTTTGTGAATTTTTAATTGTTCGTCGTTATCTCTAATATTTTTTCTAAAACGTTCAAAATTTATCTCACTACCGGTAGTTACAAGATAAGTTTTAGATATATTACTTTTTGGGTGTGAGTATTTATTAAGCCATACCCCATCGGTACTTAAAAGCATAAGTCCCTCAGAGTCTTTGTCCAATCGACCACCAAACTTAAGAGATTTATTATGAATTAAATCATATATAATTTTAGAATCACCTTGTCTTTTATGGGATGAAATGTATCCATAGGGTTTGTAAAATAAGTAGTATTCGTGCTCTTTTAAGGGCTGAACAACCTGATTTTTATACATTACAATATCGTTATCGTTTACACTATCACCGTGAATTGCAGTAATACCATTTATCTTGATAGATTTTTTTTCAACAAGATTATCGCTGTCTCGTCTTGAAATGTTTAGATTTAAGGCAAGAAATCGGTTTATTCTCAATAACTTACTCTTCTTCTGTATTAGAGAAGTACTCGCCTATTGTAGGTAAGTTATTGATGGTAGTGATATCTAATTTGTTAAGAAAGAGATCGGTTGTTTTATAAAGTATGGGGTTGCCTGGAACATCTAGCTCTCCCCCTTTTTCAATCAAACCCCTGGATTCAAGTGTTTTAATTGATGACTCAGACTCTACCCCTCTGATTTCAGATATTTTCAATTTAGTAACAGGTTGCTCGTATGCAACTATTGCAAGAGTTTCTAATGCAGGGGTTGATAGTCCTCGAAGAATAGGTGGAGGTTTTACATCACTTAAAAGTTCTGAAATTTCAGATTTTGTGACGATATCAGATTTAAAATCGTCGAACTTAATGTAGAATCCTATTTCTGCATTTGATAAATCAGAATTTAATTCGTTAAAAAGATTGATAAGAGTATTTTTATCAACTTGTAAGAGTTCTTCAAAGTAGCTGTGCTCAATTGGCCCATCACTTACAAGAAGAACTGCTGATATTACTTTTTTATTATTCATAGTTTTTCTCAATAATAATCTCTTTGTTAGTTTTTGTTTGTTCTGCCTTAATAAAGCCCCACCTTACTGCTTCTAATAGAGCAAGAAAGAAGGCAACTGCCTCTTGAGAAGAGTTAACTGAAGATACTAATTCTTCAAAGGTTGTGTTTAATCTTTTATCTACAATCTTAAGCAGGTCATCAATTGCCTCTTGTAAGTCAGGTAACTCTTTATCAATATGTGAAAATCCCTGAATAGTTTTATATCGTCTAAATACTTCAATTGCTGTTTCATGAAATTTATTAATATCCAAAGAATATTGAATATCAGGTTTAACTTTAAGCGCACTTGTTTGGTAGTACTTGAAAGAAGGAATTTCTTGTTCACTTTGTTTTACCTTAATTGCCATTGCAATTCCAACTTCAGTAAAAGCTTTAAATTGTAGTAACCGAGCAAAAGCTAAATCTTTATCTTTTATAAGCTCAACCTCGTCTAACCAATCTACTTCCTCTTCTTGTGGAAGTAATCTTTTTGCTTTCAATTCAAATAATGACGCGCCAAGCAAGACAAATTCTGAATAATTATCTATATCTTCTTTTAAGGATTTATTTTCAAAACTTTGAAATATTGCTGTAAGGTTGTTTTCTATTTGGGTTTCAGTTTTAGAGGTATATTCAACAAGTAGACTTTTTAAAATTTCAATTATTTCAATGTTATTCATTAATAGTCCATTTTCTCCAAAACATAGTGTCGTTGTTTAATTAATTCTTTTTGATAAAAACTAATGTCGTTATCTATTCCATCTATTTTTTTTAGTACCTCATACCCTATTAATTCATGTCGTAAATATTCTTTTGCTTTTTGAGAGGAGTTTATTTTTAATTCAGAAAGTATCCTAAATAACCATGAGTAGTGAGCTTTATTTTTACCAATATCATGTAATAAAGAAAGTTTTAAAACATCAGAATCTATAGTTAGTTTTATAGATCTCATTAAAACTTCAAAAGAGTGATGCCTGTCAGCTTTATTAAGAAGCCAATACTGTTTTACTAGTTCTTCATTGGTAAGTACATATGAAATATGTAACTGTTCATCAATTGTTAAATGTCTATAAAAAAGATACCGTATTGCTCTTTTAGTTTTTAAATATATTTGATTCATGCTCTAGGGTGGCTTTCGTTAAAAACTTCATTAAGAAATTCCTTGGTCAGCTTAGTATATATTTGTGTTGTGGATACGGAAGAATGTCCTAAATATTCTTGCAATGTTCTTAAATCACAACCTGCTTCAAGCATATGAGTAGCTGAACTATGTCTTAAAGTATGTGGGTGAACATTTATGTCCAAGTGGGTCTGCACTGCGGTAGTTTTAATCAGTCTAAATATAGAAGTTCTTTCTAGTTGATTATTTGATTTAGAAATAAAAAGGTAAGGTGTGGTATTTTTATGATCTTTATTAATTCTTGATTGAAGATATGCTAATAAATTTATTTTTAATTTTGTACCAATAGGAACAATTCGTTGTTTGGAACCTTTGCCAATAAGTTGTACATAATCATCGTCAAAATCAAGATCAGATATTTTTACATTACATAATTCACTTACACGGCATCCGGTGGAGTACATAAAATCAATAATTGTTTTGTTTCTCGTGCTCATAAATGTATCTTGATCAAAGAAGTTAATCATTTTTTCAATTTCTAAAATCGATAATGTATCTGGTAATTTTTGTCCAGATTTTATCTTTACTTCCTCAAGTATTATTAATTTATTGAATTCTTTTAAATTGAACCATTTAACAAATTGTTTTAATACTGAGAGTTTTCTCTTTTTAGTGTTGGCACTGTAGTGTCTACTTGAAATTAAACTTATCATCTCATTTAAGGCATCAGCAGTAATCTCTGTTATTTTATTCTCATCAAATAAATTTTTTAAATCCGCAAAATAAGCTTTAACTGAATTCTCAGAAAGGCCCTTGGAATAAAGTAAATAATTACGATATTCATCTAGTAAATCTTTTAAGAGTTTATTAATCTTTTACTTTCGCTTTAGACGAATTGTCAGATGTTGTCTTTGGTTCTGAAGAAGCACTTTGGATAAATTTATTAAACATGGGTGCAGGCTCCCAGGGACGAGATTTAAATTCTGGATGAAATTGAGAGGCAACAAAAAATGGGTGGTCTTTTATTTCTATCATTTCAACTAAATTGTTATCAGGTGACAATCCACTAAAAATTAACCCATTCTTTTCCAAGATGTCGCGATACTTATTGTTTACCTCGTATCTATGTCTATGGCGTTCGTAGATTACTTCTTCATTGTAAATCTCAGAAGTTAGAGTGTTTTTTTCAATTTTACAAGGGTACGTTCCCAAACGCATAGAAGCACCAACATCATCTTTGTCAAGATCTTGATTAGGGAGAAGGTCTATCACATAGTCTTTTGTATTTTGTGAGAACTCTGAAGAATTGGCTTCATTAATACCACAGACATTTCTTGCGTATTCTATGACGGCACACTGTAATCCAAGGCATATTCCAAGAAATGGAATTTTGTTTACTCTTAAGTATTGTATGGCCTTTATCTTTCCCTCTATTCCTCTTACGCCGAAGCCACCAGGTACCACTACTCCATCTAAACTAGATAGGTCGTCAATTTCATAACTGTCTGCATCTATCCATTGGAGATTTAAGTTAACTTTATTTTGTAAACATGCATGCTTTAAGGACTCAACTACCGACATATAGCTATCTGGCAGACCGAAATATTTTCCCAAGATTGCAATACGTATTTCCTTTGTTGCCTCTTTCTTAAGATTTAGCATTTTCTTCCAGCTTTCCAGATCTGGTTGTTCTGTATTGAGATTTAATCTTTTATCGACTGCTAAGTCCAGACCTTCTGAATTCATTTTTAAAGGAACATCATATATGTCATCAAGGTCTGGAGCATTGATAACATTTTCATATGTGACATCACAAAATAAAGAAACTTTATTTTTTATGTCTTCATCAAGACCTCTGTCAGAACGTAAAACGATTAAATCTGGACTAATCCCATAGCCACGTAACAAAGAAATAGAGTGCTGAGTAGGTTTTGTTTTTAATTCTGTACTTGGGCCGATGTAAGGTACAAGTGTGACGTGAATGAACATAACATTTTCTGAACCAAGCTCTTTTCTAATTTGCCTTGCAGCCTCAAGGAAAGGAAGAATTTCAATATCTCCCACTGTGCCACCTATTTCAGTAATTTGCACATCTACATCGTTTGAAATGCCCTTAATCCTTCTTTTAATTTCATCGGTAATGTGGGGAATAACTTGAACAGTTGCTCCAAGATAATCACCTTTACGTTCTCTTTCTATAACTTTTCTATATATGCTACCTGTTGTAACATTTGCATCTTTACGTAAATTTACGCCAGTGAAACGCTCATAATGACCGAGATCTAGATCAGTAGTTGCACCATCCTCGGTGACGAAAACTTCACCGTGTTGAAAGGGATTCATAGTATCAGGATCAACATTGATATAAGGATCTAATTTCTGATTAATAACTGTAAGGCCGCGAGATTTCAGAAGGTTTCCAAGAGATGCAGAGGTAATCCCTTTACCAAGACCAGAGACTACACCACCAGTTACAAATATGTATTTGGTCACTCAGAAATTTTACCATGATAAATTCTTATTAAAAGGATTATCTAAGGATTTGATTTAAAAAAAGGTCGAGTCTTGGTGAATTCTCGGTTCCGATTATATTTAATGTTTTATCGGATAAAGAATATTTAAAAATTTTATCATTATCGATTTGCTCTTCTGATTCAACTACTCCGTCAAATTGAATTGCGTAGTTTTGTTTTTTTTTAATTTCTATTTCTATATCTGATTCTTTATGCAAAACTATTGATCTTGGAAATTTAGAAAATGGTGATATTGGTGTAACGATTATAGATTCAAGACTGTTTTGGACAATCGGGCCTCCAGCTGAATAATTGTAAGCTGTTGACCCTAATGATGTTGAAATAATTATTCCATCGGCTCTAAGTTTGACAGTTTGATTATAAGTTCTGAATACCATATCTAAAATTCGAGTTGGTGAATTTTTAATAACAACTACTTCGTTGAATGCAGGTAACTCTATATTTGAATCTTGAATTACAGCTGATCGGCTAACAATTGTATTTTTATCTTTAATCCATGAGCTAAGTACATCATCAATTTCTTCAGATTTATTTACTAGGTAGCCTACCCTACCTGTTCCTAATGGCATAAATATTAAATTGTTGTTCCATGCTATCTTCATTGCTTTTAGCGCTGTGCCATCTCCACCGAAACTAGCAACTAGTGTATCTTCATTAATATAATCTTCATAAATATGGTTTTTATCTTCAACATGAGATGTTTCAAAAGGAAGTCCTTTAGATTTAATTAGGTTAATTAAATCTGTATAGGTTTTTAATTTAGTATATTTCTTTGATGAAATAATTAATATATTCTTCACTAGGATATATTATACGCTACTTGGAGTGAGTACAAAGTGATACCTATATCAGATATTAATCCAGCCAAGAACATTCCCTATGTGACAAGGCTTTTCATCTTTGCAACGATAATTGTTTATTTACTGATACAACCAAAAGATGCTGCCGAGCTTTTTAATTTTTTTTATGAATTCTCAGCAATTCCATGTGAAATTCAAATAGGAAGGCCTATAAGTGCCAATCAATTCTATTCAAATAACTGTATGGCATTAGTTGATACTGTCATATTTGAAGATAAAAACATATTTGCTAGTTTATTGACCGCAAATTTTCTTCATGCTAATTTATTGCATCTAGTAGGTAATTTATGGAGTTTTTGGATTTTCGGTAACAATATTGAAGACAAGTTAGGTATTTTTAAATTTATCCTCTTTTTAATAATTGTTTCAATTGGAAGCATTGGTGTGCATATTTTTTTGAATTACTCTGACTTAAATCCTGTAGTCGGAGCTTCTGGAGTCGTATCAGCATTAATGGGTGCTTATCTTTATAGATTTCCAAATGCAAAATTACTTGTCTTAGTTCCATTTGGAATAATCTTTCCAACAACATTAAAAGCTAAGTACTTTATGATTTTTTGGTTTATTTCACAAGTCTTTATCGCTTTGCAAAATAACAACATTTCTTGGGAAGCTCATTTGGGTGGTTTTGTTATTGGTTACCTGAGTATGAAACTACTTAACAATAGATGAGACGAACTCATTGAAGGTATCAAAAACTTCATCTGCAAGAGAAATCGGCATGTGGTTTTCTATACTTGAATTAACTAAGATTGATGTTGTATTTATATTTTTAGCAAAGACAATATCTGTATCTACCCTGTCTCCTATCATGTAGTCAATTTGGATACCTTTATTTATAAAATAATCAGAAAATAGCATTCCATCTTTTCCAAAAGAGTCTAGAGTTTTCCTTGTTGCTGATTCTATGTATCTAGCTATTTGTCCATTTCCTGGTTTAAACTCAGTTGGGCTAACGGGATACGTTAAGTCTTTATTCAGAGTTGCAGCAGCTATTCCAGAATTAATCCCTTTTGCAATCTCATCAAGTTCATCTTCATTTGGGAAATCAACTCTGCCCAAAATTACTAAATCAGCTGTTTCAAGATTTGTGACAAGGTTTGAAATGTTACTAATGTATTGTTTGATTTCGTCTGAGCCAAATACATAGACAGAATAATTTTTACCTTTTAGGTAATCTTCTAAGACAACCAACGGTGTGATTACAGATGATAGGTCTATGTCAACCTGTAATAACCTCTCAAGTTTAGAAGCTATTATTTGTCTTGATTGGGAACTGTTGTTCGTTGCGTGATAAATATAGTAATTATTTGCTAAAAGCAATTGATATGACTCCTTTACACCGGGAATCAATATATTGTCTAAATAAAGAGTGCCATCAAGGTCTGTAGCGAGAGTTTTCACGTTTTTCCTCCATAACTAAGGCACGAGCTGTGATTAGATTGCTCTCATAAAAGTTTTTACCTGTTCTGTCACTAGGTAGTGTAATAGATCGTATTTTAAGATTGCTAGTATGTGTGAAAGTACGTATTTCATTGAAAATCTTAGTGCCAAATCCTAACTCTCTATATTCAGGAAGAACAAAGAGTTCATAAATAGTAAGAAAACCATTTTCTATAACACCACACCCATAACCAATATTTACATCTTCTTGAGTTAGAACAAAATAGATTTTTTTTATAAATTCCAGAGATAGATAATGGTTTATCATTATGTTGTCTATTTGATTCATCTCTTCAATAAAAGACGAACGTAATTCCGCTGGTGCGGTATCCGTAGTTGTTATAGAAAATTTATAGTTAAAATTTTCAAATTCATGCACAATCGGTGCACACTTTTGATCTAGGTTTAGCTAGTTGAGTATTTTTCAAAACAAGAAAACAGACAGAACAAGTAAACTCATCTTCTTCTTTATCTGCTGCAGCTTCATCAAGTTTTAAATCAGATTTTTTGACATTTCTCTTTTCGGCAGCATCAACACTCATAAAAGAACCTTCGGCATCGTCAGGGTCTTCAACAGTTTTTTTCTCACTTTCAACGCGAGCTTCTAAAGATTCTGTTTCTACCTCTTCTTTTTCTTCTTCTTCATCTGAGGGGGTATCGGATTCCTCAAGATCTTCTTCTTCAAGATCTTCTAAATTAGGTTCTTTAATATCTTCTACATCTTTTTCTGACATTTGTCTCCTTAAAGTGCTCTAAAAATAATACTAAATTTTAAGCTGTATGGAGTGCTTTTTGACAAATATCTCAGCTGGGCCTTTGTCGAAATAATCACCATCAATTTCAATTGACTGGGTAGTTAAAAGTTTTATATTTCCACTTCGCTTCAATAAAACATCTGGATCAGTCAAATGTAAACCCTTTTTTGCTTGAAAAAAAAGTTTCATAGCTTTTCGTTTTGTTACTTTAAATATTTGTATATTTAATAAACCGTCCTGTAAACTCGACTTTGGTGAAATGTTCCACCCCCCGCCAAAAAATTGTCCGTTGCAGATTGAAACAACAAACGCATGTGATGAAAACTCATAGTTGTGTGTCTGAAGATTCATTTGGGATGATTTTGCAGGTAGCAATTTTACCCAAAAACTAATGGGGTATCTAAATCTTCTGAAGAGTTTGGGTAGCTTTTCGCTTAATTCAACAGTATCTGCTAAAAATCCAAAATTTAATACATTTATAAAATGCTTTGAACGAAATTCAGAAGAAACTAGAGCAGTGTCAATTAAATAAACAGAATCCCCTTTTAAATGTTCCATTGCTTTTTCTATGTTTTGAGGAATTGCAAATGTTCTTAAAAAGTCAGAACCACTTCCGGATGGTAAGCATGCAACTATAGGCTGTACTAATCCTTTGTTTAAAAGAGAGTCTATAAGAGAACTAATAGTACCGTCACCACCAATAGCACAATAGATATATTTTTTAGTATCGGTGAACTGGTCTATTATTTCTCCAAGTTCACTAATGCTCTTAGTCATAAATATTTTACAACTTAATTCATGCTTTCTAAAAAGAGACTCTATGTAGTCTTGTGTAAGATTTCTGCCTCTAGAATTTACGTTATAAAAAACAATAAATTCCTTCATCGCATTGTTTTCTGTATTAATTCGTCATTAAATAGATTACTTATCATTTTGAATTCATCAATTCCATAGATATTAAAAAGTTTAGCTGAAAGTTCAGAGGCTTCCTTGCCTGCTCTAATAAAATCACCAATACTAATGTTAAACTTTATTAATACAGATTCAATATCTTCTGAATGAAGATATTCATTAAATATACTAAACCAGCCAATATCTATAGAGGTTGTTCTTTTAACACCAGCAAAAGATTCAATTTTATTTATTCTTTCCTCCATGATTTGAAATTTTATATAGGTGTCTAAATATATTTCATTCAAGGAAAGATCGTGACGTGTAGAGGACAAACCTGTGCAGACAAACATTAAATAAAAATTCATGTCTTTAGCAAAATCAGTTTCCAACAGCTCTATTCCAACAATTAATTCATCTCGGTAGGTATCTATTAAAACATTTGATTTTTTGTTTCTATCCTTAAAGCCTAGATTCTCTAAAACCTCAAGTTTAGATTTGAACGTTTTCTGTAATCCGGAAACATTAAAATTGTTTTGATAAGCAAAAAAGCTTTTTTCGAGTAACTCTATAGCTTCAACTAATGAATATTTGTTTAACATGTTGAGAATTGAGGAATATGAAATAGAATAAGCAGATTTTAATGTACTCGACTTAAGAGTGAAAAGATTATTGTACCAAAAGTTTTCAATGTTTCTATCGTAATTTACAAAAGCAAATCCTTTAGTGTCTATACCTCGTCTACCAGCTCTACCTGTTAGCTGAAGAAACTCAGATTGATTTATTAAACGGGTTTTTATCCCGTCGAATTTGTATAGTCTATCAATAACTATAGATTTTGCAGGTAGGTTCAAACCAAGTGAAAGAGTCTCTGTAGCAAAAAGGTAATCAATGTATCTATTTAAAAATAAATGTTCAACAAATTCTTTCACTATTGGTGCAAGTCCAGCATGATGATATCCAACTCCTCTAACCCACATCCACAGTAGTTCATCAAGGTTAAGGAGTTCATACTGATTTGAATCAAGGGAGTCGAAAACGTTATTAAATATGGCTCTAAGTTCTTTAGATTTTTTTGTTTTATTCCTATTTGTTGCAGCCTGCCTAGCTTTAGTTTCAACTCTATCCCTTGAAAAATAAAAGAAAATAGAGGGGGTTAACGTCTTATCATTTAAGTAATCTAACTGAAAGCCTAGATGTGGACGTTTAAATTTTTTATATTGTTTTTCAAATTTAAAGATTTTGTTATTTCGTTTATCTTTAGAAGACTTAATTATTTTCAACTGATCGTTGTATGGATTTACTCCCACTAAAGAAATCTCAAGTGGAACTGGTCTTATCTCAGATTTGATTAGTGATGTTTTTCCACGCAAAGAAACTATCCAATTGTGAAATTCATCTTTATTTCTTATAGTTGCAGAAAGAAAAAGGAATTTAATATTTTTTGGAGCATGAATAATGATTTCCTCCCAAGTAGTGCCTCGTTCAGTATCAGACAAATAATGAACTTCATCAAGTACTATTAATCCAATTTTTTTTAACCTTTTATCGTTTGAATAAATCATATTTCGAAGTATTTCTGTAGTTGCGACTATCAACTCTGAGTCAGGATTTATGGTTCTATCACCTGTTAGTAATCCCGTATTAATACCTATATTTAAAAAATCATTATATTTCTGATTAGACAATGCCTTAATTGGAGTTGTGTAAATAACATTTTGATTTTGATTTGTATATTTTTCTATGGCTCTTTCGGCAATAAATGTTTTA
Source organism: Actinomycetota bacterium (assembly GCA_014384285.1). GTDB lineage: Bacteria > Actinomycetota > Acidimicrobiia > Actinomarinales > Actinomarinaceae > Actinomarina. The sequence continues at coordinate 120,281 of JACNGE010000006.1, read as the reverse complement.
CCAGATCCAGTAGGAGCTACTACTAAGACATTGAAATTTTTATTTATAGATTCAACTGCATCAATTTGAAATTGATCTGGATTAAATTCCACGTTTACTTTTTTTGTGAACAAATATCATTACTTCTATCAGTAGATACATTGGGATGGTGAATACAAAAAGGGAAACAGGGTCTCCTGTAGGTGTGATAATTGCAGAGAAGATAAGAATCACTATAAACATCTCTGGTCTTTTTTTTGTAAGACTTTCAACATCAATAATTTTTTTATTAAGTAAAAATAAAATAACTAAAGGAAACTGGAAAGATATACCAAATAATAACGATACTCTAGTTATGAATTGGAAGTAATTTTGAGATCGTAATATTATTTCATTCTCATTGAAGGAAAGAAGAAACTCAATACCAACATGAGCAATGCTAAGTGAAGATCCTATTCCAAGATAAAATAAAACTGTGAAAAATAAGAAGTAGAGTAAAAAGGCTGTATTCCCAATCTCTAATGCAGGCTTTATAAAAAGAGCAATTATTAGTGAGACCAAAGGGAAACATATGATAATTGCTATCCAAAATGTATTCTGAAGCTTGACCTGAAAACCTTCATAGATAGTTAAAGCAAAAATATTTGACTGATCATATCCTGCTTTTATCAATGGATCTAGGAGTAGGTCTACAAAAAAAGAATAGCGAACATAAACAACAATAGAAACAACTGCGATGAGAATGATTGAAATTAGAAATCTAAAATTAAGTTCTTTAAGGTGGTCTATAAATGGTTTTTTCATCTATTCACTCCTCCTCATCTTTATCAACCCAAATCCAGTTTTCATTAATTGAAGTATCCCCTATGATTTGGCGATTTTGGCCTTTTTGAAAATTTATTATTTTTTGATAATATTGTATAATTTTACTCTTATCAAAAATACCAAGAGAAATTAACAAAATAACTAATAGCTCAACCAAGCTCATTTCATTAACTCATTTATCAATATTGTTTTCCTCTTTTCTATTTCAACTTTAACTGAGTTTGGAGAAATTATATTTTCTGTGTCAATATTCTTAATGAAATGTTCTATTGCGATATTTTCAGATCTAAATTGTTTTTTTTGTTGTGTTGAAAAAGAATCTGTAAAGATTGCCTCTACACTATTTTCCATATTTGAAAATGACGATTTAAGATGTTTTTCTTCAGATAGGTTGATTATTCTATCTATCAAAAAAGTCTTTATTCTATTGTCTTCATAATCGTATGCTTCTACTGTGTCTCCATCATTGCCAGAACCAAAAGAGAGTGGTTTAATCTTATATGTACTTGGTTGGCTATTGCCAAGTTTGATGTATTCAATATAAATTTCATCAGTTTCAAATATACTACTTAAGTCGGCATCATCATTTTGCATTGAATAATTTGACTCAAAATATTGACCTAATACATTATAGAACTTTACCACCTCGTCACTATCATCAAATAATTTCTCAATATTTATTTTTGGATTACTAAGTAGAGTGTACATTTTAAACAAGTCCAGATCTGTAATGGTTTCAAGTTCGAGTAGATATTTATCATATTCAAAAGTTATAGAATTTGTTTCTGAATTGATATTAAAATCTAGGAAACTATCTCCATTTGTTGAATATATTTCGGATAAAATAGTTAGTGAATATATCAGTTTTTCAAAATTAAGATTGAGTTTGTTTAGTAGGTCTTCAACTTCATAAGTTGTCTTTAATCTTATTAACGAAAGTATATGAACGATTGTACTTAGACTAACTTTATAATCCATTTATCACCTGTAATAATAGTTCTCTATTAGATGAAGAAATATTTGTAATTTCTGGAGAAACTAACAATAAATACTTTATAAAACCGTGGTGATCTTTTGTGACCAAATTTAAAGTTATTAAGTCATCTTGGATGACTTGGTTAGAATCTGTAAAGATAAAAATATTTTTATGGATGTTATGCAAATTTTTGTTTGATCGTAATTGTACAGAAATTTCTTCACTTTTATCCTCCCAAGTAAAGGTAAAGTTTTTAATCTCATTATTGTGAAGGTTGTCTTTTGTTCCTACCTTTAAATCGTTTATATTTGATATTTTAAAGGTCTTAACAATCTTGTTATCTTCAGCACCTAAATACCAAGATCCGTTGTGGAACCTTAAACCAAGTGGATAAACTTTCCTGAGTTTTTCATTATATAAAAAAGATACCCTCCTTTTTTCTCTAGAGGCAACACTTAATCTTGGTATAATTTTTAAATTTTGGTTTAGCTCAAAGTGAGGAGATAAGTATTTTTTAATAACTGAATATGTATTACTAAATGATTCAAAATTAAAATTTGGAGTATTCTTTATTTGAGTAATAATATTCCTACCTTCAAGTTTATAACCTTCTTGAAGGGTCCATTTATCATTTTCATATTCCAATCTAAAACCAACTTCTTTTAACAACACCTTATCGCGTTCGAATGATCTTTTGAAGGCACCGTCGCTGAGTTCTCTATATTCAGGAATATTGTCTTTTATATAATTACTATCAATATTCGAGTTAGGCAGATTGTCAAAAAGAGCAATTATCTTTAAACATCTTTTAAATACATTTTTCATAAAATTCGTTTCATTAGTATCTTACAAAATATTTAAAATAATTTTTGTATTCGATGATTTGTGTAAATCTATAATAGGGTAAAATACTATGTATGAAAGTATGGATTGATCAAGATTTATGTACAGGAGATGGACTCTGTGAAGAAATAGCACCTGATGTTTTCGTTGGATTAGATGATGGGCTTTTTTATGTTAAAGAGGGAGACAAAATCTTTTCTGAAGAAAATGGAAATGTTGGTGGCGCAGAGGGATTAGCAGTAGTGCCAAAAGGTCAAGAAGATGCAGTAGTTGAGTCAGCGGAAGAGTGTCCTGGCGAATGCATCATGATTGAGCCATAAATCAAATAATAAACCTTCCACTTATAATAAATCCAGTATGACCTACCATAGTATGTTTTGGTCTTGAAATATTGCCTTTAACTGTCCACTCTCTTTCAAGGACTTCCTTGATCTCAATATGCTGAAAATTATTTTGTTCAAGTGTGTCTTTAGTTTTTGAAATCTGAGATATAGATGGTAAATACGACACCCAATATAGATTGTCTTCAATTTGATTATTGTCAAAGAAATGCCAAGGTTCAGGAACGTCAGTAATTATTGAATTAAAATTAATTGAGATATTTTTCATTAAAAATGTTGATAAATCTTCATTTACAAAGTTAATTTTTTTTATAAATTCTTCAGAATAATTTGATAGATATCTTGAAATAGTCTTACCTGCTCTGTATTGATTTTTTTTGCTGACATCTAATGAGTAAAATTCAGAATTAGGACCAAGCAATGTAGCAATAAAAAGTGTGAGTGCACCAGAGCCAGTACCAATTTCAAGAACTCTGCTGTGTGAATTAATATTTGCTGAAACAATTATAGATCCTGCATCTTTTGGATAAATTATCTGTGGACCTCTTTTCATAAGAAGAACGAAATCTTTATAAGAGGGGGTATATATTGTAAATTCGATACCCGTTGATGATAAGATCTTGATAGGCAGTTTGTCTATATTATCAAATTCTATTTTGCCTTCATTAGTTATGAATTCTTGACCCTTAGTTATGACGCTTAAATACTGTTTAGATGGTGACTCGATAATAACGAGATTATTTTCAAAATTCACAAAATTATATTAACAATAAAAAATATGCAATTGTTGAAAATACTACACCTGCTGCAAGCAAAATAGCTACAAATTTTTGTAAAGATCTGTTCATTTTCGTTTCTTAATTATCTTAGTTTTAATCCTATTAAATTTTTCATACAGTCTTCCTATAAGAATACCGAGGATTAGGAAAGTGATAATCTTAGAGTTATCGTCATTGACATTTTTTTTGAGTTCACTGTATGAGTCTTTGTAATTTTTCATTTCATTATTCTCCAAATAATAAGTCCAAAAGAGAATAAACACAGTAAGGCCATGGAAAAATAAGTCATAGCTTGGAGGAAAAAATTACCTACAAATAATTGGCTTAGTATTGATGCAATTCCAATAATTATAAATAACATGGATATAGCTAAATAGTTTCCTGCTTTAAAGTTTCTTTTTAAAGATTTTATTGAATCTTCAACTTCATCAATTGTTTCCTCTTTGAAGTGTTGCAATAATTTATCTACTGATTTTACTGCACTGATTGGAAGGTCAAATATACTACTCATTTTTTATTATTTTCAATAACTGTCCCAACTACACCTTGTATGGTTGCTGCCACAGGTAGTGCTAGAATTGCTCCTACTGCTCCAACTGTATATGCTCCAAAGATTGTTGAGAAAACTGCTACTGCTGGGTGTATCTCCATGGTTGACTGTGTAATTTTTGGACTGATAAAATAGTTTTCTAGTAATTGATATATCGAAAGAACCAGAAGCGTGTACAAAACATAATTAGCTCCCAGTGATACCGAAGCTAAAACTGGAACTATTCCACCAAGGAATGTCCCGATCACTGGAATCAATTGGGATAATACCCCTGCTGCTATTCCTAAAGCTACGGGTGATGGTAATCCAATAATAAGAAAAGAAACTGTAAATACAACACTGGCAAGGATTCCCAAAATTACTCGTGCAACGATAAATCCACCTGCCTTGGAAACACCTATTGTCCAAACTTGATCTATAAGATTGGAATAGCGTGAAGAAATAGAATTTTTTAAACTTTCTCTCCAATGCTCACCTTCGCTTATTAAGTAAAAAGAAAAGAAGAAGATTATGAAAAAATGTCCAAGTGCACTCAGCACACCTTGTCCGGCGAACACAACAGTCTCGCCAACTGTTTCCCCATATGATTTAATAAATGTACCAAATTGAGTCTCCAAATCGAGAGATTGATTTGAAATTGAAAAACCTTCACTATTTATATATTCCAAAATGTTATCTAGGTAAGTTGGTAACTGTGTTGATAGAAAATAAATCTCTTGAACCATAATTGGAACAAGGGAAAAGATTATTCCAAATATAACAAATAAAATTACAAACACAGCAATAAGTGCCGATATTTTTCTTCCAAATTTTTTTGACAACCTGTAAACGACAGGTTCCGCTAAAGCAGCTAAGACAATAGCTACAAATAAATCAAAAATTAAAGGCTTTACTCTTAAAAATATAATTATTGCAATTCCAATAAAGAGAACATAAAAGAATGCTCTATTCAATAGCTCTTGTCTTGATTCACCTTTTTTCATATTCATATATTATGACTCAAACTAGCGATTTATAGTTACGATTATTAAATATCAGTATCAAATAAAAGAAAACTAAAAATACACCGAGATATAACTCCAGTGATGTAATTGAACTATATAACTGAAACCTTATGAGTAAAGTAACTACTTGAGAAGCTATTGCCAAAACAAGTAATTGATTTTTTAGATCTACTCTTCTGACAGTAACGTTAAGCAGCAAAAGTCCAATAATTATTCTTATGAATGCTTCAAATGTGTTTCCTGAAAATATATAAAGCTGTCTTAATGAGAAGAAACCAGATAAGCCTACTCCCCCTAATGTAATTTGAAATATTCCAATAATAACTAAGACGGAAGATATCCAGGCTAAAAGAAAGTTGCTATAAGAAAGACGGGCTTTTATTGGAGTTGGCCAAGGTTGCAAGGGATTGACTCTCTTAATTAAAGAACGGGAGAGTCTAAAAGTTTTTCTTTCATAATTACCAAAAACAAATATTGACACAAAAATAATAAGTACATATAAATAAACAGGGGTAGAAAAGTAACTAGTAAAAAAGAAGACGGCCACGTGCCAAAGAAATAGTGTGTATATATTCGAATGTATAGTTGAAAAAATGTACCACACATTTTGCCTATTCATAAAAGTTTCAATCTCTTCACGTAGTAATAAAAGAAAATTGATAAGCCCAACAGAAGCTATTAAATAGATAGTTGTAGGTGGATCTTCATTTGAAAATGAGAGTAAGCGGTAATTTGAAACTGAAAGATATTCACTTGTAGAGTAATGTAAAAAAGAGAGATAACTGTAAGAAAGTAAAGAGATTGCAGCAAAGGTTCTTTTTTTAAAATTAAAAATTTTTCCATCAGCGTAAAAATATCCTAACTGGTGAACTGTTAACCAGAAAATTAAATAATTAAATAGTTTTATATAAGAAAGTGAGATAGAAAAATCAATATTATCAATTAAAACAAGACTAGCTATCAAGAAAGAAATTGTTGAATATGGGTTTTTTTTATGAAGAAAAATAGTTAGTGGACAAAATAAAACTACAGCTAAATAAATGGATACTAACCACAATGGCCACATGATAAATTCAGTAACTGTAAGTATTCCATCTTCTTGATTGGTAATATATAAGGGAAAATAAATAATTTTAGAAGAAATATTTAAAGTTAAAGTTATAAAAAAAATCCAGACTAGAACAGTTCCCATAATACTGTCGACTCTATCAGTAAGAAATTTCCACTGACTACCATCTCTGCCAACATTAGAATACCAGGCAATTTTGTTTGTAAATCCCGTCGAAAATATAAATAGAGACATCCCTACAGTCACCCAGGTAATTGGGGTAAGTGTATTGTCTAAAATTACTCGATTGTAAATTATAAATTCGCCGGAAGATTTTTCAAATTGAAGAAAATAGAATGTATTAAAAATTATTAACAACAGTCCTGTAACTTTTAAAAAGTCAATAAATCTAATTCTAGAATTTGAAGTTTTAGAAACTTGATTCCACGCACCCTTAAAACTACCAAATGATGGGAAGAACAAATTAGTAAATTGTTTCATAGTAAATATTTTACATAGTATATGGTTCTTGAATAGGAATATAATTACATTGTGGAAATTGTACTTTATCAACCTGAGATAGCAGGTAATGTTGGTGCCTGTATAAGGCTTTCTGCAAACACTGGTATTCCTTTAAATATAATTAAACCATTTGGATTTTCATTTCAAGAAAATAAAGTTAGAAGGGCTGGTCTTGATTATCACGATTTAGCATCAGTAAGTATATATGAAAGCTGGGAAGATTTTTTAACCGAAAATAACTCAGCTAAAATTGGATATCTTTCAGCTAAAGGTACTCGTAACTATTGGGACGTAAATCTTTCAAAATATAGTTATTTAATATTTGGACCGGAATCAGTCGGTTTACCAGAAAATCTAATTGAAGATACTAATTTGCTAACAATACCTATGGATGATGACTCAAGAAGCATTAACCTTGCAAACTCTGTTGCAATAGTTGGTTACGAATATTTAAGACAGTCGAATGCTAAATAAAGTAGCTCTAGTTTTTCTTGGAGGGGGCATTGGTTCAGTCTTAAGATATCTTTTAAATTATTCTTTTACTTTTCTACAAATGAATCAAGTTTCAACAATGGGAGTAAATATTTTAGGCTCTTTTATTTTTGGTATAGTTTATGTTTCAGTTGCTCAAAATACAATCTTAAGCATTTTTTTATTAACAGGTATTTTGGGAGGATTTACAACCTTTTCTCAATTTACATTTGATTTGATTGAGCTAAATTCTCAGTCCCCATTTTTATCATTAATTTATCTATTCGGTACAGTAATCATCTCAATTTTAGCTGGGTTGTTTGGTGTGTACATTGCCACTAAAATGGTAAATTAAATTATGGAAAATATTTTTTGGGTAGGTTTATTAATAATAATCCTATTTTTATTAATTAGGTACAGAGCACTAGAGCAGAAAATTAAAAGTTATGAGGAATATGATGAAGTTGAAGAACTTCAAGCATTAAAAAGAAGTATCCTTAAGATAGAAAATGAACTCAACTACATAAAAGAAAAATATGGGAGCTAAACATGCCTAGTTTTGACATAACATCTGAATTCAATAAACAAGAAGTCACTAATGCAGTTGACCAATCTAAAAGAGAAATTGTTAATAGATACGACTTTAAGAATACAAAGACATCCATCGATGCTAGTGATACAACAATAAGCATAAACAGCTCAACTAAAGATAGGCTTTTAGCAGCAGATCAAGTACTTAGGGAAAAGTTTGCTAAACGAAATATTTCAATAAAGTTTTTATCAGAATTTTCAGATGATGAAACTCCATCTGAAAGTAAAAGGGTGTATCTTCTTAAATCAGGAATTGAAACACCTCAGGCAAAAGAAATTGTGAAATATATAAAAGAAATAGATAAAAAGTTACAAGCATCTATACAAGATAGTTCAATACGTGTAATGTCAAAAAAAAAGGATACACTACAAATAGTTATGAACTCAATTAAAGAAAAAAACTTTGAAATACACCTAACATTTGGAAATTTTAGAGATTAAATTTAAATTTTAATTTTTTAAAAAGATATCTTGAAAATAGTACTGAAATTAAGAGGTACAAAACATAGATTTCTAAATTTACATTTGCCTTATAGCCAAAATAATAAAATACGAATACGACGAGAAGTCCATAAAAAGCTCTAAATATAGAAAATATAAAGATTGTTCTGAATATTTTACTTTGGAATATTTTATTTAGTCTATTTATAAAAAAACCTTCTCCTATTTTTTGAAACTATTCGATAGACAAAATTTCTAATTCTTTTAGGAACTAGATAAAATATTTTTATTATTTTATAGACTCCACCAAGATCGGAAATTGACTCGATAACCGCTGCTGATGCATAATATTTTCTATTGTTTTTGATATATATAACTTCATCTCGTTCAATATCAATTTGATTCAAATCTTGTTGACTAGAAATATTTAATTCATTATTTTTTTTGTAAAGAAACAACCCATACGCTTTGCATACACTACAGTCATTATCAATGAATATTTCACTCATGAACTTTAAAGTCCATACTTAAGCTATTTACACAGTATCTATTTCCTGTAGGTTGTGGTCCATCTGGAAATACATGTCCTAGGTGAGAAGAACAGTTCTTACATAGAATTTCAGTTCTTGTCATGCCTAAGGATGTATCAACTCTTGTTGATATTTTACCCTCCGCAGCATCAAAGAAACTTGGCCAACCTGATCCGGAGTCATATTTAGAAGTAGAATCGAATAGGGCTTCTCTGCAAACTGCACAAATATAAGTACCTTCTCTTTTTTCATTAAGCAATTTACCTGAAAATGGTGGTTCGGTTCCACAAAATTGTGTGACCTGTATTTGTTCTTCTGATAAATGTTCTTTACTTATTTCCATAAAGATATCCTATCTTATTGTGGATTAAAGTATATCTCAACAATCGATGGCTCAGTTATTTGAATTGTTTCAATTAAAGATTGGTTAACAGAAACTACCTCATTATTGTCTAATGAATCTTCGTAATCAAGTGTTACTAAAGCTAAATATTGATTGCTGCCTATTGGTATGATTTTAAGCCTAGATAATACAGTTACGTGTTGATGTGAATTTATTATTTTATTAATTTTTTTTAATCGCTCATCAGAAATGCTCTCACCGGTAATTAAATGTTTCATTTCATAACCTAGAAAAATACCCGAAACCATCAATAGTGCTCCTATTGAAATCGCAGATATTGAATCATAAATTGAGTTTTCGGTTATTGAGGACAGCAACGTTCCAATCAATGCAAAAATTAGACCTAGAGTTGCTGCAAAATCTTCAACAACTATTGCAATTAAAGGCCCGTCTGTAGATTCTTTTAAAAGAGTTAGTATGCCTTTATCTTTAGACTTTCCCTTCTTGAGTTGGGAAACAGCTTTTTTTAGTACATAGGATTCAAGAATGATCGAAACAATAAGTAGTGTGACAGAAATAGTTAAATTTTGTAATTTTTTTGGATGAGATAAAGATTCAATTCCATGTTCTAGAGAAACTAGTCCACCAACTGTAAATATCAATACAGCTACTACAAGAGTCCAAAAGTATTCTTCCTTACCTCTCCCTAGCGGATAAATTTTTGGATTTGATTTCTTCGATTGTTTGATGCCAAACCATAGAAGAAACTGATTTCCCGTATCAACAAAAGAGTGTACTGCTTCAGAAAACATTGCACTAGACATAGTTATTGTTGCTATAACAGATTTAGCAACCCCTATTGAAAAATTAACAGACATAGCCAAAAAGACAGTTTTTGATGATTCGTTAGAGGCCATTATCAAACCACCTTACTAGATCTTGATATCCTCCAACACGTTTATTGTCAATAAATATCTGTGGGACTGTTTTTACATTATCACCCAGCTTTAAATAAAAATCATCTCTCAAACTATCATCTGACAAATCAATTTCAGTGTAAGCTAATTCTTTTGAATCAAGAAGAAATTTTGCTCTATCACACCAAATACAGTTGTCTTTTGTATAAATATCTATTTTCAACTATTTTCTGATCCTGCATATATCTCGTTAGTAGTTTGTGTAACTCGTATAAAAGTAGTGCTTTTTGGCAAATCTTTGATTGATTTAGCTCCAACATAAGAACATGCTGACCTGATTCCTCCTAGAATAGACTGAACTGTGGTTTCGATACTACCCTTGTATTTAAGTCTTACTTTTTTACCTTCAGGCGCTCGATACTCAGCTAAGTCACCATAATATATTTCTTGGGCTTTTCTAGAAGACATTCCATAAAAATCTTTATATTGAACTCCATCTTCCCCTGTGACTAATTCTCCCCCAGATTCTAAGTGACCTGCAAAAATACCTCCAAGCATTACATAATCGGCACCTGCACCAAAAGCTTTTGATACATCGCCAGGATACTTGCAACCACCATCAGCAATGACATGACCTCCTAGCCCGTGTGCAGCATCAGAACATTCTGAGATAGATGAAAGTTGTGGGTAGCCTACTCCAGCAACTTTTCTTGTTGTACAAACTGATCCGGGGCCAATACCGATTTTGACTATATCTGCACCTGCTAATATCAAAGCTTCGGTCATTTCTCTAGTAGCTACATTTCCAGCAATAATGATTTTGTTTGGAAATTTGTCTCTGAATTTTCTTACTGCAGTAACAAAGTCTTCACGATACCCATTAGCAACATCTAAACATAAAAACTTTATATTGTCCTCTATTGCAAATATACTGATTGCTTTTTCAAAATCATCTTCTGATGTCCCCACTGTGACTGCAAGATATTCGGGATTCAGATCTGGAAGATTTTCCTCCCAGTCTTTAAGTGTGTAGAATTTATGTACTGCTGTCAACATGTTGTGTGCCTGTAGAGCTTTAGCTGTTTCAAAAGTTCCTGTTGTATCCATATTTGCAGAAAAAATAGGAACACCAGTCCATTTTTGGTCAGAATGTCTAAATTTAAATTCTCTGTTTAGCTCAACGTCAGACCTAGAAATTAAAGTGCTTCTTTTTGGTCTTATTAGAACGTCATCAAAAGTTAGCTTTATTTCATCTTCTATTCTCATAATGTTTTATATCACTTATCCTAAATACCACGAATATGATAGTTGAAATTTCATTATTTGGTGTAGGTATTAATTATTTTCCTACTGAAATCTCTATTTTAAGAATATTTGAACCACGATATCTTCTTCTTGTTGGAGACAGCATAAAAAACAATACTCCTTTTTGTGTAAGTGAAAACTTGAATCAGATTGGTCAAATAGTTTCAGAAGTAAAAATATTAGACCACAAGGATATATCTAATGCGGAACAGGTTGTAGTTGTTGAATGCATAAGCTTAAAAAAGGTTAGACAAATAAAGTTAGACTCTGAATACCCTAGAGGGAATTGTGAACTAGTTAGTGATATTGGAATACCTCCAACTGAAAGTGAATTAGATTTACTACAAAAGGATATTCAAAGCGCTATAGGTAAATTAATTGAGCAAGGGATGAGTGTGGATTTGCCCGTTTTTGAAATTGAATCTTTCAATAGGATACTAAAGCTTTGGGAGCTTTCTTCCAAAATACCAATGGCTGAAGAAATGAAGAAAAGTTTAATCTATGAAAATGATGTTTCGAAAAGATTTGAAAAGTTGAAAAATTATGTAGATAACCTTAACAATTTAAAGTTTTAAACTTTTCCAAGCACTATAGAAATTATTCATTTTATTGCTAAAAAAAAATTCGTTTTCTACGAGGTAATTTCTTGTTTTTTCTGTATTAAAGTTTGAAAGTTCCTTCTTACTAATATCGCTGTCATACCAGTCATCATATAAATCTATAGTAATTTCTGGATGAAACTGAAAAGCATACGTATTGTATATTTTAAATATTTGTGGAAAATCAGTAGATGCAATTAGTTCTGCTTCCTGAGGTAAGGTAAAAGTATCTCTGTGCCATGCAAAAACTTTCAAACTGTTATACACATCTAGTAATTCATAATTTTTATGGAAATTCAAGTTCTTAAATCCAAATTCAATTTCCTCAGAAAGGTATGCTTCTCCCCCCATTGCATCTGCAATTAGTTGAGCACCTAAACATATTCCAAGAACTTTTGTGCCTAATGGAATTATTTTGTTAAGCCATTTTTTTTCTTCACTTAAATAAGGAAAATCTTTAGTATCATAAGCGCCCATATGACCGCCCAAAATTATATAATCATTATTTACACCAAGAGAACTCCAGTCAACTTCCCATGCATAATATTGCTTTAGATTATCACTTGAAATTGAACCAAGGGTAACTTTAGGATCATTTACTATAGCTATTGTTTTTTTGTTACTCATATACTTGTGCGCGGAAGAGGACTCGAACCTCCACGGGTCTTACCCCACAGGATCCTTAATCCTGCGCGTCTACCAGTTCCGCCACCCGCGCTAAATCAATCAAGGAACCAAAACAAAAGTAATGTTGTAATGGAGAAAAGTAAAGCCACAAAAGCTGTAATCCTACTCAGATTTCTCTCTGCTAAAGTTTGGCCTATATTTCCTGATGCCCCTGGTCCGCCCAGCATATCAGAAAGACCTCCACCTTTTCCACTATTTAGTAGAACTAAACCAATTAGTGCTATAGAAACTATTATATGTATAGCTACAAGACTTGCTGTTACTGTATCCATAAAATTTTACTCTTTCAATCTAGATTGTTGCTTTACTTCATCTTCTAGTTTTTGGATTTTTTCTTTATCTCCAAGATATCCAATTCTAGTTATTTTATCATCATTAATGTTAAATGCGAGTGGAATTCCTGTTGGAATATTTACATCAACAATATCTTTATCAGAAATATCTTCTAGAATTTTAACCATTGCACGGATGCTATTACCGTGAGCAACAACTAAAACATTTCCACTCTTTGTAGTGTTTACAATAATAGAAAGTGTCTCTTTTACTCTTGAGACAACATCTTCTAAAGATTCTCCTAGTGGCATTTCGTCACTAAGGTCTTTATATTTATCGTCTAAATTTGGATCAAATTCAGACCCCTGGTCAATCAAAGGAGGTTTTATTTCATACCCTCTTCTCCACTTGAGAACTTGATCTTCACCATATTTTTTTGCTGTTTCTATCTTGTCTAACCCCTGTAAAGCGCCATAGTGCCTCTCATTTAACTGCCAAAATTCTTTTTTAAGGGTATTAAAAGAATTATCAATATGCAATTGATTCAAGACATGTGATGCTGTGTCTTTTGATCTTTTCAAAAATGATGTGTAGCAAATATAGGGAGTGAAATTTAAATTTTTTAAAACTTTCCCTGCTTCAATAGCTTCAGATTTACCTCTTTCAGAAAGCCCTACATCAACCCATCCTGTAAATTTATTTTGTTTGTTCCAACTACTTTGTCCGTGTCTAACGAATACTAGATTCATAATTTAATTGACTTAATAATCTGAACAAATTTTTCAGTATCTAAAGAAGCCCCTCCAACTAATGCGCCGTCTATGATCTTAGAATTAAGTAATTCTGTAGCATTTGTTGGGGATACGCTTCCACCATAGATAAATCTTATTTTATCTTGGTCATAATAAGGCTTACTAGAGATTTCTTCTTTTACTGCAGATAAGACTTCTATAGCGTCTTCAGTAGATGCTACTTTTCCTGTTCCAATTGCCCAAATAGGCTCGTATGCAAAGATAATTTCTTCAACTTTATCTTTTCGAATTCCTTTGACAGATGAATTCACTTGATTGATTATATGAGGTAAATATTCATTGTTATTCCTTAGCTCTTCTGATTCTCCAAAACAGATAATTGGAACTATCTTGTTATCAATCGAATTGTGGACTTTTAGATTAACAATCTCATCAGATTCATTAAATAGAGTTCTTCTTTCAGAATGACCGATAATAGAATAGCCTATATTAAGTTTACATAACTGGCTTGCCGAAACTTCACCAGTAAATGCACCTGATTGGTACGCAGATACATCTTGTGATGAAATTTTGATTTTAAGTTTGTCTGCATCCACAATTGTTTGTAATGACCTTAACGAAGTATGCGATGGAGCTAAAACTATATCAATGTTATCTTCAATATCAACTTCTAAAGAATAGTTTAATTTCTGAAGAAGCTGAATAGCTTCTAAGTGATCTAAATTAAGTTTCCAATTGCCGATAATAATTTTTTTCATAACTTCAGAGTATAAGTGGTTTATATATATTTACACCGGGCAATTGATTCCCTTCTAAATACTTTAAAGATGCCCCACCACCTGTAGAAATATGATTAAATTTAGAAAGATTTGAAAACATCTGTATCGCACTTACAGAATCTCCACCACCAACAACCGTGTATGCATTTAAGTTAGAAACTATCTCCGTAATTGACTGGGTTCCTAATTTATAATTTGGATTCTCAAATATCCCCATGGGACCATTCCAAAATACAGTTTTTGATTTTAACAAAATAGATTCAAACTCCTTAATAGTGGACATAGATATGTCGACTCCAATATCTTGGTCAGTAAATTCGTCTATATTCTTATCTACTCTTGATCCCCTTTCAATAGATTCTGTAACTCCGAAGTCAGATGGTAGGTGTATTTTATGGCCATGCTTTGATTCAAGCAAGACTTCTGCTGTTGACAAGTAGTCATCTTCACAAAGTGATTTTCCTATATTGTAACCTTTTATTTTCAAAAAAGTAAAACACATGCCGCCACCAATTAATAAGTTATCTACATGTGGAATCAAATTATTAATTAACTGTAGCTTATCAGAAATTTTTGCACCACCAAGAATTACTGTATATGGTTGTGCTGGAGAATTTGTTAACTTTTGAAGGTTTTTAATCTCATTGGACATAAGTTCTCCTTGAAATGAATTAATGTACTTACCAAAAGAAACGATAGAAGAGTGACTTCTGTGAGCAGCACCAAAAGCGTCTAATATAAAAGTATTGAAGTTACTTGTTACTTTTTGGGCAAAATCTGTGTCATTATCCAGCTCCTCTTGATAGAATCTTATGTTCTCCATTAAAAATACTTTCCCTGGATTTCTTTCAAGATTACTTTTTATATGTTGATCAAATATTGAATCAATAAAAATAACTTTTTCACCTAATAGTTCTGACATTTCTTCTGCAATCGGTTTTAATGAATAATTTTCATCTTTTCCTAGGGGCCTGCCTAGGTGGCTGGTAAAAGTAACCGTTTTTGAATTTTCCCTAATTTTTTTTAAATGTTCTAATGCTTTAATAATTCTAAAATTATCTTGAATAGTTTTATTTTGAATTGGTGAATTTAAATCAGCACGTATTAGTGTGTGTCCAAGTGATTCATTAGTCGACAATATTACTCTTTCATATCTCTATGAAGGATTACTGCATCTTTACCTTCATTGATTAACCAACCACCAACTTCTTCGGTCATGACGACACTTCGGTGTTTACCGCCCGTGCAACCAATTGCAATTCCTACATATGATTTACCTTCTGAAGTAAATCTTGGTAGTAAAAAATCTATCAAATCTTTTGCTTTTTCAAGAAATATTTCGGCATCTTCAAAAGAGAGGACGTAGTTTCTTACCATTGGTGATTGTCCAGTAGAAGACCTTAACTCTTCTCTCCAATGAGGATTGGGTAAAAACCTCACATCAAGAACAATATCTGCATCTCTGGGTGCACCATTCTTGAAACCAAAAGAAGTTACGGATATTTTTAAATCTTGATTTGTAGCTTCACCCTGAAAACCCTCTATGATTCTTTTCCTTAGTTCGTGAACATTCATATCTGTGGTGTCGATTACTAAATCTGCAAGTTCTTTAATAGGCTTGAGTTGGTCACGCTCATTTTTCACAGATTGAGAAAGTGAATCCATGCCCATGGGGTGTGGTCGCCTATTTTCTTCATATCTCTCAATAAGGGTCTCGTTATCGGCATCTAAAAAAATCATTCTTGTTAGGACACCAGATTGACTTAACCTCTCAAGACTTTTATTGAGTTCATCTTGGGCTGATATATCTCTTGCATCGATAGTTAGGACAAGTTGTTTATTTGATTCAGCTACATCATTAGATTCAACTACAGATTCAACAAGTTCTGGGGGTAAGTTTTCGATGACGTAATAGCCAAGATCCTCAAAAACATTAGAGCTTGCAGAACGTCCTGCACCAGACATGCCTACAAGTAACAAAACTTCGGGTCTTTTATTAACCAATTTTACCTCTCGCTAACATTGTAGTTGCCATGTTTATAGATGGAAGAATTTTTTCAAACAGCTACATTAAATGTTATTAAAGTAGTTAATAATTTTTCTCGCAATATTTGGGGTTAGTATTTCCTCTAATTCTTCATAAGTAGCTTTTGAAAGCTTTTCAATTGATTTGTATTTGTCTAGAATTTTTTTTGATGAAACTGTTCCTACACCCTCTATATTTAATAGAGTTTGTTTATCAAAGTTTTTAATTCTTAATCTTCTATTTTCATTTATCGCAAACCTGTGGGCTTCATCTCTAATGTTTTGGAGTGTAAACAATGCTTCTGAATTCTTATTTAGCAGTATTGACTCCTTTTGAAAGGGTTTAAAGATTTCTTCTTCTCTTTTTGCTAGCCCCACTACATCAATTTCTAATTGTAAATGATCTAATACTCCTTTTGCCGATGAAAGTTGGCCTTTACCACCATCAATTAGTATAAGATCAGGTTTTCTTCTGAAGCTAGGATCATTTTCATTATTCTTCGTCAACCTTCTGAGTCTTCTAAATAAAACTTCTTCCATTGATTTAAAATCATCTTGACCTTGAAATGATTTAATATGAAATTTTCTGTACATTGATGGTTTAGAAAGTCCATCTTCCATTACAACCATAGAGCCAACTCTATACTCAGGTCCTAAATTTGAAATATCATAAGCTTCTATACGGTAAGGGACATTTGTTAAATTTAGTTTATTTTTTAGCTGCTCAAGTGATCTAGTTCTAAATTCTAAATCAGTTCTTCTTCTGAAATTAACAACTCTACGAAGTTCTTTCGCATCAATTATTGCTGTATTTAATAGCTCTTTTTTCCATCCTTGTTTTGGTGTTTTCAGTTCTATTTTTCTTCCCCACTTTTCAGATAACTGTTCTTGTATTAATTCAATAAAAGGGAAGCTGTGACTAACTAAAATTTCTTCGGATGGTTGGTTTTCAGAAAATATTGATAATATGATTTGAGGGAGGTATTCATCATGTTTTTTTGTATCTATAGGTTCAAATGTTTTTTTTACCTCCCCTATTATTCTTCCACTTCTTATTAACAAACAAGAAATAACTACATCAAGATTGCTTACATCAATTCCTATTACATCTACAGACTTAGTATTAGATACCATTAGTGTCTGAGTAGATCGAGCATTTTCTAAATGTTCGATTAATTTTTTTGCTTCATTTGCTTTTTCATATTCCTGGTTTGCAGAATATTTTTTCATATCTGCAATTTTATTGTTTACATACATGTCAGATTTACCGGAATAAAAATTTTCAATATTTTCCAGCATATTTTTATAAGACTCTTGATCTATGGCGTTAACACAAGGGCCTGAACATTTATTTATATCAAAAAGTAAGCATGGTTTATTAAGCTTTTGATGCCGTTCAAATACATTTTTAGTACAAGTTCTTACAGGAAATATATTAATTAAATGATCCAGAGATCTTCTAGCAGCACCAATAAACGGGAATGGTCCAAAGTTTATATTCTTTTCATTAATACTTCTTGAAACATAAGCTCTTGGCCAAGTTTCATTCGTTACTGTCACATATGGATAAGACTTATCATCTTTAAGTCTTACATTGTATTTCGGCTTATATTGTTGTATAAAAGAATATTCCGCCAACAATGCATCTGCTTCATTTTTAGAAGTTACAAAACTTATTTCAATTGCTTCAGATATTAATCTCTTTATTTTCCATGAAGTATTCTCTCTGAAATATGAAGGGACTCTCTTTCGTAAATTTTTAGCTTTTCCAACATATAGAGGATCATTGTATTTATCTTTAAATATATAAATACCTGGATTTTCTGGAATTTCCTTAGTTGATATTTTATCCATTTAAAGTAAGCTTTTTAGAAATTTTCCAGTTAAGGAATTTTTATCTTTTACGATGCTTTCAGGTGTTCCTGACGCTACAACCATACCACCATTTTCTCCACCTTCTGGACCAAGATCTATAACCCAGTCTGAGTTTTTAACTACATCAAGATTGTGCTCAATTACAACTACTGTATTACCTTTATCAACCAGCATATGAAGTACTTCTAATAATTTTTGAACGTCAGCAAAGTGTAGACCTGTTGTGGGCTCATCAAGAATATACATTGTTTTACCGGTTGATCTCTTACTGAGTTCCTTAGCTAATTTTACTCGTTGAGCTTCTCCTCCTGATAAAGTAGTTGCAGCTTGGCCTAAGGTAATATAAGACAAACCAACATCGTCCAGTGTTTTAACAATTTTGAAAATTGAGGGTTGGTTCTCAAATATTTTTAAAGAATTTTCAACAGTTGAATTTAGAATATCGGCAATGCTATAACCTTTCCATTTAATGCTTAGAGTTTCAGGGTTATATCTAGAACCATCGCAATCTTCGCATTTAACGTAAACATCTGGTAAAAAATACATCTCAACTTTTATTGTTCCGTCTCCTTTGCATACTTCACATCTACCACCTGGTACATTGAAAGAGAATCTTCCAGGTTTATATCCACGTATTTTTGATTCCTCTGTCATTGAATAAAGCTTTCGAATCATATCAAAAACTCCTGAGTAGGTTGCTGGATTTGAACGAGGTGTTCTCCCAATAGGTGACTGATCAATTTCAATCAATTTATCAAGGTAATTTAATCCTGAAATACTCCTATGTATACCTGGCGGTATCCAGTTTTTTCTAGTAAATTCATTTTGAATTGCTTTAGATAAAATACCAGTTACAAGAGTGGACTTGCCACTTCCAGAAACACCAGTTACTGAAATAAATTTTCCTAATGGAAACTCAACCGTTAAATTTTTCAAATTATTCTCTTGAGCTCCTCTTAAAACAATTTTTGCGCTGTTGCCCTGTCTCCGGACTTTTGGATATGGAACTTTTACTTTTCCTGAAAGGTATCTTCCTGTAATTGATTTCTTTACTAGAGAAACTTCCTCCCATGTACCCGAAGCAACAATGTTCCCCCCTTGTTCACCTGCACCCCAGCCAATGTCAATAAGGTAATCTGATTGCTTCATTGTTTCTTCATCGTGTTCTACGACTAAGACTGTGTTACCAAGATTTCTCAATCTAATCAGTGTTTCTATCAATTTGTCATTATCAGATTGATGTAAGCCTATAGATGGTTCATCAAGAACATAAAGAACACCTGTTAAGCCAGATCCAATTTGAGTAGCAAGACGAATTCTTTGAGCCTCACCTCCCGAGAGAGTTGCTGCTCCCCTGTTTAGTTGAAGGTATCCAAGACCTACTTCATTTAGAAAATTTAATCGCTCTTTTATCTCTCTTAATATTGCTTCTGCAATTTCTTTTGAGTTTCCGGTCAATTTGAGCTTATTAACTACTTCATATGCTTTTTTGATAGAAAGTTTGTTGAATTCTCCAAGGGTGAGTGATTTGACTTGTACCATTCTGGACCTTTCATTTAACCTCTCTCCCTCGCAGCCTCCACAAGGAAGCTCTCTCATGAATTGCATATAGTAATCACGTGCATGGTCTGAAGTAGTTTCTTCATATAGACGTTTGAACATTGGGATGATTCCAGGATAAGCTCTCTCCCAAGTTCTTGAATTACCAAACCTATTCGTGTACCTTATTGGTGTCTTTATTCCGTCACTACCATTTAATAGTATGTGTTTATCATTTTCGGTTAAATCTTTATAAGAGGCATCCATGGGGATTTCAAAATACTCACAAACACCATAAATTTGTGCCCTGAAATATTTCCTTGTAGACATGTCGGGAAATACATTTTCATTAATTGACAAATCTCGATTTTTTATTAAAAGCTTTTCATCAATTTCATAATTAATTCCTAGACCATTACAAGTATTACATGCACCAAAAGGCGAGTTGAATGAAAAGTCCCTAGGTTCCAACTTATCATAGGAAGTTCCACAATCTAAACAACCAAGATTTTGACTGTAGTTTTGAATAGTGTCATTGAATTTTACATCAAGAGTTCCACCCGTCAGTTTAAGAGCAGCTTCAATAGACTGAGGAAGCCTACGTCCTGGTGTTTTTTTAATTTTCATCCTGTCAACTAAAACAGAGATATCGTGATTAAAATATTTATCTAGCCTTTTGGCTTCGTCTAGTCTTATAAGTTCTCCGTCTATATATGCTCGTGTAAACCCATCTTTTAATAAATCTTTGAAGAGTGTTTCAAATTCACCTTTTCTAGATTTGACTACAGGAGCGAGTATTTCAATATCAACATTCTCGCCTAGAGACATTACCTGATTAACAATAAAATCTACAGACTGCTTCTCTATTTTAGATCCACAAATAGGACAGTAACTTATCCCAATCCTTGCCCATAATAATCTTAAATAGTCATGTATTTCTGTAACAGTACCTACTGTTGACCTTGGGCTTCTAGAAGATGTTTTTTGATCAATTGCAATAGCAGGTGATAAGCCCTCTATACTTTCAACATCAGGTTTTTCCATTTGTCCAAGAAATTGTCTAGCGTATGCAGACAAACTTTCGACATACCTTCGTTGACCTTCAGCGTAAATAGTGTCAAAGGCTAATGAAGATTTTCCCGAACCCGATAAACCTGTAATCACCACAAATTTATTCTTTGGAATATCCAGCGAGACATTTTTAAGATTATGTTCTTTAGCGCCTTTAACTTTTAGAAAATCTTGAGACATTAGCTTGGTAACTCCATTATTTCTTTCTTGATCTCCTTAAGCTCGTCTCTTAATCTAGCAGCTAATTCAAACTCTAATAAATCTGCAGCAACCTTCATTTCTTTTTCAATGTTCTTTGATATTTTATACAAATCTTGTTTGGAAGCATTTTTAAGGTTTATATTAGACATAAATTTCATCTCATCTTTAGAAGGTCTGTTTTTTTCCACCATTTCTAAAATATCAGTTATTTCTTTTGAAATTGTTGTAGGCGTTATGTCAAATTTTTCATTATGAGCCATTTGAATTTCTCTTCGTCTATTTGTTTCATAAACTGACTTAGTTATAGAATCTGTTTTTCTGTCTGCATACATAATTACATAACCATCTTTGTTACGAGCTGCTCGACCAATTGTTTGAATTAAACTTGTTTCAGATCTTAAGAAACCTTCTTTATCGGCATCCATAATTGCCACTAATTCAACTTCTGGCAAATCTAGACCCTCTCTAAGAAGATTGATTCCGACAAGTACATCAAATTCTCCTTTTCTTAAATCTCTCAATATCTCAATTCTTTCAAGGGTGTCTATGTCAGAATGTAGGTAGCGTGTCTTTATACCCATTTTTAAGAAATAATCACTTAATGCCTCACTCATTTTTTTTGTTAACGTAGTAACCAATACCCTATTACCTTTAGAAATAACCTGTTTTATTTCTTTTAGTAAATCCTCTATTTGATTTTGTGTTGGTCTAATAATTATATTTGGGTCTAAAAGACCAGTAGGTCTAATAATTTGCTCAACAAAGTTCTGAGAGTTTGAATTTTCCCATTTACCTGGCGTAGCGGAAACTAATACCGTATTCTTTACTTTTCCTTGCCATTCTTCAAACTTTAATGGTCTATTATCTAATGCGGCGGGTAAACGAAAACCGTAATCAACCAATGTAGTTTTTCTTGACTTGTCCCCAGCAAACTGTCCTCGAATTTGTGGAATAGCTATGTGACTTTCATCAACAACCATTAAAAATTCTTCCTGGAAAAAATCAAGTAAAGTATATGGCGGGTCTCCAGGGCTTCTTCCATCAAAATATCTTGAGTAGTTTTCTATTCCAGAGCAAACACCTAGTTCTCTCAACATTTCTAAATCAAACATGGTTCTTTGCTTAATCCGCTGTGCCTCTAGTAATTTATCTTCCTTTTCAAATTTTTTAATTTGTTTATTCATGTCTTTCTCAATTTGAGAAAGTGCATTATTCATTACATCCTCTGAAGTTACGTAATGTGACGCGGGTAATATCGCTAATTCCGTTAATTTTTCTAAAATTTCGCCAGTGATGGGATCAATTCGAGTTATATTTTCTATTTCATCACCAAAATATTCAATTCTAAATATTGTCTCTTCGTATACAGGAAAAATGTCTAGTGTATCTCCTTTTAACCTGAAAGTACCTCTAGTAACAACTAAATCATTTCTAACGTATTGTTGCTTTATAAGTTCTTCTAGTAATTTGTCCAGTTCAAACTCGGTACCTTTTATAAGTGGAATTATCTTATTTTTATATTCCTGTGGAGATCCCAAACCATAGATGCATGAAACTGAAGATACAACGATAACATCTTTTCGAAGTAAAAGCGCACTCGTTGCAGAGTGTCTTAATCTATCAATTTCTTCATTAATATTTGAATCTTTCTCTATAAATGTGTCTGTTCTAGGTACGTATGCTTCAGGTTGGTAGTAATCATAATATGAAACAAAGTATTCAACTCTATTTTCAGGAAAGAATTGCTTAAATTCATTAGCTAACTGGGCAGCTAAAGCTTTATTTGGAGCAAGAACTAATGCTGGCATCTGTAGCTCTTCTATAAGCCAAGCTATAGTAGCCGATTTACCAGATCCAGTTATCCCCATCAAAGTTTGGTAATCGAAATTATTAAGAATGCCTTTTTTTAAATTTTGAATAGCATCTGGTTGATCACCTTGGGGAATAAAATCAGAAATAACCTTAAATTTATTCATTATTTAAATTCAAAATATTGTCTAATTTTTGTTCTAACTTACTAAGTTCGTCATTTTCAATAACGGTACCAAGTGATCTCCACCATTCTTCATTAGGTTGAGTTTTAATTCTATTTTCTATATCATTATGAGACATACCTCTATTTTTTAGTCTTTCTCTCCTAACTCCTTCATTAGCAATTATTACTAAGGATGGATAGATCTTATGTATATTTTTTGGTGCTGATACTTCAATAAAAATATCAGTTTCTGAATGATTAATAATTTTTGCTATTTCTTCAGAAACTAAAGGATGCAGATACTCTTCTAGAATTTTAAGTTTTACTTTATCTTTGAAAACGATTTCAGCGATTAATTTTCTGTTAATTTTTCCATCAGTAAAACAGTTCTTAAAATTAGATTTTAAAAAAGGAAGCGACTCTTGGCTTTCAAGAATATTATTAGATATAATATCGAGATCACTTGTTAAGTTTCCCTTTTTTTTGAGGTATGCACATACAGTTGATTTACCACTTCCTATGGGACCTGTGATTATATATACTTTAGGATTCATACTCTTAACATTAAAGAATATTGGGAGTTATTAGGAGTTTCCTATTCCTCTTTCTTTTAATTCTTGAAGAATATTCTCTAAAGATTCATCAACACCTTCTACAGTTTGACGTTTTTGATCTTGTTTTTCTTCAGACTGCGTTGAATGTGTCTTGGGAGCATTCTTTTTTTCTTCAACATCTTTCCAGTTTGGATCAGCTTGTTTTATAGAAAGGTTGACTCTTCTTTTTGGAATATCGAGTTCAGTAATTTTGATTTTTACTTTTTGTCCAATAGCTAGTGCAAGTTCTGGTGAATCTACTTTATCTGTTGAAATTTCGGATACATGCACCAATCCCTCTACACCTTTTCCTATGGTAACAAATGCACCGAAGGGTACAACTTTAGTAACATCTCCATCAACAATATCATCTTGCTTATACTGAAGTTCAAAATCTAACCATGGGTCTTCAGTAACTTGTTTAATTGAAAGTGATATGCGTTCTTTATCATTATCTATTTCAAGAACTTTAACAGTTACAGTGTCTCCAACTTTTACTACTTCATTAGGATTTTCAACATGGCGCCATGACAACTCTGAAACATGTACCAGACCATCCATGCCACCAATATCTACAAAAGCACCGAAGTTGACAATTGATGAAATTTTACCTTCTTTAATATTTCCGACCTCTAAATCTTCTAAAAAGCTTTGTCTTTCTCCAGATTGCTCTTCTTCTAGATGAGCTTTTCTTGAAAGTACAATATTATTTCTTTGACGATCAAGTTCTAAAATTTTAGCCTCTATTTCTTCACCTATATATGATGTAAGCTCTTTTACCCTTCTTACGTCAATTAGTGAAGCTGGCAAAAATCCTCTCACTCCAATATCAACTATTAATCCACCCTTTACAATTTCAATAACAGTACCTTTAACAGACTCATCATTATCTGAAATTCTTTGGATATCTCCCCATGCCTTTTCGTAAATTGCTCTTTTAACTGAGAGTATAAGTCTTCCTTCATCATCTTCTTTATCTAGAACAAGAGCCTGGATTTTGTCACCTTCGTTGACTAAATCTTTAGGATTAACTGACTTTCTTACTGACAATTCTCTTGAAGGTATCACTCCTTCAGATTTATAACCAACATCTACCATTACTTCATTTCTGTCAATGCGAACAATGGTTCCTTCAATAACATCACCATCATTAAAGGTTATGAGTGTTTTTTCAAGTAGATCAGGAAAATCTTCTGGCTTAATGTCGTCAGGGAGTTCAACTACGTTTGAAGGCGCAACTACCTTCTCTTGGTTATCTGTCATATAAATTTGTTTTTCCAATCATATTATTTTCGACTTTTAGGATAACATATCTATGGTTTTTACAAACGAATATTAATTATTTGATAAATCTTTGCTGGATTTAATGTTTACAAATAATGGGACTTTTAGCTTTGCCGCAGCTTCCATTTCAGCTTTTACAATGTTCATTACTTTTTTAGTATATTTTTCTGGTGTTTGAACAATTATTTCATCATGAATTTGGAGAAGTAAATTTGTTGATTCAATTTCTGCAATTTTTTCATTTACTCTAAGCATCGCAATTTTCATAATGTCTGCTGCAGTTCCTTGAATGGGTGCATTCATAGCAATCCTTTTTCCCATAGCTTTCAGTTGAAAGTTTGATGAGCTAAGTTCTTTTATGTTACGTTTTCTTCCATAAAGAGTTTTAGTAAAACCATTCTTTTCGGCATCAGACACAATACTCTCAAGAAACCCTTTAATATTTGGAAATTGTGAAAAGTAGGCATTAATAAGATCTTGAGCTTCACTCTTAGGGATATCTAAACTTTGTGAAAGACCAAATGCTTCCATTCCATAAATAAGGCCAAAGTTAACTTCTTTTGCTTTCCGTCTCATGTCCTTGGTTACTGAATCAGTTTTTATATCAAATATTCTAGAAGCAGTTTCTGTATGTATATCTGATTCAACTGACTTTAAAATATTAATCATATTCTCATCGGAACTTAGGTGGGCTAAAACTCTAAGTTCAATTTGGGAATAATCTGAAATAACAAATTGATGGTTGTTGTCAGCAACGAAAAACTCACGAATTTTTTGACCAACATCAGTTTTATTAGGTATATTTTGTAGATTTGGTTTTTCGGATGAAAGCCTTCCAGTAGCAGTCCCGAAAAGATTATAAGTTGTGTGAACTCTATTTTTGGAGGTGATTTCACTTTTGAGCCCCTCGATATATGTAGACCTAATCTTTTCATATTCTCTATATTTCAGTATATATTTTGGCAACTCATAGGTTTTTGATAACTCCTCTAGTACCGATCCATCGGTAGACGGAGCTCCTTTAGGTGTTTTCTTAATAATCGGAAGATTCAAATCTTCAAAAAGAACTTTCGCTAATTGCTTTGGGGAATTTAAATTAAAATCTTGTTTTGTTATTTGTAGAATTTTTTCCCTATAGTTATTTATTTCATTAGTGATGAATTTAGATAATCCTTCTATTTTATTTTGTGAAATTTTTACACCCTTAACATGCATTGAATTGAGAACAGAGATTATTGGATAATCTAATTCCGCATATAGCTTCATAAGGTCTTTATCAGACTCAAACAACTTTATTTCAGATACAATTTTTTTATAATTTAGACTCAAGAAATTTAAATATTCTTCTATTGATGACTTCTTAGTCAAGAGATTTGCTTGTTCGATATGTTTACAGAGGTTAAGAAGATTATCTGGTCTTTTATTTGGATCGTGTATGAACACTAAACAATCATAAGCAACGATTGAGTTATCAGAAAATTTTGGATATATTTTAAAAATATTTTGGGTTGTTAGTGAAATAAATTCTTTATTACTGAAATCTATATCGGTTAATTTACCAGCAATTTTATCTGATACTAAATAAAGTTTCTCCTCAAATTCGAAAATGATTGATTTATCCGGGAGGTTCTCTTTATTAATATCAACAATGTCAGGATTTTTTAAAGATATATTTTCACTTTCTTGTTGATTTTTATACTTTCTAATGTATTTATTGAGCTCAAGCTCCGAAACCTCTTTTTGTGATTCCTTTAATATAAGATCTGATTCAAAGATTGTTTCTATTATTTTTGTTGAGGGAACTTCTAGTTTTAAATCAGTTCTAATTTTTGCAAGCTCTTTGCTCATCATTAGAACTTCTTTATTCTCTATAAATGAATTTTTAATTTTTGGTGTTAAATCATCCAAGTTATTATATATATTTTTTATACTTTTGAATTCAATTAATAGATTCGTAGCAGTTTTTTCACCAACGCCGGGAAGTCCTGGAATATTATCGGATGGGTCACCTTTTAAGGCAAGATATTCAACATATTGATTAGTTTTAAACCCGAATTTATTTACAAAAAATTTTTCATCAACTAAATCAACATCGGAGATTCCCCTTTTTGTATATAAAATATTTGTTTTCTTAGAGATAAGTTGGAATGTATCTCTATCTCCTGTAATAATTAAGACTTTTTTATTTTTTTCATTTAAAGTTTTGGATAGAGAACCAAGAACATCATCAGCTTCGAAACCCTTTTTAGAAACTTGAGGTATGTTAAATACATTTAAAAGATTTTGAAGCAGAGGTATCTGAATATTGAAATTATCTGGTGCTGATGATCTATTTGCTTTATAGTCATCGTAAATTTCATTTCTAAAAGTCTTACCTGGAAGATCCCAAGTTACAATAATTTGGTCTAGATTATAATCAGTAGTTATCTTGTTGAGCATAGACATAAAGCCATGAATTACATTTGTTGGAGTACCTTTTGAAGTCATAAGAGTTTCGGGTAATGCGTAGAAAGCTCTAAATGCAATACTGAATCCATCAATTAGAACAATCATGCTTTCATTGTAAACTTAATTTATTTTTCTCTCTTTGGATTGAATATGAAATATAATCATAAGTTATAAGCCCGGATGGCGGAATTGGCAGACGCGCTGGATTCAAAATCCAGTATCTTCGGATGTGGGGGTTCGACTCCCCCTCCGGGTACTTTAATTAAATAGATACTCAAGTGTAGAATGGTAACTTGAAGAAATTACCAATTATAAGTTTCGTAATATTTATATTTTTAATCATATTTTTTATCGTGATATTAAATTCTGATGTTGAATCTTTTGGTGAAAATTTTATCTCACAAATTAGAATTGCAGATAGTGAAAATACTCTTAAAAGCATTTCTGATGAAAAACTAGTCATTATTGGAAAAGAAGTGTGTGAATCTAGCGAAACTTGGGGTAACGAACAAGGCTCTTTAACATCAATTAAAAATGTACTCAACGAAAATGGAATTGTTGTAACTATTAACGATAGGCTCCTACCAATTATGAGGTTCCAGTCAACTTATGAACTCTGTCCAGAATATGTAAATAGATTAGAAAGCTTATTCATTGAAGAATAAATTAGAAATTCTCAAACGATTGCCCCAATTAATGTTTGGTTTATTCCTCTGTGGGTTTGGCCTTGCTTTCACAATTGAGGCAAACTTAGGGTTAAATTCTTGGGATGTGTTTCATGATGGTTTTAGTAAAGTCATTAACGTTAAAATTGGATTTGCAGGAGTCATCACGGGATTTATCTTACTGCTTGGATGGATTCCTCTTAAACAAGTACCCTTTATAGGAACAATAATCAATATTCTAACAATTGGAAATGTGATCGACCTCACCATGACTTACTTACCATCTCCAGAAGCCTCTTATCTAAAACATTTTTATTTATATTTCGGCACAATTGTTTTTGCAACTGGTGTCGGTATCTACATAGGTTCAGGGCTAGGTCCTGGTCCGAGAGATGGAATCATGACTGGAATATCTAAATTAGGACCGAGTATTAGAGCAACAAGAATTGGGATTGACTTTACTGCGTTCTTAATAGGTGTAATGCTTGGGGGTTCTTATGGATATGGGACTATAGTTATGGTTTTGACCGTAGGGCCAATTGTGCAATATTCATTATCTAAATTTGATAAGGGCGCTATTTTCTCTTTGTAAAAATTCTTGTTAATAAATTAATTTCTGTTCTAGTTTTTTTAAAAAGGATTTTGTCAAAATAAACTAGTCTTCTAACAGCTGAAACTATATCAAATTTATCATCCTCAACAATTAAATCAATCTCAGTTACAGTAATTCCATCTGCCATAAGTGAAAGTATTTTTTGTTCTAAATCAGACATATAGATTCTATTTTTATGTTTTTTCTTACATTTACTTGAACATAAAACATATGTTCCTGATACATTCTTATAAACAGATCTCCCACAGTAGTCACATCTTTGCATTTAAATTCTTATAAACTGTTGTGAACCGTCTATAGATTTGAGTTGCCGTCTTGGTCTTCCTCTAAACTTAACTCGAGAAGCTTGTTCTTGTCCAAGGAAACATCCTTTGTTGAAATCAACAGTAACGTCTAACCACTTAGTCTCATTGGGAAGAAGTCCTTCAGAAATAATTTCGGGCAATGGAAGCTCTAAAATAATAGACATCTCTCTCCAAGGTGTATAATTTCCATGATTATCTGTCTTAGAGAATGTAAAAGTGTCTTCTTCTACTTTTAAGTTTAATTTTGTTTCATCTTCAACAATTTCTAATGAACAGTCGGTTCTTATTTTATAAAATTCAAGAGATTTTTTAATGTTGGTTAGCTCTTCTAGGGATTGATAAATAAATAATTTACTATCTTCTCTCAAGATAACAAACCAGTGTGCTATTTTGCCATCTGGTTTTAGTAAAAAAGATGTTTTATATTTTTCATTTACAGGGTCAATTGATATTAAGGATTCGATAAATTTCACTGCTTCTTCACCATCAATTTTTAATGAATGAGAAGTTTTTATAATATTCATACTTAAATTGTACTTAACCAGTCAAGATTCAATACGATTAGTAAATCTTGAAAAAATGACGCTAACACATACATTCTATCTGTAAATATTAATATCCCGATTGAGATCAAAACTATACCTGAAAATTTTGAAGAATATTTCTGGAATACGACGAAGACTCTACTCCTGAGATTTAGCTTTCCAGATAAAATGGAAATAGTAATAAAAGGTATCGATAGTCCCATAGAAAAACTAACTAGTAATCCAATTCCTCGATTTAAAGTATCAGCATTGGATGTAAGGGTTAACAATGCTCCTAAAACAGGTCCAATACATGGTGTAAATCCAAATGCAAAAGTTAAACCCAGTATAAAATTTTTAAAAGTTGAATATTTTTTTAAATTAACATAATTTGAAGAATAAAAATACTTCATATTCAATGATGGAAATAGCAGTAATGTCCCAAAAAATATAATAATTAAACCACTTACCATACCTAAAGTAGATGAGTTTCTAGTAAAAAAGGAGCCTACAGATGATGCTATTGCGGCCAGGGAAATAAAAACAATAGAGAACCCTAGACAAAATTCAATTGATCCTCTTAACCTGCTTTGTATAGAATTATCAGTTCCAGAGAATATAGTTAAATACCCTGGTACTAGAGGTAAAACGCATGGTGAAAAAAAAGATAGTGCTCCGAATAGAAACGCTAGAAAAATATTAACTTCCATATGTTAAATATATATACAGTTAGGTATTAACAGAAAGATAATACTTGCATGAATTGTTAAATTGACATACATTGCATAGAGGTTTTTTAGCATTGCATATATCTCTTCCAAACTGAACAAAACTCATTGATAGGTATCTCCAGAAAGTTTTAGGAAAAAGTAATTTAAGTTCTTTCTCTGTTTGAATCGGATCATGTCTTTTAGTGCTAAAACCCAAACGGTGTGAAACTCTTAAAACATGAGTATCAACTGCAATAGTTGGCTGGTCGAATGTTTCAGCTAAGAAGACAGAAGCAGTTTTTCTGCCAACCCCTGGTAGTTTAATAAGCTCCTCGATGGTTTTAGGGATTCTTGAATTATATTTATTTACTAAATCTTTTGAAAGAGAATGAATGTTTTTTGATTTAACTTTATAAAATCCTGTTGAGAAAACTAATCGCTCAATATCCTTCAAATTAGCTTCTGAAAGTAACTTTGCATTTGGGTACTCCTTAAACAATCCCTTAGTTGCTTTATTTACATTCTCATCTGTAGTTTGGGCTGAGAGCACAATTGACACCAGTAATTGAAATTGTGATCTAAATTTCAGTATTGTTTTTATATCCGAATATTCTTCACGAAGATATTTTTGAAATTTAGCAGCAAGTTTTTTTATTTCATTGCTCATATATTTATCTTAAACTGTATATTAATCTTCATTAAATTACATGATTAAAAATAAAAAAACATTGGCAATATCTTCATTGATGTTATCGGCATTATTTTTTGGTTCTACGTTTGTTGTTGTCAAAGATTTACTGAATGATTTCTCGCCTCTAAACATTGTATTCATGAGGTATGGACTAGCAGCTATATTATTTCTTTTCACTGGTGGAATACCAAAAAAAGCTAGCTGGAAACCAGGTGTGCTCATGGGTTTTTTTCTGTGGATTGGATATGTAACCCAAACACAAGGATTAGTAACAACTTCAACAATTAACTCTGGAGTAGTTACGGGTTTTTATATTGTGTTAACACCAATATTTTCTAAATTAATAAATCAAACTGAAATAACAAAAAAGAGTTATCTATTTTCATTAACTGGGTTTTTAGGCATTTTTTTGATTGCTAGTAATAGCAGCGAACAGTTGTTTGGAAACCTTTTCACATTAATCTGTGCGACTGGATATGCTCTTCATATAGTTATGGTTGAGAGGTATATTAAGAATCAAAATATTTCTCAGTTAATGTTTATTCAGTCACTTGTTGGTGCAATACTATGTCTTCCTTTTGTAACATTTAGCGAATTTAATTTTAAATTTGAATTTATTCTTCCAATATTATTTTTAGGATTCATAGTTAATTTTGCAGCTTTTTATTTGCAGCTGTTTGGACAAAAAATGATAAATGCTTCAACAGCAGCTTTATTGTTAAGTCTTGAAGCTATTTTTGCTTTAATAATAGGAATATCGTATGCAGGTGAAGTACTGTCAACCCTCAACTGGGCTGGAGTCCTTCTCGTATTACTATCTATTTATCTTGTAGTTAAAGAATAGAATTTTTGGATTGAAGAGAATTCATAAATTTCATTATCAGTCTTAGTAAAAATACTAAAAAGAAAAATATACTAATCAGAAAAACTAATAATCGTGGGCCTTCAGTGATTGGAATAACACATGTTGAAAGATTAGAACATAACCCAAATCCATCTCCTCCAGTCGCAATGTCGTAAACAATTAGAAGTGGATATGCAAGTATCAGAATCAATGAAAAAAGTATTAAAAAAACTATTGTTCGTAATAAAAACATACTTTTTTTATTTTAATATAGTTACATAAATGAAAGTTAAATTAATAAGTTATTCTAAACCAACAGATGAATTCTATTCAGAAGGAATTGTTGATGCTCAAGAATTAGTTGCTTTCTGTGCAAGAGTGTCTAACCCCTCTAACCAACTTAATACAGAAACTAGTGAAATGCTTATTAACTATTTGATTAAAAATGCTCACTGGTCTCCTCTTGAAATGGTAAGTGCATGTTTAGAGATAGAAACAACAAGAGATATCGCTAGACAGATTCTGCGACACAGGTCTTTCAGTTTTCAAGAATTTAGCCAGAGATATGCAAACCCAGTCAAAGACTTGGAATTTCAAATCCGTGAAGCTCGTTTACAAGATAAAAAAAATCGTCAAAACTCGGTTGAAACTGAAGATGTTGAAATTATCGAAAAGTGGAACACACTTCAAGAAGAAGTTATTGAAGTGTCAAAAAAAGCATACAACTGGGCAATTGAATCGGGAATAGCAAAAGAACAAGCTAGATCTGTTTTGCCTGAGGGGAATACTGTTAGCAGGCTTTATATGAATGGTACTCTTAGAAGCTGGATACATTACATCCAACTGAGGGCAGCAAATGGTACTCAAAAGGAACACATGGAAATTGCCATAGCCTGTGCTGAGGTCATAAATATTATTTTTCCAATGGGAAAAAACCTTAATTAAGAATCTAATTTATATTTAAAAATAAGATATTCTTCTGTAACTTCAAACTCTGAATCTGAAATTATCATATAGTCTTGATAATCTTTTTCAGCCTGGTTTATAAATGCTAATCTTTCATCTCCTCCAATAGGAGGCATTGGACGGTTTTTGACTGCATCAGCTCTTTCCTTAAAACGTTTTTGAAATTCTTCAATACTAAATGTCATGATTTAATGATAATTAGTTTGCTAGTAATGTGTTAATTTCATTTCTAAGTTCTGTAGTTTTTTTAACTTTTATATTTTTTAGTTCTAAAAGTTTCACACCAGTATCATTATTAACTTCTAGTTCCACTTTTGAACGCCCTGGATGTTTTTCAAGTAACTCTTTTAATAAAATTAAGTTGTTTTTATCCATTATTTCTTCTTGTACCGAGATTTTTAAAGGTGTTGTGTCTAAATCGGTTAAAAGTTTAGAAGGCTCAATAAGTTCAAAGTCTCTAGCACGTATAGTGTTTTCAACTCCGCCTACATAGGTTCCGGATACTTTTAAATAAAGTTCTCCATCCAGTTGGGTATTATATACATCAACTAGCTTGTTAAATACAAGAACGCCAACCGAGCCGGTCGATTCCTGTAAGTCGAATTGAATCCAAGCATTTCCTCTTCGAGATACACGTTTTTGTACATTCGAAACTAAACCTGTAATTGCTACATTTACTTCTTCATCTTCTTCTAAATCAATTAATTCAATAACTGAATGCGTAGATTCTGATCTAAAAATTTCACCATATCCTTCGAGTGGGTCCTCACTTACAAAAAAACCAAGCATTTCTCTTTCTCTATCTAGAAACTCTTTTTTCTCCCACTCAATATTTTTTACAGAAGTTAAATCTGAAGTTTGATCGTCGAATTCAAATAAAGAGGTCTGCGATGTATTTTTTTCTTTCTTCAGCTCTTTTGCATCTTCGATAAGGTCAGTAATTGATTCAAACAATCCCCTTCTAGGGAAACCAAACTGATCAAAAGCTCCACCTTGTATCATGGCTTCTACACCCCTTTTGTTAAGTGATCTAGAGTCTGTACGAGCAAGAAAATCTTGAACAGTTTCGTAGTTACCATTTTTTCGCTCATGGACTATTTTTTCTGCAGTAATGTCTCCGACATTTCGGATAGCAGAAAGGCCGAATAGTATTTCTCCATTTGCTACTGAGAAATCTTCGATACTCAAATTGATATCAGGAGTTTTTACATTAACACCTAATTCTCTAGCTTCTGCTAGAAAAATAGCTGTTCTTTCCTTATCTCTTTTGACAGCTGTAAGACATGCAGACAGATATTCAGCTGGATAATTTGCCTTCAAGTAGGCTGTTTGGTAAGCAAGTAAAGCATACGGGACAGAGTGGCTTTTGTTGAATCCGTATCCAGCAAAAAAAGCAATCTGGTCAAATAACTCAATAGAAAATTGTTCTGAATATCCATTTTCTAATGCACCACTGGTAAATTTCTTTCTTTGTTTCTCCATGACCTTTGGAATTTTTTTACCCATAGCTTTTCTAAGATCATCAGCTTCATCTAGCTGAAATCCTGATATTCTTTGAGCTATTTGCATCACCTGTTCTTGATAAAGAATTACACCGTAAGTTTCTTCCAAAATTTCTTTTAAATCTTCATGTAGGAATTCAATCTGTTTTTTACCATTTGCTCTTTCTGCGAATTCAATATGCATATTTGCTCCAAGGGGGCCCGGACGGATTAGAGCAACTAATGCAACTATATCCTCAAATCTCTTAGGTTTTAAGTTTCTGGCTGTAGCTTGTGCAACTCTGCTTTCTAGCTGAAAGACTCCGGTCATTTTGCCTGAAGAAAATAATTCAAATGTTTTCTGATCATTAAGAGCGACTTCATCAATATTGAACGACGTATTATTTATTAACTCAATTGTTCTATCAATTATCGATAGATTCCTAAGTCCTAAAAAATCCATCTTTAATAAGCCTAACTGCTCAACAGTATGCATTTCGTACTGAGTTACTAGTTCAGCATCCTTTCCCTTTTTTTGCACAGGGAGAAAGTTTGTAATTACTTCTGGTGAAATAACAACTGCAGCCGCATGAATACCGTCTTGACGCTTCAAACCTTCAAGACCAAGCGCGATATCGATTATTTTTTTAACTTCTTCGTCATTTTTATATAGATTTCGCAACTCTGCAGATGCAGAGTAAAATTCTTTACTATATCCGCTCTCGTTTTCTTCATCTAAAGCAAGGCATTCTGAGAGAGTTGCTGTATTTCCTAATATCATGGGTGGCATAAGCTTTGCTACTTTATCTCCAGCTGAAAATGGAAGTCCGAGAACTCTAGAAGCATCTCTGATTGCCTGTTTAGCTTTTATAGTTGCGAAGGTCACAATATGCGCTACTTTATCTTCTCCATACTTATCTACAACGTAATCTATAACATCATTTCTATACCTCTCGTCAAAATCCATATCTATATCGGGAAGTTCTTTACGTCCTTTATTTAAGAACCTTTCAAAAAGTAATCCATACTTTAGAGGCTCAATGCCAGTTATCCCTAAACAGTATGAAACTATAGAACCTGCGGCAGACCCTCTTCCAGCACCAGTTCTAATTTTATTTTTTTTCGCGTAACTAATTAAATCTCCAACTATTAAGAAATAGGAGGCAAACCCCATTGTATTTATAACTTCGAGTTCATATTCAATTCTTTCTGTTATTTCATCTGTTAATTCTTTA
Source organism: Actinomycetota bacterium (assembly GCA_014384285.1). Taxonomy (GTDB): domain Bacteria; phylum Actinomycetota; class Acidimicrobiia; order Actinomarinales; family Actinomarinaceae; genus Actinomarina. Next base: position 84,681 of record JACNGE010000006.1, on the reverse strand, counting down.
TATACTGACTCTGCACCTTCGTATACCAATTTTTTAAGATATTCTTCTGCTGTTAGTTTTGGAATATTAACTGGAAAAGCAGGTAAATAGTACTGACCAGTTTTAAATTTATATTCCACCCTGTCAGCAATTTTTACTGTATTGTCACATGCATCTGGGTACACATCGTGAGGAAATAGCTCTCTCATCTCTTCAGAAGACTTTACATAATAACCGTTCCCTTGAAACTTAAACCTTGATTCATCATCAATTGTTGCATTAGTCTGCACACATAATAATGCATCGTGGGCAGATGAATCATCGGGATGTACATAGTGCGAATCATTTGTAGCTATTAAAGGGGCTGATAATTCCTTGGATATTTTAAGTAGGTCAGGAAGTATTAATTCCTGTTGTTTTATACCATGGTTGTGTAACTCAATAAAAAAGTTTTTATCCCCAAAAATTTCTTGATACAAGGCAGCTTTATTGAGAGCATTTTCATAGCTTCTTTGTCCTTGTGAATTTCCTTCTTCAGTAGAGCCATCTGGTGCTAAAAGTTGGGCTATTTCACCACCTAAACAGCCTGATAATGCCATTATTCCTTTTGAATGCTCCCTCATCAATTCATAATCTAGTCTTGGTTTGTAATAGTAACCCTCTGTATAAGCTTTACTGGCGAGCTTGACTAAATTCCAATATCCTTCTGTATTTTCAGCTAATAGTGTTAAGTGATATCTTTTATTCTTATCTCTATCAGGACGATCAAACCTAGATCCAGTGGTGACGTATGCTTCATATCCAATAATTGGATTTACACCATTTTTAATTGCAAGATTATAAAACTCTAACGCTCCGTAAAGGTTTCCATGATCAGTAATTGCAGCTCCAGGTTGGCCAAGTTCCTTTACGCGATTTATATAAGTTTGAATTTTAGCAGCACCATCAAGCATTGAATACTCTGTATGGGCATGTAGGTGTACAAAAGATTTACTCATAAAAACATAATAAAAGTATTTTTCAAAAATTACACATCTAAGACTTGATTAAAAAATGATGGTGGTTCGGTGCTAAATGCAAAGATTTCATTTTCAAACTCGAATTGTAAAAAAGTAGAATGAAGAGCTATGGCATTATGAGGAATATCATTATTTTTAGATGATCCATAAAGTTCGTCATTTAGAACTGGTGTCTTCATATATTCCATATGTGCTCTAATTTGATGATTTCTACCGGTCACGAGCTCCAACTCTAATTTTGAAATGTTTAAATCGACTGAATAGTCAATTATTTCATATTTTGTTATAGATTCTCGACCAGTTCTATCAACAGCCCTTTTACTTCTGTTTTGTTTTGATCTGCTGAGTGGAACTTGTATTAAACCAGAATCAAATGGTAAAGTTCCCTGAACTAACGCTGTATAAATCTTTTTAATTTCTCTAGTTTTAAATTTCTCTTTAAAGATTTTAAAAATTTCCTCTTTTAGTGGGCAGAGTAGAAGACCGGACGTGACTTTGTCCAGTCTGTGGACAATACCTTCTCTTTTGGGTTCTCCCCAAGTAAGGACATCTGGATAAAGCTCGACTAGGTAGTCTCTTAATGTAGACTCTTCTGAGTTAGCAGTAGGGTGAGTAAGTAAGCCATTTGGTTTGTTGAAAATAATAAAATTTTCATTTTTATGAACGATTTCTATATTATCGATTTTTGAACTCCATGAGTAGTAAGGATACAATGCCAATAGTTATCAGTGAGTCAGCAATATTAAAACTAGGTATAAACAAAAGCTCTATAAAGTCAGTTACCTTTCCCCCATCACCTGTTAATAAACTCCAACCTCTTTCAGAAAGATTTCCAAGTGCACCACCTAAAATTAAAATGAAAGAGTAAAACTCGATGGAATTTTTTTCAATATCATTAATTTGATAAATTAGCCAACCTAAAACTAAAAGCGATATTAAATATGTTGTATTTGTGTAGTCACTTAAAAAACCAAAAGCTATTCCTGTATTGTAGGTTAAGTCAATTGTCAGGAAGTTTTCTACGACAACAAATTCTTGAATATTATTGTTCCTAATAAAGTACTTAACCAAATTATCAATTACAGCTAAGAAAGTTGCTATAAAAACTGGATATAAATATTTATTAAGAGTCAATTAAGAGAGCGCAATCTTTACAAGTTGCTGAGTACGGCAAAGCTTCAAGCCTTGCAACTGGAATTGATTCACCACAATTTTCACAAATACCATATTTTTTCTTTTTGATTAAAAATAAAGCATGCTCAACCTGATTTAATAAGTACTTGGTGTTTTCATCTAGAGTTAATTCTTTTTCTAACTCAAAGGCCATAGAACCACCATCAGCTTCTGATGGGTCAGGACTTCTCTCGGCTGATCCCTCTGATAGTCTTACTTTTTGACGTTCTTCTTGATGTCTTTCAAGTAAGCCTGATAGATTCTCACGTTCTAACTCAAGTTTTTTCTTAAATTTATTAACTGTATTTTGTGATAATTTTCTTGCCATTTTTTATTCCTATTAATTTAAATAGCTTAGTAAATTTCTACAAAAAGGTAAGTATTTTATTATTATTTAAATATTCTTTATATCACGTATATTTATTCTAAAAAGCTTTAAAATTTTAAAGATATGTTCAAAAGAATCAATAATAATATTAATCTCGCTTCACAAGAGCAAGATATTTCAACATATTGGGATAAAATAAATGCTTTTGACAATTCAATGCTTAAAAGAAAAGATCAGAAGATATTCAGATTCTATGATGGTCCGCCGTTCCCTACTGGAAGCCCCCATTACGGCAATTTACTAGCAGGTGTAATAAAAGATATAGTCCCACGATATTGGACAATGCGTGGATACTATGTTGAAAGAAGATTTGGTTGGGATGTACATGGGCTACCAATAGAGATGGAAGTCCAAAAACAACTAGGATTAGATGATCCGCAACAGATAAATGAATTTGGTATTGGAAAGTTTAATGAAGCATGTAGAAGTCAGGTTCAAACAAATACTGAAAATTGGGAGCGTGTAACAAGAAAAATTGGAAGATGGGTGGATTTTGAAAATGATTACAAAACAATGGACATTGATTTTATGGAAAGTGTTTGGTGGGTATTTAAAAATCTTTGGGAAAATGATTTAATTTATAAAGACTATAAAGTACTCCCTTATTCTTGGTCTGCTGCGACTCCCCTTTCAAATTTTGAAGCAAATATGGACTATAGAGATGTTGAAGATCCATCTATATTTTTTACCTTAAAAGCAAGGAATGACTATAACGAGATAAAGAAAAATGATAACTTTCTAGTCTGGACAACAACACCCTGGTGCATACCTGGAAACCTTGCGATTGCAGTTGGAAAAGATATAAATTATATCCGAATCAGGATAGATAAAGAATACTATTGGATTGCAGAAGAACTTGTTGATGAGTTGGGTGATTATGAATTTACTGAAGTAGGTAAATCCCTTGGTTCTGAATTAATTGGAGGTGAATATATTCCTGCCTACTCAGAGTTTGAAGATGAATATTCAAATGGCGCATTTAGAATTATACACAGTGATGACACAAATACTTTGGCTGGCTCTGGCCTAGTGTCTCAGGCTCCTGCGTACGGTGAAAGTGACTTCTATGCATTAAAAAATGCAGGTATTGAAGTGATAGTTGATCCAGTAACTTTATCGGGGAAATTTGATAATTCCGTACTAGGTATAGAGGGTATGAATGTTAAAGAAGCTGACAAAATAATTATGAATCAACTTAAAGACAGGGGTTCATTATTTAGTCAGAAAACTGAGATGCATTCTTATCCATTTTGCTGGAGGACTGGAACTCCATTAATTTATAAAGCAATTCCAACCTGGTTCGTTAGGGTTGAAAAAATAAGAGAACGTATGGTTGAGTTGAACAAAGAGACCCACTGGGTACCAGGTTTCATTGGTGAAAAAAGATTTTCTAATTGGCTAGAAAATGCAAGAGATTGGGCAATCAGCAGGAATCGCTATTGGGGAAGCTGTATACCTGTTTGGATAAATATTGAAGACCCTTCTGATCAGATTTGCATAGGATCCATAGAGGAACTTGAGGAGTTAAGCGGTGTTAAGGTCGATGATCTTCACAAGCATTACCTAGATGATGTTGTAATAGAAGTTAATGGTAACAAATATACAAGAACTAGTGAAGTTCTTGACTGCTGGTTTGAATCAGGATCAATGCCATATGGTCAACAACACTACCCTTTCGAGAATAAAGAAAATTTTCTAGATGGTTTTCCTGCAGACTTTATTGCCGAAGGACTTGATCAAACAAGAGGATGGTTCTATACACTTACAATTTTATCTGTTGCTTTATTCGACTCAGTAGCATTTAAAAATTGTATAACTACTGGAATGATTTTGGCTGAAGATGGTCGAAAAATGAGTAAAAGTCTTAAAAATTATCCTGACCCCGAAGAATTATTAAATAGTTATGGGGGTGATAGTTTGAGAGCATATCTTATAAATTCTCCAGTTGTTAGAGGAGAGCCTTTGAAATTTTCTGAAGAAGGTGTTCAACTTGTTACTAGAAATGTAATCCTTCCTCTGTGGAACAGCTATACTTTTTTCTCTAACTACGCGAATGCTGATCAAATTACAATGGATGAATTGAGTAAAGCAGATCCCGTTGAGGAACGTTCATTGATGGATCAGTGGATTATTTCGACTCTTCAATCGCTTATTAAAACTGTAAACGAAAAAATGGAGAATTATTACCTTTATGAAGTAGTCCCACCATTGATAAACTTTATTGATGAATTAACCAACTGGTATGTCAGATCAAATAGAAAAAGATTTTGGAAAGAAAAAGGTGTAGATGATAAGGACAAAATTAACGCCTTTAAAACATTACATGAAGTGTTACTTGAATTTTCAAAAACAATGGCCCCTGTGTTGCCATTTATATGTGAAGAGATTTATCAGGGATTAGTAGAAGAAGAGAATACAAGCATACATTATGAAAACTACCCAGTAGCTAATGAAAATTTAATTAACAAAGATCTAGAAAATGAAATCTTGATCGCTAAAAATATTATTAAAGCTTCAAGAAATATTAGACTTAAAGTTGAAATACCTAATAAGCAGCCACTTAATAACCTCAGTATCATTACAGCAGATGTTGAACTGCAGAGGCAAATAAGAAACGTTGAGCAATTAATACTTAATGAGCTGAATGTTAAGAAAATCATATTTGAGGAGAATGTCTCCGAATGGATTAAATATGATTGCAAGCCAAACTATCAAGTGCTAGGTCCAAAGCTAGGAAAAAAAATAAATGAACTTAAGAAAGAATTAAATACAAAAAGCCAAGATGATGTAACAGATTTAATAGAAAAAGGTTTCTTTTTATTTCACGGAGAAAAGATTTCTGTGGATGATTTAGATTTACAATTAGTTGCTGTAAATGAAATAGACAACCAGGATATTGTTGGAGATTATCTGATTTCACTCAATACTAATGTTGATAATGAACTTCTGGAAGAAAGGTTATCTAGAGAAGTTGTTTCTCTTGTACAGAAAAAGAGAAAAGATTCTGGTTACGATATTACCGATCGTATATCAACAATCGTATATTCAAGAGATAAACTTCTACTCTCAGCAATCCAAAAACACAAAAAATATATAATGAATGAAACATTGTCACTAGATTTTAAGGCAATTGACGAGCCTGGTTCAGAAAGTTTATTAGATTATTCTCTAACAATCGAATTGAGTAAGTCCTAACAAACTGCTCTAAGTAAATACGGTTCTATAATATTCACTCCAAATATTAAAACAAGAGGTGAAAGATCTAATCCACCCATACCTATTCTTAAAGTGGGAATTCTTGAACGAATTGGCTCTAATATTCTTGTAAAAGCTTTATCTAGGATAGACTTGACCTGACCGATTGGATGTTCTGGTGAAACTTGAACCCAGCTTAATATAATCCATGCAAATAAAGCATATGAAAAAAAACGAAAAAAAAGTAAAAGTAAGCTACACATTAATTCTATAAAGACCGAGGTTCTGAAGTCTCTCCCTTTCACTGGAAGGAAGGGATGATGAATCAGGAAGTATGAGATAAACACCGTCTTTATTTATAGATCTAATTTTTGCATCACTAATAAAAGCCATTCCAGTTACAAAATCAATAATTCTTCTTCGGTCAACCTGATCTGTTATATCCCTAATATCCATAGCTACTATAAAATCTTCTTTAACTACCGTTCCAAGATTGTGGATATCGTTAAACGACTTTAGAACTTTGATTTCAACTTCATCTTTTGGATTATGAATTTTGACATCACCCACCCTCTCATCATTAGAGAATAGGTTATCAGATGAAGGTCTCACAGTCTTGTTTTGTGGAATTGTGTCATTCACATCAAAATGCTGTGGTTGCTTTAATCCGATTGCTATTAAGAATTTTTCTAACATTATTTAAATATTTTACTACCTATACGAACTATTGTAGCACCGTAATCTAATGCTATTTCATAATCATCAGACATACCCATAGAAAGCTGTCCGCCATAACCCTTGAAGTTATTTTTCAGATTTATATTTATATTTTGCATTTTAGAAAATATTTTTTTTCTGTCAGATTCGACATTTGGTATGCACATTATCCCTGAAGGAATTAAATTTATTTTTTTTGAATAATTCATAAATTTTTCTAAATCTTCTTCGATTAAGCCACTTTTATTTTTATCATTGTCAATATTTATTTGAATGAATAAGTCTTCACCTTGATATTTATCAGAAATAATGTCTAACTCTTTTTTTCTATATATTGAATGTATACCATTACAATTTTTTAGTATTTGTGGTAATTTTCTAGATTGTATTGGGGCTATAAAATGAAAGCTCTGCTTTGGGAATTCTTCAACGTGCATATTAAGTTCTTCTAATCTGTTTTCAGCTAAATCATTTATACCAAAATCTATAACTTTCTTTATATCTTCTATTTTCTGATTCTTCACAACCGCCAAAAGTTTGCAATTATAACCTTCTAGTTTTTTATGAATTGTTTCTAAATTTTTTATATCCATATAAACGATATCTGTCTTTCTTTACTTTTACTTTCTCTATATGAAAAATACTCATCGCTACATACAGTACAAATTTCAGATATTTCTATTTCTATTTTCTTTTCCTCACAATAATCTTTGATACTTTTTGAAAGATTCAGATAAAGTTTATTATTTTTAGTCTCTATGTAATCTGGAAAAATATTAGCTACATCCTTTTTGACTTCATAGCAGCAACTTTTAGCATGCGGTCCAATTGAAACTTTTGTATTAACACCTGACAATTTGTTTAGTGCTTCCTGAAATATATTGCTAAATAAACCTCTCCAACCTATGTGTATTGCGGCAATTGATTTGTGATCGGTGACTAAAACTGGCATACAGTCAGCAGTTTTCACAGCTAGTATTAGTTTTTTTTCACTCGTTAAAATTCCGTCAGAATTATATTTACCTTCAGTTGAGACTTCTAAGACTTCATTACTATGAGTCTGATTCATTTTAGCAACATTAAGGAGCGCTGCCTTCTCAGAATAGACACTCCTTATGATGTTACTTAAATCAACTCCGTCATTTTTGTTACTAAAATAACTATTCTCTAATAGTGAAGATTTGATCATCCCTTAATGAAGTCAGGAAGACCGTCACCCCCAGAATCTTGACTGTCATCAAAATCTTTAGGCTTTCTTGTTGGTCTAGGACCAAATCCAGCAGCAACTACGGTTACTTCTACTGCATCACCTAAAGTTTCATCGACTGTGTGTCCAAAAATGATCTCTGCATTATCATCTGCACGTTCAGTAATGACTCTTGCAGCTTCATTAACCTCCTGTAGCTTCAAGTCTTCAGAACCAGCAATTGTAATTAAGACACCCTCTGCACCATCCATATTTGCCTCAAGTAAAGGGGAAGATATAGCAGCTTGCGCAGCATTTGGAGCTCTTTGCTCACCGGTAGATCTACCGATGCCAAGTACAGCATTTCCAGCATCTTTAAGTATTGTTTTAACATCCGCAAAGTCAACATTAATAACCCCTGGATTTGTTATCAATCCAGTTATTCCTTTGACACCGTTTGCCAGAATTTCATCAGACTTTATATAGGCTTCACTTACCTTTATATCTTTGTCACTTATTTGGAGCAATCTGTCATTAGGAATAACGATTAAGGTATCAACTACATCTCTTAATGCCTGTATTCCTTCTTCTGCCTGTACAGATCTTCTCCTGCCTTCAAATCCAAAAGGTCTAGTTACTACACCTACAGTGAGGGCCCCAAGTTCATGTGCGATATGTGCAATAACCGGGGATGCACCTGTACCAGTTCCACCACCTTCGCCAGCAGCTATAAATACCATATCCGATCCTTTTAAAGCTTCTACAATTAGTTCTTCAGAATCAATAGCAGCTTGTCTACCTACTTCTGGATTTGCACCAGCACCAAGCCCTCTTGTAGATTTTCTTCCAAGGTCTAATTTCATATCAGCTTTTGAACCAAGCAAACTTTGTGCATCAGTATTACATGCAACAAAGTCAACGCCACCAATATTCATTTTCATCATTCGGTTAACAGCGTTTGTACCGCCGCCACCAATACCCATAACTTTAATCACAGCTGTATAATTTTTAGGTTTCATATTTAAATTAACTCCTTTTTGATTAGTCTCAGTCTTTGTTTTTTTCATTTAAATCCTTTATTTAAAAAAAGAATATCACCTATAAAGAGCTAAACAAATAAATATTTAATATTTTATCTATATCTATACTTTAGGTTTAGATTATGTACAATTCTCTACTGTGGTTTCAGAGTTAATAAATCTTACAGTACCACTGCAAAAATTCTCTTCTAGGTATGTTCCCAAAATTGACCCTTTTCTTCCAAGGTCAATTGCAGGACCGAGTTCATACCTACCCAAATAGTAAAACGCAACAAATTGGTTACCATCAAATTGAATTTTGAGTTCGTTTTTTATATATTTGTACTTATCAAGAGTTTTAAAAAATGAAATCAGTTCTCCCCTAAATCCTTCTTCAACTGGTCCGTTTGTGATTACCAAAACAGGAAGGTTGTTCTCTTCGCCCTCGGTTTTGACTACATAATTATTTTCATAAAGTATCTGCATATTCTTGAGGGAAGACCTATTGTCATCTATCGTTACCAGCTGTTGGTAAAGTTCTGAAGATACTACTAGCTTATTTGGTAAATTTTTAGTTATAGTAAGTTTTTTAATAACTGGATTATCTGTATATATCTGTTCAAATGAATTTTCATCAATGTACCATATGGATTTTCCATAAAGATTATTTAGACTCTGGAGATTGGAGCTTAGATCTATATTGTTAGTAATTTCATTTATTCTATATTTTTGTGAAGTGGTATTCATAACAACAAGCAAAAGTATCAAACACGAAAGGGAGAATATTAAAAAAGTTTTGAATATTACTATTTGGTTATTTATATATTCATTCACGGTTACTTAAAATCACCTAAAAATATAATTTCTTCCTCTAACTCAATTTGATAATTCTCTAGTATCACATCTTTGGTGTGTTTTACTAAATCATATAGAGACTGAGCCTTTGAATTTTTGTCTGCAACAAAGAAATTAGCGTGTTTTTCGCTAACTTTTACTCCTCCTATAGTGTGTCCTTTTAATCCTGCTTTTTCAATTAAGTAACCAGCTGAGTTCTCTTTTGGGTTTTTAAATACACTACCTGCGTTATAAATTGCTGGTGGTTGTGTTAATTTTCTTTGCTGTAAGTATTTAATTATATTTTGTTGAATCTCAATAGAATTTCCTTCTTTAATTTCCAAATCTACAGAAATTACCATTTTTTTATCTAAATTATTTGATGATCTGTATGAAAAATTGAAATACTCTTTGTTATATGTTTCAAACTTTTCAGTTTCGAAGTTGAATAGATTTACTGCTTTTATATGTTGTGAAAACTCATACCCGTAGGCACCAGCATTCATGCGTACAGCACCTCCAACAGAACCAGGTATCCCAATTAACCATTCAAAATTAGCTAAAGATTTATCTTTTGAATACCTTGCAATATCAGGAAGAAAAGTTGCCGCACCAACTTTTAATAATCCAGTGATTTTATCTAGTTCAATAAAATCAAAGTTGGGTTTAATGATAGTACCTGAATATCCCTCGTCTGAAAATACAATATTGGACCCCTTACCAATAACTACCAGTTGTTCTAGGTTAATTTGGCTAAAGTCAATTCTTTTAAGACTCTCTTTGGAGTCAATTTCATAAAAATTAGAACAGTTTCCACCGAATTTGTATGTCGTTACGTCGGATAATCTAACTTTATTTAATATCATCTAAATATTTTAGTATCTGTGGACCTAATAGAGTAATGTCTCCAGCTCCAATTGTGAGAATCGTATCTCCTTCTTTTACTCGGCTAGACAAATAATTTGGAACTGCCCTCATTGATTTTAAATATTTTATATTATCTCCTTCTAGAGTTCTACTTGTCACACCAGGTATTGGCTTTTCCCCAGAAGGATAAATGTCGACAACAATTGACTCTTGTGCCTTTTGGAGAGATTCTTTAAATTTTTGCTGGTGGAGTTTAGTTCTTGTGTATCTATGTGGCTGGAAAACAACGAACAACTTACCTGTAACGTGATTCTTGAGTGCTTCTATTGTTGAGTCTATCTCTGTAGGGTGGTGGCCATAATCATCGTAAACATTGACTCCATTTACGGAACCTAAATATTCAGCTCTTCTTTTAACGCCGGGAAAATGCTTTATAGCATTAAGTGAATCCTGAATAGAGATACCATTAAGGAGTGCTAAATATACTGCACCTACAATATTTGAGATGAAATGATCACCAATCATATGTGTTTCAATGTTGTATTCAGTATTTTCATGAATAATTTTTTTACTGTCTTTTATAACAATATCTGAAGAATCTGACGAGGAGTAATTGTATACATCTTTTGCTAGATTCATTTTTTTTAATTCTGTATTGTCGAAGTTTAAAACAATACTTCTTTTTGAATTATTAATTACATTTTTAAATGCATCTACTAGTTTTTCGTAAGTTTGATAAAAATCTAAGTGATCTTCGTCAATGTTAGTTACAACTAAGTCTTGAATCAGTATATTTTCAAAAGTATTGAATGCTTCGTCTGCCTCTAGAATAAGAACTTCATCATTCTTCCCATAGTGTCCCCCGATACCGTTAAATGAGGTTGAGCCCCCATAAATATAGGACACATCTTTATTGTTGTAGTGAAATATATGAGAAAGAATTGCAGTAGTTGAGGTTTTTCCATGAGTACCTGTGACTCCTATAATGTATTTATTTTTTGACAAATTTTCCAAATACTTTGGCCTTGATATAATATTGTCGTTTTGAATATGTGGACCAAGATTAGTTTTAGAGACATCAAAGGCAGTTGAAAAAACATATAGAGTATCATTGTGATAATTAATATCTTCAAGGTTGAAGTCAATTACTATCCCCTCTTGTTGTAAAGCATTAGTAACATAAGATTTACGTTGGTCATACCCTTTTACTTCTATACCTGATTGAGATATGTATTTAGCAATAGAACTCATGCCAGTTCCACCTATACCTAGTATGTAAACCTTTTTAAAATTTTCCATTTTCACCTAGAGTAATCAGATTAAATATATCTTCATTACCTACTTTTATACTTGGTGAATGAAAGTTTTCATTCAGGTATTTATTTTTGTATAGACAAACGTCCTGCAATATTGCACAAAACTCTGCGTAATCATGTGCGATTACTGCAATTTTATTTTTTTTTAGATATTCGGCATTTAATAGTTGGTGACTTGATGTTGTGCCAAATTTATAAGGAATCAATAACTGTGGAATAGACAAATATGCAGCTTCGAGGATTCCACCACCAGCACGAGAAATCTGGAAATCTATATTTTTATAATAGGAGTCCATATCATCAATAAATTCATACTGCTTATAATTAACTAAATCAAATCTGTGCTTAACATTTTTATTTGGGCCTGTAATGTGTACGAAATTGACTTTTTTATCTTTAAAGTTTTCTAAAAACTTGAAAAGGTACTGATTTATTTCATCTGACCCTTGACTTCCTCCTTGAATCCCGATTGTAAAGGTATCCGTGTTCTTTTTATATTTGTCCTTTGTGGGCTTAATATTCAAAATTGGACCAGTATGTATTATATTTTTTTTTCTAATATTCTTTGTGTCAGGGAATGATGTAACTACCTTGCTTGGAAAATATGAAGCTACCTTGTTACCCAAGCCAGCATATTGGTTCTGTTCCTGAATAAATAATCTTGATTTAATCAATAAACTTATCAGTGCTGCATAAGGAGCTACATATGCGCCAGTAGTCACTATTGTTTTAATATTTTTTGATTTTAATTCAAAATAAAGCTCACGTAATGTGGAGATAAATTGTTTTGTACTTTTTAGGTATTCCAAAATACCTTCAGATGATACGTAAAAACTTTTGGTGATTACATCGATATCAATATCTTCAAAGTATTTGGCACCCCTTAAATCAGTTACAATATAGATGTTTTTGCTGCTTAATCCGGAGCTCAACAGACTTTCTATTAAATTTTTTGCAGGTAAAACATGACCTCCTGTTCCAACGCAAAAGAAACAGTATCTATTGTCCATGATTAGAAGTTTCATTATGAGCAAATGAAAGCCCTATAAATATTGCTACCATAGCCGTTCCTCCATAAGAAATAAAGGGTAATACTATACCTGTTATTGGAAGTAGCCCCACAGCCCCTCCAAGATTAAGAATAGTCTGAATTCCAACCCAAGTTGCTACTCCAGCCAGAATCAGTTTTTTAAAATGATCTTCTGTTGTTAAAGCCATTCCGTAAAATGATATTATCAATATTAAAAAAACAAGTGTTAAAACTAAAATTCCAATAAAACCATATTCTTCACCTGTAATAGAAACTATAAAATCTGTATAAGCGTTAGGTAACATCCCCCACCGAGCTCTAGACGTTCCAGGACCTAATCCTGTTAACCCACCTGAGCTTATGGCTATCCAGCTCTGGTTTAGCTGGAAGCAATCACCGAGTAAATCAAATCCGTCCTGACATTTACCTGTTAAAAAAGTTTCTATTCTCTGCCGCCTGTAATCAGATGCATTTGCAAATAAATAGAGTGGGAATACGGAAAGTGAAAGAAGTATCGCCGGATATCTCATTTTTATATCTGAAAAAACTATTTGAATAAAAAATATGCCAAGAATGGTAAGTGTTGTCCCATAATCAGGTTCCAAATAGATTAAAAAACAACATACTAAAGGCAGGAGTACTGCTCTTTGTAAGTAGTATCTTTGTGATTTATCAGAATTTATTTCAGATAACTTATGGGCAACCCAAAGAATAATTATTGGCTTGGCGTATTCACTGGGTTGAAAATAAACAGGTCCTAAGTCAATCCACCTTCTGCTTCCCCCGCGAACTACTCCATAAGCAAGTACAAGAAATAACGAAATTGTTATTCCTACAATAAGAATATTCGAAAATTTTAAAATGAACTTATAAGATAAACTCTTACCTAGGTTAAATAGAATAATCCCTATTACTAATGATGCCAGATGCCTTTTTATAAAATAGAAATTGTCCCCAAATTGATTTAGGCCCTGTACGGATGAAGCTGATATTTGCAGCAATAAACCAAAAGTAACTAAAAAAGTAACGGCATATATATTAAGTTTTTTAAAAAATATATTGCTGATATTAATCATTCTTTAAATCCATGCTTGTAATTAAATCTTTAAAATAGTTTCCTCTCTCTTCGTAGTTCTTGAAATCGTTGAAACTTGCTCCTCCGCAGGAAAATAGAATTACTTGATTACATGAAATTAATGATTCAAGCTTCTCTTTTAAATCTAAAATGCTATCTATGTATATAACCTCAGCACTGTGCGCACTAAGCTTAACATTCATTGAATGAGGAATAATTATTTTTTTAAAAGATGGATCAATATCTAAGCTGTTTTCAGATGTTTCCTTGGTTATCCCATGTAATATCAATACTCCTTCAACCTCATCTTGTGAGAATAACTTTGTTGCTTGGCTTACTGCATGATAATTTGTAGCTTTTGAATCATTAATAAATGTCACATTTTGCTTGTCTAACTTTTTAAACTCTTCCAACCTATGGGGATAGTTAATTTCATTAACTTTGATATACTCGCAAAAAAGATTATAGAGATCTTGGCCTCCAATGATTTTAATACTCTCCCCTAAAGCAATCAGTAGTTCTGGGTGTATTTTTGAACTAGTCAATTTATGCAAAGGTGAGGTAATAGGTAAATTAGATTTGATAACATCATTATTGGAACCAATTACCTTTCTTTCACCTTTTAAAGTGTCAAGGAAGCTCAATATTTTTATCTTGCTGGATGAATAGTTCGTAAATGTTTTATGCCAGTCAATATGATCAGAATAAATATTTAAAATAATAGCTAGGTCTAAATTTAGCTTGGAAGTGTAGTGAAGTTGATAACTTGAAAGTTCTAAAATTACGTAATCATAAATGTTTTCAGATATTTCTAATGGTGAGACTCCTACGTTCCCAGCAGTATGATTTTGAATATTGTTTAGATTAAGAAACTTAGATAGTTCTTTTACAAATGTAGTTTTTCCATTTGTGCCTGTTACTCCAATTATGTTTCCCTTGTAATATGATGCAAAAAGATCGATGTCCGTTTTAATTGGTATATTTTTAGACAAAAACTTTTCAACTAAAGGATTATCAGGGCTTATTCCAGGTGATATTATTACTTCATATATATTATTGAAATCTTCATCTTTGAAAATTAGAGTTTCCTTTACTTCTGATAAGTTTTCTGGAATGTCATCATGAATTAAATAGTCAATTTCTTTCTTTATGAGGTACTTTTCAACAGATTTACCAGTTATCCCATAGCCAATTATTAAATTCTTCAACTAATTACCGAATAATACCCAGTCTCCATAAAAAAGACCGAGGGCTATAACTACAAAGATGCCATTAACTATCCAAAATCTAACTATTATCGTTGTTTCTGCCCAGTTTTTCATTTCAAAATGATGATGAAGAGGTGCCATTTTCAAAACTCTGACTCCTCTTAATTTAAAAGATCCTACTTGAATAATTACGGATAGTGCTTCAACTACATAAAGCATACAGATAAATAATATCAGTAAGTCAGCTCCAATAGAGAATAGAATTATAGGAAACATAGCTCCTAAGAAAAGAGATCCAACATCTCCCATGATTATTCTAGCTGGAGTTGTATTCCACCAGAGAAATCCTAGGCAGGAACCAGCAAGAGATGAAACTAAAATAGCTAAATCAAGTGATAAAAAAGAATTATTCATAAATGCAAAATAATATTCTGGATGTCTAAAAATCCAAAAAGCCATTACTAATATTCCACCAAAAGATAAGGTGGAACTCCCTGCAACCAAGCCGTCGAGGCCATCTGTTAAATTAACTGCATTACTAAAACCAACAATAAATAGAACAACTACAAACCATTTGAAAATACCTATCTCTATCCCAAATCCACTAAAAAGATACAGCGTTGTTGAGTAGTCCCATAAGTAAAAATAATAACTAATGAATGAACCGACAATTATTTGTAGAAATAATTTATTCTTAGCACTAAGTCCTAGATTTCTTCCTTTTTGTACTTTGAGAAAATCATCAAGAAAACCAACTAGAGCCATCAATGTACCAAATAAAAGAAGGCTAAAAACTTCAAGATTGAGATAATCAATCTCGATCTTGAAACCTTGCCCAATTGTCCAAAAGTTTATATGTGCAAGTAAAAAGCCAAAGTAAGTACCTGCAACAATAAACACGCCACCCATTGTTGGAGTACCTTTTTTATGATCATGGTGAGTGAGTTCTTCTTGAATTGATTGGCCAATATTTCTAGACTTAAATAAGTTTGTTCCAATAGCAGTAAAGAACAGAACAAATAAAAAGCTTATCCCTCCAGAAACTATTGTTGCTATCATTTTTCTTCTTTAATTATTTCGTTTACTACTATCGAATCATCAAAACTAACATGACCCTCTTTAAGCTCTTGTGTATTTTCATGACCTTTACCTAATACTAGTAGAGCATCGTCTCCTTCAAGTAAATCAATACCTTTCTTAATTGCGAGTCTCCTATCAAGAATAATTTCTACATCTTTGTTCAGATTTATACCTTTTAAAATTTCTTTTGCTATTTCCATAGGATTTTCTTTCCTAGGGTTATCGTTAGTTATTATTACCTTGTCAGCATGATTAGCAGCTTTACCCATGGAGCTTCTTTTAATGCTGTCCCTATTACCTCCAGCACCCATGATTACAATGACCTTGTCATAACTATCTTTAGCAACATCTACTGCTCTCTTTATTGCTTCTGGCGTGTGTGCGTAGTCAATAAAAATATCATTGCCATTGTAAGAAATGTTTTCAAATCTACCCTTTGGATTTTTAATATTTGAAGAATTCTGAATTATATCTTTTATTCCTATAGCGTTTGAGAAGTACGCCATGCCAACAGCTAATAGATAGTTTTGATCTATATTAGGTCCTATGAATGGCAGTTCTACACTGTAATCATTTCCTTCTAAAGAAAAATTTATAAAAGTATTATTTTTAGTATTTTTATACATCGAAGTAATGTGCAAATCATTATCTTGTGAATAACCAACGCTGTATGATTTATTTCTAGTAGTGTCTTTTAATTTTTTCCCCCACCCATCATCAATATATACAAATTGTTGAGACATTTCTTCATGAAATAACTTTTGCTTAGCTTGAAAATAATCCTCTATATTCTTATGATAATCAAAGTGATCTTGTGACAAATTAGTGAACCCTGAAATTAAAAAGTTTATTCCCTCAAGTCTATTTTGATCTAAGGCGTGAGATGAAACCTCCAAGATAACATTTTTAATTTCCTTGTATTTTTCTTTTCTCAATAATTTGAAAATATTAAATAATTTTGGGGTAGTCAGATGTTCTTCATTAGTAATTTCTTTAAATAAGTTCTGTTCAGTGGTACCAATAAATAATGAGTTTTTACCCAGAAGTTGGTTTAGGTAGTATCCAGTTGTTGTTTTACCATTGGTACCAGTAATCCCAAAAAAATTTATTGAATTAAGATTAGGCAACATTTTATGTACTGCGTGATTATAAACTTCATTAAAGTTCTTAAACTTAACAATGTTTTCTGATTTAATATCACACTTAGTTGAGGTAATGATCATTTCTACTTTTTTGGTAAGGCTGTCGTCAACAAACTCATTGAGTCGATTTTTATCATGTAAGTTAATTATTAGAACACAGCCTTCATATATATCTTGTGTGCTGTTAACTAATTTATCAAAATCAATTTCTAATTTATCAAATTGTTGAATCTCATTTGATAGGTTCATTACTCACCTGGAACCAAATAACTAACAATAGTCTTAAATATTGGAGCTGCAGTGGAACCACCAGTTACATACTCAGATCTGGGTGATATAGATGCTCCCCAAAGCAGTACTGAACCAACGACTGGTCCTTCATCTGTCTCAATAAATCCTGTGAAGGAGGTGTTGAATCTACTATCTGAGTACCCGACTCCTTCTATGTGAGTCCTACTCGTACCAGTTTTTCCTCCGATTGTATAATTATCCATTTTAAGAGATTTTCCAGTTCCATTTTTTCCTTCAACTACGTTAATAAGTAAATCTTTCAACTGTAGAGACAACTCTTCAGAGATTATATTATTTTGAGACATGTTTTTATCTAAACCTCTGGTTAACGTTAGCTCCACACTTTTGCCACCATTTGCAATTATGCTGTAGGCCCTAACCATTTGGTACTGCGATACATTGATTGAATACCCGATTGATAAAGAACTCAAACATGTCTTACAGATATTGTACTCTGTAAAACTTCCCTTGGACTCTCCGCTCAATTCAACTCCCGTTTTGTTAGCAAAACCAAATTTTTTTAGAAAGCTTTCGATATTGTTTATGTCAGAATTTTCTGTTGCTAAAATTGTACCCACATTTGAGGATCTTTCGATGATTTCTCTAACAGTTAGCTGATAGTCTTCATGTTTGAGAAAATCTCTAAAACAACCTTTGTCCTTACCTGTATACCCTTCTTGACAAGAGTTTCTAATGATTTCAATTTTGTCAGGAACTTCAAAAACTGTATCCGGAGTTATCAATTTATTTTCTAATGCTGAACCTACTGTAAATATCTTTAATGCTGACCCCGGCTCATAATTGGCTCGACCACTTATTAGATTTATATTATAAGCCTCTGTATTTGAAGATTTTTTTTCTGCTGAAATAAGAACTTCGCCATTAATGGCATTTACAAACACAACAGAACAATTAAATGCCTTTGTTTCGACTAAAGCTTGAGTACATAGATTTTCAGACAAGTACTGTAAGTCTCCATCTAATGAAAGTATTAAATCCTCCCCATGAATAGGCTGTATTGTTCTGATTTCTCCTTGTGGAATAATTGAACCATTTGGTGCTGCCTCGTATCTTAATTCTCCATCTTTACCAGTTAGACGAGAATTAAAATACAACTCTAAGCCCTCTATTCCGTTGTTGTCGGGATCAACACTTCCTACAATTTTTTTTAATGGTTCAGAGTGAATAATTCTTTTTGAAGAGACTTCTGGGTAAACTCCTTTATAGTTCCAGCTTTTAATTTCACTACCAATATCAAAATCAACATTCCTGACAAGATAAAAATAACTACTTCTTGCTTCAAGTTGATTTAATATTTCATCACTATCTAAATTAAGAAATACTGCTAAAAGTTCGCTCAACTCCTCTTTATTATCTACCTCATCGGGTCTTATACCTATGTCAAATGATTGAACACTGCTGGAAACAACATTTAAATTACGATCATAAATTGACCCTCTTGCAGCTTCAAGAATTTCGAACTTCTCTCTGTAAGAAAGTGCTTGGTTTTGGAAGTATTCAGAATTAGAAAATTGAACTTCATAAACAGTAGATATAAATAATAGAGCACCTGAGAAAAATATTAAGTTTATAAGCCCAAAAAGGAAAATCTCTTTTACTTTCTTATATTTCATATTATTTTCCAAAACCTAAAATAGTTGCTGAATCACTATCACTTGACTTAGATCTATAAGGTGCCTCTAAATCTCTGTTAGTTTGATGTATATCTAGTCGTGTATATGAATTATTTTTAGATAATAGATCAATATTTTGAATTGAGTATTTTTCAATATACAAGACTTCTACTGATTGTTTCTTTCTTTCAAGGTCAATTATTTCAAAGTTAACTTTATTTAACTCGGATGCTAGTGAGTTTATTTCTAAATTAAGATATAAGTTAAAAACTACAGAAAAAAATATAGAAATAAACATTGTTCGAAAAATCAACTTTTTACTCATAGTTTTAAAACTCCTCTCATAATTGCAGACTTAGCTCTGGGATTTATTGAGATTTCTTCTGAAGTGGGCGAATACTTTTTTTTCTTGAAATATCTAAACTCTTGTGTTGTATTACAACTACATATAGGTGCCTTCGGATCACATAAGCAAAAAGTCGTAACCTCGTTCATGAACGTTTTAACAATTTTATCCTCCAGAGAGTGATAGGAAATACAGATTATTGCTCCATTTGACTGTATGTGATTTTTAATTCCCTCAAGTGCCGACTTGATTTCTGATAACTCTTCATTAACTTCAATTCTTATACCTTGAAATATTCTTCTAATTGTTTTTGTTGTGTAGATAGGATTTTGTTTTGGTAAAGCATTTTTGATTACCTCAACTAATTCCAAAGTTGTAGCTATGGGTCGTTCTTCCACAATTTTTTGTGAAATCAAATATGCAAATTTATCTTCACTGTATTTATTGAAAACATCCAACAACTCTTCAAAGGAATAATTGTTAACTACCTCCTTGGCTGTCTTCTCACTTTCCTGGTCCATTCTCATGTCTAGTTCACTACTTTGTTGAAATGAAAATCCTCGTTGCTGTGAGTCAATCTGATGGGAAGAGAGGCCAAAATCATAAAAAATTCCACTTATAGGTGTTTTGTTCATCTCAATAAGAAAATTAGGAATATCAGAAAAGTTTGATTTATAGACTAGATTTTCTTTGCTACTTGAGGAAACAGCTTCATAGTCTCTGTCAAATCCAATTAAATTTAGATGAGTATACTTTTTTAATAATTCAAAATGTGATCCATATCCATAAGTAGCATCAATAAAAGTACCGCTAGGAAGCTGTTCAACCATTGAAGTTAGCTCTCCAGCCATAACACCACTATGTGGTAAATACCCTGCCCTGTTTGTATTCATACCCAGCTCTCTAGAACTGGCTCCAATTGGAAAGTTGGGCGGAGTAAGGGTATTCCAATTTAGTTGTCTAGAGAGCTGGCTATGAACTTATCCTTTCACTTCATTGATATTTGCAAATGCATCATCAGAATCACTTTGAATTTTTTTCCAGGTTTTTGTTGCCCAAATTTCAATGACAGGTCCAGAACCAGTAACAGTAACGTCATCATTTTCTTTGATGTTGCTATACATCCTAAGATTTTCTGGTATTTGTATTCTGCCTGCAGAATCTAAAGATGAGTCTACTGCGCCAGAAAACAAAGCTCTTCTCAGCTGTCGAGAAGTTTTATCGGTTGAAGGCAGAGATGCCATTTTTTCAGATTCTTGGTTCCAGTTTTTCTTTGTAAGAATCTGTAAACAATTATCTAGTCCCTTAGTAACTACACAGCCCTGTTGAAGCTCTTTTCTGAACTTAGAAGGAATTACTACTCTACCCTTCGAGTCCATTGTATGTTTATATTCACCAAGGAACACTTCTCCGCCTTTCGTGCCTTGAACCACTTTCTGACATTATATGACACTTTATGACATCACGCAACACAAAATGATAAAAAAATTTTAGGCAGTAATTAAGTACTCCATCCAATCTGGATCAGGGTTGTTACCAATGATTGCTTTTATCCAAAAATTACCTTCTGGAGTGTTCGGAATTTTTTTTAGTTTTAATATTGTCTTATTTAAAAGCTTGTCAGCTTTTAACAGGTTGCATTTTTTACAACAGGCTACAACATTACTCCACTCATGAGACCCGCCTTTAGATTTGGGTATGATGTGATCTATTGATTCTGAAGCATTTCCACAGTATTGGCAACAAAATGAATCCCTGATAAAAATATTTTCTCTATTTAATGCAACCCTTCTAGCATATGGAGCTTTAACGTAATAAGTTAATACTCCAACTTTAGGAATTAAAATAGATTGATTTACAGATCTCAATTCGTTGTTTGACTCTTTGAGTACATTAATCTTTTTATCTAATAAAAGTGATAGTGCTCTTTGTGGCGTAGCAAGTGAGAGTGGTTGAAAAGTTGAATTAAGAATTAACGTCTTTTGTGTGTTTAAATTACCCACAGTTAAAGTTATCTTTTGGATTAAGCTTGCATCTCTTGATTAATGACATCTTCTTCTACTCTAGTGAGTAAGTTTAAAAATCTCTCTTTATCAAGTTCAAATTTTGAAACATCTTCTTTGACCTCTTTTGCTACATCATCAATTGTTTCAAAAAATGCAAGCTGTCCTGATTTGAGAGCATCGAAAACTTGCTCTTCTTCTACTGAGTAAATAGTTTCACCATCAGAAACTAATTTAACCTCTGAGAGCTCTCCGACAAGATTTCCATTTTTGGTTAAATATTTCCAAGCTCTACGAACTCTTTGAATACTCATGCCATTATCAAGTAAAGTTTTAACTACCCTGAGTGAGACTATATCTCTAAAAGAATAGAGCTTTGGTACTCCGGGTTTACCATTTGAGGATTGGATGCTGGGTGAAACAAGTTTAACTTTATCCCAGTACCTTAATTGATGCGATGTACAGCCAGTTAAATAACTTGCTTGCTTTGATGTAAAAGCATCTCTTTTCAAAACCTTACTCCTAAATAGTGATGTATATTAAATTTAATTAATTCTATTTAGTTTGTCTAGAGGTATCTTTATTTCTTATAACCGTATATACCTGTTTGAAATTCCATTCATTTATATTCTCAGCTTTAAGTAAAGCTTTTGTATTTCTTACGAATACGTATCCGGATACTGCCATTAGTGCAAAACCCGCCATAGCGATAATCGGCTGCAATATGTAGCTTCCAAACATAGTCAATAGACCGATGATGAATGTAACGAAAGATACAATAGATCTGGTTCTAGAAAAACTTGATAGAGTCGATGTTTCAACAGTTTTTGCTAGGTCAGGATCTTCTTTAGATAGCTCAAGTTCTATCTGTTTTAATATTTCTTCTTCTTCTTTGTTTAATCCCATGTTTGAATTTTAATATATATTGAAACTACCCTGTAATTATGAGTAAATTATTTTTAAGACATGGGGAAGTCCATAATCAAAAAAATATAATGTATGGAGACATCCCAGGTTACAGATTGAGTGAAAAAGGAATCACCCAAGCCGTGGGTGCTGGAATCTATATTAAAAATAATTTTAAGATTGATAAAATAATTTCATCTCCTGTTTTGAGGGCAAGAGAGACTTCAAAGTACGTATCAGAATATTTGGAGGTTGAAGTTGAAATATCAAATAATTTGTATGAATGGTCTGGAGTTGATGGATGGATGGGTACAACTTTTAATGAATTCTCAACAACTGAAGATTATCCAGCATACCTTCAAAATCCTATAAAAGTTTTAAATACAACAGAGATTCTTCATACAGTTTATGAAAGAGTTAATAAACTGTATGAGCAAGTCGAGAATGCACTTTTTGTTTCACATCAAGATACGATTAGAGCTTTTACTTTTTACAAAACAAAGGCTAAATTTTTTAACCTAGACAAACCTGTTCACTGTGGAATCCAAGAAATAAATGGTGAAAATTTATTGACACATACCTATTGAGACATAGTGAGTAGGTAATATAACAAAGTTAACGCTCCCCCAAAAAAACTTGAAAAGCTAAATACGCCAACTACCGGTTCTAATGTTTTAAAAAACTTAGATTTAAATAAATCTAAATATTGTTCGACTATAAACCTGCTGAAAATAAAGGCTCCAAAGCCTGCAGCTATGAAATATACAAAACTTAATAACGTTATCCAAGGATTAACAATAACCATATTAAGCTAAACTTAATATCCTATGAAATTTAGCAATAAATCTAAAGTAATTGTTTATCTTATTACTGCATTTTTTGCAAGTTACATTGGCTTTGTTCTGGGAAATGCTTTTTGCTCAGCAGACTGTCTAACAGACATACTACTTAATATTTTAATTTCGAATTCTATTGCCCTGGGGGGAGTTTTTGTTTTAGTTAATTTATCCGAAAAGTCAATTACAGAGTGGAATCAACTATCTAGCGAAGAAGAATAATTTACTGCATTAATAATATCGCTTAATGTGTCATTTTTAACATCTCGATGGAAAACTAGTCTTATGGTGTCTTTTTTAATATATCCAGAAATTATTTTTTTATCTTCAAGGTTCTTCCTAAAAATTTCTGCTTTCTCTTCATTATCAAATTTGAAAAAAATCATGTTAGTACCTCTGTAAATAATGTCTTTAAAAGATTTGTTTTCTTTTTGTATTGATTTAAAAACAGTATCTGCTTTTTCATGATCTTCAGAAAGTTCATTCCTATTCTCAATTGAGTATCTTGCAGCAGAAGCAATAATACCTACTTGCCTCATTCCTCCACCAAGTTTCTTTCTAAACTCTCTAGCTTCGGAAATAAAATTTGAATCTCCTAAAAGCATTGAGCCAACTGGAGCACCTAAACCTTTAGAGAAACAAAAAGTTAAACTGTCACAAAATTGTCCGTATTTAATTGAGTCAGGTTCTGAAAGTATTGCATGCCAAATTCTCGCTCCATCCACATGAAGCTTCATTTCGTTTGATATTGCAATATCTGAAAGTTGCCTTATATGGTCGAAAGGTACAATACTTCCACCGGAAGCTAGGTGTGTATTTTCAACTGCCAAAACTTTTATTAAAGGTTTGTGTATTTTTGATTCTTTGATAGTTTCTGAAAGAACATCTAAATTGTATTCACCGTTGACGCTTTCAACATCTCTAAACTGAATTCTAGATAAAAATGCGGCGGCACCATGCTCATAATTTTTTATATGCGAATCTTTGGTTGTAATAACTTCTTCTCCAGGGTTTGAATGAACTAAGAGTGAAATTTGATTACCCATCAATCCTGATGTAACGAATAAACCTGCCTGGAACCCCATTAAATTAGCACAGTATTCTTCAAGACTATTTACTGTTGGATCTTCTTTGTATTCATCATCACCAAACTCTGCATTCAGGATTTCGTTTAGCATACCTTTTGAAGGCTTTGTTACTGTATCAGACCTTAAATCAATCATTTTTATATAATATCATCAAAAAATATTTGCATGTTTTTCATGGCCTGTCTTATTCTTTGTTTGTTTTCTACAAGAGCTATTCTAATAAAACCCTCCCCTTCAATCCCAAATCCTACTCCAGGAGAAATTGCAACATTTGATTTTTCTAAAACTGATAAAGAAAACTCCATGGATGTTTTACTTGACTCTTCTGGAATCTTTGCCCAAACAAACATTGTAGAATTAGATTTATAAACATCAAATCCTAAAGATTCCAGACTTTCAGAAACTAATAATCTTCTTTCTTTATAAATTTCTGATACTTCAAATGGATATTCATCTAACTCATTAATTGCAATTGTCGAAGCTATTTGAATTGGTTGAAATGTTCCGTAATCTATATACGACTTTAATTTGGTAAGAGCTTGAATCGCTTCTTTGTTTCCTAAAGCAAAACCTACTCTCCAGCCAGCCATAGAATATCCCTTTGTGAGTGAATATAATTCAACCGAGTTTGTTAACTCTTTATCCGAGCACAAAAGAGATGGGGGCTTTTTACCTCCAAAAAAGACATCGGAATAAGCAAAGTCATTGATGATTAGAAAATTATATTTTTGAGCAAGCAGAACTAATCTATCATAAAAATCTTGATTGACTTCAATGGTTGTTGGGTTATGAGGGAATGAAATTAAAACTACTTTTATAACTTTAGTTCTAAGGACCTTTGTTAAATCTAATAAAAAATTTTCTGGATCTAGACATTTAATCTTTATTGGTGTTCCACCGGCAATCAATGGAGCAAAATGGTGTATTGGATAACTTGGATCCGGAACAACTATATTATCTCCTTTATCAAGAATTGACATAAGCAAATGAGTAAGTCCCTCCTTGCTTCCAATAGTATTGACAATATTATGATCTTGATGCAGATCAACATCATAAATTCTCTTATATTTTTCTTTCATGGCATTCCTTAATCCATGTATACCTTTGGAAACTGAATATTTATGGTTCCTTTTGTTTTGGGCAGCCTCTACAAGCTTATCAACAACTTTTGAATGTGTAGGAATATCAGGATTACCGTAACCAAGATCAATTACATCTCTACCCTTCTTTCTTGCTTCAAGTTTTTGAGTATTTATTTCATTAAACAAATACTCTGGAAAATTGTTTACTAAATTGTTTGTAAAATTACTCATGAAAGAATTTTATCTACATCAGAATAAAATTTCGCAACATTTGAATCTTTTAAGACAAATATTTTCTCAAAACTTTTTGGTAGGTCAATACTGCGACTTCTTATTGTTAAGCACTGACTAAATCTACCAATAAAAGGTTCCGTTGCTAAATTACCTTTGTGAATAGAGATTAGTTCTTGAGAGTTTCCAAGCCATTGGTTTACCCCAATCGAATATTTGTTTACCAGATCCAATTTATGTTTCGATGTACCTCCAACAAATAGATTTCTTTCATCAATTGAAAACGAGTATTGATTTATCAAATCTGTAATAATCAACTCTAAGTCATTTGAATATCTAGAGTTATTTTTTTCATATCGCGTATCTCCGGTGCCTAGCCCTAATCTAAAATCTTTTATTTCCATCATTGGATTAATAAATTGTGAAAAAAGTAAATCTTTTTTTCTCCTATTAATATTTAAAACACAAACTCCTAACCCAAATTCATAATCGTTATTGTGTTGTAATTGACTTAATGCTTTTTTGATTTGATAAACAGACTTCCTATCATCTGCTGGATTGATTGAGTGGTCAAATAAATAGATGCAGCCAATTTTCTTATTTGAAAGATAGGTTAGTTTTTCTTTAGATTTTTCCTCAAAAAAACTGCCTGGTAGAAGTATTGAAATATTTTTAGTCATTTTGAGCTAAAAGTGCAGAACCAATAATTCCTGAATCTGATTTAAATTTGCTAATTTTTATTTCAGGGAAGACTCTTGCTGTAAATGTAAAATTGCTATCAATATTGTCTTTAATTAAATTTAATAGACTATATGGTTGTGAAGACATTGATCCACCAAGTACGAATAGCTCATTATTGAAAATCTCAAAAATTGATACCAAGCCTCTAGATATATAGCTAATAATTATATCTCTTGAAAGAATTTGCTCAGAAGTAAGTTTAATTTTTTCATCAAAAAGAACTGACCCTAGGTTTTGTTCAGAAAATCTTATAGCTAGCTCAGATTCAGGTTCGTTTTGTGAAAGTACTTTACATTGCTCTGTCCAGGACCGGGCTGAAACAATTGATTCTAAACATCCCCTTTTTCCACAATTACATTGAATTTGGCTATCATCTGAAATGAGTATGTGACCCAGCTCACCAGCATTACTACCACCACGTAAAATTTTTCCATTGCTAATGATTCCTCCACCAATGCCAGTACCAAAAGTTAGCATTATTAAATTTTCAACTTTATTTTTATAATTTAGTTGATATTCAGCATATGCAGCAACATTGCCATCATTATCAATTGAAAATTTGGAAGGTTCAAAACCTTCTAATTTTTTAAAATCTATTTCATATTTTATATTTGTACCGTAAAGGTACTTAGACTCTTTCTTACTTACAAAACCTGGCATAGCAATGGAAATTTTTTCAAATTTATCTAAATATTTTGAGGCAACTGTGTCAATGATATTTAAAAAATTATTTTCATTATCAGGAGTTTCAATACTCCCTTTAGAAAGAACTTCAAAGTCTTGATTAACTAATCCATACTTTATAGTGGTTCCGCCAACATCAAAAGATAGAATATTCATTACAACAATGATGATAATTCTAAATAATTGCTATTAGCTCTAAAATATCCAACATTAATACACTCTGTATGACCTAATTTCCACCTAGATGCTTGAGGTTGATGAACATCTCCAAAAATAGAATATTTAGGGCTAGTTCTGGAAATATACTCTGCAAGACTTTCCCAACCTTGCTCCTTCTTATTCGTTATAACATCAGTTATAAGCTCACTAATAAGAGGGGGTGCATGGGTGCAAATTATGTCTACTTGACCTAAGTTGTTTAGCTTTAAAGAAAAAGATTGCTCAGAAATTTCACCCCTAGCATTTATAGGTGTTGGCACCCCTCCTCCAGCAAAACCAATTTTTAATTTTTTATATTCTAGAACTTCTCCATCTACATAGCTAACGTTACTTTTCATAGTCTCTTTAATTATTTCTTCTGAATCCACATTTCCTGGAATAATCCATACTTCATAATTTTTGAGTGCCTCAAATACTTCTTTGTATTGCTTAAAAATTGCTAACTCTAGTTTTTGTTGTACAATTTCTGAATCTTTTTCAAACATAGAGGACCAAAGCTTTTTTCGATCTTTAAAATTGTGATCTTTTCTAAGTTGAACTAATTTAGTAACTATTTCTTTTCCAAATACATCTTGTGCAATTCCTTCACCTGTTCTGTAATCAATCCAATTAATTAAATCTCCCAAGATAACTACGGGTTCATTAACTTTTGGAAGATTATTTATTGAAGCCAATCCGTGATGAACGTCAGAAATGAATAACATTCAACTATCCTGTCACAGCCCCTTTATCTGCCCCTTTTACAAGTTTTGAGTATTTATTTAGGACCCCGGATGTATACCTAGGTTTTGGAAGTTTATAGTTCTTCATTCTTAAACTTTTTTCTTCTTGGTCAATATTAAGGTTTAATTCTCTTTTTGAAAGATTTAATTCAATTTCATCTCCATTTTGGCAGACAGAAATAGGGCCACCGTCTACACTTTCAGGAGCTACATGTCCTATGCATAAGCCTGTAGTTCCACCAGAAAATCTTCCATCTGTAATCAATAGAACATCTTTTCCTAAACCTGCTCCTTTAATTGCTGCAGTTATTTGCAACATTTCTCTCATACCTGGACCACCTTTAGGGCCTTCATTTCGAATTACAATTACTTCACCTTTTTGAATTTTATTATTAAATAATGCATCAAGTGCTTCTTGCTCGCTTTCAAAAACGTTTGCAGGACCTTTAAATATATCTATATCTATTCCGGCTACCTTAACTACAGAACCATTCGGAGATAATGACCCTTTCAATATTGCTATACCCCCCTCTTTTGAAATTGGATTATCAGGGAAAGACACAACATTTTGATTCGAGGGTATTTCAATTTTTTCCAAATTTTCTCCAACAGTTTTTCCCGTTACAGTTAAACAATTCCCATCAATTAATTTATTTTCTAGAAGTATCTTGGAAACAACTGGAACTCCTCCTATGTTGTCCAAATCTACCATGTGGTATTGTCCGAATGGTTTCATGTCAGCAAGGTGTGGAACAGTTTTTCCTAATTGATCAAAAGTATCTAAAGTTAAATTAACCTCCGCCTCATATGCAATAGCCATCAAATGAAGGACTGCGTTAGTGCTACCTCCGAGAGCCAAAACTGTAGTTACTGCATTTTTAAATGCCTGGAGCGTCATGATATCTCTAGGTTTTATATCATTTTTGAGTAAATAATTTAATTGCTTTCCTGTTCTTTCAGCCTCAATTCGCAGCCTGGAGTCTTCAGCGGGTAAAGCAGCTGTACCTGGCAAACTCATTCCAATAGCTTCTCCTACAGATGCCATTGTATTAGCTGTAAACATGCCCGCACATGAACCCTGACCCGGACAAGCTGCACACTCGATTTCGTACAACTCCTCTTCAGTAATTAAACCTTTTTCCATAGCCCCAATGCCTTCAAAAACGTCCACTATTGAAATATCTTTACCTTTGTAGGAACCAGGAAGGCTGCTGCCTCCATAAAGAAAGATGGAAGGTCTATTTATTCTTGCCGCAGCCATTAACATTCCTGGAAGAGATTTATCACAACCAGCAATTGTCACCATTCCATCGAATCTTTCTGCATGCATGACGAGTTCTACAGAGTCTGCGATTACCTCACGAGAAACCAATGATGCCCTCATCCCTTCATGTCCCATTGAAATTCCATCGGATACTGCAATAGTAGAAAATATTAGTCCCGCAGAGTCAGGACCATTTACTCCAGTTTTTGCTTTAAGAGAAAGTTCGGGTCCAGTGACATTGCAAGGCGTTACTTCATTTCCTGCAGAAACAATCCCTACCTGGAATTTATTAAAGTCTTCATCTTTCAGCCCTACAGCTCTTAACATTGCTCTTGCAGCAGACCTTCCCGGTCCTTGAGTTACATCATCAGAATATTTAGTCATAGATTAAGAATAGATTATTTGTTTGATTAAATCACTTTATAAGCCTTAGATATTCATCTTTAACTAGTTGGCTTCTTTCAAGACGTACATCATAATATTTTGCTATATCATTAATTTTTTTTAACTTCCAAATTGCCCATATTGCATAAAATCTAATAATCTCTGATTCGGATTTTAAAAGTTCAAATATAAAATCTACAGTCGAACTATCAGGATTGTTTGCTAAAGCTATTAGTGCATTTCTTTTTAAATAATCTCCATTCATTTTTGGAATATAGAACCATGTATATAAATTTAATAATTCATCGTTTGGCATAATTATTATTTTTTTTAGATCTACTATACTTGTCATCTCTATATTAAAGTCTTTAGTCTGGCCTGGTGGGCATGAAGTTAGGCATTCGTCGCATCCATAAAATCTATTTCCAATATTAATTCTCATTTCATGAGGGATTATCTCGTGTGATTGTAACCAATAAGAGATGCATTTATTTGAATCTAGAACGTATTCTTCATCAAGAGCTCCAGTAGGGCAAGAAATTTGACATAGATTACACGAGCCGCATGAATAATCTTTTTTTTTAGTTGGTTCAAATTTTTCTGAGATGTATAAATTTCCAATTAATTGCCAAGGGCCTACTCCAGGTGAAAGCATCATAGTGCTTTTTCCTTGCCATCCTAATCCTGATGCATTAAAAAAGATTCTATCGTAATGTTGGGGACTATCAATAAATTGCTGGGTTTTAACTCCATCACTGTTAAATAACTTCGCTAATCCATTTATAAACTTTCCTAGGAGCTCGTAATGGTCTTCAGAAGCAAAAAGAGCAATAGCGCCTTCACCTGGTTTATAAGAATGATTATTTGCTTTTTGAGGTGTGTAATTATAAGAAATTACAATACATGATTTCGCCCATTCAAATTTATCACCTAAACCTGAATAATTAGGATTTGAAAATGTAAATTTCATATTTGCATGTTTCTTTTCACTTTTTACCCTTTGGATTTCTAATGATTTATCTATTAAAGAAGGTAGGGGAACTACTGATATTTTTATCTCTTTTGGAACTTCGAGTTTGTGAAATTTTAGATAATTAAATAGGTTTTTTTCTTTCATTTTTATCAGCTTTAACTATAGTTAGGTTTAATGAAAAAACTATATGTCTTCATTACATTATTAGTGCTAGTGCTTACTTAGCGCTCACTTTTTTGTGTTGAGCGCCTCCCAAAAAAAGGGAGGTTTTTTTTTAAGGATACTATGAAAAATGAATTATTAACTGGTGCTGAGCTGGTAGTAAGAGGTCTGGAGCATTTAGAAGTCTCGACTATATTTGGTGTGCCTGGTGGTGCAATATTGCCTGCATACGACCCTCTTTATGACAGTCCAATTAGGCATATTCTTGCAAGGCATGAACAAGGTTCTGGTCATATGGCCGAAGGATACGCCCAGGCAACTGGTGAGTTAGGGGTAGTCATAGCAACTTCTGGACCCGGAGCAACAAACTTAATTACATCATTAAATAACGCTTTGATGGACTCTACTCCCCTTTTAGCAATAACCGGCCAAGTTGCAACTGAGGCTATAGGAAATGATGCATTCCAAGAAGCTTTTACAGTAGGTTTAACAATGGCAGCGACAAAACATAACTACTTAATTACAAAAGCGAGTGAAATTCCACAAGTATTACTCGAAGCTAAGCATATTGCAACAACTGGCAGACCTGGTCCTGTTCTAGTAGATATTCCTAAAGATATCCTAAATGAAAAAGCTGAATGGATAGAACCTAAGCTATTAGATTTACCAGGATACAAACCTACGCTTGAAGCAAACCCAAAGATGATTCAACAAGCAGTAGATCTAATCAAAGAATCTAAAAAACCACTTCTTTATGTAGGTGGAGGTATCATTCATTCGAAAGCTAACATTGAGCTATTCGACCTCGCAAAAAAATTTAATATACCAGTAGTAACTACCCTAATGGGAAGAGGAGCATTTCCAGATGGTGATGATTTGTGTCTTGGGATGCCGGGTATGCATGGCAACTACACAGCAACAACTTCAATACAAAATTCAGATTTACTAATTGCAATTGGTGTTCGATTTGATGATCGTGTTACTGCTAATCCAAATTTCTTTGCACAGAATGCAAAAGTTATCCACGCAGATATTGACCCAGCCGAAATTGGGAAAGTAAGAGATGCTGAAGTTCCAATAGTTGGAGATGCTAAAAGTGTTATAAAAGGGATAATAGAAAAACTTGGCGATGCTGAACTTGAAACATCTGATTGGATTCAAGAAATAAATACTATGAAAGAGGAATACCCTCTAAATTATAAGCAAGAAGATAAAGGGCCCCTCAAAGTCCCTTATGTACTTGAGGAATTACAAAAGATGT
This sequence comes from Actinomycetota bacterium, assembly GCA_014384285.1. GTDB lineage: Bacteria > Actinomycetota > Acidimicrobiia > Actinomarinales > Actinomarinaceae > Actinomarina. The sequence goes on along the minus strand of JACNGE010000006.1, from coordinate 52,626 downwards.
CCGATGAAGATTCGATTGTTGTGTCGGGAGTAGGTCAACACCAAATGTGGATATCTCAACATTGGAAATTTACAAAGCCTAATACTTGGTTAAATTCAGGTGGATTAGGTACTATGGGCTATTCTTTACCTGCTGCTATTGGTGCTAAGGCTGCATTCCCAGATAAACAAGTTCTTGCATTAGATGGTGACGGCTGTTTCCAGATGACATGCCAAGAATTAATAACTGCCTCGACAGAGAATATACCTCTTAAAATAGTCGTATTTAATAACGGTAATCATGGGATGGTTAGACAGTGGCAAAAAATATTTTACAATAATCGCTTTTCTGCATCAGAACTGACACATCACACACCTGATTATGTAAAACTTGCAGAGGCTATGGGGGCAGTTGGTCTCAGGATGGAACAAAAATCTGATGTTAAAGATGTATTTCAAAAAATGTTGGAAATAAACGATAAACCCGTACTTGTTGACTGTGTTGTTGACCCCGATGATATGGTCTTTCCAATGGTTCCTGCAGGTGGTAGTAATGATGTAATAATTTTAAGTGAAGAGGATTTAAAAAAATTATGAGCGAAAGAATACTAAGTGTTTTAGTTGAAGATAAACCTGGTGTGTTGGCTAGAATTTCATCAACAATTTCTAGAAGAGGATTTAACATTAATTCTCTTTCTGTGGGACCTACCAATATAGAAGGTAGGTCGAAAATGACAATTGTTACAGAACTTGAATCAGTAGAGCAGGTTAAAAAACAATTAAACAAATTAATAAATGTAATAAAAATAGTTGAGCTTGATCCTGCCAATACTATTGAATCAGAAGTTTTGCTGATGAAAGTTTCGATAAACAAAGACTCCCAAACATCTGTTATAGAGAAAGCTAATTTGTCTGGTGCTAAATCTGTTGACGTAGGCCAAGACTATGCAGTGTTCGAACTTACAGGAACTTCTAAGGAACTAAAAAAGTTTGAAAACCTCTTAAAGCCATATGGCATTATTGAAATGATACGTGGTGGCAGAATCGCTATACAATCTAATTTATAAGAAGGAGAAAGTAAATGGAAACAAAAATTATTTATGATGACCAAATTAATAAAAGCTTAATCATGGAAAAAAGTGTTGCTGTTATTGGTTTTGGAAGTCAAGGACATGCTCATGCACTGAATCTTCATGATTCTGGAGTAAATGTTATTGTTGGCTTAAGAAATACATCCGAAACTTTTAACAGAGCAAAAGAAATGGGTCTTAATGTAGCAACTGTTGAGGATGCAGTTTCAAATTCTGAAGTTATCATGCTCCTACTCCCCGATCAACTAATGGCAGATGTTTATAATGAAAATATTGCTCCTTTAATGAAAGAGAATTCAACTTTATTATTTGCTCATGGTTTCAATATCCATTTTAATGAAATCAAACCTAGAGAAGATATCTCAATAGCTATGGTTGCTCCAAAAGGACCAGGACATCTTTTGAGAAGAACTTACCAAGAAGGCTCAGGTATGCCATGTTTAGTAGCTGTTGAAAATGATACAAATGGAAATACTCATGAATTAGCACTATCCTATGCTTCTGCAATTGGTGGAGGCCGAGCTGGGGTTTTAAATACTACTTTTAAGGAAGAGACTGAAACTGATTTATTTGGTGAACAAGTGGTTCTCTGCGGTGGTCTTACAGAATTAATTAAGAATGGTTTTGAAACACTGGTTGAAGCTGGCTACCAACCTGAAAGTGCATATTTTGAAACACTCCATGAAGTTAAGCTAATTGTTGATCTTATGTATGAAGGTGGTTTTGAGTGGATGAGACATTCTATTTCAGATACTGCTGAATATGGTGATTTCTCAAGAGGACCCAGAATAGTGAACGAAGATACTAAACAAGAAATGAAGAAAGTTTTGGAGGAAATTCAGTCGGGCTCCTTTGCAAAAGAATTTATGGCACAATCAAGAGAAGGTTCGCCATTTTTGAACCAAAAAAGAGAAGAAGCATCAAAACATCAAATTGAGGAAGTTGGAAAAGAATTAAGGTCTATGATGCCCTTCTTAAGTGCAAAGGATGTAAAAAAAGATAAATGAGCGATGACCAATTAATTATTTTTGATACGACCTTGAGGGATGGCGAGCAAAGTCCCGGTATAGCCTTAACTCCTTCTGAAAAACTCTTAATTGCTCAACAATTAGAAAAATTAAAAGTTGATGTAATTGAAGCAGGGTTCGCAGCTTCATCACCAGGAGACTGGGAAGGCGTAAATTTAATTGCAAAAAATATAAAGAACTCTAAAATCGCTTCACTAGCTAGATGTGTTCCTGACGATATTGAAAAAGCATGGGAAGCAATCAAAGTTGCAAAAAAATCAAGAATTCATGTTTTTACCTCTACTTCAGATATCCACATGGAACATATGTTAAGAAAGTCTAAAGAAGAAGTGCTACAGGATGCAAAAGAATCAGTCAGATACGCAAAAAAACTTTGTGATGATATCGAATTCTCAGCCCAGGATGCAACTAGGACAGACAAAGAATTTCTTGTAGAAATTCTCAAAGTAGCCGTTCAAGAAGGTGCAACAACAATAAACGTTCCTGATACAGTTGGCTATGCTACTCCCTCAGATTATTTAGAGCTTCTTAAGAGTGTATACGATGAAGTTAAGGGTAAAAATGAGGATATTATAATCTCAACTCATTGCCATAACGATCTTGGACTTGCTGTTGCGAACTCATTAACTGCTATAAAAGCTGGAGCTAGACAGATAGAGGGAGCTATTAACGGTATTGGTGAAAGAGCAGGTAACACATCTACAGAAGAAATAATAATGGCAGTTAAAACAAGGCAGGATCAGTATGGTGTAGAAATAAACGCCGAAACAACTGAAATTTTAGAAACCTCCAGATTAGTATCAAAGCTAACTGGTTATCCTGTTCAATATAATAAAGCTGTTGTTGGGAAAAATGCTTTTAGTCATGAATCAGGCATCCATCAACATGGATATTTAAGAAATAGTATGACTTACGAAATCATGTCACCAGATTCTGTCGGACAAGAGGCTAAAATAATTCTTGGTAAACACTCTGGAAGAGCGGGGTTTAAAGATGCTTTGGATAAATTAAATATAGTCCTAGGCGATGAAGCGTTTAACTCAAGTTTCGATACTTTTAAAAAACTTGCAGATCGAAAGGGTGAAATTGTTGAAAACGAACTTCGTGCAATTGTTGGACAGGTTGAAACTTCTCAATCTGAAGTCAAACTTGTATCCGTATCTGTAAACAGTAAAGATCAGTATGCTTCGGCAAGTGTTACCCTTAGTGTTCAAGGTAAAGAATTAACCGAAGAAGCCGAAGGAGATGGAATGATCCACGCAGCATTTACAGCAGTAAAGAAAATACTAAAAACTGATGCAACGCTAATTGACTACAGAGTAGAAAGCATTACTAAAGGTGCAGATGCAACGGCTGAAATAGTAACCATAATTAATGATGGTCATAATTTAAAACAAGGAAGAGCAGTTTCAACTGATGTTGTACAGGGTTCAGTTGAATCTTTTCTAAATGCTCTTAATCGATAATGAAAAATTATAATATTTCTCTTTTAGGTGGAGATGGCACCGGCCCAGAAGTTCTAATTGAAGCTGTTAAAATTCTTGAAAAAACTCAATCAGCTTACGGAGTAAATTTTACTTTTACTGAAAATGATTTAGGTGGTGATAGATATTTAAAATCTAAAAAACTTGTTACAGAAGAAGATATAAGTCAGCTTGGAAGCAGTGATTCAATTCTTCTTGGAGCTATTGGACATCCTGAAGTCAAACCAGGAATACTTGAACAGGGAATTTTATTAAAATTAAGAAAAGAATTTGACCAATACATTAACCTTCGTCCTGTTGTTTTGTATCCTGGTGTAGAAACTCCCCTAGCAAACAAAGGACCAGAAGATATTAACTTTACAGTTGTAAGAGAAAATACTGAAGGGCTCTATGCGGGTGCCGGAGGTTACATTCACTATGGGACTGAAAGTGAAGTAGCTACTCAAGAATCAATTAATACTTATAAAGCAATCCATAGATGCATTTTGTATGCTTTTGAATATGCTCGAAATAATAATAGAAAGAAAATTACTCTTTGTGCAAAAACGAATGTATTGACTTATGCGCACGATTTATGGGAGCGAATATTTTATGACATAGCCAAGGACTATCCAGAAATTGAAACAGATTACGGACATGTTGATGCCGTATGTATGTGGATGGTTAAAAATCCTGAATGGTTTGACGTCATTGTTACAGACAATATGTTTGGCGATATTATTACTGATTTAGGTGCCATGATACAAGGTGGTATGGGGATAGCTGCTGGAGGAAACATTAATCCTAATGGTGTCTCTATGTTTGAACCTATAGGTGGATCAGCTCCTAAATACACAGGGAAGAATGTGATTAATCCCCTAGCTTGTATTGCAGCAGCATCGATGATGTTAACCCAATTAGGTGAAGAAAAATATGGTAAAGATATTGAAGATGCAATTATTGAAACTGCTCAAAAATTAGATTCTCTTTCTGCGGGTAAAATGGGGCTATCAACAAGTGAAGTTGGTGATACTGTTCTGGAATCTATTCAAACAAAATAATCATGCAAAATGAAGAAACCTATCTTCAATCATTACTAAATAAGAGAAAAATTGTAAGAAAATACATTGAAACAAATAAGAAATTTCCTGCATTAAAAACTATTCCTGAATATGCCATAAAAATACCCACTGCTGGATTTTCTAGAGGAATTGAAATCATACATATTTCAGAGAAAAAGAATATTTTACAAATTGCTAAATATTCAAATGAAGATACATATGTTGAAAAAGGTTATGATAAATGGATTTCAAATTCATTATCTTTGTTTTTGATAGTTATAAATGAAGAAGCTTATCACAAAAGATACATGCAGATTGACAAAAATACCTCAACGAATTCAAAGGAATGGGAAATACCATACTGGTATGTCGATGCGGGTGCAGCCATGATGAACTGTATGTTGTTAATAGAGGAAACTGGTTTAAAAAGTGGATTTTTAGGTTCCCACAATATAGCTAAGGATAAAATTAAAAAACATCTATCTATACCTAGCGAATATTTATTATTAGGATTCATAACAGCTGGTTTAGAAAAAGACATCGATGTCGAAAAAAAAAGCTCAAAAAAAAGAAAGTTGACACATAATGAATATTTCAGCAAATAAATCTATAAGCTCTCTAGTGAATCCGGAGTTAAAGTTCCTTATATCTTTATCAAAAAATAAAATTAGAAAATCAGAAAATAAATCACTTGCTGAAGGATATAGAGAAAATAAATCTTTAATCTCTTCTGATTACGAAATTGACACGCTATATATTTGTGAAGAACTTTTTGTTGGGAATAATAACTACACCTTAATTAACTCTTTTAATAAAAAAGGAATAAGAATTGTGACCCTTACAAAAAAAGTATTCCAAGCAATTTCATATAGAGATAGACCTGATGGGATACTGTCTCTATTCATACAGAAAAATCTAACTAGCAGTGACGACGTCTTGAACGGACCTGTTTTAATAGCTGATCAGATAGAAAAACCTGGAAACCTTGGAACAATGATAAGAACAGCTAAGTCTCTAGGGGTGGAAAATGTTTTTTGTAGTGATGAAATTACAGATTTTTATAATCCGAATGTGATACGAGCTTCGATCGGTCACATGTTTACTATGAACTTAATCAGTGACACAACTAGCAATATAATAGATTTGTTAAATATTAATAGTTATCAGATAATCTTAATGGATCCAGACTCTGAGTATCTTCTTAAAGATTTTAAAGCAAAAGAAAATTTCGCATTAGTAATCGGCTCAGAACAATATGGTATTTCAGATAAATGGTTGAATACTGACTGTGTTAAATTAAAAATTGAATCCTTAAACGATGTCGATTCAATAAATGCGTCAACCGCAGCTGCAATCTCAATGTGGGAACTATTAAGGTAAGAATTATGACTGCCCCTATTTGTGTTCTTGATATTGAAACTACAGGTTTTGAGCCTGGACCTTCAGAAATAATTGAATTATTTATTTTAAAGGTCCAAAATTACGAAATTATTGATGAGTATTACTCATTGTTTAAACCAAATTCAACAATTTCAAACTCACACATACATGGAATTAATGATAAAAATGTAGAGAGCTCTCCCACTTTTGGTGATGAAGTAGTTACAATTCTTGAATTTATTAAAGGAACTACTTTAATGGGACACAATATTGATAACTTTGATTTAAAATTTCTAAATCATTTTTTAGAACAAGAGCTGCCAAATGATACTATAGATACCCTTAATATCAGCAGAGTAGTACTTGGAGACAAAGTTAAAAATCATAAACTCAAAACTCTAGCCGATTACTTTAATGTAATTAGCCCAACGCATACAGCAAGAGATGACGTAATGACTACTTTTGAAGTTTATAAAAAACTATCTTCAATACAATAATCTTGTGAGCATTAATTACTTATCAGCGAAAAACTTAACTCTTGGTTATGGAAACAGTATTGTTATAAAAAACCTTGCACTGTCTCTTTATGACAATAAAGACTACGAAGTCATAGGTCGAAACGGAGCAGGTAAATCGACTTTATTAAACTTTATCTCTAATAACTTCCAAGGTAATAAGTTTGATTCAAAATTTGAGTTTAAAAATTTACGAATATTGGAAATTTCAAGTGAGTACACTTTAATTGAAAACTTAACTTTGATTGAAAATTGTTTATATTTAACAAAAAATAGTGTTTCAGTAGATAGTGTTGATAAGGTTCTCTCTGATTATGGTATGAATCATTTTAAAGAAGACTTAATACAGAAATTCTCTAGCGGAATGATTAAGAGATCTGAACTTGCTATTGCTCATCTTATTAATCCAGAAATTCTGTGCATAGACGAACCTTTAAATTATCTTGACAAAGATGGCTCCCAATTACTTATACAATTATTGGAAAAAAGATCGAATGATACTCGAAGTACTATTTTGTCTTCTCAAGAATCTTTAAACCTATTCAAAAGTGACTATGAAACAATTAATTTAAATGTTTAATAATTATTACATAGTTAAAAAAGAAATTCTTGGTGAGTATAGAAACAATACTTCTCTATTCATCATAACTCCTACTATGGCTGTTCTTGTTTTGGTATTCCCAATCTTATCTGAAAATAGATACATTATTGACGACAACTTCTTTACTATTACTCAATTACTATTTCTAATCGTATTCGCGACTTTATTTTCAATAAGAAATCCATTGAGCCAAAAAAAATTAATGAGGGAATTAAATTTTGGGGACATTGCTAGAAAAGATTTCTTTATTTCAAAAACGATATCGGAATTTGTTATTTTTCTTCCACAAGCAATAATTTTAATTAGTTTATTTTCAATATTTACAAATACTGGAATTCAAAACCATTTAATTTATTTTGGTATATCAGTTATCTTCTTTTCAGTAAATTCAATAATGACAAACTTGTTTTTTCAAATGTTTACCAGCTTTGAGAGTAGATTTGTCCAATTCATATTAATGGTTCCTATTTTAATGTCTCTTTCATTTTTAGTTGCCCCTATCTGGTTAGGTATAAACCCAAATTTAACTAATATTTATTTAGTAATGTATTTAGGAATAACTTTGTTAGTTTTTTTATTTACAAACTGGTTTTTACAGAGAGATTTCAAATGATTTTTTATGGCTCTACAATTTTATGGACTTTGATAGTACTATTTGGTCCTTATGATGTGACTCAAGGAATGTCCTCAAAATTACTCTATGTTCATGTTCCGACAGTCTGGATAGCATACTTGGGTTACTCTTTAACATTTGTTTACTCTTTGTTGTACTTGTTAAAAAGAGATCATAAATACGATAGCCTCGCCCTTTCAAATGCTAAATCTGGAGTTGTTTTCACAATAGTGACCCTTGTTTCTGGTTCTGCTTGGGGAAAAGCAACTTGGGGAACATGGTGGGTTTGGGGAGATGCAAGACTTAACTTAACAGCAATACTCCTTCTTGTTTACATGGGATATTTAGTTTCTCGAAGTTTTAGTTATGATTTAGATAAAACTGCCAAAAACTCTTCATTCATAGGTATATTTGGAATTATACAATTACCAATTTTACATTTTAGTGTTATTTGGTGGAGATCAGTTCATCAACAGGCATCTATACTAAGTCAAGAAACAATCTCAACAGGGAGTGCTCCCATGTCCTCAGACATTCTTACTACTCTCTTGATATCTCTTGTTTTAGTAACTATAGTTCACTTTTCATTACTGAAAAAGTTTAATTCAACATCTGAGAAATTATGGAATGATTACTTGAATCCAAAGAACAGAGTTAAAATTTAGACAAGTGAATAAAAATTTTATATTTATTTTTTTAGGCATCTCCCTAATAACATTTGCTAGTGTGCGAATAGCATCAAATAATACAATTTTTTACTATACAACCAGTGAGGCTATCGAGAATGTTGACATATCTAAATCTGAAAGATTAAAGCTTGGAGGTTTTGTCGTGAGTGAGTCAATATCTAAAACTCGAAATGCTCAGACAAACTTTACTATTACAGATGGAAATTTTGATATTGTGATAATTTTTGATGGCTATATCCCCGACCTATTTCAGGAAGAAATGGGAGTTATACTTGATGGGTATTTTGAAAATGAAATATTCTATTCAGACGACATGTTAGTAAAACACGATAACGAATATATTTCTGAAGATGGTGAGGCCTATGACGTTGAAAATTATACAAAATGATTTCTACTATTGGCCTTATATTGAGTTGGATATGTCTACTCAATCTTTTAATTTTATTTTTTTCGAATAATAAATTCCGAATTAATTTAATGGTTAGATTTAATTTGCTAATTAATTTTCTATTATTTTGCTTGTTGGAAATTGGATTATTTATAAATGATTTTTCTTTAAACTATATAGCTAATTACTCAGCAACTACAACTCCCCCAGTTTATAAGTTTGCTTCTTTATGGGGTTCTTTAGACGGGTCTATACTTTTATGGAATCTTATCCTTGCATGTTATTTTTTAGTTTATTTAAGGTACTACAAAAAGAGTGGAGAAAATATAGATATTAAAATATTTACATCAATAATTATATTTTTTACAAGTTATACAATTTTTAGCTCCTCACCATTCTCAGGTTGTATAGAATTATCATCAATTGGATGTGAGTCTTCATCACTTTTACCTTTTCAAGATCTTGTATCTTCTTCACAAGGTCGAGGCCCAAATCCATTACTACAAAACCATCCCCTTATGGCTATCCATCCTCCAATTTTATATCTTGGATATATAGGACTAGTTCTCCCTTTTGTGATTACAACTAGCTACCTTTTTCAGAAAGATACAGATAGTAGATGGGTGCAACTTGCCGCAGACTCAACCTTTTATCCTTGGTTATTTTTAACAGCAGGTATAGCTCTTGGAGCAGCATGGTCGTATGAAGTTCTTGGATGGGGTGGTTATTGGGCATGGGACCCAGTTGAAAATGTATCATTCATACCCTGGCTCCTTGCAACAGCTTTTTTACATTCTTCAAAAGCTCAATTAAATGAATCAACTCTTTTGAATTGGAACTATGTTCTTGGTGGTTTGATGTTTTTATCGACAATTTTTGGTACATTTATAACCCGTTCAGGTGTATTAATTTCTGTTCATGCTTTCTCAAATGGAAATATTGGAGTATTTCTTTTATCTGGACTAGCAATTTTTACTTTGTTTTTCGTTTATACAGGATCTAAAAATATTGAGTATTTTTCTACATCAAAAAAATTAGGCAATCTTTTTGGCAAGTCTGGATTTTTTATTGCCAATAATATACTTCTTTTTGTATCAGCTTTAATTATTTTTATAGGTACCGTTTATCCAATTTTTTATGAAAATTTTTACAACAGGCAATTAACCATTGGGAGAAGTTTTTTTGATATTTTAATTGGACCATTATTACTCATTCTTCTTCTTATGATGATATTCTCAATTAGGCTGAGTAAAAAAAATATTAACTTTAATGAGTGGTTTCAACAAAATCTCTTGTCTTTAAATATTTCTTTAATTATTTCTATCATAATAACTTATACATACCGTTTTGAATATTTAGGCATATTAACTGTCTTTGGAGCAATGAGTCTGTTGATAGCTGGAGTGAAAAATTTAATACCTAAAATAAAACAAAAAAGAATTAAGGGATCGTACTGGGCAGGACAATTAGCTCACATTGGTATTGCAGTATTTAGCCTTGGCTTGATATTGAATGTCACTCAAAGTTACTCTAGTGAATTTATTGTAAATGAAAACAGCATTGTTGAATTTGGTGGTAAAACTTACACGATTGATAAAGCTTATGAGGTATCTAGAGAAGAAAAAGATATTATCAACTTACCTATAAGTTCAAATAGAAATATAAAAAATGCTTCGCTAAATATCTTTAAAAACTCATCACAGCAAGCTATAAGTTCCCCCGCCATATTCAGAACTGTTGAATATGACACATATGTAACAATAAAATTTATTGATAGTAACAATTTTAAATTAATTTTTAGAAAAAATTATGGAATATTAATCATGTGGATTGGTCTAGCTCTTAGTACTACATCCTTCATTCCAAAAGTTAAACAAAATGAAAAATAGATATATATTTGTTAGTTTAATATTAACGCTGGTCCTTTTACCTTTTTTATACGAAAATGATGAGTCTAGATTTGAGACATGGAGTAAAAATCTATTATGCCCTGTGTGCCAGGGTGAAACTATTTTTGACTCTCCTTCTGAGTATGCCGATGACATGAGATTCGTGTTGAAAGAACAGATAAATAATAATTTATCCGATCAAGAAATTTATGATTACTGGGTATCCAGATTTGGTGAGAGAATTATTACCAATCCACAGAATAAAAATATAGAAATTATAATTATTCCACTGCTGATATCAGTAATTTTTATAATATTTTTTGTAAGAAAAGTTAAAAAATGAATAAATGGTTTTTCTCACTAATAGGAATTACTAGTCTCTTTGTAATAATCTTTATAAATCTATATAACAATTCTGAAACATATACTAGAACAAATACTGATCTTGATAATGTAAGTAACGAAGAAATGGAGATTGTAATTGCTGATAATCCAGATATTTTTCCAATGAGAATAGCTTTAGCAAATAGGTATTTCGATGAAGTTAACTACTCTATGGCCCTCCCTCATTTTATGTATGTTGCAGAAAACTCCTCGGATGTTGAATTAAAAAGTTACTCACTCGCCCAAATAGCTTGGATGGTTTACGAATCTGGAAACACAGAGGTAGCAACTAAATACTTGAATGAATCAATTTCTATTAATCCTGAGTCTATAATATCTAACACTTATCTTGGAATTTTATATTTACAAGAGCCATCTACTAAATCAGAGGGCTTTGAAATAATAAGTAAGTTACTCCTTTCTGAAAATCTTTCAGAAGATGATAGAAATTTACTAGAGGAAATAATTTCAAATTATGAAAATTAGACTTATTTTGATTTCTCTTCTTTTGTCTTACTGTTCGAGTACAGGGATTAACCAAGAAGTAATACAAATTACAAATCTAAATATAAATTCCTTACAAAACCTTGATTCAGATAATGAAACTAATTTAGATTCTGAATTTCTAATAATTAATTATTGGGCATCATGGTGCTTGGAGTGCATAGAAGAACATGATTTGCTTATTTCCTTGAATCAGATTGAATCATTTAATGGAAAAGTGGTTTTAATCAGTTTCCAAGATAATGTTTCAAATTCATTAGATTTTTTAAATAAATATGGATACGGAGACTTAATTTATCTTATTGACAATAAAAGCGAGTTTGCCATTAACTCTGGTGTATTCGGTGTCCCAGAAACCCATATCATAAAAAAGGGGGAAATTATCAAGAAATATATTGGCCCGTTGTCTTTTAGTGACGTTGAAGAAATAATAATTTTATATTCATAACTAATAAATTGTAAGCTAAAGTTATCTTGAGATGGATAATCGCGATTTATCGAGGAAAGTCCGGACACTATAGAGCAGAGAGCTGGGTAACTCCCAGGCAAGTAATTGACGGAAAGTGCAACAGAAAATATACCGCTTATCAAGGTAAGTAAGGGTGAAAAGGTAGTGTAAGAGACTACCAGTAATTTAAGTAATTAAATTAGCTTGTAAACCCCTCTCAGTGCAATATCAAGTAGCAATTAGCTTGCTCGGCTAAAAATTGCGGGTAGATAGCTAGATATATTTGGTAACAAATATACAAGATGGATGATTATCTTACATTAATTTGTAAACAGAATCCGGCTTATAGTCTCATAAAACCTGGGTGTCTCTTTTTGAGGCACCCACCTAAATTACATTATTTGTTAACCTTATGTAATGACAAAATTTTCTTATTTCTTGGGATCAGAACAATGGCAACCTGAGACATTAATTGAACACGCAAAGCTAGCAAAAGAAGTTGGTTTTGATATGGTAACAATTTCAGAACACTTTCATCCATGGGTTGATGATTATTCAGCTTCGAATTTTACTTGGTCAACACTAGGAGCTCTAGCAAATAACACTCCTAATTTAGATTTAGGTACTGGTGTAACCACACCACTCTGGAGAATGCATCCAGGAGTAGTTGCTCAAGCATCTGCAACTATTGATAGGTTAACAAAATCTACATTTCACCTTGGTGTTGGAACAGGTGAAAATATGAATGAAGGTCCACTAGGTTACAGTTTTCCAAAATATGATGAAAGAGCATCCAGAATGAAGGAGGCATTAATTATCATAAGAAGACTGTTAAATGGTGAAAAGCTAGATTATGAAGGAGAGTTTTACTCAACTTATGGTGCTAAGTTATACTCTCCCCCACTTAAAGATGTTCCCATATGGCTAGCTGCCGGAGGACCTAAATCTTCGAATCTAGCAGCAGAATATGCTGATGGCCTGATGATAAGTGTGAAAAATCCTGAGGATGCTTATGAACGGGTAATAAATCCAGCGAAAATAAAAACTGATGAGCTTGGAAAGTCAAAATTAAGAGTTCATACCTACAGGTGGACAATGTTTGCTGAAAATGACGAAGATGCATGGGAATCCCTTAAATCTTGGAGAGGACTCAGAGCACCTAATCGATTACAAGAAATTGACCCTAAGGCTTTAAGGGAGCAAGCTGATTCACTGCCAAAAGAAGAAATAATGTCAAAATTTTCCAGAGCTGGAAGTATTGAAGAGTTAATAAATATTTACTCACCTTTAGTTTCTGACTTTGGGTCAGAAATAGTTACAATTCAAATCTCATCTGTTAATCAGGAAGAGACTATAAAATTGCTGGGCAAAGAGTTACTGCCAAGACTTAAACAATAAATTGCTATCTTTATTTTTGATTGGTTCTTTAGGAGGGTTTCTTTCTGGTGTGTTGGGTATAGGTGGCGGTGTAGTATTTGTTCCTCTCTTAACATATTTTACAAATCAAGACTTCAAAATAAATACTGGAATATCATCTATGGCAGTAGTTTTTGTAGCAACTACTAGTAGTGTCATATATATTTCAAATGGACAAACCTTTTCAATCTACATAATTTATCTCATAATTGGCGGAATAATTGGTGGATACTTGGGTAGTAAGTTGACTTTTTCACTAGAAACAAAGACTTTACAAAGAATTTTTGCAGTATTGCTTTTGGTTGTTTCATACAGGATGATTTTTTCTACAGGATTTTCATCTAAATATGAAGAAAATATCGTCTTATATCTATTAATAGGCATCTTCTCAGGTGTACTTTCTGGACTACTTGGGATTGGTGGCGGAATTGTAAGAATTCCGCTATTAATTTTTTTTGGAGGATTGGGAAATCTAACAGCTCAAGGATTTTCTTTAATCACTACTGTACCTACCGCTCTAACTGCAGCTTACACAAAGCTTAGAAATGATCGAGAATTTGCAAAACGAGGTTCTATTGTTGGAATTTCAGGAATTGTTGGATCAATCATTGGAGGTAATTTAGCTTTTAGACTCCCACAGGAGTTTCTAAATACCTCATTTGCAGTTTTTTTAATATTAGTAAGTTTTAACATGTTAGTTAAAACTTCTAAATGATTCCCTCTGTTAAAAATTTTTCAATTAAATTTTTAGACTTTAACTTAAACGCCAAATAAGTAACTCCGAATACCTCTAATATTGCTGTGGTTAACCTAGGTTTAACAAAATTATCACTTGACTCGAATGGCAAGGGGTAAAGGAAATTAGTCTGATCGAGCCACATGAAATCTAACAATAAATGTAAATAAAGACCAATTGAGAAAAGGAGTGAGTTTTTTCTAAATATTGTTGCTCTTTTAGAAATTATCATTATCACAAACATAACCAAAACTGAAAATAATAACGAATGAGTGATAAACCTTGGTTCTTTATCAATAAAGCTGACTGACAACAAACTGTCTAAAATGTCAAGAAATATAAGTCCTACAATTAGATATCTTAAATCTGCTTTAGTATCTTTAAAAACTGATTTAAATATTAAGACTCCAGTACCTATAAACCAAAAAAACATTAGCTATCCAAAGCCTGGTTAGCTAATTGATCAGCCCTTTTATTATTTTCTCTATAGATATGGTGGATTGAAAAGTTCTCGATATGAGAAATCAAATTTATAGCTTCTTCATAATGCTCTTTTAAGTTCTCCGACTTTACTTTATAATTTCCCATAATTTGTTCAACTACTAAATTGGAGTCTAAATAAAATATTACATTTTGAACTTTATTGTCAACACAGTACTTCAATCCTTCAATTAAAGCTAAATATTCTGCTACGTTATTAGTTGCTATTCCAATTTTCTTAGAGATAGTTGCTTTTTCTAAATTGTTTTCGACTATCGAAACTCCAATAGAAGCATCTCCAGGATTTGAACGTGATGCTCCATCACAATAAATGTTGAGATTCAAACTAAGATACCACCACAATAAGGACACTGCTGAAACTCAGTGTCAAAAATGGAATCTAGTTCGCTACTAGTTAAATCTACTCCACAACACCCACATTGATTATTTTCTAGTCTATAAGCAGCAATTACATCTACACCTCTAGATTTAAGATCATCGTAAAGTTCTTGTACTTTTTGAGGAAAAGTTGATATTAACTCTTTTTTTTCACTTTCGAACACTGACAATTTCTCATCAATCATTTGCCACTCATTTTTAACCAATTTTGAAATTTCGATCAAGTCGCTTTTAACTTCATTAAGGGACTCAGTTAATTTTTTTATTTCATCGAGTTCATCCTGATTGTTTCGATTTAATATATTGAGCTTTGTATCCAGTTGTGACAATTGTGACTCATTAGATTCTTTTTGTTTCGTATAGTTCAATAAGTCATTTGAATCTAGAGATTTATCTTCAAGTTTTGTTTTAATATCAAATATTTTTTGGGATATAGATGTTCTTGAAAAGGAAATAGTATCTTTTTCTTTGTAATAGTTTTGAATTTCATTTTTTTGGATAGTAATCTTCTCAGTTAATTCTTTAAAATCTGACTCAAGCGACATTAGTCGAACAACACTCTCGCTACTCTTTTTTTCATTTTCAATTTTATAAATTTTATTATCAATTTCTTGAAGTTCTATTAAGTTGCTGAGCAAGAATGGTTCATTCATAATATTCGTTATATAAATATTCTATTTCTGTCATTAGGATTTTATTAAGTTTCTCCGTAAAGATTTTCATCCCTGGTTTTTCCGTTGAGATATGGTTTAGTTGAATTACTCCCATTTCATACTCATCAGCTAATAAAAAATGGTGGTGAGAAACATCACCAGTAATAAATAAATCTACCTTACCTAAAATTTCTTGTAAAAATTGAGTCCCTGAACCAGGAACTAGTGCAATAGTATTTATATTTTTTTGTGATTTAAAATAATCATTCGTTCTAATAATTTCTGTTCTCAATTTCTCTTTGACAAACTTTTGCATAGAATCTGAATCTTTTTCCTCAATTTCTCCAATTCTTCCTACACCTCTTTCATTTAAAGTAAGACCAAAATTTTTAATATTCCTTAAATTAAATAAACCTGCCAGGATATCTGCATTTCCATGATCAGATACGTCTTGGGCTGTATGAATAGAAATTACATTTATATTTTCTTTGTAATATTCCAAAGATAATTTTGAAAGCATTAGGTCTTCGTTTAGATTATCAAATTTCCTATATGTTGCTGGGTGATAAGAAATAACTGTATTAACTTGGTTTTCTTTGCAGTACTGTAAAGTTCTTAAATCTAAATCATGACTAACTACAATTCCGGAAACTGTATTAGCGCGAGCTCCAATCAGCAAGCCTACTTTATCATCTTCAAATGCATCCTCGAGAGGACAAATTTTATCAATAGTATCTAATAAATTATCAACATTCACTCATCTAATAGTAATAACTTAATTTACAAAGATTTAGCAGTTTTTTTATTATGATAATTTGCCCACAAAACAAGTAATGTTGGGAGAATTAAAATAGATGCCACTAAAGCAAAACCTATAGAAACTAGTACAACTTGTCCCATTTGCTGGAACGGTTTTAGTGTGGAAGTTGTGAGAATTCCAAAACCCGCCATAGTTGTAAATGCAGAGCCAAATAATGAGCCTCCTGTAGTTTTTAAGGTCGATGTTATTGCTGTAACAGGATTTGAGTCATTATTTAATGCTTCTCTAAATCTATTTGTGACGTGAATAACAAAAGGAACACCTATTCCAATTGCTATACCAGTCAATGTGGCTGTAACCGGATTTAAAGGAATATCTAATAAATTCATTCCTAAGTAAGTACCCATAACTATTGCTATAACTGGGAAAATAGTTACCACGCCAAGAAATGGCCTTCTCAAATCTATCCAGTAATAAATTATCAAAAAAATCATGGAGGACAGAATTGCAAATACTAAGGATTGAAATTGTGATGCAGAAATTAAATCACTAACACTGTTTGTAACTATGCTGTCATTTGTAGCAGCTACATCAACTCCCAGGTTGATTACAGGTTGAAAAGCTCCATAGATATCCTCAGTTAACTGTCTGGAACCCTCAGAACCAGCTGATGTAGTTATTTTTATTTGCTGAGCCGTAAATACCTCTTCCTCATTTAAGAATAAGGAGCCTGAAAAAGTTGCAGGATCGGAGACAAGTAAAAATTTGTATAAGGAGTCAACGTCACCCGTAGAAGACACCTTCAATGCATCCAGTCCTTCTCCTGACATTACCTGAACTCCATATGACATAAGTCCTGAAATAAGTTCCATATCAGGAGTTTGAGGAGGTGAACCTGGTAAAGCATTTTGTGGTAAAAGCATTGAACCAATAGACGCTACAACTGATTCATTTGCTACATTTTCACCAAATACGACTACATTATCTGCTCCGGCTAGGTCATTAATTGCATCAATAATTGCATTATGAATCTCTGGTGTAGCTAGATTTTCTCCTTCAAGCAATACAGAAGTTGTCTCTCCAAAACCCCCACCAAATTCATCGGTCAAAACTGCAAGTGTGGCTACAACTGGATCGTCTTCTGGTAGGAAATCAGTAAAGTTAAAGACTGTATCTAAATTTGTAAAACTAATATACCCATAGCCAGAAACTCCTATTAACAAGGCAACACTAATTAGTTTTAGCTTTTTGGGTATGATTGAACTAGCACCAGCTATTTTATTTAGAACACTTTCACCTGATGATGAGAATGCTTCTCTGCTGATTGATTCTTTTGTTTCTGCTCTTTTATCTAATAATGATCTTATAGCTGGAACAAATGTCATTACGAGCAATAATGCAAATAAGATACCGAAGGATACTGTAATTCCAAAATCTTTAAATTCAGGTAATGGTGATACAACATTTGAAAGGAATCCAACTATTGTTGCCAAAGTAGCGAGTGAAAGAGCTATTCCAACTGAGCTAAGTGTGTTCGTAGTTGCATCTTTAACTGATTGGCCATTGCCTAATTCTTCCCTGTATCTCCCTGTGAAATGGATTGCATAGTCAACTCCTAAACCAATTAATAATATAGGGGCAATTTGGGATATCTGATTAGGTGCACCAATAACATTCAAATAACCAGGGCCAAGTAAAGCACCTATTCCTTGCATCCAGCTGATTGAAAGTAATATAGTTCCAAGACTTAGAAGCAAATCACTAACAGTTCTTCTTGAAGATTTAAAAAAGCCATAACCTTTTCTGGGCCTAATAAAAAATATATAGGCAAGTACGCCTAAGATAATCAAGAATGCTTTACCGAAAAGTACTCCTATTTCACTGATAAAATCATCGCCATCATTAACAAGTAAAATTCCGAATGAGAAACCACTGACATCAATTGATTCATATTTTTCAGAGATTGCTGATAATTCATCACTTAATTGTACTTCCATTCGTGGTTGTTCTATAAAAGCTCCATCACTACCACCAAAAGCATCTGCAATTTTTGCAGAATCAATTGTAATTATTGCCAAACCAGCTGTCGATGAAACTGTGTCAGAATCATAGTTTTCGGAGAGAAGTGCTGATGCAAAAGCTTGAAATTCAGGTGGCATTTGTGCTGAAGCAGCTTTATAAGCTTGTTTTAATTGATCGTCATTCATTTGATTAATATTAAACATTGGGTTAAATGCTCTAGCAAAATCAATAGGACCAAAAAATCCTTGTAGAGCTCCCTGCCCAGGTTGAGTGATTAGATATTCTGAAATTTCACTGGTAGCAACAACTTGTTGAATCTCAATCCAAGCTTTGTAACCATCTACGGTTAATACATCCTCACCAGTCATAATTACTTGGAAAACGCTTTGTCCTCCAGAAGATGCAAAATACTCACCTAATTTTGATTGTGCCTGAATCTCAGGAGTGTCAAGTTCTCCACCAAAACTTGTGCTCAACTCCTCGGCCTGTGTAGCCATGTATCCGAAGAATCCAGTAAGAAGAAGTACGACTAAAATTGTTACGACGGGACGTTTTGTTGCTGCTGAACTAAAAAAGTTTGTCAGTGCTTTCATTAAATTAACTCCATTTTTTTAAACTAGCCTAATAATAATAAATCCACGGTTTAATCTATAACTCTGGAAAACTCTTTCTCAATAATTACACAGAAATAGGTTTTTTTACTTATTTTTAAATGCTGTAATATTGTTTTATGAAAAAATATTTATTTGCAGTAATTTTTTTCCTGTCTATGACGCCCTCCATCGCCTTTGCTGATGAAGATAATGATGTTCAAAAATCTAATAGAATAGATAACTATGAGACAATGACAATATCTCAATCTGGAAGTTTATTCTACAGCGTCACAAATGAAATAATTCAGGGCGCAAAAAATCTAAATACTAATTTAAGTTTTATTGGAAGGGCTAATGTTGGATTAGAAAAAATTACGGATGAATACGGTAATGAAAAATTAACGACTAAAAAAGATTATCTCTATAGCATCTCAGTAAAAACTGTTGAAAAAGATTTTGTGAAATACATATATACGAAAAAAATCTCAGAAAAAATTAACGAAGACTTAATCATCATTTCAGAACTAACTGCAAATTTATACTCTATTCAAATTGGCGACATTATTCACTTAGTAGGACTTAATGGAGAACCCATGGAGATAGTTGTTGGAGATATCATTCCAGATTCAGAATTAGGTTGGTTTGAGGCAGTTGTTAATAAAAAAACTGGTTTCAATCTTGGAATCTACAGAAATATTCAAGCAATTATATGGGATAACAAAATTACAGAGAATCATTTAATTGAGTTCTATAGGAATATCAAATATGACAAGATTAAGGTTTCTAATAAAAATTCAAAGCCCAATAAAAATTGGGTGCTACCGAATGCTTTAGTAAAACAAATGTTTGGTGATTTTCAAATTAAAGAAAAAGATGGAACATGGATAATTACAGAACCCAAGTGGAGAAATGAAAATATAGAGAGAATAAGCATGCCCATTATTGGCAGAACGACTTGCCATAGGTTGATGTGGGAACCACTAAGAGGTGCATTAAATCAGATAAAAGCAGAAGGGCTTGCAGATACACTCTCTAGAGAAGAGTTTACAACTTCCGGTGGATGCTATGCGCCGAGAAGGATATCTCGTTTTGATGCTGGGGGTTCAATTTCAAGACATGCCTGGGGTATTGCTATTGATATAAATACTAAATCAGGATATGTCCCTAGAGTTGTTGAAATCTTTAACTCTTGGGGTTTCGCGTGGGGTGGAACATGGACCTCACCAGATGAAATGCATTTCGAACTTAGAGACTTATCAGCCAGTGTTTCTAAGTCCAGCAGCTAGACCATTTATTGACAATAAAAGCGCTGTCCTCTCTTCATTGGTTATATCTTTATTTGAAAGCTTTTTCATTAATAGAATTTGAATAAGTGAAAGTGGATCTAAATAAGCATTCCTGACTTGTAAAGTGTTTCTTAAGATTGGATTATCCTCAAGCAACTCATTATTAGTTACTAATTTTATAGCCTTAATTACCTTTTTGGACTCAGTAACTATTTCATCAAATAAATATTTGTGCTTCTTATCCAAAAGCTGATCGATATACATTCTTGATATAGTTAAATCAGATTTCACAACTGTCATTTCAATATTGCTGATTAAATTTTTCAAAAATGGAGAATTTCTATAAGCACTTTGGACTGTCTTCAATCCATTTTTGTCGATACTTTCAAGAATTGCAGTTCCAGCTCCATACCAACCTGTGAGGGTCTGTCTAGTCTGTGCCCATCCAAAAACCCATGGAATTGCCCTGTAGCTATCTATTGTGCTCTCAGAGGACCTTTTAGAGGGTCTGGAGCCTATGTTTAAGGTAGATAGTAATTTAACTGGTGTAACTTTTTCGAAATATGTCATTAGATTCTTGTCAGATATTAAATCTTGATATTTTTTAAGTGATGAAATAGATAACTCTTCAATGAGTGCATTCTCTTTTTTATTATCTTTAAGACTTGTAGAGCTTGCTGATAAAAAAGCTGCTATTCCTAATTTTAAGTTCTCTTTAGCCAGATTAGCAGTAGAGTATTTATCAGAAATTACTTCTCCTTGTTCTGTGTATCGTATCTGATTTGAGATTGTCCCCTCTGGTTGAGAAAGTATCGAGTTGTAGGTTGGACCACCACCCCTACTGATGGTTCCCCCTCTGCCATGAAAGAAAACAATGTTACAATTATGATCTTCACCTTTTTTGTATAGCGAAATTTGGGCTTTATAAACATTCCACTGCGAAGAGATAATTCCTCCGTCCTTATTTGAATCTGAATACCCCAGCATTATTTCTTGGGTGGAATCGTGATATTTATTTATATGTTTTCTATAACCATTATTGGATAACAGTTGTTCTAAAAATACTTCAGAATTTTGTAAATCATCTATCTCCTCTAGTAATGGAACAATCATTGGAATATCTTTGCTTGATTTAATATGACGTTTGCTTAACTTGAATAAATTTAGTATGTCAGAATCACTTTTGGTCATCGAAAGTATTATTGAATTAATTACTTTACTGCCATATAAATTTTTCCAATCAGGAATGGATTCAAGAACTTTTATGAATTCTAAATTTTGCTTTTGATAAAGTTGAGGATTATTAATAACTTTTGAATTCTCTCTAATATCTAAAGACACTCCATGAAATTCAAATACATCAATATATTCAAGAAATTTTGAAAAACTATTGTCATGACGAGTAATGTTAAGTGACTCCCGTAATGAAAAATCTAAAAGTTTCATATCACTATTGAATTCATCAAAACTTTGATAGCCAGAATTTTTTTCTTGAAAATTTTCTAATCTATGGAAAACAAGTGAGAGAAAAATTCTGAAAGGTTCATCAAAATTTACTTTTGCATAGTGGCTATATTCTTTTTTGAGAATTTTACTGTACTCATCAATTCTTTGATTAAGTTTCTTAGGGGTTTTTATATAACTTGTTGAAAAACTAAACTCCTCAGAGAATTTCTTAATTTTATCCATATAGATATTTATTATTTGTTTTGAATAAATTTCCAACGATTGTTCAGTAATCTTTTTAGTAACATATGGATTTCCATCACGATCACCACCTACCCATGAACCCAAACTAAGAATATTATTATTTTGATCTGGGTTGACAGTTTCGTCATCCTTAATATCTGTGAAAACATCATTATATATGATATCTAAGTAGTAAAGAAGAGACTTAACTTCATCAAGTGGATTAGGTTTAATTGACCTGACTTCTCTTGTGTACCAAAGCTCTGTGATTATATTATTTATATCATTTATAGAACCTGATTTGTTTTCAGAAATAATTTCTCCAATTCTATAAATTTTATTTAATGTAGATTGCCTAGCGCTTTCTGTTGGGTGAGCAGTAAATACTGGTGAAAATTTATATTTCTTTCTCTCGTTAATTAAATTCCGCTTTTCAGAGACAGCGAAAGATTCTCTAAATACTTGTTCAGATATATTTGCTAAATAGAAATATAGTGTAAACGCTTTTGCAACAATTAAAATCTCCTTAGAATTTAATTTTTTTAGTTCTTCAAAAGCAATATCAAGGTACTTTGGATTATTTGATGACCTATATTTTTTCGAGTTTAATCTAATGTCTTCAACAATATTGTAATATTTTTCTCCAGCTTGTTTTTTTATAACCTGTCCCAGCTCACTTGCTAATATATTGATAGTTTTAGACAGTGTAGAAAATTCGCCGGAAATAGCTATATCCTTTCTGCATTCTGGTAATGACTGCTACCAGTTGCATCAAAAATTGGAACTGTAATGTTGTTAAAATCGAATTTTTCGAATTCAGTATGTGCGGTGTGAACTAAAATTAAATCATAATTCTTAATATTATCTAGGCTTTCCTCTTTGTTGATTTTTTGATTTTTGACATCAATTTCACCTACATAGGGGTCAAAGTACTTTACATTGACTCCCCTATCAAGAAGGTTTTCAATTATACCTAGAGCGGGAGATTCTCTAACATCTCCAATATCTTTTTTATAAGCAACCCCAAGAATTAATATATTTGAATTCTTGAATGGCTTTTCCAATAAATTCATTTTTTCTAAAAGCCTTGTGACTACATAATTTGGCATAGAATTGTTTATTTCTTGTGCAAGTTCAACAAACCTCACCGGCTTGCCAATTTGTCTTGTTTTGAATGATAAATAATTTGGATCAACTGGAATACAGTGCCCTCCAACACCTGGACCCGGCCTAAATGATTCAAAGCCAAAAGGTTTTGTTTTTGCGGCATCTACAACTTCCCAGATATCTATTTCTAACATATTGCATAAAATTGCAAGCTCATTAATAAGGGCTATATTTACGTGTCTATAAGTATTCTCAAGTAGTTTCACCATTTCCGCCTCTTTAGTACCTCCAACTGAAACAACCGAGTCTATAATTTTCTCATAGAAAGCTTTTATCTTCTGAAGAGACTTTTCATTTATCCCGCTAATTATTTTTGGAGTATTTTTAAAATTCCATTTTTCATTACCTGGATCAATTCTTTCGGGTGAATACCCTGCATAGAAGTCAACTCCCGCCTTCAGACCTGAAATGTCTTCAATTATCGGTACTAAAACTTCAACAGTTGTACCTGGATACGTAGTAGATTCAAGGATAATGATTTGTTCTTTTACTATATGTTGAGCAATAGTTTCTGCTGCGCTCCTGACAAAGCTAAGGTCTGGTTGGTAATCAGTTAATGGAGTTGGAACGCTAATAACAATTACTTCAGAATCTGACAAGTACTTTGAGTCAGCTGATAGAAATAATCCATCTTTAAGTGACTTTTGCAACTCTTGATTTGAAATGTCTTCTATAGATGACTGTCCATCGTTGTAATCAGAAACTCTTTTCTCATTGATATCATATCCATAAACCTTAAGCTTGGAGCTTGTAGCTTGTATGGCGAGGGGTAATCCAACATAACCAAGGCCAATTACACCAACATCATATTTAAATTTACTCATTTTCCTCTAATACAAAGCTTCATAAATTCTTTGGGAAGTTTTACCATCCCAGTTTTTAATTTTAATTTCAGTAGGTAGTTTACTCCCTAATGATTTATTTATTTCATTAATTATTACTTCGGTATTTACTCCAATGACTTTATTAGTCCCGCTTGATACAGTAATCGGACGTTCAGTCTCTTCTCTTAATGTAAGACACTTTATATTCAAAAAAGTAGTTTCTTCTTGTAAGCCACCGGAATCAGTTAGGACTAAGTCAGCTCCAGAGACTAAAGCTAAAAATTTAATATATGGAAGAGGCTCTATGAATAAAAAGTTGTCATAATGTAAATTATTACTCTCTATGTATTGAGATAGCCTTGGATGAGCAGGAATTAATATTTTAAAGTCTTTTTTAAAAGCATCCAGGGCTTTGAAAATACCATTAAGTACTTCATTGGTCAAATTTCCAGGTCTATGTAAAGTCATTACAAAATAGGGTTGCTCTATTTGTAGTTCATCCATTACATGAGTCTTGGAACTTAGAATATTTTCTAAGTTAGCTTTTAATGTGTCAATCATGATATTGCCAACATTGTAAATCTTTTCCTTGCTGATATTTTCTTCAACTAGATTCTTGACGGCATCATCTGAAGGTGTAAACAAATAATCACTTATAGCATCCACTGCAAGCCTGTTTCTTTCTTCTGGCATCATCATATTTCTAGATCTTAAACCTGATTCGACATGAAAAAGTTCTATTTCTCTATTTTTTGCTACTAAAGCTGCAGCAAGAGTTGATGTAACATCACCAAAAACTCCAACTTTAGGAACTATATTTTTACTTAAAGTATTGTCAATACTTTTAATCATATAACTTAATTGATGATTCATTCCATCTAATGGTGTTTCTAGGTTTATATCAGGTTCCCTAAGTTGAAGATCTTTAAATATATTTCCTGACATATTTTTATCCCAGTGCTGACCTGTGTGAATGAATAAAACATCTAAGTTTTTATTTTCGAAATATTTTACTAATGGCGCAGCTTTAATAAAGTTTGGTCTTGTACCTACGACTAGAGCTACGTCAAAACTATTTTTTACCACATTATGATTTTAGTCACACATTTAGCTGTTAATAAGCAACTATTATTGAATTGATGAATAAAAGTATTGTTCTAAATATATGCGGTGTAAAATCTCTCGGGGGTTTAAAAGTCGTTAGAAATGCAATCAAAGCTATTAATGAATCGCAACTTGAACTAATTATTTTACATAATAATAATTTATCTAGAATTAGCTCTGAAATTGGTGATTTCATAGACATAGAGACTAATTTAAATAGAATCTTCCATCCGTTTCTAAATATTTTTTTAGGAAGAAATAAAATGAAGTTAATCAATAACTCTGAAGCTACTATACATTTAGGTAATTTCGGATTCAAGACTAAAAATAAATCTTGCATAATGATTCAAAACATACTTCCTTTTGAAAAAAGGGATTTCAAGAACTTTGTGTTGAGGTACTTTGTAAATAAATCTTTTAGGCAAAGTGATTTTATAATTTACCAACTCAATCATGTTGCAAAATTAATTAACGGTCGTTTCCATAATAAACTTATAGAAATTGGAGAAATAAAAAAATCTTTAAAAGATACTAATACTCAAGTTGGAATAATTAGTATTCTAAGTAAAATCGAGAACAAAAATTCAACTTTTATTGAAGAAGTACTAAATGAAATTTCTTATGATATTCCGAATCTGAAAATTACCAAATATAGCTCTGAAGAAGGTAAGGAAGGACACAATTCAGGGAAATTTTTAGAATCCCTTAATGAACACAACATATATTTTCACGCAAGTACATATGAAACCGTTGGACTACCTTTGTATGAAGCAAGTTCGAATGGGTTATTTGTTGTTGGTCCTAATAGAGATTATATGAAATATTTTGACAAATCTAATTCGGCAAAATATTCAGAAAATGATGTTTCATCTGCAGTTAATCATATAAAAAAAGTTCATGAAGCGAAACAAAGAAAGTATGAAAGCTTGTCCTACACTGAAAATTGGAATTCTGTATTAGAGGTTATATAATTTTTTAACTAATGAAGTAGCTGAATATAAATCATTAAAGTTGTCAAAGTCAAAATTATTAATATTTTCAAAGTAATTTAATAAATTATTTTTAAATAATTCAATATTTGTATTTTTATTCACTACGAAAAGGTTATTGAACTCTTTTGAAATTTCAATAACGGGATCTGTATCGATTTCAGCAAAATGTACTACTGGTTTTCCTGTTGCTACATATTCAATCACTTTGCTTGGAATTTGATTTGGGTTCAAGTTACCTACAGAAACAAGGCAGTGAAATGAACTTACCATTAAATGTAGGGCCTCATCTCTGGAAACTTGAGAGAAAAAAAAGTTTTTCGTTGTATTAAAATTTTCTTTTTTAAGTATCTCTTCTGAGTCTTGATTAACATACCAATGCATTTCATAATTATTAAATGAGTCTAAAAATTTATAGAAATTGTTGGGTGTCCTTACTCCTTTCGTAAAAATGCCGAAATATCCAAACTTAATTATTTTTTTTGAGTAATCATATTCTTGAGTCTGCTTGTATAAAGTAGGGTCAAACTTACTAATTGGCTGTCCAATTATTGTTTTTTGAGAATCTATTTCAAATTCTTCCTCATGTGCCTTTTTTACATCTTCATGTGTAAATAAAATTTGATTAGCTAATTTGTAAAATTTTTTTTCCGTATACCTGTTGAGTCCACTATAAAGTAATCCATTGTTTTCCGGTGCTGATACTTTCAATGAAAATGGATCTCCTATGTCCATAATCCATGGTTTATTTATTTTTTTATTTATTAGGTATGCGGCAATATGGGAAGAAAATGGCAAACTTACTGAGATGATTAAATCATAATCAACTTTATATTTATTTTTTTCTTTGAAAACTGAAATTAGCCATAACATTGAATAATCTGGCCAGGCTAAATTCCTAACAACAAACCTATAAACAACTTTTAAAAACTTTAACAATTTATCCTTAAATTTATTATTTGGGTCAAAGTTATTTGATTGCGTTCGTAAATCGTTGACAACTTTACTTGCTCTCGAATTACCGACAAAGATTGTTTTGTAATTTTCAGTTTGCAAGGCTTGCTTTGTGCCCGTGATAATGGTTACATTATGACCCCTCGAAATCAACTCATCAACAATAAGCTTCCAACGAGTAGTTCTAGGACTAACGTGTGGTATAAACTGATGAGTAACAATTAATACATTACTCATCTTTTTTCCTTTCTAATGAGATTAAGCCTATAGCTAGTCCTAAAATCACACTTGGTTCTTCAGCTTGAAAGAAAAACATAAGTAAAATTGAAAAGAACTGAGCACCTAAGTAAGAATGAATTATTTCGTAACTACTAACAAACTTTTTAATTTGATTAAAAATTATGTATAAAAACCAAATTAACCCTACAAAACCCCCAGAAAAATAAATATAGGCGTACAAATTGTTAAAGGATACAATTTGACCGGGATTTCTAAAAACTTTTTGATCTTTGACAACCTTTGAAGAAAGTTCCTCAAATTCATACGAGTAAATAATATTGGCGCTACCAAGTCCATCTCCAAAATACTTAATATCTTGTTTTGATAAGTGTTGTGTCAAAAATGAAAAATTACCAAAACCGTCTAAACCGCCGCCAATAATAAGGGTTGCTCTAGAAAAAATACTCTCTGCTACACTCTCTGAATTTTTTACTTTATCTAGCTCGTCATCATAAATACTGCAATTACATTTGTCAGCTGAATTAGGAGGGCACATGGAAGGATCCAAAGCCGGAAATTTATAGCTAAGACTATTTGAAAGCAAAGATGCTAACAATATTGCTAAAATAGGAATAATCAAAAATAAATCAATTTTTTTATTTTTTAATAAATGTATAAACGAAATCAAAGTAAAAGCTGCTAATAAAGCAATAACGCCAGTTAAACTTCTCGTCAAAACTAAGGAAAGAATTGGAAATATCGATAAGTAGTACCATTTAAATGCTTCTCTGGCGAGATAAAAATTTAGGGGTATGAAAGGAACTGTCCAAACAGCTAAAAAGCTGGGTTCTCTAAAAGTTCCATAATTTCTTAAGATTGAGCATGCTCTCTCAATTGGCTGAGTCCAACCTCCTGAGCCAGCCCGTGAACGTATAAAATCAGGAATTTCTAAAAAATAAGAAAAATAAGAATACAAGGAAAGCAGTGATATAAATAATCCTACATAGGCAACATATTCAATTAATTTTCTTCTGGTTAACTTAATCGACAGTAAGTGAACTAACCAAATCGCAACAAAAAAACTTAATATTTTCAAAAGTCTTAATGAAACATATTGAACATAGCTCGTTGTAGCATATTGAGGAATTTCTAAATCAAATGAAACACCCCTCAATATGGCTACTGAACACATATAGAGAACCCAAAATTTAATAGAAATAATATTTTTTGAGATAAAATCCACTTCAAAATAGTAATAAAGTGGAATCGCTGTTAATAAAATTACTAACCCAACCCAAGATAAAGGAATTTCGAATATTGAAAAAGCATCTAACCCTTCTAACAATAAGCTTGTAAGAAACAGCCCTAAAAATATATTCTGCTCTTTGACTTTCAACTAAATCTTTTATACCCTTCCGAAAATTCTTCTTTTATGCCTTTTCTCATCTCTCCCCAGGTTTTGTATCTCTCTAAATTTTTCAATACCGAAAAATCTTCTACTGTAATTATTCCATTGTTTATTGTAAGTTTTCTATATATTTTTTTCCCATTAAAATCTGCAACTCCAATAAAATTTTTGTTATCAAATAGTAAGGCTTCTCCATTACTAATATTATTTAATTTGAAACAATCAAATTCATCTTCTTTTCTAAACTTCAAATCAATATTGGGCCCCCAATGGTATTGCAATGATCTAAAATTATTCCTTTTTTGGATATCATCTGTATAAGTTCCTGTGCCTGGATCCCTGGCTATCCACTGGTTGTTGGTAAAACATTCAATCGAAAGCTGGTCATAATGGGAGTGTCCTCCAACTCCATTCTGACCTATTGGGCCACACCTTATACTGAAGTATTCTTTTTCATTCCTCCATATGTATATACCAAACTGAGCATATGCATATGCTTCATACTCTTTGGAAAAAACTTGTATATCTGGATGCTTAACATTTATTAATTTTGTAAAATCGGGTATATCTTTTTTAATTTCTATTTTGTTTACTCGGGTTTCATCAGAAGTATCATTATCTATTTTAAAGCTGTCTACTAAGTTAATAAGCCAAGACATATCGAGAGGTTTATCTTCGTTAAATGCAAAATAAAATATTCTTCCAGAATCATTATCACCAATTTGAGATAATTCATTTTTATTGATGAGTAATGATAGAAAATTTTTATTTTTGATAATCAGATTATCTACTAAATCTGCCAAACTTGAATGTCCGTCAATGTCCTTTAAAGATAATTTACATAATATTAAAGCTTCAGTAACAAAAGCAGCGTAATGTGAGGATCCTTCAAAATTCGTTCCTTCATCATTGAATTGTCTAGTTAATTCATTTGTAATTTCACTTATAACGAAAGCTAAATCACTCATATAATTATCGTTTTCATAGTTAGCTAGGTAGAACAACATACTTGAAAGTTCAACTAGGTAATGATTTCCAACAACATTTCCAGAATTTTCAAGGTTATCTTTAACATATTGATAGTGTTGGGAAATATATGTATCTAATTGATCTTCATTGTTGTTAAAAATTACTGATCTATTCATTTTATTTGAAACAAATTGTCTATGAATAATTAAATTTATTGTCCTTATAGCGACATCCATAGGACTATTCCAGTATATAAACGGAAACTTATCTACCTCTAGATTTAGATGAAGTCCATCAACTTTATTTGGCTGATTACATAAAACTGACATATTTTGTTTTTGTAAATGTTGTAATCTTGAAGCTTCGTAAGGAACCTTTACATCAGCAACATTAAAATACGCTGGCTTAAGTTTTTTATTATTAAATTTATAATTTTTAAAAAAATCATTATCAACGGTCCAACTTTGATAATTTCTTCCAAATATCTTCATATCATTAAGATTTAGACCCAAAACCAGATTTACACCAGTGTCAGCGAATAAATTAAAGACTGAATTATTATTTTTCCATATTCCGTTATCAAACGAGCTAGGAATTTGTTTTGGTTTTTGAAGTAAACAAAACAGTTCATATTTAATTTTTCTAAGGAATCTTTTCATCTAAATGACTTTCTAAAACTATAAGAGGTAAGGGCTGAAATGGTTAACTGCGATAAAATAATAGAAATTACTGCTGAATTATCTAAAAATTGATCTGTAACTGAATAGATAAAGAATGAAATAATTGAGGAATAAAATATAATTTTTGAAATAGGTATTTCGAAATTTAAAGCTCTAGAAAAAATAATGTTGATTCTAGACCAAACCATTAGAGGAAGACAAAAAAGAATGTACGCAGTATAATTTCCCACTGCTGAAAATTCTTCACCTAAAAGAACTACAAATAAACTGCCAGCAACATCTTTTAATGGAAAAAATATAGTTGGAATTATAAAAGATAATATAACAATTCTTCTTAGTTTATTTCTAATTTCTACAACCTCTGATTTAGATTTTGTTTTTGAAAGTTCTGGAAAAAGAATATCTAAACTTGCAGCTGCTAATTGAAAAAGGATTTCTAGAATTCTTCTAGCCCAGGACAAAACACCTAATAGAGGGCCTCCAAAAAATAGTCCGAGTAAAACTATATCTAATTCTGAAATGAGTGCACTTGAAAAAGTGGTCAATACCATTTTTTGACCAGACTTCGTGAGTTTCTTTCTGGTCTCAACAGCATCAGGTGAGGAATTCTTTTTTTCAGAACTTGGTATAGAAAAATGCGCAACGAGAAAAAAAATAGCTAATATCACTATTTGGTAAAAGATAACCCAAAGTATTGAGTATCCAGAAAATACTATAGCCGTTGCACCCATACCATAAAGTAGAGTTCTTATCATAATTTGTTTTGAGCTTGTAACAAAGTCCCCATTTGCTTGGTAGTAGGAAAGTGCAATATGTATTAGTTCATTAAAAATAAAACCAATTAAAAATAATGCTGTCATTGAGAAATCTCTTTTAAATAAAAGAGTTACTGGATATAAAAGAAATAATCCGATGATCAGATTTCTAATTACTAAATAGTATGAATTTGAAAAAACAAATTTACCTTCAATATCATTTTGAGCCCTTAATTTTGTAGCAACCAAAGCTAGTGACATAACTAAAGCAGTGCCAATAAGAACACCTAAACTTTTTGAAGATGCATACTCACCATAAATGGAGGGGCCATATTCTCTGCTTATTATTGTTATTAATATTAAATTTACAACTAGTAAAACTACTTGCATCAAAGAGATATAAAAAGTGTTTTGTTTCCAGTTTTCTATCAATTTTTATTCCTCGATGAATGCCATAGAGATAAATTTATTAGATACCATTTTTTTTGGAAATCTCCCCCATTCATAACCCTATTCAGTTCTTGAGGATTAAAAAGATTAGTTTCTAGGTTAAAAGATTTTACTAAGTCATAAAAATGGTCTATATCTTTTTTAATCCATTCACCAATTGGTGCTCTAAAACCTTGTTTTCTCCTATCTACTATTTGACTAGGGATATGTTTTCGTGCAATATCTTTAAGTAGTGGCTTAGTTTCATTTTTGTCTAATAAAATTTTTTCAGGAATTGTAAGTACGAATTCAACAAACTTGTGGTCTAGGAATGGAACTCTAGTTTCTACTCCAGATTGCATAACCAATTTGTCCATTCTCATGAGCAATAATTCTGGAAGACGAATATCTAGATCTATCAATGTCATCCATTTAGATAACTCAGCATCATCCCTTGAAAAATATTCTTCCCACTTGTTATCAATATAGTTAAATGAGTCAAAATAATTTGGTATACCACCATCCACGAGTTTGTTTATCTCCGAAAGATTAAAACCGAGTGCACCTCCTGCGAATGAAGTTCTTCCAAAAATTATGTTTGATAAAAGGTTTAATCTATGGTTGGAAAATCTTGAGAATTGGGACTTCGAACTCTTGATTGGTTTAAGAAATTTGTTAAGTTTTATATATCTCAGCCAGTGGTCGTAGCCAAAAAAAAGTTCATCAGCTCCCTCTCCCACCTGTACAACCGTTATGCCTTTCGACCTTGCGGACTTACCCAAAAAATATAAAGGTATTCCTACTTCATCACCATTTAAATCATCTTGATAATGGGAATAATTATTTAATAAGTTTTTAAAGTCATCATATTTTATTTTTTCTTTAATTAAATCAATACTGATATTTGATGATGCGAATTCAGCTTCAGTAACTTCACCGTTATATCCTTCAAAATGTTCTTCGTAATCTATATTGAATCCATGAAGTTTACTTGAACTACTATCTTTCATAAGTTTTCCGATTAAAGAAGAATCTAAACCACCAGATAAGAATAAACCAACCTCAACATCACTTATTTTTCGATATTCTACAGATTCGATAAGCAAATCTTCCAATCTTTTTTTTGCTTCGTTAGGCGTAATTTCAGAGTTTATCTTGAAACTATACGGATCCCAATATTTAACTGCGGTTTTGCTACCATTTGCTGAAAATACAATGTACTCTCCGGGTTTAACTTTTGAAATATTTTTATTACCTGTGCTGCTACCAGGAACACACAAATGTCTCATATAAGATAAGTAAGATTCAGTATCTGGTGAAAATGGGACTAGGTTTGTTGCATCAATTGTTTTTAATTCTGAGCCAAAAATTATCCATTCTTTATAATTTGAATAGTATAAAGGTTTAATACCAATCCTATCTCTAGCCAAAAATGTTTCATTGTTTTTTGTGTCGTATATTGCAAATGCAAATTGACCTCTTAACTCGTTCAAAATTTTTTCTTTGTAGTGAATAAAGCCTTTTAATAAAACTTCTGTATCTCCAGAAGTTTTAAATTTGAATCCCTGAACTTCTAAATCAGTTCTAATTTCTTTATAATTGTAAATTTCTCCATTAAATACCATCCAATAACGCATGTCTTCAGAATGGAATGGCTGATTTGACCTTTCGTCAATATCGATAATTGCTAATCTTGTATGGATGAATGAAGCACTTTCAGAAATGTGTTTTATTGAAGAGTTGTCTGGACCTCTATGTTCCAGGGAGGTTTTAATACTATTGGCAATTTCTGGGTCAATTTTAGAATTATTAATGTTAATAATTCCACCTATTCCACACATTTCTTTAACTCTAATGTTATATTTTTTATTTAAAGTACATTAATTTGAATAGTTTAAAGTAAATATTGTATGAAAAGATTAATAGATATTACAATAACAAGTTTGTTTTTACCTTTTCTATTTGTAATTTATCCACTTATAGTACTTTTAATTTATCTCATAGATGGTAAACCAGCAATCTACAAGCAAGAAAGGGTCGGAAGGAAAGGTAAGTTATTTCTTTTATACAAATTTAGAACAATGGACATCTTGTCAAATGATGAAGTTCATGAGAAGCACTATAAAAATCTCTCAAAAAGAAAAACTATTGAACCTTCTTTGACTCCTAATGAACCTATAAGAATTGAAAATGACGATCGAATAACCAATATTGGTAAATTCTTAAGAAAAACCTCTCTAGATGAGCTCCCAAATCTAATTAATGTTTTAAAGGGAGAAATGTCAATAGTTGGACCTCGGCCACTTGTAAAATATGAATCTGAATTATATGGAGATTTTCAAACTAAAAGAAATACAGTCCGACCTGGAATCACTGGATTGGCCCAAATTCAAGGAAGGTTAGATTTGAGCTTACAGGAAAGGTTGCATTGGGACCTTGAGTATGTTGAAACAAAAAGTTTAGCACTTGATTTGAAAATAGTATTTTTAACTTTTTACTATGTAGTTACAAGAAAAGGTGCTAACTAGAGTAGCTCAAAATAATCATTGATAATTTTCGATTTGTTAATTTGATTTTCATTAACTTTTTTTATGTTTGAAATAGTCTGCTTTAAATACTCAAGAGATGCAAGCTTTTCGAAAGCATCCAGGAATGATTTTTTAGAATCAAGCTCAATATTTATTCCTAAATTATGTTTATTTATAAATTGTGCAACAGCGGAATCTTTATTTGAAACAGATAGCAGTATTTTATTCATAGATAGGTAATCAAAAGTTTTTCCAGGAAATCCCTCGACTGTAATACGACTATCCAAAGAAACTACTGCTACAGGAAGATCTGAAACATTAGTTATTAATTCTTGTCTAGATATATGAGAATTTAAAGTAATGTTATCATTTTCATAATCCTTAATTTTTTCGTACTCTGTTCCAGCTCCATATATGTCCAACATCCAATCAATATTATTATCAAGCATCGTCTGAATAAATTTTTCCAGGTTTTGAGGCTTACCAAGATTTCCTGCATAAAACATTTTTTTTAATTGTAGATTTGGTAATTTGCTGCTTATTTGATAAGGAGAAAAATGAGTTATAACATTTATATTTTTATTTGATAATTTTCTCTTTTCAAATAAATATTCTTTAAGTTCTGGTGAATTTACAATTAAATTATCAGTATTTTTCATAGAGTAAGTATCTAATTTTTTGAAGATTGAAATTATAATTGGAAAGTTAAAGAGTTTTAACTCACTTGCGATTTCTGGATATAACTCCCAAACCGAATAGTTAACTTTTAATTTAAGTACTTTTTTTACAAATAAACTTACAATATTCATAGTTGGTGGGTAACTAAATATAAATATTTGCTCATAATCATTTCTTGATTTGTATAAAAAAAGTAGTGAGTAGTAGTGAAAATGTGCCCACTGAAATATTCTTTTGCCTTCTTTGTGACTTTTCTTTTTTGAATTTACATGGACTATTTTGACGTTTTTATATTCTGATTCTGAATAGTTCTTGTTTATCTTAGTGATTGTTGTAAATTCATTATTCAAAACATTATATTGAGGAGTGCTTGCTAAAACTTCTACTTCAACATTTTGCTTTTTGAATCCTGCTGCTATCTCACCAACAAGCATGCCAGTTGAGACATTATCTGGTGGTATGGTTAAAGAATGAAATAAAACCTTTTTCATTCTTTAAACGAGTTGCTGATATCAAATGGGTAATCACCGGGTTTATGTTTCTTAAAAGCATCATTTTGAGAAAGATGGATTAAGTCCTCTACTATTTTGCTAGAAGCATTACCGTCTCCAAATGGTTGTTTCCATTTTGTATCCATTAAGCTTTGAGCTTTGTTTAAAAATGATTGATACTCGTTGTGTTCAATTGAGGGGTCAAATTTTACTGATGACTTTACATCATAAACTTCGGGTCTCTCTGTTGAAAACCTTAATTGAATACTCGGTGTACCTAATATACAAGCTTCCTCTACTACAGTTCCCGAATCTGAAAATACATAATTTGAACGGTCTAATAAGTGCATAAATTCTAAATAACCAATAGGATCACACACATGAACGTTTGAATTTAGTTTCAAATTATATTCTTCTATTTTGCTTTGTGTTGTGTAGCCCATGGGGAAAATTACTTGAGTCTCTGTTTGGTTAATCAGATTTACTATTTGATTCAAGCTATTTTTGTCTAAAATATTTTCTCTTCT
The DNA here is from genome assembly GCA_014384285.1 of Actinomycetota bacterium. Classification (GTDB taxonomy): domain Bacteria; phylum Actinomycetota; class Acidimicrobiia; order Actinomarinales; family Actinomarinaceae; genus Actinomarina. The sequence goes on along the minus strand of JACNGE010000006.1, from coordinate 16,838 downwards.
GTGAACAGTAGCCAATAAGAAACTTTCGTTTGAGATGATTTTTACTATTTCTTCAGAAAGATAATTCTCAGCATTTTGAAATAGGTTATTGTTCTCATTGATGATATCTACAATTGGATTACCAGTAACTTTAATTACTTTGTCAGAAATTCCCTCATTAAGTCCTTGTTGTTTGTAAGAGTCTAGATAGGCATAGATTCTATCTGAAAGATGATCTATCGTTGTTCTATACTTCTCTTCAGGCATTCTCCAATCGTATGATCTCATACATCCTTCGATATGAACAATAGGAATATTGTGTTGTGCAACTGCTATTGAGCCCATTACAGTATTGGTATCTCCTAGAAATACTACTGCTTTATATTTATTTTTTTCTAAATGGTTGTATGTATTCTTGATAACGGAACTTACGATCTGTGCATCATTTCCTTTTTCTATCTCAAACTCTACATCTGGCTTTGGTACATTTAATTGTTCAAAAAAAACATCTTTCATGTTTTCTGAATAATGCTGACCTGACCAAATAAAGTCGAAACTTATATCACTTGTGTTGCTTAAAAGGTTTAGAATTTTACTTGCTCTAATTACATCTGGTCTAATGCCTAAAATTATTCCTATATCTTTCATGGTTGACCTAGTAGTTCCTTTGAATAGTGGTAATTAGAAAGTTCTATAATATTTTCTTCAATAGTTTGGACCTCCGTATATCCACCTAGTTTCCACAGAATGTCATTTTTATTACTGTCCACTGTGTTGAGAGTTCTATCTATTACATTTTCTGCATCAATTTTATTTATTTTTATTGTTTTTTTAAAATGCTTAGAAAACATATTTAATAATTCATACTTTGTAACTACATCGGAGGGAATCAGATGCTGTATTAAACCTACATCATGTTTTCCTTCAACTATTCCGTGAACAATTTTTGAAAAATTCAAAGTTGTTACGCCATTCCATAAATGATTGTTAAATCCATTTATTTCACTTGAATGCTCGTTATAGAACCAATTTAGCAAAGACTTTCCTTCTCCTTTCTCTGGACCAATAATACTTGACCTGACAACACTTTTATTACCAGTTAAGAATTCGCCTACTATTTTTGATTTACCATATACATCTAAGGCATCCAATTTGCTTTTCTCTGTATAGCCGCCTTTTGAACCAGAAAATACACAGTCTGTCCCAATTTGAAGATACTGGAAACCTAATTCAACTGCTGATTTAGAGATACTTAATGGTAGGTAGGAATTAACTAGGTAAGCATTTTTAATTGAGTTTTTATCATCTTCAATGATTAGGGGCTTAATTGCACCAATACAATTGATTACATAGTCAGGTCTAGTCTTTTGAGCAAGAGTGTTAAACACATCTGAATGTGCATCGAAGCTTAGAACTTCTCCATTAAGAGCTCTTGAGTCTAAATTATTTTTCCGGGAAGTGAAAGTAAGGTTATCTGATGACTTTGATGAAAATACCTCTGAAAGCATGTTTCCAAGCATGCCATCAATACCCAAAATTAAAACATTACTCATAAAAATTTGGATTATGAACTGTCCATGGATCCCAAAATTTTGCGTCAATTCTATAATCGTCCTTAGATGACTCCTTTAAGGTGGTCGATGAAAAATAACGTATTTCGTTTTCTTTTGTTAGGTTCATTGCTCCATTTGCGTATCCACCTGGAACGAATAAAACACTATTTTCGGGATTTAATAAGTACTCTTTTACTTCAAGTTTTTTATCTGGATTTTCAAAATCATCTACTTTAACGAGACAAACTAAAAACTCACCTTTTTGTACCGTTATCCATTTTTGCTCTGATATGTGACCGTGCCATGCTCTGACAGTTTTTTGAAGTGTATTAGTAACCACATAAGATCTTTTGATTTCTGACATATCAAAATCATTAGAAAATAAAACTTTTCCCCTATGGTCAGATGACATATTAATTTGAAATAATTTAGGTTCCACTAATTAACTCCATAAAGCTTTAGAAAGTTTTGGTTAGAGTACCTTGGATCATTAATATCTTTTATTCTATTGTTGAAAACCAACTCATAAATTTCTTCTATGCCAGTATCAAGATCAACTTCTGCTTTGAAACCAGTCTCATTAAATAACTTTTCACTTGTAACTTGGTAATTTCTTGCATCCTGAAATTCCATTGGGGTTGTAATAATTTGTGAAGAATCTACTTTTTTCTTAATATTTTCGGCAATTTCAATTATTTTAAAATTCTGGTAGTGGAGGTTGAATATTCCTCTTGTATCAGTTCCTATTGTTGCATCAATAGCATTAGCGACATCATTTACATGCAAAAGAGGTCGCCATTGATCTCCTCCAAAAACACTCATTTTATTTTCCATTAAGGCTTTAGTTACTAAAATATTAACTACTAAATCTAATCTTATTCTTGAATATTGGTCGCTAATTCCAAATAATGTACCTAGTCGAAAAATTATTGCATTAGATTGTTCCAAATATTTTTCTGCAACTAGTTTTGAACTAGCATATTCTGAAAGTGGATTGGTAGAAGACTTTTCTGAGAGAATACCATCCTGAGCCCCATAAACTGAGCATGTCGATAAAAAAACAATTCTACCGTGATAATTTTGAACTAGGTTTCTAACACTTTCAGAATTAATCTCCTGGGTTAGTGCTGGATTTATACTACATGCTCCGTCCCCAACAAGAGCAGCTAACCATATAACTGCGTCATAATCATTTAAGATGGCATTTAATTTTCCATAATCTCTGATGTCTCCAAAAATAAAATTAACTTTTTTTCTATAAGAAGTTTCATAGATGAGTGAATCATAGACAGTGACATCATGGTTGTTCATCAATTTATCAACTATGCCGCCTCCGACATATCCAGCACCACCTACAACTAAAATTTTCATCTATACAATAGTATATGTTTCATTTCTGTAATTAGAGAGTATTTAATGTTCATAAGAATTTTGGGTATAAAGTTCTTTCATGAAGAGAAAGCTTGATAGATAAAAAAACCAGGAAATACTATGGTTCTGTAATATATCACTAGAAAAAGATAAAAGAAAAAATGAAGCTATTACATAAAAATGTGGTGATTCATTAAATATATTTTTAATTCGAATTGTGTAAGAAATAATACTTTTAAAAATCAATAAATACAGAATTAAACCGAGGACTCCATAGTTTAAAATAATAAACAAATAAGAATTGTGGGGTCCGTAAGAAACTGAGTTCTTCTCAAAAGTATTAATATCTATTATCTCAGCTCCACTTACGATAAAGCTATTGTGACCCCTTCCAATAAGGTTATTAAATATCGTATCCTGAACAATAAATTCTCTGGTTCCCTCATTCATTTCAATTCTGTCTTGAATACCTGAATTATCATCATTTGCAAAGCGTTCTATTAGTCCAAAGTTGATACAAATAAGAATTGATCCAAAAACTATTCCTAAATTTAAAATTTTATTTTCGGTCTTAACAGCCCTGATGAGAATAAACGCAAGCAGGACTATCAATGAAAATCTTGAATAAGTGAAAAAGCAGCCCAAAATAGCAAAACTTGAGATATATGGAAAATGATTATCTCCTAGCTTGAAAATTGAATATATTCCTGTAACAGTGATTAAATCGGCAAAACTGTTGGGTCCACCGGCTTGAAAACCATTAACCCTTCCTTTGATATATTCAATATCACTTAAGTTAAGTCCTATGTTCCAATTATTATACAAATCTGTTCCTAGATTGAATCCAAAAAAGAAAGCTACTATTGAAAAGGTGCTGCAAATGAAAAATAGTATCACAGGTAAGTTTTCATGAAAAGGGTCTACGTTATTTCCTAAAATGAAAAAAAACAGTGTCGCGTAAAAAATAAATCTTAGAATTTCAGTATTAAAAGATCCCTCTCCTAGAAAAATATTCTGTATAACTAAATAAACAATAAAGATATCTATGAACAAGTAACCCTGAATAGGTTTGAAATCTTCATAAATAGAAGTTACTCGCAACAAAATTAAACCGAATATTAACAAAACTGGTAAGTCATCGGTATGAATATAGCCTGGGATGATGTTGTAATGAGGAATTAAAGGAATAATAAATAAGAAATTGAGAGGTGAAAGTCGCTTTATTTTTTTTAGTAATAATTTCACTATTAAAATTCTACTTTTGTTAATTAAATAAATACTATTTAAATCTTTTTAAAGTAATATATATTTTTTTGGTAGCATGATTATTGTGAACAATAAAATAATCATTTCGGGTGCTGCAGGATTTATAGGTTATCATCTAGCAAAAAACCTTATTGACGCAGGAAATCAAGTAATTGGGATAGATTCATTAAACGATGCTTACGATGTAAACCTCAAAAAGCTGAGGCTTTCCAAGCTTGAACAAAATGAAGAATTTATCTTCCAGGAAATGAATCTTTGTGAACCATTGTCGATAAATAGACTACATTCTCTCGATTTTCAAGCAAACTATTTTTATCATATGGCAGCTCGAGCTGGTGTTAGGCAAAGTTTTTTAGAACCCTACAGTTATGTCTTAGATAATACGGTTGCAACTACTAATGTTGCTAATTATTGTAAAACATCTGAAATTTCTTCACTAATAATTGCCTCAACATCATCAATCTACGGAGACAGTGGAGAAAATTTGATGAAAGAGAATAAAGATGAAAAACTTAAACCACCATCTGTATATGCAAGTACAAAACTTTCAGGAGAAATATTAGCAAAAACAATACTTGATGGTTCGGATACTAATGTAATAATACCTAGATTTTTTACAGTTTATGGTCCTTACGGACGCCCAGATATGTCTATATTACGATTCATACATTGGGTAATAAACGGTGAAAAAGTTCAAGTTTTTGGAGATGGAGAACAAAGAAGATCTTTTACGTATATTGATGATGTTGTAGAAGCTTTAATTAAATTAATAGATCTCAACTCCTCTGATACTTTCAATATAGGATCAAATAATACTGTGTCATTAAATCGTGTAATTGAAATTATCAAACAAAAAACTAAAATCGAACCAATAATTACTTATAAGGAACGAGCACTAAAAGATCCTGATGTTGTAAAACCTGATTTAGATCACATTAAAGAATGTCTTGGTTGGGAGCCATCTACTTTAATAGACGATGGAGTGGAAAAGACAGTAGCGTGGTACTTAGAAAATTCAGAGATGCTAAAATCATTAACTTATATAAAAAAATAATATGAAAAAAATAATTATTACAGGTGGAGCTGGGTTTATTGGCTCACACTTAATAGAAAAATTACTCAACAGAGGAGTCGAAGATATTCTTGTAATCGATGATTTGTCAACTGGCAAAAATAGCAACATTGACAAGTTTTCCGAATCAAACAAAATTACATTTATAAATAAAAAAGTTGAAGATGTTGATAATTTAAGTGAACTCTTTAGAGGGTTCGATTTCTGTTACCACCTTGCAGCAGGAGTTGGTGTTCAGTACATCATGGAAAATCTAAGTCAATCTCTACTAACTAATATAATGGCAACTCATGAAGTTTTTGAGGCCTGTAAGGATAATGACATACCTGTATTGATTACTTCTACATCAGAGGTGTATGGTGTCTCTGAAGACAAGGAGTGGACCGAAGAATCCCGGAGCTTAATTGGACCAACAACAAAATTGCGTTGGTCTTATGCAGCTTCAAAAATGATCGATGAATTTTTGGCACTTTCAGAATATGAAGAAAAAAAACTTAATCCAATAATAGTTAGATTATTTAATATAATTGGTCCTAATCAGCTTTCAGAATTTGGAATGGTAGTTCCAAAATTTATTGATGCAGCACTAAATAATGAAAATATAGTAATCCATGGAGATGGAAGCCAATCTAGATCATTTACTTGGGTAGAAGATGTTACGGATTATTTTATTAAACTTGCAGAAATGAAAGCTTACGGACAAGTTTTTAATATTGGTCAAACTCAAGAAATTACTATCAAAGATCTTGCAGAGCTAGTTATTAATATGTGTGAATCAACTTCAGAAATAAAGTACATAGAACATGAGAAAATTTTTGGGGACAAATTTGAAGACCCAACAAGAAGAACCCCGAATATAGAAAAAATAGTAAATTTAACTGGAATATCACCTTCAGAAAATATTGAATCAATGATTAAAAAGATAGTTGCTCATAAAAAAAAATAACTTAATAAACTTTAACTTATGAATATTTTAATAACTGTAGGAATATTTCCTCCAGATATTGGAGGTCCTGCTGTTTTCGTTCCTAAAATAGCTAAACACTTATTAAATCAAGGTCACGAAATACAAATAATATGTTTAGCAGATGATTTAAGTGTAGATAATGAAAATCAATTAAGCGTTAGAAGAATTAAGAGATCTACAAATCTACTTCTTAGATGGATTAAGACTGTTTTTCTAATAATTAAATATGGAAGGAAAAGTGATGTTGTTTTTGTTAACGGTCTTGGTGTTGAGGCAGCTATTGCAAATATATTTTTGAAAAAAAGGATTGTTAGAAAAATAGTTGGGGACCCTGTCTGGGAAAGATTTTATAATAAAAATAAAACAAAAAAAAATTTTGATGATTTCCAAAAAATAAATTCTAATTGGAATATAAAAATCCAGAAATTATTAAGAAATTGGAGCATAATTTCATCTGAAACTATCATTACACCTTCAAATAATCTGAACAAGTTTGTAAATGATTTAGGTTCTATTAACAATGTTTTGAAGATAAATAATGGAATTGAAATAGTTGACCTTGAGAGAAAAGCTCAGCCAAATAAAATAAAAAATCTGCTTGTAAATTCAAGATTAGTTGTTCAAAAAAATATAGATTTAGTAATTGAAGCTATAGGTATATTAAATGATAGTCGATTGAAGCTAGAGATAATTGGAGAAGGCACCGAATTTCAAAGGTTAAATGAATTAATCACCAATCTTGAAATTCAAAATAATGTAAAACTTCTTGGTAAGGTAGATAACAATTCAATATCTAAATACTTAGAAAAATCCCACCTCTTCATACAAGCATCTGACTATGAGGGCTTACCTCACTCAATCTTAGAAGCCATAAATTATGAGGTTCCAATTTTGAGTACTGAGGCTGGTGGATGTAAAGATTTACTTCATAATGGTGACAGAGGGTTCATAATTTCATCACCACCTAATAAGTATCAAATAGCGGAAAGTATCAATTTCATAATAAATAATTCAACTTCTGCTCACCAAAAAGCTCTTAAGGCCAAAAACTATATTAGAGAGAACCATAACTTTCCAACACAAGCGCAGTTATATACAGAAGTAATTGAAAGATTAGAACAAAATTGATTATGAGAAAAGAAAAGTTACTAATCTTCAATATCTCTACAGATGCTAAAAATACCTCACTAGGATTTGCAATAAGCTGGATAAATAAATTTTCTGAACATTATCTGGAAGTTGACGTAGTTACTCTTCATAAAGGAGATTTGACAGGTTTAAATAAAAATATAAGGATTTATAGTGAAGATTTTAGTAGTTCAAGTCGACTTGTTAAGTTCATAAAGATTAGAAAAATAATTAAAAACTTGATTAAGAAAAATGACTATAAATTTTGCCTCTCACATATGTCAGCATCTTTACTTTTAGTCAGTTCTACGATTATTAGATTTAAGAATGTTAAAACATTATTTTGGTATACCCATAAGGGCCCTACAACAATTTTTAAAAAGATTGTCCTTTACATTGCTAATACTATTTCAGATAAAATAATTACCGCTTCTGAAAACTCTTATCCGATTAAGTCAAAAAAAGTTACCACCATAGGGCATGCAATAAATTATGAACTTTTTTATAGAAACAAGATAAATATTGAACAAAATAATTTCTTAATATTTAGTCGAATTTCTAAATCTAAGAATATTGAATCATCTATTCAAGGATTTTTGAATAGTACCTATGGTAAATCAAATAAAATTACAATTATCGGTGGACCCCTTACGAATGATGATGAAGTATATCAAAATTCATTAAAAGAAAAATATATGGCTTATTCAAATGTACAATTCTTAGGGCCGGTTCCTCATGCTGAGCTTAATAAACACATAGATAGGGCGGGTTTTCATATAAATAACACACCGATAGGATTTTACGATAAAAGTGTTCTTGAGACGATGGCAAGCGGTTTAATAAATTTTTATAGTAATCCTGATTATGACCGTAATATTAATCAAAATTTTTTGAATTATTTAAAATTTGATGGTTCCGTAGAGGATTTGAAAGATAAGATTAATCTTGTGTCACAACTAGATACTGACAAACTTATTAAAATAATTAACAATACCCAGCAAAAAGCTTCCGAAGAATCTATTGAAACATTGCACCAGAGAATAACTAGTGTTATTTAGATAGTTCCTTTTTAATCCAATCTATTGTAAAAGTTAAGCCTGTCTTTAAATCAACTTTTGGTTCCCAATTTAATTTATCTTTAGCCTTTGTGATGTCAGGCCTTCTCTGCTTAGGGTCGTCATTTGGTAGTGGCTTATATATTATTTTTGATTTTGAATCAGTGAGTTCAAGAATAGTTTCTGCTAATTCTTCTACAGTCATCTCGTACGGATTACCTATATTAAAAACTTCGTAGTGCCTTGAGTTCATCATTGCAATTATTCCAGCTACAGTGTCTGACACATAAGAAAAACTTCTTGTTTGCGTACCATCTCCATATATAGTCAGGTCTTCATTGTTTAATGCTTGAACAATTAAATTTGTAACCACCCTCCCATCATTTAATTGCATATTAGGGCCATAGGTATTAAAAATTCTAATGATTTTTGTTTTTAAATTATAACTTCTAGCATATGTTGCTGTAGCAGCTTCTGCAAATCTTTTAGCTTCATCGTACATACTTCTTTCACCGTTTGGGTTTACATTTCCCCAATATTCTTCATTTTGTGGAGAAATTAAAGGATCGCCATATACCTCTGATGTAGAGGCAAGAAAATATTCCGCATTATGCTTCCTAGCTAACCCAAGTGTGTTTATTGTCCCAAGACTTCCTGCTTTTAAAGTATTTATAGGGTTTTCAGTGTATGCAACAGGGGAAGCTGCACTTGCTAGATGAAGGACGTAATCTAATTTTTCATCAATTTCTATATGGTCTTGAACATCATGTTGTATAAATGTTACATTTTTACTATCTAATAAGTTTTGAATATTCTCCAGATTTCCAGTTAATAAATTGTCTACAATTATTAATTTATTTTTATCATCTTTTAAAAGTTCATTAGATAAGTGTGATCCGATAAAACCAGAGCCGCCTGTTAAAAGAATGTTCATATCCCTACCATGGTGTATACAAAATAGATCCAGTTTTTGATATTACAGACTCTATTTTTTCCATAAGTTGTTTCTTAACAGGATACATCAATGCAACTAGACTTTTATCGGCTATATTATTTAAATCTTCTATAGAATCATATGAATCTAATTCAACCATTTCATCATAAATTTGAGTTTTAATTTCTTTATCTTCTAGCATTCTATAAATGTCTAATGTTGGAGAGTTTCTTAAATCATCAGTGTCTTCCTTGAATGCAGCACCAATTAAAACTATAGAAGTTAGACTATTTTCATTAAATATTTTAATTAATTTTTCAACTGTCCATGTAGTTTGCTGGATATTTGAATCAATTATATTTGAGATTAATGGAAGTGTGATAGCTCCATCGTTATAAAAATTATTTACTTCAATTAAATCTTTTGGAAAGCATGAGCCTCCCCAAGCTGGTGATGGTCTAAAATAGTGTGAACCAATCCTTGAATCTAGTCCGACCCCTTTCAGTACATCTTTTTGATTACCCCCTGAATAATCAATTAACCTAGCAGCCTCATTAACGAATGAAAGTCTCAATGGAAGATAGGTATTTGCAAGATACTTTATAAGTTGAGAACTTATAGGGTCAGTTTCTATGACTTCTGCTTCAAAACTTTTGTATAGTTCTTTTAAAACAGTTAATTTTTCAGGATCGTTTCCGCCAATTACAATTCTGTCAGGTTTAAAGAAATCTTCGATAGCAGTTCCTTCTCTTAAGAATTCAGGATTAAACGTAATTTCATTTTTATCCATTCCCACTTTTTTACATACCTTTTCAATCTCGTACGGTGGAATTGTCGACTTTACTGTAACTACTATTTTAGAGTTATCGAGTTGACTTATTTCGCTAATTGCTGATTCTAAAAATCTTGTATCTACGGAATTAGTCTCAAAATTGTTTGGAGTCTGAACACATACGAAGGCAACGTCAGTTGAATCCCACTTTACATCATCGTATGAGCTTGTAAACGACATACGGGAGAAAGTATCTTCATTTTGAAAATGTTCTTCAAGACCTGGTTCAAAAATAGGTATCTCTTTATTTTGTAGTTTTACTATTTTATTTTTATCCAAATCGATAAAGCTTACCTTATTGCCAAGACTAGCAAAGCCCACGCCTGTGACAAGTCCAACATAACCTGTACCTATGACGACTAAATTCATATTATGCAATGTTAACAAATTTACCACTTAAAATGGTCATAATGATAACTTATTTATCTCACTGGGATTGGATATTGTATAAATCTAGAAAAGATTTAATACCTTATATTAACTCTTATGAAATTCATGCAATGTGTCCTGATGGAGAGTTTGTAAATAAGTTAGAAAATATTTATAAAAGTACAACATTCTGGGAAATAAGAAGAGAGAAATTACTAGATTTGAAAGCGATACGCTCATTAAGAAATCACATTAAAGATGTTGAAACTGATTATCACTGTTTTACATTGAAAACCGGGATACTATTTTCAATTGCAAACATTTTTCTAAATACTGAAAATAAAGCTGTTTTATCAATTACTGGTCTGGGTTTTATGTTCAGCAAAAATATAAAAGCAAAGATTATAAGAATATTGATGAAACCTTTTATAAAAATACTTTTTAATAATTCATTCGACATAATTATATTTCAGAATCCTTCAGATCAAGAAAAATTTGTTAGTTATTCAAAATTTTCAAATAAAACTGAAATAGTACATAGTTCAGGAATAAAAACTGACAATTTTGAAATAAAAAAAATAAATATCCAAAATAACAGTACAACAAAAATTATTCTTGTTTCAAGACTTTTGTATGATAAAGGAATTCTTGATTACTTAAATCTAGCTGAAAGCTTTAAAAGTGGTAATTTAGAGTTTTATTTAGCTGGAGAAAGAGACGATGGAAATCCACAAAATATAAAACAAGAGGATATGGATAAATTATTACAGAGTAAAAACCTTAACTATCTGGGAAAAATAGACGTTGAAAAAGAATTGTCAAATTTTGATATATTAGTTTTGATGTCTAGACACGAAGGATTTTCTAGAATATTGCTCGAGGCATTGTATGTGGGACTCTATTGCGTTGCTTATAAGATTCCTGGTACTGAAGGAATGGCTAGTTTTAATAATTTAGAATTGATTAAATCAGGAGAAATAGAAGAATTTAAAAAGTTTATTAACAACTACAGTAGAAACGTCGACAATACTTATAATACAAAACTAATTGAAGAAAAATATACTTCAAAAGCAATAGCAATAGAATTTGAAAAACTTTATAAAAAAATGGATTTGTTAGATTGAATATCTTTCAACTTCCTATCATTTATGCAATTTTTTTTGCATTTACATTTTCTATCTTTATGAATGGAATGTTAATGAGATTAACAAGAAATTATAAGAAAAAAAATGAAAGAATTGAGAAGAGACTATCCAATAGAAATATTTCTCCCTATGGAGGAATAGCAACATCATTTGCTTTTTTTGTAACAACTATCTTTTTGGGTAAAGCAGAACAGGACTTTCTAACTATTGGTATTTGTGCCGTAGCCATATCAATAATTGGGTTAATAGATGATATATATAACCTTGAATGGAGGGCCAAATTGGTAGCACAGACAGTTATAATTATCTATCCTCTTGTTGATTTGGAAATATTTATAAATGTTGAATCATTTCTTGGTCTAGAAATGAACAATTATTTAAATTTATTCATTTCTCTATTTTGGATTCTTGTAATTATTAATTCGATTAATTTTATTGATAATATGGATGGCCTAACTGTAATAGTTTCTGGAAGTATTTGTTTACAGGTTGCGCTTTTGGCAAATTATTCAGATATTTATAAAGTTACAGATGTTTCACTTCTACTGCTAGCGACCCTAATTGGATTTCTTTTCTACAACTTTCCTCCTGCCAAACTGTATTTTGGTGACTCAGGGACACTATTTGTCGGGTATGTACTCGGATTTATAAGCATAATTTTTGACTGGAATCCATCACAAGAAGTAATCCTTCTCTCCCCACTGAGTCCTGCCCTTTTTATATTTGTAGTACCAATATTAGATTTTGCAGTAGTCACAACTGATAGAATTAAAAACAAAAAATCTCCAACTACAGGTGGTACGGATCATATATCACACAGGCTTTTAAATTTGGGATACTCTGAGAAAAAAGTCTTAGTAGAATTTTTAATTCTAAGTTTTACTTTTTATGCTCTACTGATAGGAACCATATCTTCAAGTGGCTTATTTAGCTATTTCTTTGCTTTTTGTTATCTATTGTTTTTTATTTTTAATTTTTTAAGATATAGGAAATTAGACTCGCTAACTTAACTTAGACTCTAACTCAAGAATTCTATCTGGTGTACCAGCATCAATCCACCATCCATTTAGAGTTATATTTTTACAAGTACCTTCTAAAATATAGAGATTATTTAAATCTGTAACTTCATATTCTCCTCGTGCGGAAGGTTTTAAAGTTTCAATTTTTTTCATAACTGTATCATCGTAAACGTATACACCGACAACAGCATTATTTGATTTTGGGTTTTTTGGCTTTTCTTCGATTGAAACTACATTGTTATTAGAATCTAACTCCGCTACACCGAACTCTTCTGGATTATTTACTTTATATGAAAAGATATAAGCACCTCTACTTTTCATAAGTTCATTTATTTTTAGATTCATAATTGGGTTATATTCAAAGAAGTTATCTCCCAAAATAAAGAAAACAGAATCACCAGGATTAATAAATTCTTTAGCACACATTAATGCGTGAGAAATACCTTTTTGTTCGTGTTGAATTGTAAAGTTTATATTTTTTTCAGGAAAATATGAAATAATGACTTCTCTAATTAGCTTATCAAAAGCTGGGTTAGTTATTATTATAAATTCGGTCAATCCCCAACTTGAAAGTTGTTCAATTTGACGGACAATCATTGGTGTGCCATCGACTTCTAATAGAATTTTAGTAGATTCATTTCCTCTGAATCCTTGCAAGCGTGTTCCTAGACCGCCTGCAGCAATTACAGTTTTTAATTTGTTCATAAAAATAATTATATAGTTATACTTGGTTTTTGGTTCAGTATGAAAATATTAAATAAATATACATACTTATTTGTAGGCTTGTTAGCCTCTGCATCTCTAATTGTCTTTATTGTACTCCCTAGGTTTGAAAAACAAGAATTTGACCCTAGTAGAGTTGAAGATATATCTTCAGGAGTAACTACTACTTCAATACCTGTCGAAAGTACTCAAGAAAATACGCCATTAGTAACATCACCAGAAATACCCGAATTTGAACAAAGTGAAATTGAGAAACTACTAATTGAAAATAATGCAACTGAAAAAGTAACAAATTATCAAACTTATCTTCTTATAGGTAGCGATGAAAGAGATGAAAATTCATCCGCTTCTAGAGGTTATGTCGAGGGTCAGCGTGCTGATGTAATTATTGTAGGCCTTGTAGATGAAGGTTCAAACAAACATTACCTACTTTCAATTCCAAGAGATACGTTAATTGTAAATACTTGTACTGGGAATTTGGAAAGAATAAATGCTTCATATTCTAAGAATGAATGTGGAAATAACGCAGAAAATCTTGCAGCAGCTGTGAGTGGAATAACAGGTATTAAGATAAATCATTTTGCAAGTTTTAACTTTGAAGGATTTGAAAATATAATTGATTCATTTGATGGAATCGAAATATGTGTAGAAACGACTCAACGTGAAGGTTATGCGTTCGAATTACAAAAAGGTTGCCAAGTTGTCACCGGAGCTACAGCACTAAATTGGGTTGTATCTCGAAATACAGAAATCTTAGTTGGTAATAAAGTATTGGATGAAAATGGTGAAGATGCATCAGAATGGGTCAAGATGAGTGGTGTTAGTGACCTATCAAGAAATGAACGTCAACAATATGTAATACTTCAACTTTTTAAAAAATTAAATGACTTCAAATCTCTTACTGAATTAAACAAATTTATTAATACCCTAGAGGACTCTTTTGTAATTGATGAAAATCTAACTATCAATAAAGCAATTAATACACTTTGGGATTTTAGAGGAACAGATTTTGACAGCATAAAAAAACTTTCTATACCAACATTTTCTTATGAACTTGAGGATGGAAGACAGGTTTTAATTATTTCAAGAAATTTTACTGAATATGCAAAAGAAGTTGGTTTGATTACACCTTAATCTTTAAATAAATTACTCATCATATAAGTTGGGATAATCCAAAAGTATATTGCTACATCTGGAGAGTAGATTATATCATTTGTTAAGTTCTGGGTTAAAAAAGCAAGCATTAAACTCAGTTCTAGTTCATTCTTAGAACCTATATTTTTATAAATAATTATAAGTAAAAAGAGTATGATTAGCATCACTGGAAAAAGGCCGTACTCTACTGCCATCGTCAAAAATCCATTATGAGATGTTGTAATCTCATCATATTGGGAAATAGAAAAATCAGAAATTATTGAACTAAATTTTCCATTTTCTGATATTAATTTACCAGATCTTAAACTTTGACCTCCAAGAAAGTTAGAATATCCACTAACAATATCATCAACCCAAAAGAAATACATTCTTCCGTCAACTACAGACCACTTCCAGGATTGATTGTTAACTAATTCTGAATTATTGATAATTGAACTTTGACTAAAAAGTGTTTCATTTCCTTTTGGAATATTGTTAAGTTTAAGCTGCAGAATTATGTCAAAATCTTTCTCAGTAATTGAAGTTTGATTTGGTATTGCTACCCAGTAACTTCTTGGCCTTTTAAGCTGTAAACCAGCCTCAGTATATACTATTTTTCCATCATTTCTATTATCATAAAAATCTTCTGTCATAGGGAGGTAGATATAATATTCGGTGTCTCTATTTCCACTAGAGAGTACATATTCAAAGCTCTCAACTCCAACTTTAATTTCTATTTTTTTTACAAAACCATCTAAGTATGATCCTCCAGGTGATTGCCCGTCTCCCCAACCCCCTAATTCAAAATAAGAATCATTCTCTAGTAAATTTATTATCAGACCACTTGTGTGGTCAGATCCAATTTGTAGCCAATTATTTCCATCCGAAGAGTGGTAAAAAGACACGACAGACCTTGGTAATATCCCATCCCTGTAATCAAAACTTAGTTTTAAATAACCTTCGGTTTCTTCATCAACTTCAGATTCTACCTCTTTCTTATTTGCTTCTTTGTCGGCCTCTGTATATTCAATATTAAATCTATCAAATAATTCATCATCGTTGAGAGTGACTAAATAATCTTTGTAAACTTCTTTTACATAATTACCTCCACCAGTACCAACAAAAAGTTCGACACTGTTAATTCCCAGATTGTTTAGGAAGCTTCTATTTGACTGTTTAAGAAAGATTGAAGGAAATATATAAATAACAACCCCTGATGACAAAATAATGAATACAGAAATAATAATTTTTGATTTTTTATTGAATGTTTCTGTATAGAAAAGAATTACTAACGATCCTGCAAAAAAAGCAATATACGAACCTCGTGAATAGGTTATATAAAGATTAAAAATAGAAATGATTAACAATATTGTATTAAATTTATTATCTTTCAAGTTGAGTAGAATATTTTTTGATTTTAAAACTTTAAAAAGACAAACTAATGCTGAGATTGAACATATTAAACCAATAACATTTGGCCCACCTCCCTGAAAACCGCCTAGACGACCGGATGTAAAAGGATTGGTGCTTCCTGTGTTGTTTAGTATCCAACCGTCAATAGTACCTGGTAATTGAATCTGAAATATAGCGACTATAAAATTAGCAACCATGACAATAGACAAGGGCTCAAAAACTCCAATTATTCCATATTTGGAATTTTTTACTAAGTCAACACATAAATAAGCCAAAAGAAAGTAGAAATAAAATCTTATGTTTGTTTGATTGAAAATTTGAAAGTTTTGAGTAAATATATTCGAATAAAAAATAAATAAAATCAAAAATGAAATAAAAGTTTTATCAAATCTTGTGATTGTTAAATTTGTTAATTTTCTATAGAAAAGAACTACAAATAAAAATATAACTGGAATGTCTTCAAAATTTATTCCAAGAAAATCTAAACCATAATTTGGAGGAATGATTAACGAAAAGGAAATTATTAAACCAATAAATTTAACATTTATATTTTTAAGATTCATAAATCTTTTCAAGTGGGCCCGGCAGGACTCGAACCTGCGACCGACGGATTATGAGTCCGTTGCTCTAACCAACTGAGCTACTGGCCCGAATGCAGGGCAGGATTGCAGTCTGACTGATCAATTTTTAAAATCAGATGACCGCACGGCTAACTTTTTGCGGGACAAAGCTACCATATTGGCCACTTGCCGGTCAAGAAAATTTGCGGTCTCTGGTCATTTCGAATCCAAGGCCGGACAGGGATGTTATTTATCCGGTTTGCAACCCTTTGATGTGGTTCCCGATATGAGATGTGATAAGTTGATAATGCAGTTCCT
>JACNGE010000017.1 GCA_014384285.1 Actinomycetota bacterium | reverse complement strand
TAAGTCAGAAATCCGTTTTACTAATAGTTATACGTGGAAGTAAATGTACATAAACATGATTGAAATTTATTTGTAGCATGTGTGTTCAAGGGACATATGCCAACTAATAACATTGCTGGAGTAGTGAGCAAACCTCCACCTCCAGCTATAGAATCAATTAACGATGCAAGAAAAGCTGCAATAAATAGGATTACGTAGGTATTAAATTCTAAAGAAAATTCCATACAAGTACTTTAAAGAATATTTATTAATGAAGATATTAAAATTAAGAAAAAACTGACTTGTTATAATTACAATATGGAATATTTTGGTGCCATTGATCAAGGAACGACAAGTACAAGATTTGCTATATTTGATAGTGAAGAGAATCAGGTTGCTATTCATCAAATTGAAATTGAACAAATTTACCCTGCACCAAACTATGTTGAACACAATCCTGATGAAATATGGGAGAGTGTCAATACTTGTATATCAGAAGTAGCTAAGAAATTTGATCTAAATAAACTTTCTTCAATAGGAATTACAAATCAAAGAGAAACAACTGTCGCATGGTCAAAATCATCAGGTAAGCCACTTTACAATGCAATAGTTTGGCAAGATACAAGAACACAGGATATTTGTGATGAAATAATAAATATAGAATCTCTTAAAGACGAAATGTTACATACAGGTCTGCCAGTAGCAACATATTTTTCACTTACAAAAATAATTTGGCTACTTCGAAATGTAAAAAAAATTCAAGATGCAGCTCAAAAAGATGATTTATGTTTTGGAACTGTAGATTCATGGTTGCTTTATAAGCTTTCTGGAAAACATGTTACTGATATCACTAATGCAAGTAGAACACTTATGTTTAATCTACATACCTCAGACTGGAGTATGCCAATAATCGAAAAATTTAACATACCGTTTACAAGCCTTCCAAATGTACAGCCATCTTTATCTCTTTTTGTTAAAAATACTGAGTTATTAAAAAATGTACCTATAACAGCTGTTTTAGGTGACCAACAGGCATCTTTATTCGGGCATAAAGCATATCAAGTAGGGGATAGTAAAAACACGTACGGAACTGGATGCTTCTTATTGAGCAATACTGGTACTGATATAGTTCAATCTCAAAATGGACTTATATCAACAGTCGCATATCAAATCGAGAACGAAGAGCCAGTTTATGCACTTGAGGGATCTGTCGCTATTGCTGGATCATCAGTTCAATGGTTAAGAGATAATATAGGTTTAATCGATAAAAGTAGTGATATTGAAAATCTTGCACTTTTAGTAAAAGATAATGGTGGAGTATATTTTGTACCAGCATTTTCTGGATTATTCTCACCTCACTGGGACCCATCTGCACGCGGAACAATTACAGGTATGACTAGACACACTAATAAATCTCATATTGCCAGATCAGTTATTGAATCTGTTGCTTATCAGGCAGACGAGTTACTTAAGGCTTTTGAGTTAGATTTAGGTGTTAAACTCTCTACACTCTCAGTTGATGGTGGAATGACTGCCAACAATTTATTGATGCAGTTCCAAGCCGATATAAGCAACTTGCAAATTCAGTCCCAGAAAATTCAAGAAGTTACTGCCTTTGGCGCTGGTTTAGCTTCATATGTTTACATAAATGATATTCGATTGGATACAATATCAGCAAATCAATCAAGAGAACAAACATGGTCACCTAATATGAACGATAATATACGTTTTGATTATCTAAATAATTGGAACAAAGCTATTGGTAAGGCTAAAAATTGGATGTAGTTAAATTATTAACTTATGCATATGTGATTTTTTTTATTTTTGCAGGTTTAAACCATTTTATTAATCCTGGATTCTACGATGCTATAGTTCCACCGTTTATACCTTTCCCCAGAGCCGTTCATCAATTTACTGGTTTTCTCGAAATTCTTATTCCAATATTTTTATTAACTAAATGGAGATCAGAAGCAGCCTTAATAATGATTGTATTTCTTATTGTTATATACGGTGCTAATTTATACGTGTGGGTAGAAAATTTACCATATGGAAACCGAGTATTCACTAACCTACAACACTTTTATAGAATGTTAATCCAATTTGCATATGTAGGTATAACATATATTATTTATCGGTATGAGTAAATACACATTTCCTAAAGAATTTATTTTTGGCACAGCAGTTGCTTCCTACCAGGTCGAAGGTGGTATCTATAACAATGATTGGACACACTGGGAAAATAAAAAAGGTACGGTATGCGCAGAACCATGTAATGATGCATGCAAACATTATGAATATTTAGAAAACGATATAGATTTAATCAATACCCTTGGAATCAAAGCTTTTAGATTCTCTATGGAGTGGAGTAGAATCCAGCCAGCTGAAGAATCTTTTGACGACGTCGCAATCAACCATTATGTACAGAAAGCAAGAATATTACTGAAAAATAATATAACACCTGTAATTACTTTTCATCACTTCACAACACCTGATTGGCTTGAAAAGTATGGTTACTGGGCATCGCCAAAAACAACTGAAGCCTTTGTTAACTATGTTTCTAAGATGATGGATGTCTTGCCTAAAGAAGTTCAATATTATAATACGATTAATGAACCCGGCATCTTTAGTATGTTTGGATATTTTTCTAAGAAAAAATTTCCACCTGGGATACGAAATGAAAAAATATTTATCACAGCTTCAGAAAACATCATCAAAGCACACAAAAAGGCATTAATGGTAATCAAAGAGAAAAATCCTAATGCAAAGGTTGGCATGACACATGCTTTACATGAATGGGATGATAATGACAATAGCACTTTCAATAAGTACTTAAAATACCATCTTGAAGATAAGTTCTTTTATGCTTCAGATCTAGATGACTTTATAGGTCTGCAGACGTATTCAATCAAAAGAACAAGTCCAAACCTTATCTATAGGTCTTTAGCGTGGTTATTAATCAAAATTCCAATACTTAGAAATTACTATTTTCCAATTTTTCTTGACACATTTTCTGGAAGAAATGATTACGTACCACCCAAGGCTAGGAAAACAAAGATGGGTTACGAATATAGGCCGGAAGCTATAAAATACAATCTTCATAGGATTCATAGTAAATTCCCTGACAAGGATATCTTTATTACTGAAAATGGTATAGCAACCGACAATGATGATGAGAGAGTAGAGTTTGTCACTGAAGTATTAAAAGATGTACATGATTACCAAAAAAATTATGGAAAGGTTATAGGATATCTTTACTGGTCTTTATTAGATAATTTTGAATGGGATTTAGGTTACAATATGAATTTTGGACTTGTAGAAGTAAACAAATCTACGTTCGAAAGAAAACCCCATCCGTCAGCATTCTGGTTTGGCGAAATATCAACTACGAATTCATTTTCTGATTAATCTGCTACTAACTAACATATTAGGATGACATACATTATTGCAGGAGCTACTGGTACTACAGGTAAAGCAATTGCTAAGGAGCTATCAAAGACTGAAACTGTACATTTCATTGGTAGGGATGAGTTACAACTTAAACAACTCTCCGAGGAACTGAATGCTACTTATAGTTTGATTGACCTTGATAATCCTGTAGATACAAAAGAATTTCAAAAAACTGTAGAACATGAAGAAATAAAAGGATTGATCAATTGTATAGGTTCAATTCATCTCAAACCTTTACATGGTTCAACAATTCAAGATTTCAGAGATGTTATTAATATCAATTTATTTTCATCATATTATTTATTGTCTTCTTTTGCTAGAAAAATGACGAATGGATCAGCTATATTTTTTTCATCTGTAGCTGCAACTAAGGGCTTATCAAATCATGAGTTAATATCGGCAGCTAAATCTGGTATAGAAGGTATGGCAAGATCAGCAGCTGCAAGTTATGCAAAAGATAATCTAAGGGTAAATGTTATCGCTCCAAGCATCATGGATTCGAATATGTCACAAAAAATATTGTCAAGTGAAGCTGCAGTCGAGTTATCAAAATCTATGCATCCTATTTCGAAGATTGGTGATACTAGTGATATAATTCCTGTTGTAAAGTGGTTGCTGTCAGATGATTCTAAATGGATTACTGGGCAAACTATACATGTTGACGGTGGTTTTTCGACAGTAAAACCTAGATAGGAGATTTATGAGTGAAATAAAGTATTTAGAAACACACGAATGGTATTCCTTGACAGAAAATAAAATTACAATTGGGATTTCAGATTACGCACAAGGTGAACTTGGAGATATTGTGTTTGTTACATTACCTGAAGTAGGTCAGGAGTTTTCCAAAGGGGAATCTATGGTAGAGGTTGAAGCAACTAAAACAGTTGCAGAAGCATATGCCCCAATGGATTGTGTTATTGTTGAAATAAACGACAGACTCGAATCAGAACCTGAGGTCATTAATACTGATCCATGTGGAGATGGTTGGATGGTTAAGGCTGAGGTCGTTAACCTTGACGATTCTGGAATGCTTTATCAAGAGTACGAAACATTTATATCTTAAATGCCAGACTCTTTAGTATCACCATTACATAATTACCATACCTCGCAAAATGCAAAATTTATCGACTTTGCTGGTTGGTCTATGCCTTTTTCGTATGAAGGAACAATAAAAGAACACAATTACGTAAGAGAAGATAAAGGATTCTTCGATGTTTCACATATGGGGAGATTAGAGATCCAATATAATGATATCGCTATTTTACAGACCTTAATCTGCTCTGACATAGAAAATTTACAAGTTGGAAAAGCTTTATACTCCATTTTCACTAACAATAACGGTTGTGCAATCGATGATGTTATATTTTGGAAATTTCAAGATAAGATTTTACTTATCTGCAATGCAGCTAATACATTAAAAATTAAAGAACATCTAATTACATACTCGATTTCTTTTAATGATGTAACGAATTCAACAGCATTAATTGCAATACAGGGACCAAATGCTATTGAAATTATGGAAGGTCTTGTTGATATACCAGATTCATTTTCATGCTTACAAAATGACCAATACACTTATGCTAGGACAGGCTACACGGGTGAGGACGGATTGGAAATAATGGTTTCTTTAGATTATGTAGATGAATTATTAGATTATTTGAAATCTAATAATATTTCTCCTTGCGGTTTAGGCTCAAGGGATACGTTAAGACTAGAAGCTTCTTTACCATTGTATGGTTTTGAATTATCAGATGAAATAACCCCTGTAGAGGCCGGTTTAAAGTGGACGATAACGAACAAACAGCCATACTTAGGATCAGAAGTGATTACTGAACAATTAAAGAATGGACCTCACAAAATTCTGAAAAAGTTTGAAATAGACACTAGAGCAATAGCAAGGACAGGTACAAAAGTTTCTGCAGGAGAAAGTGGAGGAGTTGTTACATCCGGAAATTTTTCCCCTAGGCTACAAAAATCAATTGGATTTGTGATGTTTGAGAACCAACCTTCTACAGATTTAATAGTATTTGATATTCGTGGTAAATTGGTTGAAGGTAAAATACTAAAGAAAAGGTTTTTAAATTAATGTTTGTACCACATTCCAATATTGACCTCAATACTATTTTTGATGAGTTAAAAATATCATCACTCGAAGAATTGTTTTCACATATACCTAAAGAGTTATTAATAGATGGCGGACTTGATTTTGATGAATCTCTTTCTGAACTTGAGGCTACAGAATTATTTGAAACAATCGCCTCAAAAAACGCAAGCAAGTTAGTCTGTTTTGCAGGTGGTGGACATTACGATATATATTTACCACCTACAGTTAAATCTCTCACAATGAGACCAGAATTTATGACCTCTTATACACCATATCAAGCTGAAATATCACAAGGTATATTACAAGTGTTATTTGAATTTCAGTCTCTTGTTTGCGATATAACCGAAATGGAGTTGGCAAACGCATCTCTTTATGACGGTGCAACCTCAATCGCTGAAGCTATTTCAGTAACTATTAATAAAACTAAACGTGACAATATTATTATTTCACAGGGATTCAATCCAAACAGTAAAGAAGTAATCAACACTTTAATAGATGGTGATAAATTTAACATTAAATATATAGAACTGGATAACTATCTTTTCCCCGAAGACTATGAATTTAACGAAGATGATGCTGCATTTGTTGTATCTTTTCCCCACTATGAAGGATCAGCCCAAGATTTAACAGAACTCGTCAACAAAGCACATGCCAAGGGGCTTATTGCAATATGTTACGTAGATCCATCAATGTTAGGTGTTCTAAAAACTCCGGGATCAATGGGTTTTGATATAGTCGTTGCAGAAGGCCAATCAATAGGTACTCCACTATCTTTCGGTGGTCCTACTGTAGGTTGGTTCGCAACAAAAAAAGATCTTGCACGTTTAGTTCCAGGAAGAATAATTGGCGAAACTATAGACAGTAACCATAAAAAGACTTACGTGATGACTCTTAGAGCAAGAGAGCAAGACATACGCAGAGAAAAAGCATCGTCAAATATTTGTACAAACCAAACCCTAAATGCTATTGGTTCTGCAATTCATCTTTCATGGATGGGTCCGGAGGGAATTTATCAAGTTGGGTATCAAGCAATTCAAAAAGCTGCCTATATGAAATCTGAACTTAAAAATTCAGGTTTCAAAATTAAAAATGAATCAACATCTCTAAGAGAATTTCTTATAGAAACGAAAATACCAACTAGTGAGGTATTAACAAAGATGGGCCAAAAAGGATTTCTTGCAGGTATTAGTTATAGTGACAATGAATTACTTATTGCACTAACTGAAAAACGCACAAAAAAAGAAATTGATAATTATATAGATTGCTTTAAAGAGGTGAATAATGGTTAGCGGTGGTAACGCAAGTTCACTTCCATTAGTAGGTGGTTCAGCGGAACCTACTATTAGAGAACTATCAAGGCCAGGAAGAAAAGCTTCCAAGTATCCTAATCTAGATGTACCTGAGGTAGAACTTAATCATCCTGCTTTAAAAAATGAGAAAGCACCTCTCCCAGAAGTTTCTGAACATGATTTGGTTATGCACTATTCACGACTCGCACATAGGAATTTCGCAGTTGATCTTGGTTTTTATCCACTTGGATCATGCACCATGAAATATAATCCTAGGTTTGCTGATTATGTTGCATCAATTCCCAACTTCTCCAACACACATCCAGCTACTCCTTCAGAATTCACACAAGGCTCGCTTGAGATTCTACATATTTTAGAAGATTATTTAACAGAGATAACAGGTATGGATCACGCCAGTTTTCAACCACCAGCAGGTGCATCCGGAGAGTTAACTGGACTGTTGATAATAAAGCGTTATTTACAAAATCAAAAACTTGATCACAAAAAAGATATTATTGTTCCTGATTCAGCGCATGGAACTAATCCTGCATCTGCCAAAATGGCTGGTTTTAACGTCGTTGAAGTAGCTACCGATCAAAGAGGTATGGTAAACATTGAAGACTTGAAATCTTTGGTCAATGAAAATACTGCCGGTCTGATGCTCACTAACCCAAATACTGGGGGGTTATTCGAAGAGGAGATTCTCACAATATCTAATATTATTCACGAAGCTGGGGGATTACTCTACTACGATGGAGCAAATCTAAATGCTATTGTCGGTGTATGCAGACCAGGAGATATGGGGTTTGATATTGTTCATTCTAATCTTCATAAAACTTTTGCAACACCTCATGGAGGAGGTGGACCTGGTTCTGGTCCTGTAGCAGTCAAAGATTATCTTAGAGAATACTTACCTGGACCAATTGTGGTTAAAAATAGTGATAATTATAGCTGGTACACTCCAGAATTCAGTATTGGAAGAATGCATGGTTATCACGGAAACTTTCTTGTTGCTCTGAGAGCACTCGTATACATGAAGCTTTTAGGAAAAGAAGGATTGGACACCCTAGGTTCCTATGCAGTTCTTAATGCAAGATATCTAAGTTCAAAGGTTTCAAAACACCTTCCATTAGCTTACGATGAACCGTGTATGCATGAATTTGTTGCTACTGTTAAAGAATTAAAAAAATCACACAAAATTAAAGCATACGATGTTGGTAAAGCTCTTCTAGATAAAGGATTTCATTCACCAACAATATACTTCCCGTTAATAGTTGAAGAAGCATTAATGTTTGAACCTACAGAGACACAAACAGTTGAAACATTAGACGACTTAGCCGAAAGTATAAAACTTATCGTTGAGGAACTTTCAGCACCAGGGGTTAACCTTACTGATTATCCAAAAAATTTACCGGTTGGAAGACCAAATGAATTAATACCAGCTAAACATCTTACTGTTCATTGGGGTGATTTTGAGCTTTTGGAATTAACTGAATAGATTTTGAAGTTAGGTTAATAAGCAATAAACTAGCTTTATGGTGGTTACAACTCTTGAAGTAGATAGAAATATCTCAAAACTTAGACTTCATTCAAAGGCTTTTTCTGAGGTCACTAATAAAGAATTAGCAACCATGTTTGAACAATCATTACAAAATTTAAAAAGTATTGCTTATTTTTGGGCAACTATAGGAGCCGATAACAAAGGTGTAAAGGAATCTATAGCTGAAGGAGAGGAATGGCTTGGCGGACCCTTTGCTTCGACACTTGGTCTTCAGTACTATATTGACTACCTACTCAAAAATAATGATTCACTAATAAATGAATCTGAAATCATAGACAACAAAATAAATATCTTTCCTACTAAAAATATAGAAAAACTACTTTTCCCTTTCATTACAGCTGATCTTCATTTCCATAAAAATATGTCCAAAACAGACATATTAGAAACAAGAGGATTTGGAAATAGACTTGGATTCACTAAAGGTATTACGTTAATTTTAGGTGCTGGAAATGTTTCATCAATTCCTTTATTAGACACAATATACGATATGGTAGTAAACCGCCATACAATTTTACTTAAACTCAATCCTGTTAATGAGTATTTAAAACCAGTATTTGAAAAGGTTTTTGAAAATTTTATTGAAAAGGGATTCTTAGTTGTTACTCAGGGTGATACTTATATCTCTAAATATATGACAGAACATTCAGGTATAACAAATATGCATTTAACAGGTTCTGACAAAACGTATGAGAATATTGTATATGGACACACACTTACAGAAAATGAAAAAGGAAAGAAAACACTTAAAAAGATAAATAAAAAGTCATTTACCACTGAACTTGGAAATGTTACCCCTTTTATTATCCATCCAGGAAAATGGTCTTCATCAGAAATAAAATATCAAGCAAGGAAAATTGTCACTGCGAAGCTAAATAACAATGGATTTAATTGTATATCTGCGCAAATAGTTGTATTGCCAAAAACATGGAAACATACCCCAGCTTTAGTCTCTGAAATTAAGAAACAACTTAAAAAAGAGTCAGATAGATTAGCTTACTACCCAAATAGTAGTGAAAAACTTCAATCACTTAGATCGGACAAAAGGTATACACAAGAAAATGATGAGTCATGCGCAACACCCCACTTAACAAAGGATTTAGAATTAAATGATCATTATGAAAATAATGAAGTATGGTCTTCAACGTTGTTTTTTAAATATTTAGAATCTGAAGATGAAGAAGATTTTGCTAATAAAGCAATTCTTTATGCAAATGAAGACTTATGGGGTAATTTAGGTGTTTCAGTATTGTTAAAGAATCACAATTCTAAAAGGAATAAAAATATTCTTTCGAAATATGTAGAAAAACTCAAATATGGAACAGTTGCTATTAATGAATGGTCAGCGTTAGGTTTCATAATACCAACAATGCCCTGGGGTGGATTTCCAGGCAATAAAGACTCAAACATACAAAGTGGACAGGGTTATGTTCACAATGCATTTTTCTTTGAATCCCCACAAAAAGGTGTTCTATACTCAAAATTTAAACTTCCATTTGTGGACCCTGTGTGGTTTACATCAAATAGAAAAGGGAAAAAGATTTTTAAAAATCTTACATATTATCAGCTTGAGAATTCAAAAATAAACCTTATAAAGTTAATTTTTTCAGCACTAATATAGCAGTATGAAAAAAATTAACATTCTAATGCTTGCATTAGTATTGATAGCTTGTTCCTCTAGTAACGAAGTAACCGAGGAAGCAAATCCTACAACCACAACATTGAATGATTCCATTGAAGTGCCAGCAACTACAACAACAACTTCTGATACAGGAGAAGTTGTAGAAGAATATAATTTTGACATAGAAAGAATGTCTGCTTTAACAGGATTAGAAATATCACCAGAACTTTGGTTAAAAAGACCCAGAAGAGTATTAGCTTTTAAAATTGATAATAATATAAATGCAAGACCACAATCTGGTTTACAGGAAGCAGATGCAATCTTTGAAATCCTCGTAGAAGGCGGTATGACGAGATTTTTAGCATTGTTTTTAGATAAATCCTCTAGTTATTTAGGTCCGATTAGGTCAGCTAGACCAACAGATCCAACTGTTATAAGACCATATGGTGGAACCCTTGTAGTATCTGGTGCTACCGGAGGATTAATACCCACAATAAGAGAATCTGGTGTACCGGTTCTTGAAGAAACTGTAGCTCCTTCAATGTTTAGAATTGCAAATAGAAATGCACCTCATAATCTATATGCAGACACTGAACTGGTTAGAGGTGTTGTAAACGACAAAGGATATTATTTTCTTCAACCTGGACCACAACCATTATACGATTTTGGATACAACCAATCTAATTGGGAAGAAGGCGCAACAAGAATAACAATAAAATACAGCGAATTTACAACTGTGATATGGAAACTCGGTGAAAAGGGTTACGAAAGATTTATTATTGATGGATACGCTCCAAATAAAGAGGCAGTTGCTCATAATTTTATTTCTCAGGATGGAAACTATAGTGATATTTTGAAAACACAAACTGTAGTAGTGATTCAAGGACCACTTTATAATGATGAAAATACTACACTTCCAAGTATTTTAACTGTGGGAGTTGGCCCGGTTACAATCTTTCACAATGGCAATTTAATCCAAGGTACGTGGAGAAGAAATGACATCAAAGAACCATTTACTTTTATAGACAACAATCAAAATCTTATCGAAGTACCACCAAGTTCCCAGTGGATTCATATTGTTCCAACTAATGGAGAAATTACTTGGAACAGTAATTAATTGCTGTCCTCTTTAATACTTTCATTATTAATATTTAACGCATCATTTTCTTCAGCTGAATATACCTGTGTGGATGAATATGACAAACATCCAGTAAGAAATGAATTTATGCTCCAAATTGTTTTAAAATCATACAACTATTATGAGGGGAAAATTGATGGCCAGATAGGACCAATCTCTATAAATGCATTAAAAGAATTTCAATTATTAAACAATGCAACAGCTGATGGAATACTAGGTCCTGAAACATGTACAAAGTTATTAGATAAATCAGTACTTGTTAGTAAACAAAAAAGTACTTCTACAAAAGTTGTTAGCACTATTAACCAGTACTCAGAGCAAACAGAGCAAATACAAAAACTGCTTAAGAACCTTGGTATTTATTTAGGTAAAGTTGATGGAATTAATGGACCTGAAACCAAAAGGGCAGTGAAAACTTTTCAAGCTAAAGCAGGTTTAAGTACTGACGGTGTTGTTGGACCAAAAACATTATCTGCTTTAAATAAAGGTGAAAGTTCTTATGTTGCTGATGATACTAAAACTATTGTTATATCTAATGAGTCCACAACAACAATATCAACACCAGTAGTAGCTAATTCAGCTTTAGACCTACGCTACTATAATCCTAGTCTCAGTTGTATCGATGGATATGTAAATATTTCCGATGTATGGGTCCCAGATCCTTGTTTTTACCCTGTTTTCGTATATCGATTTGGGAGCATTGCACAAGTTAATTCACAAAATGAACTCGATTCTTACTTACAGGCAAGATGGTCACTAACCAAAGAAAAAACATATTCATCTATTGGACCCGTGGAGACTCAGAACTACACCCCTGGAGTAAATTCTCCTGTAAACGGCTTGCTCATGCCAGCCGGTTCGAATAATTCAATAGTCATCGGAATAAAAAATGATAATAATGTTAGAGCTAGACCTCAATCAGGTCCACAAGACGCAGATGCAGTAGTTGAAGTGTTGGTTGAAGGTGGCATGACGAGATTCATTAATATCTTTTACCAAAGTGATACAACTTATAACGGCCCTATTCGATCAGCGAGACCTACTGATCCTACAGTATTAAGACCATTAGGTGGAGTTCTTGTAGCAAGTGGAGCGACCGGAGGTCTTATTCCAGAAATAATTGATATGGGTGTTCCCGTCATTAGCGACAGAAGACCAGAATACTTTCGTATTTCAGATAGAAAAGCGCCGCATAATCTATATGCTGATACTGTAAAACTAAAGAAATTAGCTGTTGATAAGGGATATGTTAAATCATCAACACCACAACCTCTTTTTCCTTGGGGGGAGCCCTCTCTCTCTAGCTGGTCATCTAATTCTTATTTAAACTTAACGTTTTCATCCCAGACAAGTACGACATGGACCTGGAACGGAAACTCTTATGTGAGAACATACTATGACGCTTACAAAGGTACTTCAAAAAACAATATCCATAACTGGGTAGATAAAAATGGGAATCAGGGGCAGATTTCAACAACAACCGTAATAGCTCTTTTATGTGAACCATATATACATCCATTGCAACTTCCATCAGTAAAAACAGTAGGAGAAGGTAGAGCAATCATCCTTCACAAGGGAAAACTCTTAGACGCATTCTGGAAACGTGGATCAAATCTCGATCCTTTTCATATTGTTGATCAAAATGGAACTAAACTTTTTGTCCCTAAGGGAAAAGTCTGGATTTCTTTAGTTCCAAACACTAAAAATCCTAGTTTTGGCTAAATAACTTTACTTTTCAACATTTCTCATGGTATTCTGATAGTGCGTTTCAATTAAGTGTGATACGCAGCCCTGTTGGGAAGCCCTCTTCATTGGGGGCTTCCGTATTTCTAGAGCTTTTCTTTAAGAATGTCTAACGTATCTCCCCAGACAATATCAGCTATATAGGCAATTAAATAACTACAACCATGTGATTCAAACTCATCAATTTTTTCAAATACTTTATTTTTGACCCCAACTAATGGCTTGCTTAAATACATATCTTTTGGAATGGATGTATACTCTGAAATCTTTTCGATCTTACTATCAAGATCAGCTTGATTTTCACCAATAATAACATTGGTGTGCAAGGTCCTGCCAATATCAGAAAACTCTCTATTTTCATTTTCACAATGTTCTCTAAGTATGTTTGATTTATTTATAAACCCCTCTACGTCAACATCCCAATTTCCATAATCACCATATCGAGCTAAGAGTTTAAGTGTAACTTTTTCGCCGCCACCACATACCCAAAGTGGTGGGTGTGGTTTTTGAATAGGTTTTGGCTTATTTATTGCTTTATTAATTTGATAATATTCGCCCTCGAATGAAGCTTCATCTTCTGTAGTCATTTTTTTATAAATAATTAACGATTCTTCAAGCATTTTTAACCTAACACCAGCTGATGGATAATCATATCCATATGCTTTGTATTCCTGGTCATACCAACCTGCACCAATTGCATACTCAAGACGTCCGCCGGACATAACATCGATAGTAGATGCTACTTTTGTAAGATAGGCAGGATTTCTATATGAGTTACACGTACACATCTGACCTAGTCGTACTTTAGAAGTTGTTTGAGACAAAGCTGCCATCAGTGACCAACATTCATATGTAGGGTCTTGAGTAGGAGATGGAACAGTATGAAAATGATCGTATACCCACAATGAGTGATAACCTAATTCTTCAATCTTGTTAGCGGAATTTATTATTGTTTCCCACTGTTCGTTAATAGGGACTCCAGATAAGTCCATTCTCCATCCCTGAGGTATAAAAGCACCTATATGCATAACTTGATTATAGAGATTTATTGTTTCTTCGTCTTAATATTGTCAAAAGTGAGCTCATGTCTTCAAAATTGTCTTTATTTTTGAAAGCCTTATAAGCATAATAAAACATAAACATTAGAAAAATAATAGTAAGAATTGAGGTTGTAAGGGTAACCATTGCCTGGTTCACACAAATAGATCTGTTCATACTTAAATTTTTATTTTGTGAAAAATCTACATTATTTGTCAGTAAGTCATAGATAGTTCCACATTCAATAGTAAATTTCTTAAAACTATATAGAGATACTGTGTTGAACTCTATTTGAACGATTGCAAATATATTGTATATTGCTATACCTATTAAAAAAGTAATAAACCATAATGTGTATTTTGATTTAAACATATCTTATATAAACTTTAACCTGTGGATAAATTAACAGTTATTAGAGAACAATTGCAAAGAATGCGACAAATGAATCGCTATTATCATCAACAGTTTCTTATAGATGTCAGATTTCTTTTTGCGGCCTCGATCTTATTAATAGTTATTCAAGAAAATATTGTTTTCTATATCATTCCGTTTGTAAGCTTATTCGGTGCAGTAATACTTTCATTTCATGCACATTACTTAATATTTTCTAGAAACTTTAGTCAATACCTTGAAAATAAAATTAACCTCGAAACGGGAGATGAGTTATTGATAGCTCATCAACTTGAAAATAGATATTTTTTTCCTATTCAGGATAGAAAAATTGTAGTCGCAGGGTTCGGTAAATCGTTTAGTTGGTTTGGATTTGTTACCCTTTTCATTACTTCTTATGGCATAGGTTTGTTTGTTTATGGAATTTTAAATGTTAATTTATTAGACTCGATAATATATACAATAACATTAACTTCCTCAACTTTATTAACTGTCGCAATTGGTTTTTGGTGGTTTATTAGAGGTGAAGGTGAGAAACGATTAAAGGACGTCTATGGACAATATGAATGAGATGCAATTTACCGAAGGTACTTTTGACGCACTTTATGGACATAAGATTATAAAAATCGAAAGAGATAGCATTAAAACAGAACTATTAATTACATCAGATCATCATCAACCAATGGGACTTGTCCATGGTGGCGTGTATGCATCTATGGCTGAAGCTGCTATTTCATACGCTGCATATTTTACACAAGAAGGTGTTTGGGTTGGAGTCAATAATAATACAGATTTTTTGAAATCCGCCAAGGAAGGTCAACTTATTTGTGAAGCAAGTCCAATAAAAATAGGAAAGCGTTCACAACTATGGGAAGCCAAGATATACAATGACAGTAACTTATGTGCAATATCCAAGGTAAGGTTGAGTAATTTAAATGTATAAAAAGAAATTGTTCTTAATAATTGCTTTGTCCCTTGTATTTGGATCTTGTACAGAAACTGGAGAAACTGAAAAAGTTGAATTAAATGAGATAGTGGAAGATAAAAATGAAGGAGAAGAAACAATGGGTAACGAAAAAGTTTATTCCTCTATGCCAGAGATGACAATAGACACAAGTAAAAAGCATACGGCTGTTATTTCAACAACAAAAGGGGCCATGACTGTCGAATTTTTTACTGATACAGCACCAATGACTGTAAATAACTTTATATCACTCTCGAATGATGGTTATTATGACAATATTATTTTTCACAGGGTAATATCTGGTTTCATGATTCAGGGTGGAGATCCCAGCGGAACAGGGCATGGTGATTATGGAAAATACCCAGGATACACGTTTGAAGATGAATTAAATAATCAACAACCCTACGAAAAAGGGATATTAGCGATGGCTAATGCTGGACCAAACACAAATGGTAGTCAATTTTTTATTATGCACGTTGATTATCCGCTCCCGTATCAATATACAATTTTTGGTAAAGTGACTGATGGTCTTGAAGTAATAGATTCTATAGCTTCTGTGCAAACAGCCGAAGGTGATAAACCGGTAGAGGATGTAACTATATTAAGTGTGACTGTTTCAAGTAATTAATAGTTTTTGTAGTGAGTATGCCTCCAGGTAGACCCTTTGAGGAATTCTTAAGGTAACCATTTTGAAAACACTCTTTTACTAAGTTTTTAATATATGTCTGCTTGTAACCAGTTTTCTGTTCTAATATCTTTGTAATATTTTTATCATACGAGAGACATGTGTTGACATAATAAAGAGAAAATTGTGCAAGAAAGTTTTTTTTAGTCAGTTCTTTGTTTGTTTTATGGATCAGTCTCAACACATTTTTAAGGTCATGGTCAGCTATGTATATAAATTCTAATTTCTCGTAGGCATTTGACTTATCGAGATTAATAAAAGAATTAATGAGTCTTATCGATCGTTTATTTAATGAGTGCATGTTTATATTACGAAGTTCTGTAGAAGTAAGGGAGACCGGCTTATTTTTTGTATTTTGCACAGAAAATTTGCTCATACTCAGTTGGTAGATGTTTAGACCTACATATTCACAAATTACTGTGTGATTTTTTAGAACGTCGATGAAAGATATTTCTATACTTTTATTATTTAAAGAAATATTTACTTTTTTACTCACTATCTATTAAAACATAAAAAATCGATGTTTTTTTTACTTGAAAATAATAGTTTGTAAGTATCACTAATATTATAACCAATGAGTATTGAAATAAAGTTACCAGATGGCACAGTAAAAAAATACACTGAACCAGTTTCTGGATATGAAATAGCTTCTGATATTGGTTCTAACCTAGCTAGAGATGCTGTATGTGTAGAAGTTAATAAAGAAATATTTGATACTTCGTACCTAATAAGTCAAAGCTCTGATATAAGAATACTCACAAAGAAAGATATAAGTTCACTAAAAATATTAAGACATTCATCTGCTCACTTACTTGCACAAGCTGTTTTAAATCTTTATCCGGGAACTATGTATGGAGTGGGACCCGATATAGAAGATGGTTTTTATTATGACTTCCTATTTGAAAAAACAATTAGTGAAGACGACCTCATAGAAATAGAAAAAGAAATGCATAAATTATCAAAAGAAAATCAACCCTTTGTAAAGTCTTATATGAGTAAAAAAGACGCATCGAAATTATTTCAAGATCAGAAATTCAAAAAAGAACTTATTGAAGCTGCAGATTCTAATGAAGGGGTTCAAGGTGAGAATGTTTCAGTTTATTCAAATAACTCATTTATAGATCTATGCAGAGGTCCGCATGTCCCTCATACAGGTTTTATTAAATATTTTAAATTAACTAGATTAGGTGGTGCTTACTGGAGGGGCGATGAGAGCAACCCACAACTCCAAAGAATATATGGGACGAGTTGGTATAGCGACAAAGATCTACAACAGTACCTAGAACGAAGAATAGAAGCTGAAAAAAGAGATCATCGCAAACTTGGTAAAGAGTTAGAACTTTTTACAACAGCAGATGAGTTAGGACCAGGTCAGTTTTTATGGAAACCAAACGGTGCGTTACTACGAAATATTATAGAAAACTACAGTAAGTCTGCACATCTTAATAATGGATATAAATTTGTTAACACTCCTCACATAGGAAGATCAGTACTGTGGGAAACTTCTGGCCACCTTGAACACTATGAAGAGGGAATGTATCCACCTCTCAACAGCAAAGATAATGATGATAAATATTACTTAAAACCGATGAATTGTCCATTCCATATACTTATCTACAAAAGTGACTTAAGGTCATACAGAGAATTACCGTTAAGACTTTTTGAATTAGGCTCAGTTTATAGATTTGAAAAGTCAGGTGTATTACACGGACTATTGCGAGCAAGAGGGTTTACACAGGATGATGCACACATATTTTGTACGTTCGATCAAATCAATAAGGAAGTAAATAATTTATTAAGATTTTCAATTGCTTTGTTAAATTCATTTGGATTTACACAAATTGAAGCAGATTTATCAACAAAACCTTCAAAGGCTATCGGTGAAAGTAAAGATTGGGAAATAGCAACATCATCATTGGAGAATGCTTTAGAAGAACAAGGTATAGATTTCATTACTGCAGAGGGTGAAGGAGCATTCTACGGTCCCAAAATAGACCTACATGTTAAAGATGCTATTGGTCGCAGATGGCAACTTTCTACAATACAAATTGACTTTGCTCAGCCTACTAATTTTGATCTAGAATACGTATCGACCGAAAATACTAAAGATAAACCTGTCATGATACATAGAGCTCTACTAGGTTCTATTGAAAGATTTACAGGAATTTTGATTGAACACTATGAAGGAAACTTTCCATATTGGTTAGCACCAATACAGCTCAAGATACTGACAATAGGATCTGTCGATGAATACGTACAAAAAATAGCTTCAAAACTTACAAATATACGTATTGAAATTGATGATAGAAATATAAGGTTAGGTGAAAAGATTCATGATGCTAACAAGATGAGAATTCCACAAGTATTAATCATCGGAGAAAAGGACTTAGCTAATAATACTGGCTCGTTGAATAGAGTAGATTCTGACGACATAAACGATGATGATATAGACTCATTAATTTCTATAATAAAAGAGTCTTCAAAAGAGCCTAAGTTCAGTTTCTGATGATAGATGGTATTGATATATCAAAAGACGATGCTGAGAAACAAGTTGTCCCAGAAGACCTAAATTCGTTAGCAGTAGGCAGTTACATCATTCCTAATCCAAAAAGAAGAAATTTATATGGTTTCGTGCTAATTGTGACAGGAGTATTATCACAAATTGTATTCAGTTTAACTGGATGGTTGTCTGTATCATCAGGCTCATCACTAATCGTAATGTTTGGATTATTCATATTGTTGATAGACAATTCAGTAAACATTAAACAAAATGAAGTCATTAAAAATATAGAAAATAACGTTCCACATTCTATTGGTTATTATTCAATAGCTTTAACTTTTGAATTCATTAATTCATACAAATTTTTAAAACCAATTTGGACAGTAATAGTTTACGATCATAAAAATCCACCAACTAAAAAATCAATAATTGAAATAGATGCAGCGAATGGTGACTTAGTGTCGGAAGTTTACACAGAGTCTATACAAAATGCTTGAAAAATACTTCAAAGCTGCATCTGAAAAATTTGCTAAACCATTTATAAAGATATGTATATTTTTAAAGATTAAACCGAATACTTTATCTGTATTTGGAATTTTAGTTGTTATCCTAGGTACAATTTATTTTTTAACCAACAATAAAAATATCGGAATTATCTTAATTTTTTTAGGAAGTGCAATCGATGGTCTTGACGGACCACTGGCCAGGACATTGAATTTGTCCTCTAAAAAAGGAGCTTTTCTTGATTCAACAGTAGATAGAATCGGTGAGCTTTTCATTTGGGGTGTCATCGGTATCAAATACACCAGCAATGAAATTGAGCTTTTTACGGTATTTGCAATTCTCACATCTTCAGGATTAATTCCTTATATTAGAGCTAAATCAGAGATCTATGGTTTTGATAACAAAGTTGGTTTAGCGGCAAGACCTGAAAGGGTATTGTTTGCAGTATTTTTTATGTATTTTAAGTTTTCTTTTAATTTCGTATATTTGTTTGCTCTAATCACGTGGGTCACAGTTATGCAAAGATTTACTAAGCTATATAAAAACCTATGATTAAGTACCTTCAATACTTACTTATTATATTTACACATAACCTAGTAAAACATCTCAATCTTAGATTTTTACTTGTACTTTCATATATCGTTGGACCAATTTATTATCTATTGTCATTTAAAAACAGTATCAACCTCCATAAAAGAATTTCACGATTTCAAAAGTTTGGTGAAATCAGTTACAGTCCAATTAAAGTTAAAATTAACTATGTAAAGTATTGGCTTGAGACACTATGGTTAACAAAATCAAATTTTCAAAATAAAATTCTTAATAATGTTGAAATAGTTAACGAACATTATATAACAACTTTAAAGACTTCGAATATTGGCTTTATTTTTGCTCTACCACATGTTGGAAATTGGGAAATGGCAATACCTGTTGGTAATAAACTTGATTTGAAACTACTCGCTGTTGCTGAACCTTTAGATAATCAAAAAGTTATGACATGGTTTAAATCATTGAGAGAAGAACTTGGTTGTGAAATTATACTTGGAGGAAAGGGTCAAAATACTTTTAATCTGGTACAGGAAAAAATAAACAATGGTTATCATGTTTGCCTTCTATCAGAAAGAAGTGTGAATAAAAGTGGAGTAGGTACTGAGTTTTTTGGTGATCTAGCAGCATTCCCCAAAGGTCCTGTTGCACTTGCCCTAAAGACAGGTGTACCTATTGTTCCTGCAACATTTATAAAAATTAATAATAAATATACCTTATATTTTGAAAAACCATTTTACGTCCCCCATTTCGAGAATGAAGCACAAAGCATACAACAAGGCATGAAGGTGCTTGCCAAATCTTTTGAAAAACTAATTTCTTTAGATGCCAATCAATGGCATTCAATACAGCCTGTATGGACTGATGAGTACTAAGGTTTTACTTATCTCACCATACAGTATGAAGTATTATGGAGGAGTACAGAATCAATTATCATTAATAAAAAAATTTGCAAGTAGTCAAGAATTAGATATAAAAATACTCAGTCCTGATTCAAATGATTTCGATGTAGGTGAGACATTCAAATTTAGGTTTAATGGATCCGTTGCACCAATTAAATTATTTCCACGGCGTAAAATTGTTAAAAAAGCACTTTTATGGGCTGATGTAATACATATTCACGAACCATTTATACCTGTTTTTTTTTGGCGTATCCCTATAAATAAAAAGACAATATTATCACACCATGCTGATCTTTCGCCCATGTTGCAATATGCACAAAAAATGCTTTTATATAATGAAAAACAATCATCTGCTGTAACAGCAGTTAGTAATGTTGCTAGAAAATCTATCTCATCAAAAATAGCAGTAGGAATAATTCCGAATGCTATTTCGGTGCTTAAATATGAATATAAAAATAATGGCAATACAAAGTTCTTGTTTATTGGTAGAGATGAGAAAAGAAAAAACTTCGATCTTTATAAAGAGTATGCAGAAACAAAAATCAATAAGAATTCTATATTTCAAGCAATCGTGAATCGTGATAAATTTTCAAAAAACATTATTACGCATGTAAATCCTGACAATGAACAAAAACATCAGATTTTATTAGAATCAGACATATACCTTGCTGTTAATTCACGTGGTGAAAGCTTTGGCATAACACTAATTGAAGCTATCAGCTATGGTTGTGTGGTTGTATGCAGTGACATCCCAGCATTTACCGAACTATTAGGTAACACTGGTATATACTTCAAAAATAAATCGCTTGAATCACTTTCTGAAACAATAGATATATTATTAAAAAGTAATATCGAAGACATTCATAGAAAACAACTTGTACATATAAACCGTTACTCAATTGAAAAAGTAATGGAGTGTTGGATTTCTCTCTACTTTAAAATATAGTTAGAATAAAAATATGAAAATTGAATCTACATTTAAAGTAAAAAAAGGTTTTGCAGAGATGCTCAAAGGTGGCGTTATCATGGATGTCGTTAATGCTGAGCAAGCTAAAATTGCTGAAAAATCTGGGGCAGTTGCTGTTATGGCACTAGAAAGAATTCCGGCAGATATAAGAGCCGAGGGCGGAGTTTCAAGAATGTCATCTGTTGAAGTCATTCAAGAAGTTATGAACACGGTTTCTATTCCAGTTATGGCTAAAGCAAGAATTGGCCACTTTGTTGAAGCTCAGATTTTAGAAGAACTAGGTATTGATTTTATTGACGAAAGTGAGGTTCTTACACCTGCTGATGAGGTTAATCATATTAGTAAACATGAAATTAAAACACCTTTTGTAAATGGTGCTACAGATATAGGTGAAGCGTGCAGGCGAATTGGTGAAGGTGCTGCAATGATAAGAACTAAAGGTGAAGCCGGAACTGGCAATGTCATAGAAGCTGTCAGACATATGAGAAGTATGACCAAAGGAATTAATGAAGTCTTATCAGCTGATGAAAATGAACTCATGGCACTAGCTAAGAATTATGGGGCACCTGTTACGGTATTAAATTCAATAAGAGAAAGTGGCAGATTACCTGTAGTAAATTTTGCAGCAGGAGGTATAGCAACGCCAGCTGATGCAGCCTTAATGATGCAGCTTGGATGTGATGGAGTGTTTGTTGGCTCCGGAATATTTAAGAGTGGAGATCCATTAGAAAGAGCTGAAGCAATTGTAATAGCTACAACTAATTATGACAATCCTGCAAAATTAGTTGAAGTTTCCAAGAATCTTGGCGAACCTATGGTTGGTATTAACATTGATGATCTACATGAATCGGAGAAGCTCGCTAAAAGAGGTTGGTAGTTGAAAACAGGTATCCTAGCACTTCAAGGAAGCTTTCAGGAACACCTTGAATCTCTTAAATTAATCGAGAGAGATTTCATTTTAATCCGTACAGTTGACGATTTAGAAGAAGTTGGTTCAATTATCTTACCTGGTGGTGAATCAACCTCTATGATTAAAATTCAAGAAAACAATGACCTATTTAATCATCTTAAAATTAAGATTCTTACTGGAATACCTACGCTTGGAACTTGTGCTGGATTAATACTGTTAGCAAAGAATTCTATTTTAGGTAAAAGTACACTCAACATACTTGACTGTGATATTGAAAGAAATGGTTACGGTAGACAGAATCAATCATTTGAAGGGAAAGTTCAATTTAACAACTTTAATGATAATTATTGTTTCATTAGAGCACCTAAAATTACAAGTGT
This sequence comes from Actinomycetota bacterium, assembly GCA_014384285.1. Lineage (GTDB taxonomy): Bacteria > Actinomycetota > Acidimicrobiia > Actinomarinales > Actinomarinaceae > Actinomarina. The sequence goes on along the minus strand of JACNGE010000017.1, from coordinate 30,838 downwards.
AGGCAGTGGGGTAAAGGTGATAGCTAAAATGGAAGATGAAATCGTAGGTGTTCAATCAAACAATATTGTTGGTTTAACTTTTCATCCAGAACTAAATAATGAGCAAAATTATTTAAATTGGTTAGATAATTTTGTAATGAAAGGATTAAATGTCGGGGCACTCTAAATGGTCAACAATTAAAAGAAAAAAGGGAGCAAACGATGTTAAAAGAGGTAAACTTTTTGCAAAACTTATTAGGGCAATAGAAGTAGCTGCAAAAAACGGTGGTGCTGACCCATCAAGCAATGCATCTCTTTATCAAGCTATATCAAAAGCTAAGTCTATGTCTGTCCCCAACGACAATATAGAGAAAGCACTCAAACGTTTAAGTGGTCAGCAAGAAAGTGATAACTTTGATGAAGTTTTCTATGAAGGATATGGACCTCATGGGGTAGCAATACTTGTAGAATGTCTAACTGATAATCGGAACAGAACTTCTGCTGACGTAAAATCGATTTTCTCAAAGTTTGATGGGTCCACTGGAGCCCCAGGAAGTGTAAATTATCTTTTTGAAAGAAAAGCAGTGTTCCAATTTGATGAACGTAGCGATATCCTGATAGATTTAGCAATTGAAAACTCCTGTCTTGATTTCAGTGAAAATGAATCGAGCTTAACATTTGAATTTCTTCCCCAAGATTTCAAAAAAATAAATGAAATATTCATAAACAATAATTTTAGAACTACGAATTCTGAAGTTGCATACATTCCATCAACTTTTGTTATGCTAGATTTGTCAAAATTTCAAAAATTATCCAAGTTAATTGATTCACTAGAAGATCTCGATGACGTTCAAAATGTATATACAAATTTTGATATTGAAGAGAATCTTATGCATGCTGCATTAAATGAATAATTTTTGTTAAAATTGCTAGATGGTAAATAAAGCAAAAAAACAAGGTACTAACTACGAAACAAACATTGTAAATAGGCTTAATAATGTATCTAATTTTAGAGCTCAAAGATTTGCAGAAGGTGGCTCTAACGATTTAGGAGATATTCAATTATTTATAGGAGAAGAAGAATTCTTTATAGAAGCTAAATCACGTCAAAACCTAAATCTACACCAAACTCTTGATAAAGCTATTACAAAATCTGGTGATACTAATACTCTAGTATTTTGGAAAAAACTCAAACGTAAAGACAATAATTCAAGAAGGACAAACGATGGTATACCCGAGGTAATATCAATGTCATATGACCTGTTTGTTAAACTTTTAGAAAAATAATTGTTCAATACACCGATAGATGATTTAGATTACAATCTAGAGACATCTTCAATTGCACAGAACAGATATATCGAACCCAAGAATTCAAAATTATTAATTAGTGAATCTAAAAAAATAATTAAGTTCAGTCAGTATATAGAAACTCTTCAAGAACAATCTGTTTTTATCTTCAATAAATCTAAAGTTAGAAATGTAAGAATTAAAACAAATAAAGTAGACACACAGGGTAAAGTTGAACTTTTTGTATTAGTTATAAAAAACGACTACCAAGCTGAAGTTCTTATCAAATCATCAGGAAAAATAAAAATAGGTGACACTTTAAATACCGAAATAGCTGAAATAAAAATTCTGAATAAAGATGCGAGTACTTACACTATAGAATTTAGTGAAAATGTAAATAGTCTAATAGACAGATTTGGTACTGTACCTTTGCCACCCTATATAAAAGATGATTCATCGAAATACAAAGATTACATTAATGAATTCTCTAGTGGCGGCTTTTCTGTTGCATCTTCTACAGCAGGTTTACATTTTACCCTAGACATGATTGAGCAATTAAAGTTCAACGGACATGAAGTAATTTTTATTAACTTAGACATAAACCTTGGTACTTTCAAACCAATAGACACAAAAATAGTTGAGAACTACAAAATACACTCTGAATATTATAGGATAGAGGAAAACGATTATAAGAAAATTCTGACTTTAAAGCAATCTGGATATAAAATTGTTCAGGTTGGAACTACTGTCTTAAGAACTCTAGAAACTGTTTTCAATACGGGAGTCTATGAAGGTATGTCCAATCTTTTTATAACTCCTGGTTATAAATTTAATATAGGGGATTACCTAATAACAAATTTTCATGCACCGAAAAGTACATTGTTATCAATTGTTAAATCAATATATGGAGATAATTGGAAAGAACTTTATGAATATGCACAAAATAATAATCTTAAGTTTTTAAGTTTTGGGGATGCAGTAATATTCAAGATTGATGAGTAATTTAGATTTTAATATTGTTAAAAAAGATAGCTTTGCAAGAGCTGGAATAGTCAAAATCAATAACAAAGAATTACTTACTCCTACGTTTATGCCAGTTGCTACAAAAGGCTCATTAAAATCAACTCCTCACGAAATGCTGGATAAAACAACAGTTCTATTAGCAAATACATACCATTTATATCTAAGGCCTGGTGCAGATTTGATTAATGAACTCGGTGGTCTTCATAAGTTTATGAATTGGAATAAGCTTATTCTTACTGACTCAGGTGGTTTTCAGGGTTGGTCATTACCAACTAAAAAAATACAAGAGGGAATAGAGTTTAAGAATATATATGACGGGTCTACTTTTTTAATGACACCAGAAGTTTCTATTAAAACTCAAAACCTCCTGGGAAGTGATATTGCAATGATATTTGATTATGTTGTAAATATTGATGCCCCAATTGAGAAACAAGAAGATGCGATTAAAACAACTGAGACGTGGGCTAATATAGCTAAAAATATACATGCTAACAATAATCAGTCTCTTTTTGGAATCGTCCAAGGTGGGTTAGTAAAAGAATTAAGAGAAAAATCTGCCCTCTCTATGACAAAGTTAGAGTTTGATGGATATGCACTTGGTGGTCTTGCCCTAGGTGAAACAAGAGGAGAAAGAAAAGAAATAGTTAACTACACTACGCAATTTTTACCTGAAAACAGACCAAGATATGTAATGGGACTTGGAGATACATTGGGTTTGATTGATTTAATTGAAGAAGGTATTGATATGTTTGATTGTGTATGGCCTGCTAGATTAGCCAGACACGGAAAATTAATAACAGGAAATACTTATTTAAATATAAAGAATAAACAATTCGCTAATGATCCATCCCCGATATACGAAGGATGTCCATGTTTTACCTGCAAAAATTATTCAAAAGCTTACTTGAGACATATACTTAGAAATGAGCCAACAAGTGCTTGGTTATATTTAACAGTTCATAATTTAATTCAGACTGAGATTATGCTTGATGATGCAAGAAAAAGTATATTAGAATCAGATTTTGCTAATTTTAGAAAGAGATACGTATGAATGAATTAATAAGTGTATTACCTTTAGTCATCGTATTAATCGTTTTTTACACAATTCTATGGGTTCCTCAGAGAAGGAGGAATAAAAAACACAATCAAATGCTTGATCAACTCAAAATTGGAAACAACGTTATAACTGATTCAGGTATGCATGGAAGAATTGTTGCCTTAGATGAAAAAACTGTCACTCTTGTATTAAAAAAAGGTGAAGTTGTAATCGCAAAATCAAAAATTAATGGGTTGTTGTGAAAAAGTATTTTAACATTTTGTTTTTACCGATTATTTCAGCATCTCTGTTTGCTCTAGTTTACATCCAGGAATTAACACCAAAACTAGGACTTGATTTACAAGGAGGTATTTCAGTAATACTTACCGCAGATGATGATACAGATCAAGAACTTATAGAGCAGGCAGTTGAGATAATGAGAACTAGGATTGAGGCATTTGGAGATGTTCAAGAACCAGAAATTGCAATAAGCGGTGAAAATTCTGTGCTTGTCCAGTTACCAGGTGTTACAGACCAAGAAAGAGCTATTGAAGCTTTAGGAACAACTGGACTATTAACATTTAGGCCAGTACTCGACTCATCTCTAACAACTGGATACTCACCAGCACTAAGTTTAGAAGTAAATCCTGATGACCCTGAAGATGTGAGCACTAAAATAAAAGAAGGAGTAACCGGGGTTGATGAATTTATTGGTATATCAATTAATGATAATCCTGAATTTGAATCTTATATATTATCAGTGAGCGGTGGATATCCAGTTATATACCAATTAGGTCCTGCAGAGTTAACTGGTAATGATATTTCTGATGCGATTGCAGTGTTTCCAGAAAATGAATGGATTGTTTCCTTGGAGTTTAAAGAAGACTCTGCACAGCTATTTACTGAATTAACTAAAAAACTTGCAAGCCAAAATGGTGAACAGAGAAAGCTAGCTATAGTTCTAGACGGAGAAGTTGTTTCAGCACCTGGTGTTGCCTTTGATGTAGATCCTTCAGTTGGTATAACTGGTGGAACTGCAGCAATATCTATGGGTAATGCTGATGGAGGGGAATCAGCAAATAACTTAGCTATTATTCTAAGGTACGGAGCTTTGCCAGTATCATTTGAAAGATCTTCTATAGAAAAAGTTTCAGCTACTCTTGGTGAAGATACCTTGAACTTGGGACTACAAGCAGGATTAGTAGGTTTGGTTATTGTTTCAATGTATCTAATTCTTTATTATCGTACATTAGGTCTTGTAGCAATTCTTGGATTGAGTTCTTTTGGTTTGCTTTTCTATTCTGTAATAACTCTGCTTGGCGAATATCAAGGTTTTACCCTAACTTTATCCGGGATTGCTGGAATCATTGTTTCTATTGGATTAGCTGCCGATTCATACATTGTTACATTTGAAAAGTTTAAAGATGAAATTAAGATTGGTAGATCATTTCAATTCGCGGCTGAAAAAGCTTCACAAGATGCATGGAAAACAATTTTGACAGCAGATTTTGTATCATTATCAGCTGCATTATTATTGTATGTTCTAGCAATAGGGCCGATTCGCGGATTTGCACTTGCACTTGGAGTAGCAACTATCTTTGACTTGATATTTACTAGAATCTATACAAGAAATGCTGTACCTGTAATAAGTTCATTATCTAAGAGCCCGAGAGTATTCTTCCCAATAAAAGAAAGTGATTTAATAAATGATTAAACGTCTGTTTCTCGGATCAACTAATGTTGATTTTTTAAAAGTTGGAAAATTATTTTATAAAGTATTTTTAATAGAAGTGGTCATTTTTTTGGCTGTATTAATAATGTCTTCACTGGGTGTATTACCTGTAAATCTTTCTGTTGACTTTACTGGTGGAACAACGTATCAACTAGAAGCCAACTATTCAGATGAGGATATATCAGAGGTAATGAATTCTTCAATTCTTGATGTTTCTAGATACCAAACATTTGACAATTCTGACTCAATAATTTTCCGCGCAACAGAAAATACTCAACAGAAAGAGACAGAATTTCTTTTTTATCTTTCAAATAAATTTGATGTAAGCGATGAAAATATTGATTTTCAAAGGGTTGGCCCTACATTTGGAGATGAGATTACTTCTAAAGGCCTTCAAGCTTTACTCATATTTTTAACTTTAGTTATATTAATAATCTCTTACAGGTATGAATTTAAATACTCAATAATTGCTTTAATTGCACTCATGCATGATCTATTGTTAGTATTCTCAATTTATGTGTTACTAGGGTTGGAAATAACTCCTTCAACAGTAATTGCTTTACTTACGATTTTAGGTTACTCACTATACGATACAGTTATACTTTTCGATAAATTGAATGATACAGTGAAGACTTCAAGATTTTCCTATCTCTCCGATGATTCACTTAATAAAACATTTAATGAAGTTCTTATGAGAAGTCTGAACACATCAATTACTTCAGCTATACCCATAGCCTCCATTCTATTCCTGGGTAATTATTTAGGATTATCAGGCACTCTTACTGATTTTGCACTTCCATTATTTATAGGAATACTTTCTGGAACTTATAGCTCTATATTCGTTACAGTTCCATTTTTAGCAAAGATAATTAATAAATAAATTCTTTACTAGCATATAGGTATGGGTGAAAATCTTAAAACAAGTACTGTTGATGATTTAATAGAAGATCTTAGATCGAGATATGAGGATAAAGAATTAGATATCATTAATTCTGCCTACAATATGGCATTTAACGGTCACATTTCTCAGAAAAGAAAATCCGGTGAGCCATATATTTCCCACCCAGTTAGTGTTGCAATCTATCTTTCAGATTTGAGTATGGATATAGAAACAGTAACAGCAGCTCTTTTGCATGATTTAATAGAAGATACTGATATTACTTATAATGATATCAAAAAAAGTTTTGGTGCAGATGTTGCAAACATCGTAGATGGTGTAACCAAATTAGATCGTATAAAATACAACACAAAAGAAGAAGCTAAAGCGGATGCCATTAGAAAAATGGTTGTTGCTATGTCTAAAGATATTAGAGTATTGATTCTCAAACTTGCAGATAGATTGCATAATATTGAAACATTGGAGCACTTAAATGATTGGAAACAGGAAAAAATAGCTAATGAAACATTATACGTTTATGCTCCGTTAGCTCATCGACTAGGATTGCAAAATATAAAACATACTCTTGAAGACACCTCTTTTGAAATCTTATTTAAGAAACAAAATTTAGAAATAGAAAGCCTGATTAATAAAACTTCACCCCATCGAAATTCTGAAATAAAGAAAACAACCAAAATTCTTACTGAACTATTAGGAGACAATTCTATATCTGCCGATGTAGTTGGAAGACCAAAACACAATTACTCTATTTATAAAAAGATTATAAATAGTGGTTTATCTTTCCATGAAATTAATGATCTTATAGGTGTAAGAATTATTACTGATGATGTTAAAAACTGTTATTCAATACTTGGGCTTGTTCATGCGAACTTTCAACCTGTCCTTGGAAGGTTCAAAGATTTTATATCAATGCCAAAATTTAATCTGTACCAAAGTCTGCACACAACTGTTTTGACTCCAGATGGGAATAAAGTTGAAATTCAAATAAGAACAAGAGAGATGCATTATAGAGCTGAATTTGGAGTTGCTGCACATTGGAAGTATAAAGAGAAACCCTCTAACGATTTAAAAGAATGGACAAATGATTTAAATAATATTTCTTCAGAATATCCAGATCCTAATGAATTTTTGCAACACATGAAATTAGATTTATATGAAGACGAAATCTTTTGTCTAACACCAAATGGTGATGTTGTGACACTTCCTTCAGGATCTACCGCAGTGGATTTCGCATTTGCAGTTCATACAGAAGTCGGTGAAAAAATGATTGGTGCAAAAGTTAATGGAAAATTATCTAACTTAGGTAACACTATTAAAACTGGTGATATTGTCGAAGTATTGACAACTAATGATTCTACAAAAGGACCCAGTAGAGACTGGCTAAATTTAGTAAAAACATCAAGAGCTAGATCAAAAATTAAACAATGGTATCAGAAGCAAATGAAAGATGAGGACATACAAAAAGGAAAGCAGATACTCAACACATGGCTAGATGAAAATACTGATGTATTAAATTTTGCAAATAAAGAAGATATTTTAAAAAATTTACTTGATGTAACTTCATTACCAAATTATGAAATGTTTTATCAAAAATTAGGTAATGGTAATTTAAAAATTAATAATATTGGAAATAAAATACGGAACTATGTATTTCCAGAAGAAATTACTGACGATGAAGATATATTTACACCGGAAGCAAAAGACTCTGAGAGTTCGGGTCTTATAATTGTAGAAGGATATGATGATATTCAAGTAAGGATGGCTAAGTGCTGCGTTCCTGTTCCGGGTGATGATATATTAGGATTTGTAACAATCAATAATGGTATCTCTGTGCATCGATCAGATTGTATGAACATTCAAATTGATAGCACAAAAGGGGAACGTATTATCGATGTTACATGGGGCTTCCACACACACACAGGTAGCATTATTTGGTTAGAAATCGAAGCTATTGATAGGCCATATCTCTTAAGGGATGCAACTATTGCAATTTCAGACAATGGGGGAAATATACTCGTTGCTAAATCTGTTACAAGTAGTAAAAGGATTGTAAGTTTAGTATTTCAAATAGAAATTAGTGACAATAACCAACTAGAAGAGATTATTAAAGATGCTAAAAATATAGAAAATGTTTTTGAGGCATCAAGAATATTCCCAGGTAAAAAATGAATTCTGAACTATATAGATTTACAAGTTTTACGTCCTCAAATTGTTACATACTAAGACCATTTAACGATGACGTATGCTTTTTTGTAGACTTGCCACCGGATTTAGATGAACCAATAAACTATGTTAAAAAGAATAACTTAAGTATTGGGGGAGCATTGGTAACCCACGGTCACTTTGATCACTCATTGGGGATGGTTAATTTTGAAAGCAAAATTTTTATGAATCTTGAAGATGAGTTTCTTGCTAGAAACCCACAAGAACAGATTGCTTCATTTACGAATAACTTTATTCAGAGCGAAACATTTAATGGTGAAATAATTGATGTTAATACATTAAATAACGACTTAATTAATATTTACCATAATCCAGGTCACACAGCAGGTAGTACTTCCTTTGAATTCCCTGATCTTGGAATTATTTTTACAGGTGATTTTGTTTTTAAAGAAAGTATCGGTAGAACTGATCTAAAAAGTGGTAGTAATTCCGATATGATATCGTCAATTAAGAACGTGTACTCTAAATTTAATAAAGATTATGAAATTCTTCCAGGCCACGGACCATCTGAAAAAGTGAGTATTATAAGTAAGGAAAATGAGTTTATAAGGGAATATTTAAATGATTGAACAGGTAAAAGGTACTCAAAACATAGTTGATGAAAATTCGACGAAATACCTTTATATAAGAGATCAATTCCATAAATCATTTATTAATTATGGATATTCATATACCCAAACACCTCATATTGAATATACCGAATTATTTGAAAAATCTATAGGTGTAAATTCAGAAATTGTGTCTAAACAGATGTATCAATTCGATGATAAAGGTGGTAGATCTCTTGTACTTAGACCTGAAGGCACATCAAGTATTGTAAGATATCACTCACAGTTCAATAAAGAACAAACTAAACATTACGCATATTTTGGTCAAATGTTTAGATATGAAAATCCACAAAAAAATCGATACAGAGAATTTACTCAAGGTGGTATTGAAATTATAGGTCAAATTGACGAATATTCTGATTTTCAAGTAATAAGTGACTCAATTAGATTTCTAAAAAACTTAGATCTCGAATTTACTTTGGAAATTAATACAATAGGTTCACTTGAAGATAGAAATGCATATATTGATAATCTGCATAAATATTTAACATTAAATAAAGACAAGCTATCTGATGAAAGCCTTGAAAAGTTAAATAATAATACTTTACGGATACTAGATTCTAACAATAAAACAGATTTCGATGTCATTAGAGATGCTCCTGAAATTTTAAAGTACATTAACGAAGATTCAATTCTAAAGTTCAATCTTTTGAAATCTCTTCTTAATAAAAACAAAATAGCTTATAGAGAAAATACAAAGCTTGTTAGAGGTCTTGACTATTATAATGACTTAACATTTGAATTCATTACTAAAGATGGCCTAGTTCTTGGAGGCGGTGGGAGGTACGACCGTTTATCCGAAATACTTGGTCTTGGTAAGTTTAATGGTGTTGGAGTTGCATTTGGGATAGAAAGAATAATGAATACAATTGGAACAGTTTCTGCAGACCCAACTATATATTTAATTGGTTCTAATATAAATAAAATTACAGAATATGCATTATTTTTAGACGATAAAAAAATTAATTACTTTAAACCACCACGTATATCCAAATTGAATACTCAATTTAAACAGGCTAAAAATCTTAATGCAAGGTACGTGATTAACACAGATGAAGATACAATTAAAGACTTAGTTAACAACACTTCCGTTGATTTTGATATAGAGGTATTAATTGAGAATTAAAGATTTAACTACTACTGTCGTAGATTCAAATATTACTTCTTTGCGTGGGTGGGTTGATAACGTAAGAGATCATGGAGGTTTAACTTTTATAGATTTACGGGATTTTGAATCTACAATTCAATTGGTATTTGATAAAGAATCCTCAATTGAAGTGAATGTTAAAAGTGAGTACTATATAGAAATTTCAGGTATTTTTAAAAAAAGAAACAGTGAATTAATAAATAAAAAAACTTTACTTGGTGAATTCGAAATTGCAGTTAACGAAATAACAGTTGTAAATCCAAGTAAGTCATTACCTTTTCAGATTGAAGATGGTATAGAAACCGATGAAACAATACGTTTAAAATACAGATATCTAGACTTACGTCGAAATGAAATGAAACATAATATTGTCGCAAGGTCAAAAACTTTTAAGAGTATTAGAACTATCATGAACAAATTAGACATATTAGAAATAGATACACCCACATTAATTAAATCTACTCCTGAAGGTGCAAAAGATTTTCTTGTTCCTTCTAGGAAATCTCCTGGTTCTTTTTATGCATTACCACAATCACCACAAATGTATAAACAATTATTCATGATGTCTGGGTTTCCAAATTATTACCAAATAGCAAAATGCTATCGTGATGAAGATTCGAGAAAAGATCGCCAACCAGAATTTACCCAGTTAGATTTAGAGTTTTCGAATGGTAACCCCGAACTAGTAAAGAAGAATGTAGAAATTATTGTAAAACATATATTTGATGAAGCATTTGATATTAAAATAACCACTCCGTTTAAAACTATTTCATATCAAGAATCGATTAAATTATACGGGACTGATAAACCAGATTTAAGAATTGCATCGACAATTAGTGACTCTACTGAGATTTTTGAAAATACTGAAATAAAGTTTATAAAGGAAAATCTATCTAACAATGGCAAAGTTTTGTCACTTCATACATCAGAATTATTAACACGAAAAGAGTTGGATAGGTTAGATCAATTAGTTAAAGAGATGGGTTCTAATGGACTTGGTTGGTTTAAATGTACTGATAACGAATTAACAGGTCCGTTAGTTAAGTTTTTAAAGGAAGAGGAAATTAACTCTATTCTTTCAAAGGGTAGTGGTGTGACCATATTTCAGTCAGGCGATTTGTTAGAAATATCTAAATACATGGATGTTCTTCGTAGAGATATTTTTAAAGGTGAGGCAACTGAAGCAGCTAGTTTTCTCTGGGTAGAAGATTTTCCATATTTCGAAAATGAAGGTGGAGTTCTACAGCCTTCGCACCATCCATTTACAGCGCCTAAAGATTCTGAACTTTTTAAAGAGGCTCCTGATGAAGCTATTGCGTTACACTACGATTTAGTTCTAAATGGTGTGGAATTAGGTTCAGGCTCACAAAGAATTAACACCCCTGAAATACAAAAACTTGTACTTGAAAAATGGGGATTATCCAATGAAGAAATAGACACTAGGTTCGGATGGTTTATAGAAGCTCTTTCATACGGAACGCCACAACATGCAGGTTTTGCAATTGGAATAGATAGACTTGTTGCAGAAATTCTTAAGCAACCATCTATTAGAGATGTCATACCTTTTCCTAAAACACAATCAGGCATGGATCCATTAACAGAAGCGCCTTCTTCAATAAATGAAAGTGAACTATCAGACTATAATCTAAGGTATATTAGCGATGAAAAGCAATGAAATAAGAAGTAAATTTCTTGAATATTTTCAAGAACATAATCATAAAATTTTATCCTCTGCATCTTTGATACCACACGATGATACTCTGCTGTTTACTGCTGCCGGAATGGTACCTCTTAAAGATTACTTCTCGGGAACCAAAACACCAGATAATAGAAATATGGCTTCTTCGCAAAAATGTATCCGTACTGTTGATATAGATATAGTAGGTGAAACAGACAGACACCTTACATTCTTTGAAATGTTAGGAAACTTTAGTGTAGGTGAATATTTTAAGAAAGAAGCAATTAGGTATTCCTACGACTTTATAACAAATATATTAGGAGTAGATCCAAACAAAATATGGATCACAGTGTACAAAAATGACGACGAAGCATTTGATATATGGAAAGATGAAATCGGAATATCTGAATTAAGAATACAAAGAGGAGATAAAGATAATTTCTGGCACATGAACATTCCTGGACCATGTGGGCCTAGTTCAGAAATATTTATTGATCGAGGCTCAGAATTTGGAGAAGATGGTGGGCCTATAGGTGGGGGAGAAGATCGTTTTATTGAAGTTTGGAATCTTGTCTTCACAGATTCAATTCAAGATAAACCCTATGAAGTGGTTGGAGAGTTGCCAAGTAAAAACATAGATACTGGGATGGGCCTAGAGCGTATGGCTATGGTTCTCCAAGAAAAGGATAACTTATTTCAAACAGATCTTTTTGCACCTATTCATGAAGTTCTTATTAAGAATATTGATGATAGGAATGATAAGTTTGAAAAAATTATATTAGATCATATGAAATCAAGTACATTCATGATTTCTGATGGTGTAGTTCCTACTAATGAAGGTAGGGGTTACATATTGCGTAGACTTATAAGACGTACTATTCGTGCATACCACCAGTTAAAAAACGAGATAAACTCACTAGATTATCTATTAGAAGAGATTATTAATTTATATAAAAGTTCCTATCCTGAATTAACAGACAACAAAGCGAAAATAGTCAAACTTTATAAAGCAGAGGAAAATTTATTCCAGAGAACTATTGAAAAAGGGGTTGTTGAAATTAATTCGATTATTAATAAAAAAAACAATATTGACTCTAAAGATGCCTTTTATTTATTTGAAACATACGGTTTTCCGTATGAACTTACTAACGAAATAGCTATTGAAAATAATTTCATAATAGATGAAAAAGAATTTTTGGAACATTTCGAAGCCCACAAAGATAAGTCAAGTAAATCTAGACAAGCTAGCTCTGAAGTACTATTTAACGTAGATAAGAATCTTTTCACAGGTTATGATTCTCTGGAGTCTGCATCTGAAATTTACGATATTAAAGACGTAGATGGAAAACAGATTCTATTTTTTACTGAGACACCTTTCTATTATGAAGCAGGAGGTCAAGTTTCTGATGAAGGAATTCTGATTAGTGATGAAGTTAAGTTTAATGTTACTGAATTAGTTCAGACTAAATCTGGCTCTACAGGTCTTGTTACTTCAAACACTAATTTTCAAATTGGTGATAAAGTTACTCAAGTTGTTGACCATAAGTTTAGAAATGCTGTCTCTAAAAGTCATACTGCAGCACATATGGTACATGCATCATTACGTAATATATTGGGCTCTCATGTAGCACAAGCAGGATCACATGTTGCACCTGGCAGATTTAGGTTTGACTTTAGCCATACGAATAAAGTCGCTCAAGACGAGCTAGATTCTATTTTTAAAGAAACAAACAAGCAGGTATTTTATGATTTGGAAATAGAGACGAACATTATGAATATTGAAAAAGCAAAAGAAGAAGGTGCTTTAGCATTTTTTGGTGACAAGTATGAAAATGATGTTCGTGTTGTATCTATAGGTAACTTTAGTAAAGAACTCTGTGGTGGTACTCATGTAAAGAATTCTAATGATGTAGGTCTGATTGTTCTCACTTCAGAATCTTCTATTGGGTCAAACCTTAGGAGGGTTGAAATGCTTTCTGGTATAGATGCCTACAATTTTCTATCAAATGCATATCAATCATACGAAAGTGTTAGTCAAATTTTGAAAACAAACATTGAAGATGTTCCAATAAAACTTCAATCATTTTTAGAAGATTATGAAGAGCTATCATCAAAACTTAGTCGTTTTAAGCAACAGGAACTAACTAATTTATCAAAACAGATTGTTGATTCATGTGAAAATATTAACAATAAAAAAGTCTACATTGGCCTGGTAGAAGTTGAAACAACTGAAGATCTTAAAAATTTAGCACTTAATTGCATATCTACCGATAGTGTCGATATTGTTGTTATTCTTTCTAAAATTGGGGACAAAACAGGTTTAGTAGGTGCTGTTAATAAGGATACTCAAATTGATATCTCGAATATTATAAGTGAAGCTTCGCAATTTTACAAAGGTGGAGCGTCTAAAGATCCGAAATTATCTATTGGCGGAGGTCCTGGTAATTTTGATGATGTCAAAGTGCTCTCTCACATCGAAAACCTTTTACTTAAAATGATTTAGTGTGAACATTTTAGCAATTGACTTCGGCGAGAGGTATATAGGTTTAGCAGTATATACAAGAAAATCCAATACCTCCTTTGCTTTAAAAGTTATAGATACTAAAAAAACAAATTTGATTGAAGAATTGTCAAAAATAGTTGAAAACTATGAAATAGATCGGATAGCTATTGGGAATCCGATAGGTCTGAATAATAGCGAAACAAGAATGAGCAAAGAAACAGATCTTTTTATCAAAGAAGTTATTAATGAAAATTTTAATATAACAGTCATTAAGATTGATGAAAGAATGACTTCTTCAATTGTAACAAAATCAAATAATGAAAGAGTAGATGACATATCTGCATTACAAATTCTTGAAACTTATCTTTCTAATGTTTAATACATATCTTAAAAACCGCACCAATTTTATGGTCTTAATAACAATAAGTCTTATTTTTATTGCTGTAATAACAACTGGGAATTTAGCGAACTCAATAGAAAAAGTTGATGCAAATTTTAATAATTCAAACTCATCAATCGTTCAGATTATAGATGTTCAAATCCAACAAGGATCTTCAGCTTCTGAAATTGCCTCTCTTTTGTCATCTGAAGGAGTTATTTCTTCAAAACTTGCTTTTGAATTATATTTAAGAAATGAAAACCTTACTGATAAATTACGTGCAGGAGAGTATGAAATTCCTAATAACTTAGAATTTTCTGAGATAACAGAAATACTCCTGAAAGGACCTCCATTAAAGACTTATACAATAACAGTTCCAGAGGGACTTTGGATAACTGAAACATTGGTATCTATATCTTCGCAAACAGGTTTCGATTACGACCTACTAAAAAACTCACTTTTGTCTGGTCAGGTAAAGAGTAAGTATCTTTATTTAAACGACCCATCAAATCTAAACAACTGGGAAGGTTTACTTTATCCAAATACATATCAAATAAACATTGACTCAAACGGTGAAGATATCCTTCAATTAATGGTTAACGAATTAGAAACGGTTGCAGATAGGTTGCTCTTAAGCACTTCTCTTCCTTCTTGGATTAATTCTTATAACGAATTTTTTACTATTGCTAGTTTGGTTGAAGCTGAGTCTAAATTACAGGAAGACCGCCCTCTTGTTTCTTCAGTTGTAAAAAATAGACTTGATGAAGACATGCTAATTCAAATTGATGCCACTGTATTGTACGCACTACAAAAGAGAAAGTCACAGGTTTTATTGGTAGATTTACAAGTAGATTCCCCTTACAATACATATAAGTATTTAGGGTTACCACCTACTCCTATATCAGGATTCGGAGAAAGGTCTCTTCGTGCAGTGTTGGAAACACCTGAAAATGATTATTTGTATTACCTTTTGACTGAAAAGAATGGCAAGATGTCCTTTACAAATGATTATACGGATTTTATAAATATGAAAAATAAAGCAAAGGAAGAAGGAGTGATTCCATAATGGTATCTACTAATGATATAAGACCAGGTCAGTCAATTCTTGTCGATAATACTCTTTACTTAATTCTTGAATACCAACACGTTAAACCAGGTAAAGGTAGAGCTTTTGTTAAAACAAAATTAAAAAATTTATCAAGTGGTGGTGTAGTTGATAAAACGTTTAGAGCTGATGAAGACGTCGAACAAGCATACATTGATAAACAAACTTTTCAATTTCTCTATCAAGATGGGGATAATTATGTATTTATGAACACTGAAACCTATGTACAAATATCACTTACTCCCTCTATTGTTGAAAACAAATATCTTTTTTTAACTTCGAACCAAGAGGTAACTATTCAAATGTACAATGAAACACCTATAGATATAGTTTTGCCTGCAACGGTTAACTTAAAAGTTACTAAAGCTGAACCTGCTGTAAAAGGGGACACTGTCTCTTCTTCAACTAAATCTATAACCTGCGAAACTGGCTTAGTTCTAAATGTACCTATGTTTATTGAAGAAGATGAGACTATAAAGGTCGATACAAAAAACTCAACTTATATGACACGAACATGATGAAAGATTTTAGAGCTGTTTCGTTTGAATCTTTTTTTAATTCCGATCTTGATTTTCAGAATGTTGAGATTGTTAAAAACAACTTAGAAGAAAATCAATTATTACGATGTACGCAACTAATTGAGAATACAAAATTAAACAATGAACGGATAATAAATTCAATAGAAACTTACAGCAAAAATTGGAGCTATACCAGAATAGGTAAAGTTGAAAAAAGTTCCTTGATTTTAGGAATATCTGAGTTAATTATGAATTTAACTCCAAAAAAAGTCATAATTTCAGAATGGGTAAAATTAACAGATAAGCATTCCTCACAAAGTGGTGCTAAATTCGTAAATGGTATTTTAAATTCAGTGAGTACTGAAATTGAGTAAATTTACTGAAATTGTCGCTGATATAAGTTTAAAAAGGAAAGAATTTATTTCAGATTTTGAAATGAATTCTGATTTTATAGTTAAAAACCTTGAGATGGCCTATAAAGATAATGAACTTAATTCTATAAGGGTGCATAAGTATCTAACAGAAACTAAATTCTTAGGAAAAGTGGAAACTGCTCGATATCTCGATAGTATAGGTTTAACCGAAAAAACTATGATTAAAGAACTAACAAACGAAAATATTATGAACATAAAAGTTTTTATAGATTCGAAATGATTTTTATTTTTTCTGGTCCATCAGGTGTTGGTAAATCAACAATCATCGATGCAATACGGCAAAAAAGAGACTTCCAATTTTCTGTTTCTTATACATCAAGAAATATTAGGGAGGGAGAGTATAACGGTGAAGATTACAATTTCGTTACAGAAGAAGAGTTTTTAAGACTTATTGACGATGATTTTTTTGTTGAATATGAAAAATATGGAAGAAACTACTACGGGACAAGTAAAAATGCTGTAAATAATTCTGTAGGTTCCCTTATTCTTGATCTAGAAGTAAACGGAGCTACAAAGCTTTTAGCTTCAAATCCATCTTTTACAGGAATATTTATAGATATAGATGATGAAGAATTAATCAAACGACTAAAAAAAAGGGGGCACGATGAAGCATTCATCGATGAGAGGATGCGTCTAGCTGAATACCAACGAAGCTTTATGGACAAATTTGATTATCAAATTAAGAATAAGGATATAAATACTACAGTTAATAAGATATTAGATATAATATATAGTCTGGAGGAAAGATGATAAAACCACCTATTGAAGAATTGCTTAAAGAAACACCTGGAAGATTTGCACTCGTAATAACCTCTGCAAAAAGAGCGAAGGATATAAATTCATACTTTAACCAACTTGGCGAAGGTATAGGAGCGTACACTCCACCTCAAGTTCAAAGCTTAAGTAGGAAACCATTGACTGTCGCTTTTGAAGAAATAGCTGCAGGCAAAGTAGAGGTTTCAGACAACGAATAGTCGCGATGAGTAACAAAATACTATTGGGGATAACTGGTAGTGTTGCTGCTTCAAAATCCGAATTACTGTATAACATTTTAGCTAAAGATAATAATGTAAAGGTAATAGCTACATCTGGTGGGAAAAGGTACCTTTCAAAGAAGTTTTTAGATAATGAATCAGTTTACACTTCTTGGGACGAGTTACCTGGCTCTCCTCATATAGAATTAGGGCGCTGGGCAGACAAGTTTCTTATTTATCCAGCAACAGCAAACTTTATATCGAAGATGGCAATGGGAATTGCTGATGATTTATTGCTTTCAACCATTCTCATGCACACAAAACCTGTGTACATAGCACCCGCTATGCATCAAGAAATGTATTTAAATCATAATATACAATCTAATTTGAAATTTTTATCTAAAAACAACATAATCTGTGGGCCTCGTTATGGAAACTTAGATATAGGAGACAAAGGAGAAGGAAGATTAATTGAGCCAGAAGAATTTGTTACTTTGATTAACGACAAAAAGACTAAAATTGTCGTTACTTCGGGTGGAACAGTAGAACATATAGACTCTGTGAGAACAATCACCAATAATTCATCAGGAAAGCAGGGGAGAGCAATTGCGTTAGAACTCCTTGCAAGGGGTTATGAAATTACTTACATTCATGCATCAAACATCGATGAAATTCCTCACGCTAATAATATAGAATTTACCAATTCAGAAAGTTTAATGAACATTCTTGGAAGAGAAGTTGTTGATGCCTCACATTTATTTATGGTTGCTGCAGTATCTGATTTTGTTACCGACTATACAGATAAAAAGCTCAGTAGGAAAAACGGCGCTCTTAATATAACGTTACGTCCAAATATCGACATTATAAAAAGTATCGTGAAAAATAATCCCAATATTATATCTATTGCTTTTTCTGCACAACTTGATGATGAATTAAGATTTGAAAAATTGAAAGATAAAAATGTGAACTTTTTAGTAATTAACAATATTAAAAATAATCAAGTGGGAAGTGACTACAATGAAGTGTCTATTATAAATTCAGATAGATTGTTAATAAAGACCAATAGGCTTTCAAAGTATGAAATTGCAGTTTTAATAATCGATAATACTGTTTTATAGTCGTGTTTGTAAACCTTGAAATTATATTCAATAACACTTATGGCTTTAATCAATTTACATACAAAGTTCCTGATAAATATGCAGATAATATCCAAGTTGGGGATATCGTAACTGTCCCATTTAGAAACACTACAAGGAACGCAATAATTACTGAAGTAAATTTAGCAACTAGTTCAGTAAGCAATACTAAAACTCTTTTTAAAAAGATAGGAAGTATCAATAGGAACCAATACAAATATTTAGAAAGATTAGCTGTGTCAAATAATCTTAACATTGGGATTTTACTAGATAAACACATAAGCTATGAGTTGCTTTCTAAGCAAAATAAAGTGAAAACGAACAATATTTTTATTAAACCAAATTCTGATGTAGCAATTTATCTTAAAGAGTCTTATAACATCATTTTTACATCTTCATTAGAAGAATCAAAACAAGTAGCTGAGCATTTAAAAAATAATGGGAAAAAAGTAAGCTTTTATCAAAAAACTGGCGGCGTTAAAGAATTTACTTCATTTTGGGAGAAGAATAAAGAGTTTGAAACGATAATTGTTTTATCAGTAAATTTTGAAAGAATTAATGTTGATGATAAGCTTACTTTCCATTTCTTTAATTCGAACAATATTAGCTACAACCTACCAAAATTAAATAATTTAAATATCATTGAATCATCTTTAATCAAACATAAGGTATTTAATGGGTCATTTTATTATTACAACGAATTCCCATCCTTAGAGTACTTTTCTAATGTTAATGAATATTTTTTGGAAATACCTGAAATTGACATTGCTTACATTTATGGCAACAGCATGGATGAATGTTTAGAAATTTTTGATGTAAAATACAAAGACAAAGATCTAACCATATTTTCTTATGTCCAAGATTTGCAATTTATTTCAAAAAACCATAATTTAACCACAGATCCAAAAAATGTAGCAATTACTTCGGCAATATTATACAATCCAACAATTTCATTTAATGGAATATTAAGTTCTAACAGATTGATAAGTTTTATTAGGAATATCACGCGTTTCCATAAAAAGAATATAGCTATCGTGATATTCACAACTAAAAAAATTGATTTAATTACTAAATTAAAATCTAAACAACTGTCAAAGTGGGCTGAAAAAGAAGCGCGTGAACGAGCTAAATATGGTCCAAACTTAAATATAAGAATCTACAAAATTACTTCGAAAATTAATTTAGATTTTGTTAATAGTAACAAATATATAATTGGACCAAAAATTACAAATAATCAATACGTTTATGAAGTCAAAATAAAACTAACCGACAATATAAATTACAATGAAATTATTAATCTATTTAATAAATTAAATAAATCAACTGTTGAAAGGGTAAAAAGTCTGTAATGAAGGAGATAGTTAAATTTGGTTATCCTTCTTTAAAAATGAAGTCTTCAGACGTTACTATTTTTGATAACTCTATTAAATTACTTGTAGATGAAATGATTGAGATAATGTACGCTGCACCCGGAGTGGGTTTAGCAGCTCCACAAATCGGGATTAATAAAAATATTTTTGTTTTTGATTCGGGAGATGGCCCCTATGTTGCTATCAATCCACACAATTTAAATACTAAGGGTTCAATTACATTCATGGAAGGTTGCCTGTCGTTACCAGGATATTATTGGGATATTGAAAGGGCAGAATACGCATCATTGGATGCTTATGACGAAAAGGGTAACTTAGTTACATATGAAGGAGACGATTTACTTGGCAGAGTACTGCAACATGAGCTAGACCACCTTAATGGAAAGCTTTTAATTAGTTCTTTGAAAAGGAAGGAAAGAAAAGCTGCGCTAAAAGAAATTTCAATAAATGGATTTCCTGGGAGACATGTTTAATTATTTTTTTGGCTCTGATGTTCGAAGTGTCCCTTATTTAAGAGTCTTATCAAATCAGACAAAAATATTAACTGTGATAACAACCGAACCTATACCAAGTGGAAGAGGTAGGAAGATATTACCCAATCCTGTTGAAATTTTCTGCAAAGACAATGGTCTAAATTTTCAATATTTCGACAAAAATGCAAAATATCTTGATATGACAAGAGGGTTGTGTGTAAGTTTTGGGAGAATATTTTCTGAAAATTTCCTTCAAAATAATAATGCGATTTATAACATTCACCTAAGTTTACTCCCTAGTTTTAAGGGACCATCTCCAGTGGAATCAATTATATTGAACAATGAAAACACTGCAGGTTTAACCGTTTTTAAAATTAAAAAAGAGATCGATGCCGGTGATATTGTTTACCAAGATTCCTTTAAGGTAGATAGCTCAACATACGCATCAGATATTTACAATAATTGTGTACAGTCGTTCCAAGCAAACATTGGAGTAATTATTGATGCAAATGAAAAAATAGTTATCAAATCACCTACAGTAGATTCAACTACAAAGAAATTTAAAAAAGTTGATTTCTCTCTAGATGGGAAAACCCTTACCGAAGCTAAAAAAATAATACGTGCGTTTGATGTTATGGGTCCAGCATTTATTACACATAAACAACACATTTTTAAGATTCATAAATATACAGATGAAGAACATGATTATCCAATAGAATTAACTGACGGGAAACTTTATCCTTCATTAATAACACCTGAAGGAAAGAAAATGATGAGTATAAACGACTACATGAGAGGAAATTTATGAATATTGGAGAAACAGTTAAGAAACTTCAAAAAGATTTTCCATCAGTTACAATCTCTAGACTTAGATTTCTTGAAAAGGAAGGATTGATAGCTCCAACTCGTTCAAAAGGTGGGACAAGAAATTTCAAAGATAAGGATATAAAGAGAATATTAAAAATTTTAGATTTACAAGAAAATCAGTTTTATACACTAAAAGCTATTAAAAATAATCCTGATTTATTTAAATCAGGAGCAAAAGTTAACATTATTATTCAAGATTACTCTTTACATGAAGCTTTAAAAAGGTCGGGGTTGTCAATAGCTCATTATGAAGATCTTATAGATTACCAACTAGAAAATAAAAAGGATTTATACACACAAGATGACGTTAGAAGATTCTTAGCTTTTGCTTATTTCTATTCTTTAGGTTTTACTGCTAAAAATTTTTCCATATTTAAATCTATGTCTGATAGGGGAGCTGGCTTTATGGAACTAGTTAAAAATAATATTGATGATGATTCAGAGTTAAATATTGCTATTGAAAATTTTACAAGTATTATCGGGAGCTTTATATCAGAAGATTTATAATTTTATTCCTTGCATTCACTGTTTTACCAGGAACAAATTTACTTAGTGCCGAATTAGAAAATGAGGAAATAACAACGGAACACTACCTTTCTTACGACCTGGTTAATGAAATTACTATGTACTCAAAGAATATAGACGTACAAATAGCTCCGGCTTCTATTACAAAAATTATGACAGCACTTGTTTTTCTTGACCACTTTGAGTTTGAAGACTTAATAACAATTTCTTTACCTGAAAACTATGAATATGCTGGAAAGGTTGCATATCTAAAGAATGGGGTAACAATAACGGTAGAAGATCTTCTTGAATTTCTTCTAATCTATTCCGCAAATGACGCTGCATATGCAATTGCAATGGCTGTATCCAATGATGTAGATCTATTTGTTGATAAAATGAACAAGAAAGCAGAAAATCTTGGTATGTTAGATACTAACTTTGTAAATCCTGATGGTTTGGATGAAGCAAATCATATGACAACATTAAGTGATCTATTATTAATGTCTTTAGATTTTATTGAAAACTATAAACTAATAGCTATAACAAGTAAGAGTAGTTTTTCTGATGACGTGTCTGGAAATGAACAAGTTTATTATTCAACTAATCAAATTATCGATAAAGGCTTTATTGGTATAAAAACAGGATGGACTGCTAATGCAGGACTAACTTTTGCTGGACTTAATTTAGATAATGATAGACAAATCATTACAATTGTTAACAAATCTTTCGTGGATGAACTTAAAACAAACCATTTTATCGACACAGAGTTACTGTATTATGAGTCTCTTAATAATTTTGGATACTTTCAGAATTTTAAAATTGACCAACCGATTTACTCTATAAGAAACTCAAGTTCTCAATCTGTCAGTACGTCAAAAGATGAGTGGAAAGATTTTTTAAATCTAAAAGACAAGCTTTCGATAAATTTTATTAAGTTCAATGAAAATACATTAAATTTCGATAATACAATTTCAAGTAGACGAGTACGTGTAGATTCAAACAGCTATGAAGTAATTTGGAAATTTAAGTTCCTAGATTTATTTTCTATTTTTGCAAATTAAATACTGGAAAGTATACTGCCTGACTTTTTCATAGTTATATTTTTTATTAACCTTAATCTATGACTAATAAAATACAAGTCGCTGTTAATAGCATAAGATTGGAAGAGAACTCTGATACTCCAATAATGATACTTTCTGATCCAATATCTAATAAAGTTCTACCGATATGGATTGGAACAATAGAAGCTGTGTCAATTGCCTATGCTCAAGAAGGTGTTTTGCACGAAAGACCTCAAACGCATGATTTAATAATTGATGTTATAGAGTCTCTCAATGCTGTTCTTAAAGAAGTGTCTATAACAAGTATTATAGACAAGACATATTATGCAGATTTAATACTAACTACTATAAATGGTGATATTTCCCTTACTGCTAGACCAAGTGACGCAATTGCCCTAGCTCTCCGCTCAGAAGCCCCTATAACGGTAAATAAGGATGTTTTTGAGGCAAATTCAATAGATATAATAGGTGACAAAACAGACGACATAGAAGAATTCAGAGAATTTATAGATAACATTACACCTGACGATTTTCTCTAAAACCTTGATAAAAAAATAAATCATAGTAGATTAACAATATGCAACAGGGATATACAGGTCCTGAGGTTTGTAAAATAACCGGGATCACTTATAGGCAGTTAGACCATTGGACTACAAGCTCTTTAATTGATGCATCAATTAGAAATATAAAAGGTTCTGGTTTTCATAGGATTTATTCTTTTCAAGACATCATACAGATAAAACTAGTAAACAAATTAAGAGAGGCTGGTGTAAGTCTTCAAAAAATTCGTATAGCTCTTAAAAATATTCAGAACGTACTCGGTGAAAAGATTAACATATCTGATGTTTCAGTTTTTTCTGATGGTAAATCTATATACGTTATCACTGATAATGATCAAATGATTGACTTGCTGAAAAAAGGACAGGCAGTGTTTGGTATTTCGTTAGGTCCAGTACATGTAGAAGCAGAAGCAAAAATATATTCACTCTATCCAGAAAAAGCGGCTGCTGAAAAAGCATGAAGTTTGCACAAAGTTCGGAACAAATATTTGCAGAACACTTAGATTTATTTGGAATCGAATGGCTCTATGAACCAATCAGCTTTCCGCTGAAGTGGGGTAGCGGTGCAATTAAAATGATGTTCACACCAGACTTCTACATCCCCTCATTAGATATATTTATAGAGATTACAACAATGAATCAAAATCTAATAACTCGAAAGTCAAAAAAGATAAAAAAAGCTAAAAAGTTATATCCATCAAAAAACTTTAAACTCATTAATGAAAAAGAATTTTATAATTTTCTTGAAATTGATAACCTTGAGTCAGTTCAAGAAACTATAGCTAGCTGAGTTTATTAACAATTCTTCCGGGTGTTCAACCCCAGAACGTTTAGCCTCTGATAATTCTTTTTTAATTGAAGTGTTACTCATTAGCCTATTGTCCGTATTCAATGAAACTTGAAAACCAAAATCTACAAGTTCATTTATAGGGTGAGCCTCTACATTTGCGTAAATTCCAGTATGGATATTCGATGTAATGCAAACCTCTAAAGGAATTTGATTTTCTAGAACATAAGAAGCTGTTTTACCATATGTTTTAGTATCGAGGTTAATGTCTTCGATGATTCGAATACCGTGACCAATTCGTTGTGCTCCATTGTCTAGTGCCTCTTGTATGGATTCTACATTATCGCCTTCGCCTGCATGAATAGTTATGTTTACCCCTGCAGTATTAAGATTTTTGAATGTTTCGTTAAAAAGACTGGGTCTAAAGTTTAATTCTGGACCAGCAATATCGAATCCTATTATTTTATTACGATTCTCAATAGCCAGATCTCCGACCATTTTTACGTTTTTAATATCATGTCTCATACCGCAAAGAATTAAGCCACTAACTATTCCGTAAGTGTTGTGTGCTTGATTGAAACCGGAATTTATGGCATCAATTACATCAGTGGGGGATAAATTTGAATTTACGGAGAAAAATGGGGCATATCGACTTTCGTACATAGTTATTCCGTTATTGTGCATATCCTCAGCGGCTTCAAAAGCAATTCTTTCTAGATTTTCAAAACTTTGCATAAGTGCAATGGTGTGAGTGAACGCTTCAAGATACTCTTCCAAAGATTTGCAATCTGAACGATCGAAAAATGTAGCAATGTTATCGATATTTTGTAATGGAGTGTAATTTATTTGGTTTGCTAGTTCAGAAGCAGTAGCTGCTCTCAAACCACCGTCTAAATGATCATGAAGTACTGCTCTATTCATAACGCAACATAATATATATTATAGGACATATTAATAATCTTTATTAAGACTGTAGATTTCATTTAATACACTCTCCTTATGTGTATATGGCAGCCAGTGACCAGCACCAGATATTTCCTTAATGTTAACAAGATCAGCTTCATTGGTCAGTCTTTCTACCATTTTTTTATTTAATAAAACTGCCATGTCCTTTTCACCAAACATAAATGTTATTTCTTGAGATACTTCATTATTTATCCATTTTTTTGATATTTCAATGTTTTCATCTAAGTTTGCATACCATGAAATTGGTCCATAGAATCCATTAACTTTGTAATGTGATGTAATACTTTCTATCTGATCACCAGTGAGTGCATATTCATCGTGATTCATATCGTTAAATAATGACTGAATAGAGAGACTCACATTGACTTCCTTATTTTTTGTTCTATATGCTCCAAGTATTGAGTTTTTTATATTCTCATCCATTAATATTGCAGCATTTTCTGGGTTTTGAAATGAAGTGATGTAGTGATTGCCATCTACATAATTAAGAGAACTGTAAACTTTAGAGTTTGGAAAAAGAGTTCCACCACAGATTGATAAAAGTTTTTCTACATGAACTTTATTTCTTTTAACTAATGCCCATGCAACAACTGTCCCCCAGTCGTGTCCTACTATTGTCAATTTATTATTTAAATCTAGATTTTTTATCAAGATTTCTACATCTTCGCATAATTTATCGATTGTAAAATCATTTGGTTTCATTTTCTTAGAGGAAGATAAAGGATAACCTCTCTGCTCGATAACAGTAGTTCGATAATCTTGTTGACTCAGTACTCCGGTAATTTCATCCCACATGTACATATTTGAAGGAAACCCATGTAAAAATAATATATCTCTACCCTTACCTTGGGTGAGATAAGCAATGTCATATGAACCATTTTTAAAACGTTTAATCATATGAGTTTATTCTTCCTCAAAACAACAGCCGCTAAACATATAGCAAAAAATATCCACTGAAATGCGTATCCAAGGTGAGGTGCTTGGTATTGCTCTAAGGTATCGATACATGTAATGTCATTTCCGCATTTTTGTGATAATTGTAGATAGTAATTTGGCAGAATTATTTTAGTTTCATTCTGTAGAAATATTTTATCGATTCTGAAAATATATTCAGATCCAGGTATGTCCTCCTGACCGAATCTTGGTATTTCATCATATTTATACAACATTCCAGTAAATGACCTTTCAGTATCAAAATTATAATTATCAACATCAGCAGAGAGAGGAACCCAGCCTCTATTTATTAGAATGTGCTCATTCATATCATTTTTAAAAATTGATATTACATGGTATCCACTCATACCATTATTTACTCTAGACCTTAATAACCATGACTTTACAAACTTAAGTCTTTCCTGTGTAGTAATCAGTGAAAATTCATTGCTGGTATTTATTTGTGAAATTAGTACTTCTGTTGGTTCCTGTGGATACGATATTTGGGCAGATAGTTTTTTTTCTTCAAGGTAGCTTGTGAACTGCCAATATGACAGTGATATAAATATGAATACAAAAATAAGGCCAAAATAAAAAAGATACTTGTTTGGTAGATTATTTAATCTACTTAACATTTGTCCATGCCGAATCTCCTCTACGAGGATCGCCTTTAGCGAATAGTTGTTCCTCTAAACCTGTAACGCAAACACCACCAAAATACATATCATTTGTATTAGTGGTTATTTCCCCTGGGAATGATAAATATGTATCTGGTTCGCAACGAATAGTGCCGTCAATATTCACGTGGAACCGAGGTTTTTCAATTGCCATAACCCAATCAGCATTAAGAGAATATTCATATAAGACCTGTGCTAGTGCCGAACTAATTCTATCAGCACCTGGTGAACCAATTGTTGCCATACCTTTTTGATTCTTAATAATTAAAGGGCTCATATTTGAGATTAAACGGTCCCCAGATGTTTCTCCTAAAAATCCCTGTGGATTAAGTTCAATTTCACCAAGTGAATTATTAAGAAACATACCTGTCTCCGAACATTGAACACCGGAACCGTATCCACTTGAAAAGGTTAGCGAGAAATGATTATTTAATTCATCCGATGTGTTGACTTGAATTGTAGAACTAGATTGCGATATCTTGGATATCTCATTATCTATAAACGTACTTCTATTTCCAAAGAACTCATAATGATTTTTTCTATCTTCATATACTTTCATTAGGTTTTCTTTAATCTTTACTTCATCACCAGCAAGTGCATCTAAGTATTTCAGGACCATTAGTCCCCCTATAGAGGGTCCAGCATGACCAGTTAGCTCCAAACCACGAAATTCTGTAGTAAATTTACTGTTTTCAATTAACTCATAGTTAGCAAAATCATCCACAGTTGCATGACCACCCTCTTTTTGTACCGTTGATATAATTTCTTTGCTGATATCTCCATAATAAAAATCACTAAAGCCTTCATTCGTCATGTGGCTGAGGCTATCAGATAATTTTGATAGAACCACTACCCCATTCTCTAAATCATTAAATACACATTGCAGTGTATTTTTAGATGTGGGATGCCACATAAACAAAGGCTCAAGTGAATGAATTAAGTAATCTTTAGATGGCTGCGGTAACGAAAATCCATTTTTAGCTAATTCAATTGGGTATTCAAAAAGTTTTTCAAGTGGGATACTCCCAAATCTTGTATGGATTAGTTCAAGAATTTTATAAATCCCTGGAATTGCAAACGCATTGCCCCCTTTACAAGTTTCCACGTAACCGCCATATGACATTGAAATTTTATGTTCCTCGTGATCATTACCATTAAAACTTTTTGGAGAAACAAAATATCCATCGACAGTATTTATAATCCCATTTTCACCATCATAGTAAGTGAGCAATCCACCAGCTGTAGGTGAAACAACGCCTAGGTCTGTAACCATAGAGGTTATCACGCTAGTTATCATTAAATCTGCTGCATTTGGCGATAAGTCTTTAATTGCTTCAGCAGCTTGAATGGAGTAAAGCGATGTAGATGATAATGAAACTTTCACACAAACAATTGTAGTTTATAGAACTGGTATGCAAAAATATATATATGCAACCTGAAATAATAAAATTTAACGATAGAGTTTACCAAATTGATGTACTCATGGAGGACAAACCTGGGAGGATGTCATGTTACTACATAGACTCATCTGATCCTATACTTATTGAAGTAGGTCCATCTAACTCTTTTCCGTATTTGATTTCAGCATTAAATAGCCTGGGAATAGAAAATGTAAATAGGTCGGCAATAACACATCTACACCTTGACCACGTAGGTGGTATTGGTCATGTGGTAGAGAAATATAAAAATCATTTTGTATACATTCACGAACTTGGAATAAAACATCTTCCGAACCCTGAAAAATTATGGAATGCAGTAGCTGCAATTTATACAGAGGATTGGTTGACAGAAAACTGGGGAATGATTAAACCGACTCCTATCGAAAATATAAAAATACTTAAAGATGGTTATAGCTTTGATTTAGGAAATAACAGAAAACTAGCCTCCATTTACAGCCCTGGTCACGCAAAACACCACTTTAGCTTTTATGATTCATTATCAAAAACTATATTTATGGGTGATACCCTTGGATTAATTTATCCACATGGTAACTTTGTTCAACCCAATCTCCCTCCTCCTGATTTTAATAGAGATATACTAATTAAAACACTTGAAGATATAAGCAAACTTGAGCTGAATTACATTGGTATTGCTCACTTTGGCATTCATGAAAATCCTTATAAGCTTATTGATGATGCGATTATAAGTATCGATAAATGGGTAAATTTTATAAAAGATGTTCCTGAGCTTTCTAATAAGGAAGCTGCTCAAAAACTAGAAGAATGGGTAACTCAAAATTACATATCATTAAAAATTGATGAACAAACTATTAAAAACTACATGCAAAATTCTAATTTTGAAATGCAGGTTTGGGGTCTAAGAAATAGTCTTATATAGATTGTTTTTGAATCATTTTTTTTATAAAGAATAGGACTGGGGCTCCTAACAATTCAGGCGGATATGCAAGTACTGTGAATGGCGTTACATACAATCCATTTGTAAAAATTGATATTATCCTCATAATGCTCATAAGAATAGAGAGAAGAATAAATACATCAATATACTTTAAATCATTTGAACCTAGGTACATAAAACAGTTATAAATAGCAAATAAATACAGAACGCTGGGGTAGGTAATAAAGTTACTCCGACCATGTTCTGTACCTGGATAGAGATCATAAAAATCGTATGCAAAAGCAGGCATGAAATTAACAACTACAACTAATACGGAGATACCAACTATTGCAAAAATCATAATGAACCTAAGAATTTTTTCGTAATCTAAACTTTTCATATTGTAAGTATAGATAAATTACATATCTAAATGAAAAACCCCTAGTTTCCTAGGGGCTCTTCAATAAAAGTCGGCAGTGTCCTACTCTCCCAGGGGGTTGCCCCCCAAGTACCATCGGCGCTAATTGGCTTAACTTCCGTGTTCGGAATGGGAACGGGTGTATCCCAATTGCTATCACCACCGTAATAATCAACTTCTTAAAAATTCTATAGCAAGCGTTCTTGTTCAGTATTCAGTTCAAGCCCTCGACTTATTAGTATCAGTCAGCTACATACATTACTGTAATTACACTTCTGACCTATCAACCTCATGTTCTATAAGGAGTCTTAATCGGTTAACCCGATGAGAAATCTTATCTTAGAAGGGGCTTCGCACTTAGATGCTTTCAGCGCTTATCCTGTCCGATCGTAGCTAACCAGCGGTGCTCTTGGCAGAACAACTGGCACACCAGCGGATCGTTCATCCCGGTCCTCTCGTACTAGGGACAACTTTCTTCAAATTTCTTACGTGCGCGACGGATAGGGACCGAACTGTCTCACGACGTTCTGAACCCAGCTCGCGTTCCTCTTTAATAGGCGAACAGCCTAACCCTTGGGACCTGCTCCAGCCCCAGGATGAGAAGAGCCGACATCGAGGTGCCAAACACCCCCGTCGATATGGACTCTTGGGGGGTATAAGCCTGTTATCCCCGGAGTACCTTTTAGCCGATGAGCCATGGCGCACCCACATGCAACCATGGGATCACTAGTTCCTACTTTCGTACCTGCTCCACTTGTTTGTGTCACAGTCAAGCCACCTTTTGCACTTACACTCGATGCGTGATTGCCGTCCACGCTGAGGTGACCTTAGAGCGCCTCCGTTACTTTTTAGGAGGCCACCGCCCCAGTGAAACTGCCCACCAGACAATGTCCCTGATCCGGATAACGGATCTAGGTTAGAAGGTCAATATGAATTAAGTGGTATCTCAAGGTCGACTCAATAACAGCTAGCGCCATTATTTCATAGTCTCCCACTTATCCTGCATAATGCATACAAACATTCAATATCAAGTTGCAGTAAAGGTTCCGGGGTCTTTCCGTCCTGTCGCGCATAGTGAGCATCTTTACTCACATTGCAATTTCGCCGAGTCTCTGGTTGAGACAGTACTCAAATCGTTACACCATTCGTGCAGGTCGGAACTTACCCGACAAGGAATTTCGCTACCTTAGGACCGTTATAGTTACGGCCGCCGTTTACTGGGGCTTAG
>JACNGE010000010.1 GCA_014384285.1 Actinomycetota bacterium | reverse complement strand
TTCGCTTTTCTTTAATCTTCCCCCATATCTATCGCTTGCTTCAAAAATTTGATAATTTAATTTGTTTTTTTCTAATATATTTGCTGCTGCTAAGCCTGATGCACCCGCTCCTATTATTGCAATCTCTTTCGTATAATCGTACTTCTTAGTAGTGGGGAGATTTTTAGGAAAATCATTAAACGCTCTTGAAGACCAATTAAAAACAGGAAATTTATAAACTTTATTATTTTTAAATTTCACGATATAAATATAGTTTATTTAAAAACTTTGACGCACAAATGCTTAAAATAATTTTTTCTGGAACCCTTTATTACTTAACAATTGGTAAATCTTTTAAGTTTGTTGTGTAGGCTCCAGACTTTCTGTCTGCTCTCATTCTCCAATTCTTCTGCATGCCCTGTGCCCCGAGCATCAATGCACCTGATCCAAACTGTTTGTTCACTGTATCTAGAGACTTCATAACAGTGTCTGATTTACTATAGTTTTCGTAATCTAGAAAACTACCTTGTTCATTTTTTGCATCTGAGATATTTAAAAGCATTACTCCTATTTTCTGATACTCATATCCTGGAAGAAATAATGTATTTGTAAGCCTTTTTGCTTCTTTTATTATTCTTGAGGTGTTGCTTGTTGGGATAGTGAAATGAGTGCTCATACCGTTGCTGTACTGTTTATCCTTTTCTATATGTGGACTTGTTCTTAAAAATACATACAGCCCCTGTGCCCTTGAGTTTTGTTGTCTTAATTTTTCGCATGCCCTTGCTGTATAGTTTGATACTGCTTCTTCTAGTTCCTGAACTCGAGAGACTTTTTTTCCAAATGATTTTGAGGAGATGATACTTTTTTTATTTTTGACTTCCTCTATGCCTATGCAGGATAAACC
Source organism: Actinomycetota bacterium (assembly GCA_014384285.1). GTDB lineage: Bacteria > Actinomycetota > Acidimicrobiia > Actinomarinales > Actinomarinaceae > Actinomarina. Next base: position 57,990 of record JACNGE010000010.1, on the reverse strand, counting down.
ATTCAACTCATAATGGATTCTCTCCCCTACAATGCTTATCGTCTTTCTCACATGTCTTGGGTCTGCCTCTGCTAAATCTTGTGCAGTCTCAACACCGATTTTTCTCAACCTCCTGCCCCACCTTGTCGAGATTCCCCATATTTCTTCTATAGGAAGTTCTTTTAATATACTCTCTCTAACTTCTAGATCTCTTATATCAAAGACATTCTCTACTGTGTGTTTTTTTGCCTGCCTGTTTGCAATTTTTGCCAATGTTTTTGAAGATCCTATCCCGATAGAAACAGGTATCCCTGTCCATTGTTTTATTAGATTTTTAATTTCTTTTGCTGTGTCTTCAAGATCGCAGTAAGCAAAGCTACTTATATCTAAGAATGCTTCGTCAATAGAGTAAATCTCTATTTCATTAACTAATGATTTTAATGAGGTCATTACTCGTGCAGACATATCTCCATAAAAGGTGTAGTTTGATGAAAATATATGAACTTTATTTCTATTGATAAGCTGCTCGTATTTAAAAAATGGAGCTCCCATCGGGATACCTAAAGCTTTTGCCTCGTTTGATCTCGCAATAATACATCCATCATTATTAGAAAGTACCACAATGGGCTTTCCTTCTAATTTAGGATTGAAGACACGCTCACAGGAAGCGTAAAAGTTATTACAGTCAACTAAGGCAAAAATTTTATTGTTCATTCACTTACTCCTTTGAATACTGTACACTATTCTAAAGAAAAAGAAAGACATTTTATGCCTAGAGGTGGTGCGAGAAAAGGAGCTGGAAGACCCAAGGGTCTTGGCAAGTATGGTGAGAAGACACTCGCTATGAGAATACCTTTAAGCAAAGTTGACTATGTCTCGGAAATTGTAAACAAAGGTCTCTATGAAATACCTTTATATACAAATAGCGTCTCGGCTGGATTCCCCTCTCCTGCAGATGACTACCTGGAAGACAAAGTAGATCTCAATCAGTATCTTGTAAAACATCCTGCATCCACATTTCTCGTTAGGGCGTCTGGAGAGTCTATGATCAATGCAGGTATTTTTCCAAAAGACATCCTTATCGTGGACAGAAGTTTAAAAGCAGAAAATGGAAAAGTGGTTATTGCAGTCGTTGACGGTGAACTTACTGTAAAAAGATATGTTAAAAAAGGAAAAAACATTCTCCTAAAACCAGAAAATGATGCTTTTGACCCAATTGTTATTAATGATGAAAGTGAAGCCTATATTTGGGGCGTTGTGACAAACGTTATTCATAATCTGTAATATAAAAGTATGGTTGAAATATTAAAAAATGATCTCTCTGATTTTGAAGGATTAAAAGAATGGGAGTACAAAGAACATTTCTATACTTTAAAGACTGAGTATGGAGATATGAATATACATTACATAGATGAAGGATCTTCGAGTGAAAATACTGTACTCCTTCTTCATGGTGAACCTGATTGGGGCTATATTTATAGAAAATTCATAGATACGTTAGTTGCTACAGGAGTAAGAGTTGTGGTTCCAGACCTACCGGGATTTGGGAAATCTGATAAGCTTTCTGAACGTTCATCCTACACCTATGAAAAATACGTCAATTGGATGGAAACTTGGATGAAAGATTTGGAATTAAATAATATTACCCTCTTTGGCCAAGATTGGGGTGGGTTAATTGGACTTAGATTAGTTGCTGAAAATGAAGATATGTTTAAAAACGTCGTTGTTTCAAATACCGCATTACCTACGGGAGATATTTCCGCAGGAAAAGCATTTGAAGACTGGAAAAATTATGCACAAACAGTGGAGAATTTTCATGCTGGTGGAATTATAAAGGGAGGAACAGTGAAAGGACTAGATCAATATGTAATTGATGCATACAACGCACCCTTTCCTGATGATTCATACAAAGAAGCTGCTAGACAATTCCCTATGCTGGTACCTGTAACACCAGACAATCCTAGCTCACAAAAGAACCGTGAAGCTTGGGAAATGTTGAAAAATTGGAATAAACCATTTCTATGTGTTTTCAGTGAACAAGATCAGATTTTTAATGGAGTAGATAAAGCTTTTACAAAATTAATACCTGGATGTCAGAATCAACCTCATAAAACTATTCAAGGAGGTCATTTTATTCAAGAAGATAACCCTGAAGAATGCATAGAAGCAATTCTGCATGTTTTAGCTCTCTAGACTTTAGCTACATCCCTTTAATTACATAGCTGAAGGATTATTCAAATTTAGTGACCACCTCTAGGCACTCCACCATATTTCATTCGAGTGTCACCCATATAGGCAACTTGTTCATCAGTCTCCAGTGTCTTACAATCGATAACTTGACCTACGTATAAAGAATGTGTCCCGAAGTTCTCAACTTTTTGCTTTTTAAGTTCGAACCACACAATAGCATTATCAAAAATTGGTACATTGTTACCAGTTAAAGAAACGGGTTCTTTATTAAGAAAGCCATCAGTGTATAAAGCGGGTTTAGAAAATTTAACAAATACTTTTGTATAGGATTTTGAAAATAAATTAATTGTAAAATAATCACTTCTAGTCATTAAGTCATGCGTAACACTTTTGTTATCAATACCAACAGCTATTAACAAAGGGTCCATATTTATTTGAGTAATCCAACTTGCAGTCATGCCGTTGTAGTCGTCACCAGCACCGGAACCGATTATCCCTAATGGGCTCGGTATTTTCCATGTAGCTACATTAAGTTCTTCATTAGAAATCTCACTCATATAAGCGCCTTGTTTGATCTTATTCTCTCAAGCTGGATTTTATTAGGTTCAGCACAGCAAAACCAAGTCTCAGACAATTTGGGGACAACCCTTTGATTGTACTTTTCTGTACTGAGAAGACTTTTACCAGAGTGCTTTTCTAATATTTTCACTAAGCCTAGATACTGCCTATATTCATCAGCTGATTCATTTTGTAAAACATATGTAAATAACTCATTTTGAATATTGTCTAGTGCTGTGTTTTTATAATTCCAAGAATAAGAAAATGAAGCTGGATCATAATCGAGTAAATATTCTTTAATTTCGGGTCTGTTTAATATAAGTGAGTTTTTAGGTATTAATAACTTTATGGTTAACTGAATCGGGTCAACAGTTTCTCTGAGTTTATAATCTTCTATTAATGTAATGATATTTGTTAAATCATCTATCTCAGTCCATGGTGAAAAAGGCATCCAGGTAGGTCTAATATCTATATTATTTTTAATAGATACTTCAACAGCGTCTCTTAGATCCTTGTAAGTATGATTTTTTTGGAGAATTTCAAGAACTAAATCGTTCGTTGTTTCAAAAGCTGAAATAACAAAGAGCATATTTAAATCTTTAAGTTCTCTGAAGTATTCTGGATATTTAAGTATGTGTTCCACTTTAATTGTTGAGTCATATGTAATATCTGGATGTTGAGTATTCAATAACTCCAAAATTTTCAGTGCATGTTTCGGACCATTGAAAAAATCTGGGTCGTTAAATGAAATATGTTTTGCACCTGCTTCAACTTGGTTTGCTACGTCTTGGGTAATTTTCTCTGTACCGAAAGTTTTAAATGAACCATTAAATTCAATAGGGACTGGACAATGAGTACACGCATGTTTGCACCCATAGGTAGTTTCCACTGATCCAGCAACTAAATTATTAGAGCCATCAACAATATGGGAATAGTCTGTTATAGATGGAAGAATTGATCTGTCGGGAACTGAGTGCTTAAATGAATAGTCAGTGTTTAGTTTAAGATCTAATAAATTGTCTAAATCATCACTGTCAAGACTGTGAATAGAATTAAAATTTGGATACATCTCAGAAAAAACATGTGCATACAATCCAAAAACAAAAAGCTTTGTGGGTAAAGTTTTATCTCTTAAAAACTCCTCTGCTAGTACAGAAGCTGTATGCATTGATGCATAAACACCAAGAGCATCATATTCACTTAAAGTGATGTCTTTATCTTCAATGGAGTAATCAACTATATCAATTTGGTTTTCACCATTATCTAATTTTTGATATAACTCAGAGATGATTTTTGGTTGTTTGCCTAAATCGTAAAATGAGAGAAGTAAAATTTTCAATTGATTTCTTTAATAAATTCTAAAGTTGGTAAGTCTATTGGTAGCGATAAAGATAGTTCAGTAACATTGGACTCTTTCCAATCATTTAACTTTTTTTCAATATCTTCTTTTGTTCCTACTAAAGTCAAGTCTTTTAACAACTCCTCAGGAAACAACTCCTCTGCTTCTTGTTTTTTTCCCTCTAAATATAAGTTCTGTATTTTTGTTGCTACTTCCTCGTAGCCATACTCACACATAAGATTAAAGTAGAAGTTTTTATCTTTTGCACCCATTCCACCAACATAGAGAGTGTAAGTTGTTCTTGCTGGTCGCAAATACTCCTCTACTTCTTCTTCTTTACATAGTCGTGCAAAAACGGTCGCTACTATGTTAAATTCTTTAGCTTTATCTGGATCTCCGGCCTTCTCAAACCCTTTATTCAGGAATTCTTGAAAAACTTTATCTCCTTTAGTTGGTGAGTACATAAAAGGCAGCCAGCCGTCAGCAATTTCCGCAGATAATTCAATATTTCTTGGTCCTATTGCTGCAAGATAAATTGGTATATCTTTTCGTAGTGGTGATTCAATTAATTTAAGAGGTTTTCCAAGATTTAATGTATCTGGACCCTTGTACGGTAAGTTGTAAAAGTCCCCATCGAAAACTACTTTATCTTCACGTTTAATTATCTCTCTAATGATCTTTATATACTCTCTTGTTCTAGCCAGCGGTTTAGAATATGGCTGCCCATGCCAGCCTTCTACAACCTGTGGGCCTGAGACACCGAGCCCAAGTCTAAATCTGCCCTTAGATAATTTATCTAGTGTAATAGCAGTCATGGCAGTCATGGCTGGTGTACGGCTTGGAATTTGCATAATTCCAGAACCTATTTGAATATTGTCGGTTATTGCTGAGAAGTAAGATAACGGAGTAACAGCATCGTATCCATATGCTTCAGCAGTCCAAATACAAGAAAATCCTAAATCATCTAACTTTTTAATAAGATCGTGATCATCTGAGATATGTGGTCCAAAATAACCAACGTTGATGCTTAATTCCATGTATTAAGAATACTATGCTGATGATTTGTAATAATTTATATTCGTGAAAACATAATCCATAGATATATCATGATCTTCTGTTGGCAATGAAGAAACCACCTGAAAATCATGACAAATACCAATCTTTGTGGTTTGAGGGAACTGTTCAAGAAGCTTATCGTAGTAACCACCACCACGACCTAGCCTATGCCCTGATGGCGTAAAGGCTACTCCAGGAACTAGGAACACCTGAGTGTCATTTTTAATGATTGGCTTCTCTGGCTCTAAGACTCCGAATTCGTTTTTAATAAAAGGTTCGGAAAGTCTACAAATTTCTAACGTGTTGCCTTTAAGAAAGACAGTATTCAATGTTAATTTTTTACTGACAGAAGCAAGTACATTGATTTCAGTTTTGATTGGGATATACGTACAGACTATTTTATCCTTCAACAACTCATTAAGTTTGGTTGAGATATCATCCGAAAGTTCAATATTGAGAAGATTATGGTTAAGAAGGTTACCTCTAATATTATTTTTCTCTATCATCGTTTCATTTCTTTTGATATTCAATATAGTATTAGCTACATATTGAAAAATAAAATCCTAACTTGGGCAAACATGGTGATTATGGCCGTGTACACAATTCCAGTTGCTTATAGTATCTGGTTTATTGGAATATTTGCCAAGTACACAAAAGTTAAATATTACATTGCTAAATCGTGGTGTAGACCATGGATGTGGGCAGCTAGAGCAAAATTAGAACTTGTTAAAACTACAGAGTATAAAACCAACGAGCCTTATGTGGTTATATCAAATCACCTCTCCAATCTCGACCCAATGATGCAATTTAAATATTTAAAAATCAAATGGGTGTTTATGGCTAAAAAAGAAGTTTATAAACTACCCTTCTTTAGAACAGCAGCAAAAGCATTCAACTTTATAAAAGTTGATCGAAGTAACCCGAATGATAGAGTTTCAATTAATGAGCAGGCCAAAATAATTTTTGAAAAAGGATGGTCTCTGATGGTGTACCCTCAAGGTACTAGGGTTCCTAAAGATGACTTTCGAAAGTTTAAAAGTGGAGCATTTCATATAGCTTTAGATAATGGGGTTCCGATTCTACCTGTTGTTATCGCAGGTACTGGAGATATCTGGCCGCGAGGTAGTAAGTTTATGAAGAGTGGTAAAGCTATGATCAAAACATTAGAACCAATCGATATTAAGAAATATAACAAAGATACCATCGAAGAACTAGTTTCAGATACTCATAAGAAAATGAAAAAAGTATACGATGAAATGGTAGAAGCAATACAATAACAAGATGGACATATTTTTAGCTGTATCTTCTATCTTTTTTCTTAGACTTTTAGATCAAACGCTCGGAACCTTAAGAATGCTTTATGTAAATAAAGGAAAACCAACTTTTGGAGCTGCACTAGGGTTTGTTGAATCAGCAATCTGGGTAGTTGCTATTTCTCAAGTTATTAGGGATTTATCGGATCCATTTCTAGTAGTAGGTTATGCATTAGGTTTTGCATCAGGAACTATAGTAGGTTCTTACATCGAGTCTACGATAGCAATTGGTGACGTAGTGATAAGAATATTCTCACCACTAGATGAAGATAGTCAACGTTTAGCAAAAACACTCCGGGACGAAGGTTTTGGTGTGACAATAATCAGTGGCGAAGGAATGGAAGGACAGGTAAGTATAGCTTGGTGTGTAGCACCTAGAAAAAAGGCAAAACGTATCTTAAGTATCGTTTCTTCTATTAATCCAGATGCTTTTGTAACTACTGAGTCAACTAGTCCTATTAACTTAACCGCTAATCGAAAGTAATTAGATTCCTTTTTCGAAGTCGTCTTCGAAAGAAACTCTCTTTCTTTTCGGTGAATCATCACTTGGCTTGTCGCCTCTTGGTTGATCATTACGATTTCTATTGTTAGGACGGTCATTTCTTTTTCTGTTGTCAGACTTTTTAAAATCTTTCTTTGCTCCACCTTTATCAACAGATTCCTCAGGGATTTCAAGATCTTCTAGTAAAGACAAACTGATTTTTCCATTTTCAATGGAGTCAACGTGTACTTTAATCTTGTCACCTGCAGATAAGACGTTTTCAGGGTTTGAAACTCTCTTCTCAGAATGGAATTTAGAAATATGTAATAGTCCATCTCTACCAGGCAATATATTAATAAATGCACCGTAAGTAGCAATGCTTACAACTTCTCCATCATAATCTGTATCAACTTCTACTGCAGGAGGATCGATTATCAACATAACCATTTCCTTAGCAGCTTCAAGTCCTTCCTCTTCTGTTGATCCAAGGGTTAAGATACCATCGTCATCAATCTCAACACTAACGCCAGTCTCTTCTTCAATTTTTCTGATATTTTTACCTTTTGGACCGATTACTTCACCAATCTTATCTTTAGGTAATTCAACAGTTTCTAATCTTGGCGCGTTACCAGATAGTTTTTCTGCTGGTTCGGAAATTGTATCTTCCATAACATCCAAAATATGATGACGTGCATCCATTGCCTGATTCAAGGCTTTTCTAAGTACGTCTGAAGGTAGTCCCTCAATTTTCATATCTAATTGTAAAGCTGTGATTACACCTCGTGTTCCTGCAACTTTAAAATCCATATCTCCAAGTGCGTCTTCAGCACCCAAGATGTCAGTTAAGGTAACATAGTTGCTGTCTTTTGAAATAAGACCCATTGCTATACCTGCAACGTGTTCTCTTATTGGGACACCTGCAGCCATCAATGAAAGGCTGGAAGCACAGACAGATGCTTGTGAAGTTGATCCATTTGAAGAAATTGCCTCACTTACAACTCGTATTGTGTAAGGAAAATCAATTTTTCCAGGAATTACAGGAATCATTGCTTTCTCAGCTAATGCTCCGTGACCAATTTCTCTTCTCTTTGGTCCCCTCATCATATAAGCTTCACCCGTTGAGTATGGAGGGAAGTTGTAATGATGCATATACCTTTTTGAAGTAACAGTATCAATAGTATCAAGCATTTGTTCAAGTCTTGACATTCCTAGTGTTGTTACATTTAGAACTTGTGTCTCACCGCGTAAAAATAATGATGACCCATGAACCATTGGTAAGAGGTTTATTTCAGCAGAAATATTTCTTATATCTGTTGGAGTTCTTCCATCCAGTCTTGGTCCACCAGCAACAACCCTATCTCTAACGACAGATTTTACAAGTGACTTAAAGGCTAACTTTACAGCTTTTGTATTATCGCCTTCTTCATTAGTGAATTCTTCAATGACCTGAGTTTCAAGCTCTGATTGTTTTTCACTTCTTTCAGCTCTATCAGTAATAGCCATTACTTCTTCAACTTTTGATTTGTAGGAAGTATCAATACTGCTTTTTAGTTCAGCTGAATAATCTTCTATTAACGGCCATTCAACAACTGGAACTTCGTTCATACCAACTAACTCTTTTTGAGCATTGATTAATGTTAAGATATATTCTTTTGATAGATCAATTCCATCTGCAACAATATTTTCAGATGGTGCAACACTTCCTGCATCAATCTTTTCAAATGCATTATCTGCTGCTCCTGCTTCAACCATTACAATATCTATTTCATTACTGTTGTTTAATTTTCCAGCAACCACCATGTCGAAAATTGAATCTTCTTGTTCAGTGTTTGTAGCTTGAACTACCCAGTTATCGTTAATTAAAGACATCCTGACTGCGCCAACTGGTGACTCAAGTGGTACACCTGCTAATTGCAATCCAAGAGATGCTGCATTCAATGACAAAATATCATATTCATTTTCATTATCTACACTGAGTACTGTTGCGATAATTTGTGTTTCGCAACGAAAACCCTCTGCGAATGATGGCCTTAGAGGTCTATCAATCAACCTACAAGCTAAGATTGCCTTTTCTGTTTGTCTTCCTTCTCTTCTAAAAAATCCACCAGGAATTTTTCCTGCAGCGTACATACGCTCTTCAACATCAACGGTTAGTGGAAAGAAGTCTATTCCCTCTCTAACAGTTTTGTTAGCAACAGTTGTTACCAAAACGTTTGTATCTCCAGAAGTTGCTACTACAGCACCAGGTGCTTGCAGAGCTAGTTTTCCAGTTTCGAATTTTATAGTTTTACCACCAATTTCACAGGTGACATTAGTTACGGACATGTATCCTCTTTTCTAGACGGAGGTTATTAATTGTCAGCCTTCTTTAAAAGCTCCCAATTAACAACTCATCGTCTTATGTTTTATTTATTTATTTATCTTCTAATACCTAGTTTTTCAATTAAAGATCGGTATCTTGTGACATCTTGATTTTGAAGATATTGAAGAAGCCTTTTTCTTTTACCAACAAGCATAAGCAATCCTCTTCTTGTATGGTGATCTTTTTTGTGTTCCTTCAAATGATCAGTTAAGTGACTAATTCTTTCACTTAATAAAGCAATCTGTACTTCAGTTGATCCTGTATCAGTATCAGATTTTCCGTATTCTTTAATTATATTTTCTTTAGTATTCATTCGAGATAATAATAGTACCCACTTAATCTAATGTTGTAATTAAAAGTTATTCTTTATTTTTTCAATATCTTCATATATTTGGGCTTTTAAGGCGTCCAATGATTCAAATTTGTGTTCATCCCTTATAAAGTCAATCAACTCAAAGGAGAGCTCTTGATCGTAAATATTATCATTGAAATCCAAAATATGAATTTCTGTTTTTATCGCGATATTGTCATCAATAGTGGGATTATTTCCAATATTTAGACAACCAAGATAAGTCTTATTGTCAAAATAAACATTTACAGCATAAACACCGAATCTAGGCATCTGCACATTTTCTTTTATGGCGATATTAGCAGTAGGGACACCTATTGAAGTACCTAGTTGTTTTCCTTTTGAAACAATGCCTTTATAAGAAATCTTACGACCTAAAAGTTTTTCAGCTTGTTTAATGTCACCCTGTGCATAAGATAAGCGGATTTTAGTTGTTGAGACCTTTTCAGCATCAATTAAAAAATCATCAAGAAGTATGACATTATCTACACCAAAATAACCAATTAAAGTGTTAACATCTCCAACTCTTTGATTTCCAAATTTAAAATCTTTTCCTATGACTAATTTTTCTGTATTGAGATTATTTTTTAGAAAATCACAAAAATCTGAAGCGTCCATAGTGTTAACTGATTTAAAATCTAAAAAAACAATATTCTTAGGATTTAACTGTTCAAACATTTTAGTTCTCTCTTCTTGATCTAAAAGTGGATCTAATGAGGAATTAAAAAAAACTTTTGGTATTTGATTGAAAGTAACAATTTGAAATTCACCAGCTGAAACTTTAAAAGCCTCTTCAAATAATGCCTTGTGTCCAAGATGTACACCATCAAAGGCTCCTATTGAAGTCACTAGAGAATGTGAGTCAACACTGTCCCCTGGTTTAAAATCTTTGTAGACATTCATAAAAGAACTTTCTCTGGTTTGTAAAAATTATCATTGAATGGTTTATAAAGTGCAGCAATTTGATTACTGTATTCCATTATTGTCATTTCACTACCATCAAATACTGCACTGTTTAAAAGTTCACCATGCAATATTTTTTGACTCATTTCTTTATCTATTTTAACTATAGGAAAATCTAAGATTTTACTCCAATGTATAGGATCTGGTTGCTCTTCTTTCTTAAGTTCATTTACATCTTTGATGAATTTATTATCTTCTACACTAAGTTTTCCAATGTGTGTTCGTAAAATTTCTGTTACTACAGCAGTCGTATCAAGTTTTACAGCGAGATCTAAAATTAAAGATCTGATATAAGTACCTTTGCTAACTGTAATGATAAATTCAGCTACTGCCTCATCGATATTAAGTAGAGAGAAATCTGAAATATTAATCTCTCTTTCAGGGACTTCTACTTTTTTTCCCTGCCTTGCGTATTTATACAAACGCTTGCCATCAACTTTAACTGCTGAATATAGTGGTGGCTTTTGCATTGATAGTCCCAGAAAACTTTTTAATAAAACTTGAATTTCATCATGTGAGTTAGCTAAATCAGTTTCTTCATTCTTAATAACTTCAGTGTCGGTATCAATAGAATCAGAGGAGTGACCAAAAAGTGCTCTGACTTTATATGTTTTATCTGTTTCATTGGTGTAGTTGAATAGTTTCGTATATTTATCAGTGGCTATAAGCATCAACCCCTCAGCATTTGGATCTAACGTACCAGCATGACCAACTTTATTAAATTTATATAAATATTTAAATTTTGAACATAAATCTTGAGAGGTCCAAGTCTTAGGTTTATTTATTAGATAAAAATTAGATCTGTTTTCTGATTTCATTTTTAATATTTAGAATGATTTCATCGATACTTAAATCAGAGGAAAAACCACTTGCAGCTTTATGTCCGCCTCCATCAAAGAATGAAGCTAATTGTTGCACATTAAAATCTGTTCTAGATCTTAAACTTCCTTTAAACGAACCATCGGTTTGTTCTTTTAACAGAAGCGCAATATCTGATTCTTTAGCAAGTCGGACAACATCAATTAGAAAATCAGTTTCTGCAGGTGTGGTTTTAAATTCTGAATAATCCTCTTGATACACAACAGAATGTAGGAATCGTAATTCTCTGTCCAGTTCGATTCGTTCAATTACCTTACTTTGTAGTTTTAGTGCATCTAATTCTATAGAGCCATAAATATTCTCACTGATAGAACTTAAATTTGACCCTTTACTCATTAAATCTGCTGCAATAGAAAATACTTCAGAATTTGTGTTTGAATACTGGAATCTACCTGTGTCTGTAATCAGACCAGTCATAAGGCAATCTGCAATTTCCTGCGTAATAGAGAGATCTTCTTCTATAAGAATTCTATATAGGACTTGTGTGGTGCTTGCAGCTTTTGGATCAATTATCTGAAGATCTCCAAATGTAGGATCAATATGATGATCTACAACAACAATTTTTTCTGAGTTGAGAACTAGTGACTCTAATTTGCCCAATCTTGAGGAGCTACCGCAGTCAAATACATACGTTGTTTTATACACATCTTTATCTGGTGTTGATATCAGATTAAAAGGTAAATGGTTTAAATTACTTGGAAGTTCTCCAGTTACATCAAAGGCTACTGTTGATTCAATATTTAAAGAATCTAAAAGAAGTTTCAACGCAAGTGCGGAACCAACTGCATCCCCATCAGGATTAATATGTCCAGTAATAAGAATAGGTGTTCCATTAAAGGTTTCTTTAAAATTATTTTTCATTAGCTTTGTATATTAATTCATTTAATTTATCTGCATTTTCAAAAGTAAAATCAATTTCAAATTGTATTTTTGGTATAAATTTTGTAGTTAATTGGCTGCCTAATTCTTTTTGTATCTTTCCTCTATTTTTATCTAATGCTTTTGATAAGGTTCCTTTTGCATTCTCTAAAGAAGAAACATAAATTGTACATCTTTTTAAATCAGGCGATGTGGAAACATGTGTAACGGTTGCTTTATTTAAATTAGGATCTGAGCTTCGTAATAGTTCCTGAGATATAATTTGATGAATCTGTGGATTAATCCTGTTAATTCTTCCACCTCTAGTTTGTTTTTTCATCATTATTATTTTATTTCAACTTCACCAAGGATTTCAATTACATCGCCTTCTTTAATGTCTTTATAGTCTGTTAATCCAATACCGCACTCAAGACCTTCTAACACGGATTCAACATTGTCTTTAAATCTTCTTAATGACGTTACTGTTCCTTCATATATCACAACACCATCTCGTAACAACCTTGCTTTGCTATTTAACTCGACTCGTCCCTCGGTAACAATAGAACCTGCCACAACACCGACTTTTGGGGCTCTAAAAGTTGTTCTGACATCTACCATACCAATCACGGCTTCCTCTGTCTTAATAGTCATCTCACCTTGTAATGCTTCAGTGATATCGTCTAATAATTCATAAATAATCTGATATGTTCTAACATCTATACCCTTGCTTTGAGCCATATTTCTAGCCTGGCTATCCGGCCTAACATTAAAGCCAAGTATTAACGAACTGGTTGCGCCTGCAAGATCTACGTCTGAAAGGACGATACCGCCAACTGCAGAGTGAACAATTTGTATTTGCACTTCGTCTGAAGATAGTTTTAATAATCCATCTTTAATTGCCTCAACTGAACCGTTTGTATCAGCTTTTAAGATAATGTTTATTGTATTTAACTCCCCTTCTTGGAGTAGTTGCATCATTTCTGACACTCGTGATTGAACTGTATAAGCTGAGCTGTCAAAATCTTTTAACAATGTTTTATTTTCTTCAGCTTTTGCTTTTGCTTCTTTTTGATTTTTAACTGCAACAAACTGATCACCTGAATTTGGTGACTCATCCCAGCCGATAATGTCTACAGGAGATCCAGGAATTACATTTTTTAGAGTTTTATTTGTATGGTCGAACATTGATTTAACTCTACAAAATGCTCCTCCAGCATAAAGAAAATCACCTTGTTTTAATGTTCCTCTTGTTACTACAACTGTTGCAACATTACCTCTGCCAACTTCCATTCGTGATTCAATGATATAACCAGAGGCGTTCGTATTAGGATTAGCCTTTAATTCTTCGATTTCTGCTACTAAAGATAATGTTTCTAATAAATCATCAACTCCATCACCCTTTAAGGCAGAAACTTCTACTACAGGTGTATCCCCACCAAGATCTTCTGCAATAATCTCATACTTTGTTAAATCAGCTTTTACTAACGAAGGATTTGCGTCGGGTAGGTCACATTTATTAACTGCTACAACTATTGGTACACCAGCGGCTTTAGAATGATTAATCGCCTCAATTGTTTGTGGCATGATACCGTCATCTGCAGCAACAACAAGAACAACTATGTCGGTTACATTAGCTCCTCTGGCTCTCATTTGAGTAAAAGCTTCGTGACCAGGTGTGTCAATGAATGTTATTCCAAGATCACCTGATTCGACTTTATATGCACCAACATGTTGGGTTATCCCACCAGCTTCACCATCAGCAACTTTTTCATTTCTTATATAATCTAACAAACTTGTTTTTCCATGATCAACATGGCCCATAACTGTAATAATGGGTGCTCGAACAGTTAAGTTTTCTTCTTCGTCGGCAAATTCTTCAATATCTAATATCTCTGAACGTTTAATTTCGACTTTTTCAACCATCTCGGCCATTAAGTCATATTTTTCTAGCAAAGACTCTACTTCGCTGTCTTTTAATTCGGAAGTCATTGATTGCATAATTCCTAAAGACATGAGGTCTCCAACAATCTGGGTAGCTTCAATATTAATTATTGAAGAGAGTTCTTCCGGAGTTGAGCCTGATGGAACCTCTACTATTTGGATATCTATATTGTTTTCAGTACTTGGTTTAACAGCTTTATCTTCTGATTCCTCTATTTTTTCTGTTTTAGAATCTTCTTCTTCAACTACCTGTTTAGTCTCTACTACGTCAGGCTGAGCATCTTCTTGAGTTGAATTTTTTTCATTGAAAGCTAATAGAACTAATTCCTCTTCTTCTGGTGTTAAACCAGATGAAGCTGTTTTGACTTTAATACCTAATTCATTAGCTAGGAACACAATGTCAGCTGATGCGACATCGAGCTCTTTAGCAATTTGATGAATACGCTTTTTAGCCATTACTCTTCCTCTTGGGTTGGTTCTTCCTGTACCTCTTCTACAACTGGTGAATCTCCAAGACCTTGTATGTCAATCTTGTAACCTGTCAACTTGGCAGCTAAACGAGCATTTTGTCCCTCTTTACCTATTGCAAGTGATAGCTGATTGTCCTTTACGGTAACCTTTGCACTTTTTGTGTGTTCATCAATATCAACCATCTCTATGTCTGCTGGTCCTAAAGCTTCAATGATAAATCTGACTTTATCTTCTCTCCACTCAACAACATCTAGTTTTTCACCTTTAAGTTCGTTTACAATTTGTCTTACTCTTGATCCACGTGAACCTACACATGCTCCTTTGGGGTCAACATTAGGATCATTTGAAAATACTGCTATTTTTGTCCTACTTCCAGCTTCTCGAGCAATTGCAAGGAGTTCAACTGTTCCGTCATTTAATTCAGGTACCTCTAACTCCAACATTTTTTGAATAAACTCTGGTCGATTTCTACTAATGATAATTGGTATGCCTTTGGCGTCTTCTCTTACTTCTGTAATAAGTGCCTTGATGCGGTTACCTCTTTCTAACCTTTCGAATGGTATTCTTTCGCTAGAAGGTATTACAGCTTCGGCATCTTGAAGGTCAATGATTGTCTGATTGAAACGTGAATCAAACTGTGTCACTATCCCTGTTATTAGTTCACCCTCTCTACCTATGTATGCATCAAGTACAGTCGCCCTTTTTGCATCTCTAACTTTTGTTGTCATCATTTGTTTAAATGATTGTGCTGCAATTCGACCAAAATCGGAATCATTAATGTCAGCTTCCCACTCTTTAAGAACGTTTCCGTCGTTATCAAGCTCTTGTGCGTATACGGTAACTTCACCACTATCAGGGTCTAAAGTTACTCTGGCTTCTTCTGCAGCTCCATCTATACGCATATATGCGGACCTAAAAGCTGAAACCAAAGCTTCATACATGCTGTCAACAGTAACGCCTTTATCTAGCGCTAATGATTCAATAGCTTGTTTTATATCTCCACCTAATTTCATAATCTACCTCTGTTATTTAACTTTCTGTTTAAATTTGTTGTAATTTACTCTTGCTTTTTTAATATTTTCTAAATCTATTGATAATTGCTCATTTTCTAACTGAAGAGTTATGATTTCTGAGTTTGATTCGATTAGCTCTCCCTCATACGTATATATATCTTTTATTGGAGAATAAAGTTTAAGTTTAATTGCTTCACCTATTGCTAACTCAAAATGTCTTTCAGTTTTTAATGATCTTTCTATTCCAGGTGTAGATATAACTAATTCATAATCACCTTTAAATAAGTTAAATTCTTCTAAATGACGTTGTAATTGATAGTTCAACCTTTCAATAATGGAGTAGTTCATATCATCTTCAGAAAAAATGAATATCTCAACTTTATCTATTGATGGAAAATTAACAATATTTATATCGTACAACTCGAGGTTTTCTTCATTAAGAAATGCCATTACGGAATCTTTGATGTCGACTTCAGTGTACTCCATCTTTCCTCCGTTCATAAAAAAAGTGGGCCGTGACACCCACCAAATGTAGCTAAATTGTCTAATGCTATTTTAACAAATTACAGAATAAAGAGAAAGAAGTTTTTAATATGATTTAGAGAAAATTACAAATTTTCCTGGTTGATCAGCTTTATTAACAGACTGTTTTTCATCAGTATTTTCAATTGGGTAACATCGTATTGTTGCCTTAGTAAGTTCTTTTATCTTTAACTCATCTTCTTTATCTTCAACCCAATAACATGATACAAATCCATCATTTTCTGTAAGTTGCTGTATTAAGCTGTCCATGTCATCTACATGGTGAGTGTTTTCTGAAAGAAAAAGTTCACTTGAATTCAACATATCATTTTGTACTGTATCCAGTAACTCTGGTATTTCTGTGGCTAAATTCTCGATTAAGACTTCAGATTTAGAATCATCAACATCTCGTCTTGCAACAACTACAGAACCTTTCTCAATGTCTTTAGGTCCTATTTCAATTCGTACAGGAACACCTTTTAGTTCCCATTCGTTAAATTTAAAACCTGGAGAAAATTCTGACCTATCATCCAACTCTACCCTAACTCCCTGAAGAGAATCTTTAATCTCAGTTGATGCTTTAAGGATTTCATCAGGATTGCTGTTTTTTGGAATTATAGGTATCACTACTACTTGGATTGGTGCTAAAGCTGGAGGTAGTTTAAGGCCTTTATCATCACCGTGAGCCATAATTATCATACCAATTAAGCGTGTACTTACACCCCAGCTTGTCTGATAGGGATGTTGTAACTCATTATTTTCATCAGAAAATTGAATCTCGAAAGCTTTAGAAAAGTTTTGTCCTAACTCATGAGAAGTTCCAGCCTGTAAAGCTTTCTTGTCTAACATCATAGCCTCAATAGAGTATGTAACTTTTGCACCTGCGAATTTCTCTATTTCAGATTTGGTGCCCTTAATCACTTTTACAGCTGCTATGTTTTGTGTAAATTCTTCATAAATATCCAACATTTGTAACGCTTCTTTTGTAGCTTCCTCTTTTGTTTGGTGAGCAGTATGTCCTTCTTGCCATAAAAACTCTGAAGTTCTCAAAAATAAACGGGTTCTCATTTCCCATCTAACTACATTTGCCCACTGGTTAATTAACATTGGTAGATCTCTATGGCTCTTTATCCATTTAGAGAACATATGATTAATTATTGTTTCTGATGTAGGTCTTACAATTAAAGGCTCTTCAAGTTCTTTTCCACCAGCATGAGTAACTGTTGCTAACTCAGGTGAAAACCCTTCCACATGTTCGGCCTCTTTTTGAATAAATGATTTAGGTATGAAAAGAGGAAAATATGCGTTTTGATGACCTGTGTCTTTAAACCTTTGATCAAGATAGGATTGTATGTGTTCCCAGAGAGCATATCCATAAGGCCTAATTACCATAGTTCCTTTAACCGGTGAATAATCAGCTAATTGTGCTTCTTGAATAATGTCGGTATACCATTGATTAAAATCTTCTGACATTGGAGTAAGCTTTTTTACCATGGTTATATCTTAAATGTTTTATTTCTCTTTATCTTGTTTTGAGGTAATCTCGACAACGGACTTCGTTCTCTCTTCAAAATTATTAATGTCCCCTTGGATACCCATTAATTCCTCTGCATCTTTTTGAGCTATTAAAGCAGCATCTTTGTCTGCTGCAGCTAATCTTGCCTCTATACCTTCTTTCGCTAGAAGCTTTCCTTCTTCAACAAGCGCAGAAACCATGTCTTTTTCGTCTACAACTTTTACAACTTCACCTTTGATAAAAAGATGTCCCCTTTTCTTGCCTGCGGCAATACCTATATCTGCAGAACGTGCTTCACCAGGCCCATTTACAACACATCCCATAACAGCCACCTGTATCGGTAATCCCTCTTTCTCTAGGGCTTCTTGAGCTTCTGAAGCAACAGCTATAACGTCAACTTCAGCTCTACCACAACTTGGGCATGCGATTAAATCTAGCGATTTTCGTTCTCTTAATCCTAAATATTCTAAAAGTTGTCTTCCATGTTTAGCTTCCTCAATTGGATCTGTAGTTAAAGACATTCTTATTGTGTCTCCAATTCCCTCAGAAAGTAATGTAGAAATTCCTGCAGTTGATTTGATTAAACCACCTGGTAGTGGCCCTGCTTCGGTAACTCCAATGTGGAGGGGGTATTCAACTTTTTCAGCCAGTAACCGATAAGAATCAATCATCAAAGGAACATTGGAGTGTTTGACAGAGATTTTTATATCGTAGAAATCAACTTCCTCTAGGTACCTTACTTCATTAAGGGCAGATTCTACTAATGCTTCAGGCGTGGCCTCACCATATTTTTCTAATAGGTCCTTATCTAATGATCCAGCATTAACTCCAATTCTTATTGGAATGCCAACATTCAAGCATTCTTTTGCTACTTGTTTGATTTGATCTTCGTTACGTATATTACCGGGATTAAGTCGAAGGCCTTGTACTCCAGCTTCAATTGCAGCAAGCGCTAGCTTATATTGAAAATGTATATCAGCAATGATAGGTACTGGACTACGAGTGCAAATTTTAACAAGTGATTCAGCAGCTTCTATCTCATTACATGTCACTCGAACTATATCAGCACCATTCGAGGCAAGTGCATATATTTGCTCTAGAGTACCATCTGTGTCCCTTGTCTTGGTGGTTGTCATAGATTGTACTGAAACTGGATACTCGGAACCTACCCCAACCTTTCCGACCATTAACTGTTTGGTTGTACGTCTCGTGTTTGTCATAATCTAATTGGTTGTGTTATATCTAAATAGAATGCTGTTATTCCTAGAAATATAAAGACTCCGACGACCACGGCTGCGATTGGATATAGTTTTTTATCCGATATTTTTCTTCCAGTAACGCCCTCTATCAAAGCAAGCACTACCCTTCCTCCATCAAGTGGGATAAAGGGAAGAGCATTGAAGACAGCAAGGAAAATATTTACAAAGGCAAGCAGGCTAAACAAGTTAACATAGCTGTCCGCTGCAATCTGATTACCAGCTTGTGCTAAGCCAATTGGGCTAAGTGGTCTTACCTCATCGGGGACTTCTTGTCCTGTGTACGTTCCTAAAAGAGTTCTAATATTATCAGGACTAAATAAAGTAATTATGCCATCAACTGCTGCAACTGTCATTTGTGCTTCTAGTATGGTGGTGCTCTTGACAGAAGATATTATGCCTAATTTTTCATTTACAATTTTTGGAGTAACACCGAGATAGCCAACATTATCACCATTTAAGGTTCTTGACTCCAAAACAGTATCGGATTGGATTAATTGATTATTTCTAATATACGAAATACCAACCCTTGTGTCAGGATTATTTTCAATAATAGAAACTAATTCATTCCAGGTTTCAACTTCTGTATTGGCAAATTTAACTATTTCATCACCTGGCATTAACCCAGCATTCATAGATGGCGATCTGTTGTTTCCTTGAACAGACTCCCCTACACTCGCAATTTCAAGTGTTGGAGTATTAACACCATTAGTTGAAAGTATTACAAATAGTATTAACCAAGCTGTTAAAAAATTAACGAGTATGCCAGATATAGCTATATAAAATTTGGTAGTCCATTTTGCATTATGAAAAACCTCTGATTCTTCATACCCAGTTGTATCTTCTGCTTCATCCATTCCTGGGATTTTTACATATCCACCCAAGGGAATAGCTTTAAGTCCATACTCTGTATTGTTTCTTTTAAATGAAAATATTTTAGGACCAAAACCTACAAAAAACTCGGATACTGCAATTTTGGATCTTCTCGCAGATATATAGTGACCAAATTCATGTAAAACGACAAATACAGTAAGAAATACAATTGTTAAAAAACCATTCATACTTTTATTATCTCACTTACGGGTTTAAATAAGAAAACAGAGAAAACAATAACAAGACTGGAAATGACAATAAATAAGAATCAACTCTGTCTAACAAACCTCCGTGACCTGGAAGAAGTGAACTGGAATCTTTAACACTTAAGGTACGTTTAATTTTAGATACGAATAAATCACCAAGTACACCAAAGCAAACAAAAATAAAAGATAGAACAAGTGATATTAGGATTCCAGTATCTGAATTAAAATAGAGATTTAAGAACATTGCAATAGTCCCAATAGTAAGGCCTGCTATTAATCCCTCTACAGTTTTATTAGGAGAAATGTGTTCAATCAATTTTCTCTTTCCGTATCGCCTACCAGCTTCATATGCAAGAGTATCGGACAAAGATATAGAAATGATTGCTAGGTATGTAAACAATAGTGAATAATTTTTTAATACAAATACGACCGATGTGATACCTAAGCTAAACCAAATATGGAAAATAAAAAGGCTTCCAAATTTTTCATATATACCATAAGAGATGAACGAACCTGTATAAATTATAAGACCAATTGGCAACATGAAAAATGAGACATAAATAAGTGATAAATCGTAATAATACACAATGAACATCGGCGTAAGTGCAGAATATAGCAAGAAGGGATATGGTATAACAATACCGTAGTCAAACATATCAAACCACTCTTTCGAAGCAATAAATACTGCAAACACAAGAAGTAAAAAAGCAGAGTTTTTATTTGTGAAAAATACTGATATGAGAACTAAGAGTCCAGCAGCGGTAAACACTCTGGGATTAGAGGTGAAAAAATTATCTCCTTGTTGTTTTTCAGGTTCAGAAGTTTCGTCAACTGGAAGTTCAATTACTCCAGGCCAAAAAGTCCCATCGCCATCGGATGAAAAATTAAATCTAAACTTCGAGAAGTTCATTTTGTTTAACTGAAAGAAGTTCATCAACTTTTTTTACATACTTGTCAGTTAGTTCTTGAATTTGGGATTCAAATCGTTTTACTTCATCTGCAGAAATATCATCTTTGGTTTTTTCTAGATCATCAATGCCGTTTCTTCTATGTGATCTTATAGAGATTTTTGAATCTTCTGTAAATTTAGAAGCTACTTTGCTGAGCTCTTGTCTTCTTTCTTCAGATAATGATGGTATAGGAATCCTAATTACGTCCCCATCTGTTGCGGGGTTAAGACCTATGTCTGCATTTTGAATTGCTTTTTCTATATCTTCAAATGATCCCTTATCAAAGGGTTGAATTAAAAGTAATTTTGGGTCAGGTACGCTTATTGACGCGAGTTGCTGAAGCGGTGTTTTTGTGCCATAGTAATCTACTTGTATATTTGAAACTAAAGACGGGTTAGCTCTCCCTGTTCTTATTTTTGTAAATTCCTCAACAAGATGACTTACTGAAGTTTTCATATTGTTCTCTACGTTTGTAATTATTTCTTGGCTCATAATTAATTGATCAGTGTTCCTAAATCTTTCCCAGTTAAAACATCATAAATGTTGTTGTCCTTAGTTCCATCAAATACTCTTATTGGCATTACATTTACTTCACATAACGTTATAGCTGTTAAGTCCATTACTCCTAACTTCTTTTCAACAACATCAGTATATGAAATGTTAGCGAAAAGTTCTGCAGATTTGTCTACTTCTGGGTCAGATGAATACACGCCTTCTACTCTTGTTGATTTAAGTACTATATCTGCTTCTATCTCATTTGCTCTTAAAGAAGCTGCAGTGTCAGTTGTAAAATAAGGGTTACCTGTACCTGCTGCAAATATAACAATACGTCCTTTTTCAAGATGACGAATAGCACGTAATCGTATGTATGGTTCAGCAACAGCGGTCATCGTTATTGCGGATTGAACACGAGTCTGAGTTCCATTTCTATCAAGGGCATCCTTTAAAGCTACAGCATTGATTACAGTTGCTAACATACCCATGTAGTCAGCATTTGCTTGAGCCATGCCTTTTGCAGACTCTTGAACACCTCTAAAAAAGTTTCCTCCACCTACAACTACTGCAATCTCAATTCCTTCAGCATTAGCTTTAGAAATCTGATTAGCAATATTTGTTAAAATTGAAGGTGAGATACCAAAATTGGTATCTGAATCAGCAAATGATTCTCCAGAGAGTTTTAAAAGTACTCTCTTGGTCATTTAGGAACCTACTTCCACCCTAGAAAACTGTTTAATATAAATTTTTTCTCCTAGTTTTCCTGACATTTCTTCTATCATAGTGCTAACTTTTCCTTCATATATCTCAGGATTGCAAAAAATTTGTTCGTTAAGAACATTGTCTTTGTAAAAAGAGACGATACGACCTTCGATTATCTTTTCAATAACTTCAGCAGGTTTACCCTCATTTTCTGATTGTTTTGAAATGATATCTTTTTCCTCTTGAAGTTTCTCTTCTGAGATGTCTTCAATGTTTAAGTAAGTTGGTTTCATAGCTGCGATATGCATGGCTATTTGCTTTGCTGCATCTTTAAATTCCTCAGATTTAGCTACAAAGTCTGTTTCGCAAGCAAGTTCAACCAATACACCAGATACTGCTCGATCTTGTTGGTAATGAATATAATCACCTATGGTTCCTTGATTAGCTTCTTTATCTGCTCTTTTTTTCGAGTCAGCTAATCCTTTCTCTCTTAAGTATTTGACCGCTGCGTCGAAATCGCCTTCGGATTCAGTTAAAGCTTTTTTAGCATCCATCATTCCTGCACCAGTCATATCTCTAAGTTTTTTAACATCAGAAGCTGAAATACTCATTAATCATCTCCCTTTTCTGCTTTTTCAGTTTGAAGCCCTGCACCTTTAGCGCAAGCTCCAGCAATCGCTGCAGTAACTACTTCTATGGATCTTATAGCATCATCATTTCCAGGAATGACAATATCTACACCAGTTGGGTCCACATTTGAATCTGCAATACCGATAACAGGAATATTTAGTTTATTAGCTTCAGTCAAAGCAGTTGATTCATTCATAAGATCAACAATAAATATTGCATCAGGAAGTTTGTTTAAGTTAACAATTCCACCGATTGATCGGGTTAACTTTGCAATCTCTCTTCTAATTCTTAGCCTTTCTGGCTTAGGGTAGGCATTAATCTCACCAGAATCTTCAAGAGAGATAAGTTCTTTTAGATAGATAACTCTTTTTATAATAGTTTTAAAGTTTGTAAGCATTCCACCTAACCATCTATGGTTTACATAAGGCATACCAGCAGCTTCTGCTTGCTCCTGAATAACATTTTGAGCTTGAGGTTTTGTACCTACAAAAAGTACTTTCCCGCTATTTGCTACAATTTTTTGAACGAATGCTTCTGCTTCTGCAATTGCATCGTAAGTAATGCGTAAATCTAAAATGTGAATTCCGCTTTTGTCTCCGTAAATAAATTTATCCATTTTAGGGTTCCATCTTTGTGTTTGATGGCCGAAGTGAACTCCTGCTTCTAAGAGTTCTTTCATGTTCGTACTCATTATTCTCCTTTGGTTGTTTCATCCCACATCTATTACTTTCGCGGCTTCCAAGCTTTCGCTCACCAAGGAAGCTTTAAAGATATGGTGTCTATTTCTTTTTAAATGATAACCATGAATGGTTATTAATCAACCTCTAGGATGAGTTCTTTTAAATTTTTCCTTAAGTTGTTTTTTTGAAACATGTGTATAAATCTGAGTAGTACTTGGATCTGTATGGCCCAAGAGTTCTTGTACAACTCTAAGATCCGCTCCTCCATCCAGTAAATGTGTTGCAAACGTATGTCTAATACTGTGTGGAAATGTTCCTAAGCGTAATTTAACTATCCTTCTTACTTCTCTATCGGTTATCTGGCTACCTTTAACTCCTAAATAAAGAAAATTATCCGATGATGGGGTAACTAATTTATGTCTATTTTCGGACCAGAGTAAATAATATTTATATGCTTGTTTAGTCATAGGGAGTATTCGTGTTTTACTACCCTTTCCAAGTACCCGTACCGACATATTGTTTTTTATATCCGGTAGCTGAAGATTAGTTAATTCAGAAACTCTCAATCCTGATGAGTATAAAAGTTCAACTATAGAGCGATCTCTAATTTCTTTTACTGTGGTTACGGGTATATCGTTCATTAGAGAATTTATATAATTGCTGGTCATAACATTAGGAAGTTTTTTCTCAGTTTTTAATGCTTTGAAATTAGAGTTATCAGGAATATCCATTTTTTTAGACTTATTACACCAGTTCAAAAAAGATGTGAGTGAGGCAATCTTTCTATTTAACGTTCTCTTTGAATAATTCTCCATTGCTAGATTTTGAATATATTTCTCTAGATCTAAAGAGTTTGAAATATTAACAAAATTATAAAACTGTTTAATATCTGTTTTATACGCAAGAACAGTGTGATCAGAGTAATTTTTTAAATCTTTTATCGTAACTAAGTATTCGCTTAGCAATAAGTTCTGATCTTGTTTATTGGTTAGTTTCAAGTCTTTTCTCTAACTGTCTCTGAAAGGCTGAGAGGAACAATGTAATACATAGGTACAATACTGTTAGTACCAAATAGGTTTCTGCAAATCTAAACGTACTACCAGAATATAATCGACCTCTATAAGTAAGATCCTCCACAGCTAACACAGACAATAATGAGGAATCTTTCATCATTGAAATAAAATCATTGCCTAGAGCTGGAAGCATATTTCTGAAGGCTTGAGGAAGAACAATAAATCTCATTACTTGTCTATCAGTTAATCCAAGGGATGCTCCCCCTTCACGTTGTCCTTGAGGAACTGATTCAATACCTGCCCTGAAAACTTCAGCGATATAAGCACCATAAAAAACAGATAAAGCAATGATTGCACGAACCAACATTGGGACATTGCCATTGTTGATATTGAAAAATTCAGCAGTGTTCGCAACAAGTACAAAAGCTACAGTAAATATAAGAATGAGAACTGGAACACCCCTGATAAATTCGATGTAGGTTCTAGATAAGGTACTTGCAACTTTATTTTTGGAAATACGACCTATTCCAGAAACTAGACCAAGAAATAATGCAATAACGAAAGATGCAAGTGTAGATAAAAAGGTAAGTTTTAAACCAGGAAGTATGAAATAAAATGCTTTGTTATATTCAGGATTGACAACAATTATATAAAACATCCAAGCGATAATGAAAGATAAGATTATCATCCACCAGTTTTCAGGTTTGAAAAGGTTTTTAAGTTTCATTCTTTACCATATTAAAGCAATAGGCACGGATTTCCGTGCCTATTACAATTTAAATTTTTATAAATTTAAAAGTTATACTTCACAGTCCTCAGGAAGATATTCAGCTGGAATGTTTTCATCACATTCTGCAATATCATCATAAGTTACTGAAAAATCAGGAGAGAAGAATTTAGCATTAATCTCTGCAAGTTTTCCACTGTCTTTCATAGCAGCTAATCCTTGATTGACTACGTCAACAAGAGGGCTTCCATTAGGAAATGCAAATCCAAGTTGTTCTGAAGTAAGATCTCCACCAACTAGTTTCACTTTATCTTTGTTTGCGCCCATGTATCCAAGACCTGCTGTTTCATCAATAATTGATGCATCAGCGTCTCCTGAGATAACAGCAGCTATAGCGAAATCAAAAGTATCAAAAGCTTTGACTTTATCTTCACCTAAAGCTCCAACTGCAAACTCGTAGTTTGTTGTACCTTTTTGTACAGCAACTGTATAGTCTCCTCCTTTAAGGTCATCAATGCTCATTACCATTGAATTATCAACTGCAACAAGTACCTTTTGAGCTAAGTTTATGTAACCATCAGAAAAGTCAACAATTTCATCTCTTTCAGATGTAATTGTTATACCATCACCAGCAATCATGAACTGACCGTCAGCTGTTGCTTGGATCATTCCATCCCATGCTGTTGGAACATATACAGGGGTAAAGTTCATCAACTCTCCCATGTGATTAAAAACGTCATAATCCCAACCTAAAGCTTCGCCTGTTTCAGCGTCAATATAGTTGAATGGAAGATATGCGTTCTCAACAGCGAATGTAAATTCACATCCACCAAGATCTGGTAATCCGTTATCACCAGTTGTAATATCTACCTCGTCGCAGGGAGTAGCAGTACCTGAACAAGCAGTAGCCACCATTGCGAGAGCAAATATTAAAATAAGTGTTTTCTTATTTTTCAATTTTTAAACCTCCGTTTAAGTTAAGTGTTAAGTATTGCATAAATATACATAAACATGAATATTTATTCAGAATTTTTATGCATCTAATGTATTTTTATAGTCCGGTTGACGTTTCTCCATAAAAGCAAGCATTCCCTCCGCAGCATCAGAATGAATAAATCTACTTTTTTGGTTAATGCCTTCTAATTCTAATGATTCCGAGAATGTGGTATTTAAACCATTTTTGATTTGCTCTTTATTCATACAAATAGAGATGAAACTTAAACTATCTAGTTTTTCGATTAGAGTATTTAATTCACTCTCTAACTGTGCAGAGTCGACAAGCTTGTAAAGCATATTTAAATCATTCATTGTTTGGCCATCAATTTCTTCAGTGGTCATCATTAATTCCTTAGCTTTTTGTACCCCAATAATTCTTGGAAGCATCCACGAACCTGCAAAGTCTACGACTAACCCTCTTCTTGCAAAAACTTCAATGAATCTAGTATCCGGTGTTGCAATTATAAAATCTGACAGGAGTATCATATTCGAACCTGCTCCAGCACATATTCCATCTACAACAGAAATAACAGGTTTCTTACAATCCCACAAAGTCTGTGCTGCTGCGGATACATCGTCCATTAAAGCATTGAGGTTTTCACCAAGTTGAGCTCCAGATGAAAAATTACCATTTGAATGAGACAAGACCAGATACTTAAGATCGCTCTTATCAAAAGAGATTATTTCCTTACGTAATTCTATCCAGTCATTTGCTGAAATAGAGTTTTTAGTTTTTGGATCATTGAAGGTAAGAACTAGAGTATTTTCTTTATTTGTCGATTCTAAAACCATATTCGAAGTTTAATAGAAATTAACTTAGAATGTAAGTATGGGATTTGATCCAAATAGACCTTACAAAGCAAACAGAACAGATTATGTAAACATAGCTCTCTCTATAGTGCTTGCAGTTATTGCAATTATTTGGGCATTAAGTTAAAAGAGCTCCTGTGGAGTTCTGTTAATCCATTTTTAAATATCGCATCTCTATGTTTCAAAGTTCCATAGCCCTTATTACTAGCAAAATCATACTCTGGATATTTATCTGAGATTTTAATCATATAATTATCTCTACTCACTTTTGCAATAATACTTGCAAGTGCAATAGAGATACTTTTATCCTCTCCCCTAGTTAATGATTCGGCGTTACCTATATCAATATTGAAATGATCAACATAAATTTTTTCAGAACCACTAATTAATTTATTTATAGATTCTGAAAGCACAACCTCATTGGCTTTCTGTATACCGTATTTATCTATTTGATTGTTGTCACATATTGAAATGGCATACATAATATCTGTATCTTTTATCTGGTTAAAGATTACGTTTCTTTTTTTGGGACTAAGTTTTTTTGAATCTTTTACTTCTGAAAGATGTTTGGAATCTTTCTGATTAATTTTGACTGCACATCCAACGATAGGTCCAGCAAAACAACCTCTGCCGACTTCATCAGCACCTATTACATACTGATTCGGGTTTTGTTCCCAAATAGTATGTTCAATCATATAGATTTGAGAAGTTGTTGAATGGATATACGATATAAAATGCTTTTCCTAATAAATTTTCAATTGGCACATATCCAAAAACTCTTGAGTCCTGACTGTTGCTTCTGTTGTCGCCAAGTAGAAAATATTGATTATCCGGCACTGAATAGTTAGAGATTGAACTGTAGGTTTCGTTTATAAGACCATTAAAGATAAGTAAGTTATCATTTCTGTAAATATCCCCATCCTTATCAATTCTTATGTTATCTCCTGGCAAACCAATTATTCTTTTAATATAGACTATTTCATTTTGACCGTTGAATAAGCTATCCCACACTTGCAAAGAATCTATAAGCTTTTCTGTCTCTGAATTATTTGAATGTGTTTCTGGATGGTAGAAAACTACAACATCTCCAACTTTATAGTCAATATCCAAAATGTCATCCTTTACAACAATAACTCTGTCAGAAACAGAAATTGTAGGGGTCATCGATTCGGATGGAATAACATATAATTGAAAAAAATATGTCCTTACTAGGGTAGCTAGTAATAGTGCTACAACGAGTGTTACTAAATTCTTAAAGATTTTTATGATATTCTAATATTAATAAGTTATGAACGATCTTCTTTAATTTTTGCAGATTTACCGACTCTGTCTCTTAAGTAATAGAGTTTAGATCTTCGAACTTTACCTTTTCTTGTTACTTCAATGGAATCAACAATAGGAGCATGTACAGGAAATATTCTCTCGACACCAACTCCAAAAGATAGTTTACGAACTGTTATAGTTTTGTTTATCGCAACACCATTGGTTGCAATAATTACACCTTCGAAAGTCTGGATTCTCTCACGGTTTCCTTCTGAAACTTTTACATTTACTTTAACGGAATCGCCTGCTTTGTAGGAAGGTAACTCTTCTTTTAGGTTTGACTTTTCTATTTCTTCAATTAAATTCATAACTTCTCCAGTAGAGGATTATATAAGTTATTTTGCTTTATATGTCCCTTAAATTATTCTTTTTCCACTCTTCAATTTTTTTATGATTTCCGGACAAAAGAACCTCTGGTACTTCCATATTTTTGTAAATCTCTGGCCTTGTGTATACAGGATGATCTAGTTTCCCATCTGTAAAAGACTCAGTTAGTAATGATTCTGAATTCCCAAGTGCTCCAGGTATTTTTCTTATCATCGCTTCTAAAAGAAACATGGCAGGAACTTCTCCACCAGATACTACTGTTTTACCTACAGAAATTTGATAATCAGAGTGGATATCAATAATTCTTTGATCAAAACCTTCATATCGTCCACAAATAATATTCGCTGATTTAAATGTATGAAGTTCTTCAATTAACGGTTCGTCGAGTTGTTTTCCTGATGGGGTTAAAAAAATATTGATATCTGAAGTTACAGAAGATATTGCATTATCTAACGGTTCTGGCATTAAGACCATACCTGGTCCTCCTCCATATGGAGCATCGTCGACTTGCCGATAATCACCCAAGCCATACTCTCTTAAATCAGTTGTGGAGATGTTAAATAAATCATTATCATGTGCTTTCGATATGATTCCTGTTTCTAACCATGCTTCAATTAAATTGGGAAATAAAGTAACGATATTATATTTTGATAACATTTTCAGAACTCACATCTTCAAGATTTTTAAATGAAGTGTAAAGTGTATTTCTTAAGTAAGGTATTTTATCAGCATCTTTTATAAGATTTATAAATTCTGAATCAGTAGTTTCTTGTCCGTGATTAGCACCAGAAGCTCTGCTTATATTTTCATTTATTAATGTTCCGCCTAAATCATTTACACCTGACCTAAGCAAAACTTTTGCACCATCATGTCCAAGTTTTACCCAACTGGCTTGGATATTGTCTACTGTGTTATAAAAATAGATTCTGGCAAGCGCATGCATAAGTACAGTTTCATCCCAAGTAGGACCTGGCATGCTTTTTCCTTGGAGGAAGATTGGAGACCCCATATGGACAAACGGAAGTGGGACAATTTCTGTAAATCCTTGTGTTTTGATTTGTATGCTTTTTATTAATTTAAAATGATTAACCCATGATTCTAAATCATCAATATGTCCAAACATAATTGTTGCCGTAGACTTAATTCCCAATGAGTGAGCCACTTCCATTACATACCCCCACTGAGAAGAAGTAATCTTATCATCACATAAGAACTTTCTAATCCTGTCATCAAGTATCTCTGCTGCTGTTCCAGGAAGGGTTCCAAGCCCTGCTTTTTTAAGTTCTGTTAAATATGTTTCGACAGATTTATTAACCGTACTTGCACCTTGCCATATCTCTAGAGGGGTAAAACCGTGAATATGCATATCTGGTAACTCATCTTTAATTTTTTTGACTAAATCAATATAAAAATCCCCGGTGTAGCTTGGATGAATTCCGCCCTGTAAGCAGACTTCAGATGCTCCAGTTTGGTGAGCTTCTATAGTTCGTTGTAAAACTTCCTCAGGAGTTAAAGTGTATGGCTTTTCTTTGAGGTCTAAACTTTGAGGACCTTTTGAGAAACCACAGAATCCACACTTGTAGTAACACTGATTTGTATAGTTAATGTTTCGATTTTTCACAAAAGTGACTTTATTGCCGTGAACACTTCTTGTTAAATCATCTGCAATTTCCGCAACTCTATTCACATATTTTCCAGATGTTTTAAAGAGTTCTAAAAGATCACTTTCGCTTAATGTTTTAGTTTTGTCGAAATTATCTAAAATCTTTTCAAAATTAGAAGTTTTATAATCAGATAAACTTTCAGAGGAAAAGTTTACTAATTTTGGGATTGGTACTCCTCTACCCGGATACCATTTTGTGGTTTCTCTCTTGTAACCTCGTACATTTCTTGTTTGTAAATAATTTGTAAACTCTGTTTTTTCTAGATTCGATCGGGCCTCATTGACATCAAATAACGGTGATAATAATGTTCTCTCATAAACTGGTTCTTCTGTCTTGCCCTGTAATTCAAATATCTGGTCTTTGCTCCAGTCTCGTAGAAATAAATCATCGATTCCATTTTCAATAGCTTCTTTAGCGTCATCCACAGAATTCGCATAAATCGAGATATTGAAATAGGTAGCGCCGTTTATAGATTGTAAAAAAGCAACGTCACTTATGTCCTCTATTAATATTGTTGAAGGCTTGTTTCTAGAGATTATCTCTAGTCCATTTTCTTTATTACCTTTGTATCTATAAATAAGTCTTTTTGAATTGTGGGTTATTTTAGAAGTAACATTTTCATCAGTAATAAACCATGCTGACGAACTTATTGAAAGATCTGAAGCTACAGTTTGAAATCCTTTAATTAAAAGATTCTCATAATTAACAGGGATTTCACTTTTTAATGTAAAAGTTGAGGTACCTTCTTTTGCTCTTGAGTTTAAGTATATTTCATTGTCACTATCACAAGGACGTATTCTTAAATATGAGATATTTTTATCTATCATTGCTTTGGATACCCATCTTCATCAATAACATTACTAACTTTTTCTAAAACTGGTGGACTTAACCATTCATTATTTATGAAATTTGGATAAACCGGTAATCTTTTAATTAAAGTTTGGCCACTTACTTGAGATAGTTTCTCTAGGTTCTCAATATTAGGCCAAAGATGGTCGGGATTAACCCAATCAATAGTTTTGGGAGATATGCCACCTAAATCATTTATACCACTTGTAAGATACATTTCTATATCTGGTGATAGATTCGGAGGTACCTGTAGTGATATTTGTGTTGGGAGTAAAATCCTTACAGTTGCGATAATTCTTAGAAACAAATCATTAATTACCTCCGCATTATTTCTCATCAATGTGTTTTGTTTAGCTCTAAAATTCTGAAGTATTATTTCCTGAATTGCGGCATTTTCTTTACATGTATTAACTAATTGGACAATATCTTCAATTAATTCGTTTTTAGTTTCTGTAATTCCAATCAGTAAACCTGTTGTCATGGGGTATCTCATTTCCTGTGCGTTATTGAGCGTTTTTATTCTGAGGTCGATTTGCTTAGTATTTGCTTTGTAATGTGCTCTCCCCTTTTCTAATAATTTCGGTGAATAGCTCTCTAGCATTAAGCCTCCTGATGGAGAATATTTTTTATAGTTAGAAATCTCATCCGATGTCATAAGTCCTGGATTTGCATGTGGGAATATATTGTATCTTTCGTGAATCCTTTTCATATTTTCGGTTAAATATTCGTTTGTAGTTGTGAAACCAAAGTTATTTAACTGCTGTTTTGCGAAATCCCATTTAACTTCAGGCTTATCCCCTAATGTGAATAACGCCTCAAAACATCCTGAAGATTCTCCTACGGATGCTATTGATTCAACTTCTTCATAACTGAGATATGTTCCACCCTCTTTTGGTGATTTAACAAATGTGCAGTATGCACATGAATCTTGGCATAATGTTGTAAGGGGTATAAAAACTTTAGGACTATATGTTATTTTATCTCCAAAATTTACTTTTTTTATCTCAAAAGCTTCTGACGTCAAATCAGAGGTAGGGATAGCTCCAAATAAATAATTTTC
This sequence comes from Actinomycetota bacterium, assembly GCA_014384285.1. GTDB lineage: Bacteria > Actinomycetota > Acidimicrobiia > Actinomarinales > Actinomarinaceae > Actinomarina. The sequence goes on along the minus strand of JACNGE010000010.1, from coordinate 25,639 downwards.
GACTTTTTCTTTTAACATTCCTAATAACACTTTAGAGTTAACAAATATTTAATAAATTTAACACAATTTACTTGCTAAATCCTTTAAGATTATGATTTGATTGTAAGAGGTATTAATGAACATTTCGATTTTAGGCTTTGGACGAATAGGTAGAGACCTTCTTCGACAAACTCTCAATAATGACTTAATAAATATAGTTTCGATCTCTGATATTGCAGACAAAGAAAATCTTCTTTATTTACTGAAGTATGACACTATCTACGGAAAGCTTGATGCAGAAATTGAAAATACTGAAACAGGTTTTAAAGTAAATGGTAAAGAAATCCTTTTCAATAACTGGAAAGATGCATCTGAAGCTTCATGGGAAGATGTACAAACCGATATATTAATCATATCTACCGGAAGACAACAAGATATTGATGAAGTAAATGAACACCTAGAAAAAGGGTGCAAACGAGTATTAATAGCATCAACGCCTAAACCTGGAAGTGATATTCAAATATATGTTCCTGGTGCCAATGATTCAGAGGTTGACTTTTCAGATAAGAAAATTTCACTGGGTTCAAATACAGCAAATGCTGTATCTCCTCTACTCAAAATTTTGAATGAGAGTTTTAAAGTAGAAAGGGCATTTTTAACAACTGTTCATGGCTACTCAAACTCAAACCGTTTAGCAGATGTAGCTGGAGATGGGTTCAGGTTAAATAGAGCAGCTGGAGAAAATATTATTCCTAGTATTACAAAATCTTCTGAAGTAATTGAAACTGTTTTACCATTTATGAAGGATAAAGTTGCTTCTTCTTCCATGACGGTCCCAGTCCCAGATGGAAGTACTGTTGATTTAACTATTGATATTAACAAACCAGCTACCGCAGATGAAGTTAATGAAGTAATCTCAAAAGCAGTCAAATACCTACCGTATAACAAAGTTCTAGATATTACATTTGACCCAATAGTCTCATCTGATGTTGTTGGTAACTCGCATTCAGGCATCATTGATGGATTAGCAACTATGGAAATAAACAAAAATAAAATTAAACTACTCGTGTGGTTTGATAACGGATGGGGTTACAGCGCGAGAATAATTGATACAATAAACAAACTCGCAGAAAGTAGTACAAATGAATAACATCGCAATAAATGGTTTCGGCAGGATTGGAAGATCTATTCTTAGGATAATTATTGAAAGTAATTCTGATCTAAACGTAGTTGCTATCAACGACCTTGGAAATTATGAAAACCTTTCATACCTTTTAAAGCATGACTCAGTTATGGGTGTATTAAATCATGAAGTAAAGCTTGATGGTGACATATTAAAAATAGATGAAAGAGAGATAAAATTAGTTTCCGTAGCAGATCCTTCCCAGCTGCCGTGGAATGAATTAAACGTAGATATTGTTATTGAATCAACTGGAATCTTTGCAGATAGACAATCACTCGAAAAGCACATAACAGCTGGTGCAAAAAAAGTCGTGTTAACAGTACCACCAAAAGACGCTATAGATGCAACTGTTGTACTTGGTGTAAATGATGAAGATATTACAGATGAATCTCAATTAATTTCCAATGCTTCGTGTACAACTAATTGTTTAGCCCCTATTGCAAAAGTGTTAAATGATAATTTTGGTATAAAATCGGGTTTGATGACAACTATCCATGCATATACAAATGATCAAGCGTTAGCAGAAACTACACATAAAGATTTTAGAAGAGGAAGAAGTGCTACACAAAATATCATTCCTACATCAACCGGGGCAGCAAAAGCTGTTGGTATGGTTCTTCCTGAATTAAATGGTAAATTAGACGGTATGGCCATGAGAGTTCCTGTTCCAGATGGCAGTGTGGTTGATTTAGTTGTAGAACTTGAAAAAAATGTTTCAATTGAAGATGTCAATAATGCTGTTAAAAAAGCTTCGGAGAATGAGCTTAAAGGAATACTTGAATACTCTTCTGTTCCGTTAGTTTCTACTGATATTCTTCAAAATCCACACTCAAGTATTTATGATGCATCATCAACACAGCTTTTAGATGGCAATCATATAAAAGTTGTATGTTGGTACGACAATGAGTGGGGTTATTCAAACAGAATAGTTGACCTTGTTAATATGCTTGTGAGTAAAAAGTAAAAATGGATTTACCAAATCCTCCGCAAGCAGTTGGTAATTATATAACGGTAAAAAGAGCAGGAAATCTAATTTATACATCTGGTCATATACCAATAACCGAATCTATTAAATTTACAGGAAAAGTTCCGAGTGAAGTTAGCGTTGAAGAAGCCTATAAAGCAGCGGCTTTATGTGCGGAGCTAACTTTATCTACATTAAGTACAGCTTATGATTTGAATTCACTAACTCCCCTCAATGTTGTCGGTTTTGTAAATTCAGATCCTTCTTTCACTGATCATGCTGGTGTCCTAAATGGTTTTACAGACAAATTATCAGAAATCTACGATGAAAAAGCTACTCGATCTGCAGTTGGAGTAGCAAGCTTACCGTTAAATGTAAGTGTTGAGGTACAGACTATTTTTATGTTAAATGGGTAAATTAGTAGCAATCTCAACAGGGACTCAAAGTGTAACGATGTCCCCAGGTGAAATAGAATGTTCAGTGTTGAACATGGCATTTGTCACCCTATGTAATAAATATGGTGCGGAAGCCATAATTGTACCTCCACAGGACTTATCTGTAGATTTTACAAATGCAAGCTTTGATCGCTTAATCATTACCGGTGGTGGAGATATAAATCCTAAGCGATATGGACAAGATTTAAATGATAAAACTGAAAGGGTTTCAGATGAAAGAGATCAGACCGAACTTAATCTTCTTCAACTAGCTGAAGATAATTTTATAAAAACATTGGCTATTTGTAGAGGCCACCAATTGCTGAATGTATACAAAGGTGGGTCCCTACATCAGGATATTAGTGAAAGTTTTGAGACAGATATAGAGCATCTACAAATTAATGAAGCTGCTTCAAAACACATACACAATGTCAACATATTAGAAGATACTACTTTAAATAAAGTCTCAGAAAAGAACTTGGTTGCTGTGAACAGTATTCATCATCAAGTAGTTAACGAACTTGGAGAAAATCTAAAAATTAATGCTATTTCGGAAGATAATTTAATTGAAGGTATAGAGGGTACAACCGATTGGGAAGTCATTGGAATACAATGGCATCCAGAAAACTTGCTTGATGACGAAATAACTAATGATTTAATGAAATGGCTATTGAGCTAAATCAAGATTAATCAGAGTTAAAATATTTTCTTTATATTCAAAGAAATCACTATTATAAGGAATAATAATTTCTGAATCTTTTTTCAAAGTTAGATATATTAATTCTTCAGCATAAAAATAATTTTGTACATAAAATTCAGTATTAACTTGTGAACCTACAAAAAAGCCTGGCCAAGGAAGATTGTTAGAAATGAAATTATCTATTTCACTTAAAGAGATAAGAACATCTTGATCTCTAAAGTTAACTATTTCATTAATTGAATCAAGATCCTTAAACTTTACTAGATACCGATTTTTCAAATGGGTTTTAAAATCTTCTATTTTATATTCTTCATCATTGATAAATACATCTAACCCGGATAAGTTAAATTTTCTAAAGTATACGTCATGATTAAGATAAATGTATCCATTAAGTGCGTGAGGCTTACCAAGTACTCCTAGAGGAAAAAGGTTTTTTTTAGTCAATAAATTCGACTGATGAATCTAGACCCTCTTCATCAGCAGCAGCTTGCGCAACTGTTCTTATTGCTCGTGCTACACGGCCTCTTTTACCTATGACTCTACCCATATCGTTTGAGGAAGTTCTAACTTCAATTGCAACTTTGTCATCTGTTGAAGATGCTACTTCTACTTTTACTTCATCCTCATTTTCAACGATTTGAGTAACGATATATTCAACAACATTTTTAACTATATTTCCTGATTCAGACATTATTCTTCTTCACTTCCCTCTGCGCTATCCGAAGCTTCCGTTTCGGCTTGTTCCGAAGCTTCATTTTTCTTGTTATTTGCTTTTGAGCTACTTTTAATTTTTGGCTCTGGAGCATTTGGGATTGAAACTACTTCACCTTTAGTTGATCTCCATTGAGCCCATGCTCCTGATATTTCAAGTAATTTCTTAGCTCGTTCTGATGGTTGTGCACCTTTGTCTAACCATGAAACTGCTTTTTCGACATTGATTTCAACTGTAGAAGGATTGTCATGTGGATTATAAAAACCTAAATCTTCAATAAATTTACCATCACGAGGTGAGCGAGCATCAGCTACTACAACTCTGTAGGTACGAGTTTTCTTCTTACCTCTTTGAGCGAGCCTAATTTTTACTGCCATAATGTATTTCCTTATTAATTACGAAATTCTATATTACTTTAACTGCATCTTAAACAGTCAGATTTAATAATATATCTTTAAAATAATAAAGGTAGAAATCATTTTAAAAATTAACTACTCTATCTTTAATGGAAATTATTGAATTAGAACATCCACTTTCTCAACATTATCTTACGATTTTAAGAGATAAGAATACGACTTTTGAAACTTTTAGACTTGCTGCATCAAAGTTATCCTATCTTTTAATCATTGAGGCAACTAAAGAATTACAACTTGACGATAAAGAGATAGAGACGCCATTAATACCTACCAGTGGTAAAGAATTATCATCTAATACAGTTGCAGTTTCTGTATTAAGAGCTGGTCTTGGTTTAATTGATGGGCCTAAAGATTTAATCCCAAATATGACATTCGGGTACATTGGCGTTCAACGCAATGAAGAAACTGCAGAACCTGAAAATTATTATGAAAACTTACCAGAGGTAAAAGATAAGGATATATTCATCCTTGAACCGATGCTAGCTACTGGAGGGTCATTGTCATATGCTATTGATACAGTTAAAAAATATAACCCTAGAAAAATTTATGCATTAACTGTTATTTCGTCACCTGAAGGAATAAAATACATTTCTGATAAACACCCTGATATAACTTTATTAACAGGATCGATAGATGAAAAATTAAATGAAAATTTCTACATTGTCCCTGGTCTCGGTGATATGGGAGATCGACTTTTTGGAACGGTTTAACAACCATGACAAAGAAAAAATGTGTTTTATTAGTTATTGATTCCCTTGGTGTAGGTGCAGCTCCTGATGCAAAAGAATACGGAGATGAAAATGCAAACACTTTTAGAAATGTATCCAAATCAGTTGGCCCGTTACAACTTCCTACATTTGATAAACTAGGATTTGGACAAATGACAGATATAGCTGGAGTTCCTTCAATCAATTTTTCAAGTGTTGTAGGAAGACTTGCAGAAAAATCATTAGGCAACGATTCAACAACAGGCCACTGGGAAATTGCAGGACTTGTGACCAATGAAGCTTTTAAAGTCTTTCCAGATGGGTTCCCTGAAGAACTAATTTCAGAAGTTGAAAGTAAATCAGGGCATACTTTTATAGGTAACTGTCATGCATCTGGAACTGAAATAATAAACGACCTTGGTAACGAACATCTTGAAACTGGTGCTCTAATTCTTTACACCTCAGGAGATTCAGTATTTCAAATTGCTGCTCACGAAAGTATTCTGAACATATCGGAACTATATAATGTCTCAGAAATAGCAAGAGAAGTTTGTGATAAATTCAACATTGGCAGAGTAATTGCAAGACCGTTTAAAGGTAAACAAAATGAATTTGTAAGGACTTACGATCGAAAAGATTTTGGAATCACTCCCCCTGGAAATACTATATTGCAACATCTCAGTGAAAGCGGTTACAAAAATTTTGGTGTTGGAAAAATAAGTGATTTATTTGGTGATGAGTTTCTAACTGATTCTGTACATACCGAGGGTGATACTGATGGTTTAAACAAATTAATTGGTTTATTAAAAAAGCCTGAATATGACTTTTATTTTGTTAACCTAGTTGATCTAGATATGGTCTACGGTCACAGGGAAGACCCACAAGGATATTATGAAGGACTTAAAATTATTGATTCTGGACTTCAAAAGATTCTAGAAGAACTAAACGATGATGATTTGTTTTTAATAACTGGTGATCATGGAACAGATCCAACAGATGGAAAAACAGACCACTCAAGAGAATACGTACCGATCGTGGCATACAAAAATAAAATCGAAAGTAAGGTAATTGGTGACAGATCTTCATTTGCAGATATTGCTTCAACAGTTTGTGATTTTTTTGAAATCCAAGATATTTTTGATGATGGAACTTCTTTCTATAAAGCAATCAATAATAAATAAGTAAATACATTTATCTAAAGCAAAAACATTTAGTAGAATATAAAAATATGAAAATTGCTGTATGTGCGAAACAAATACCCGATCCCGCAATCTCTGTGACCTATACAGATGGAAAAATAGTTAGACCTGATGAGCAAGTTTTAGACGATACTGATAGGTACGGCATAGAAGTTGCACTTCAGCTTAAAGAGAAATACGATGCTGAAGTAACAGTAATTAGCATGGGTAAACTTGGAACTCAAAAAGGTATCCAGCAGGCACTTCAAATGGGCGCAGATAAAGCCCTCGTAATTGAAGATCCTGCACTTGAAAATTCTAATTCTTTAATGACTTCAAATATACTCAGTGGTATGGCAAAACTAGCTCAAGCTGATGTTGTCATATTTGGAACTGAATCTTCAGATGGTTATTCAGGTGTAGTTCCTCAACAAGTATCACGATATTTAGGACTTCCTTGTATTTCTTATGTTAAAGGTATAGATATAAGTGAAGAAACTGAATTAACTCGGCAAACAATTGCAGGCTCTGAAAAAGTTATAATGCCAAATAAATGTGTTATTTCAGTAACAGCAAGTGGTGTTGAACCTAGATATCCAAATTTCAAAGATATTATGGCAGCTAAATCAAAAGAAGTCGAGATAGTTGAATTATCCTCTTTAGAGTTTACTGCAGAACAAAATCAAGAATTTGTTGAAATTAAATCAATATCTAGCAATAAAAGCGGTGAAAAGCACATTGATGAAGGTGACAGTTTTAATCTTATTATTGAAAGATTGAAAGAAATTAAAGCTATATGAAATCACTAATTATTGGAGAAGTCAGCAACGGAACCCTCTCCTCAGGTACATTGGAAATCATCACTAAAGCACAAGAAAATAATTTAGATTTTAAACTAGTTGTCATAGGTACAGAAAATAATCCTAAAATAGGTTCCGACACTTTTGAAGTAATCTATGTACATCTTAGCCCTGATGAATTATCTTTGTCTTCAGCAGCTGACACGCTTGTTGATGCTATAAAAACAGATTCGATCGAACTTGTTTTGGCATCTTCAACATATGTTGGACGGGATATCTCAGGCTTTTTATCAGTTGATTTAAATTCAAGTCCTGTAGCTAATGTAATTAATTTTGAAATAAACGGTTCTACCTTAACGACTACTAATTCAATAGATGGTGGAGAAAGTGAATATTTTACAAACGTAACTTCAGATGTAAAAATTCTTATTATAAGACCAAAATCGTTTGAAGCTAGTGATGTGACATTAAGTGAAAACTACACTACAAGTTCAGTTGAAAAAAATGATCTAACAGTTAACGTTTTTGATGTATTTATAGAAGAAAAAACCGGTCCACAACTTGAAGACTCTAAAATTGTCATCTCAGCTGGAAGAGGTATGGTTGATGTAGGAAATCTAAAATATATAGAAGAACTTGCCGGTAAACTTAACGCAGCTATTGGTGGAACAAGAGCAATAGTAGATGCAGGATGGATGCCTTATTCTCAGCAAGTCGGCCAAACAGGTAAAACTGTTAAACCTGATGTTTATATTGCTTGTGGAATCTCTGGTGCTACTCAACATCAAGTTGGAATGAAAGATTCAAAATATATTATTGCCATCAACAAAGATGAAGAAGCTCCTATCTTTCAGATTGCAGACCTTGGAATAGTTGGAGATACTCTAAATATTATTCCAAAACTTATTGAAAATCTTTAATCGCTAAATTTAATTTTATTATCAAATGGAAGAACATCTTCAAATTTATATTTATTAGATTCACCTTTATGAACAACAATCACATTTTCTGTTCCGAACTCCGACATTCTTTGTCTTGAGACTCCACAAGGAAAAATAGGCTGGTCATCAGCATCTATACAAGCAACTGCAAGTGTATCAATTTTGACTTCACCTTCAGAAATTGCTTTGAATACAGCGACATCTTCCGCGCAGACGGTTGCAGGATATGAAGCATTTTCTATATTACAGCCAGTAAAAATATTTCCACTTTCAGTAATTAGTGCAGCACCAACTCTAAATTTTGAATATGGAGCATATGCTGTTTTAGCAACATCTTCAGCCATTTTAGCTAATTTGATATCAATTTCGTTCATCATGATTTGCCTCTCCTGCTATCAAGTTTTCAAATTCTGATTTAGTTTTGATGAATATCCTAGATCCTGATCCAGGCTCCATTGTTACACCATATAAAACATCTCCTGCATGCATAGTTTGCTGTTGATGAGTGACGATAATAAATTGCGCATCATCTTTGACATGATTAAGAAGATTTATCATTCTGTGAAGATTTGCATCATCAAGAGCTGCTTCAACCTCGTCTAAAATGTAGAAAGGACTTGGAAATGATTTGAAAATTGCAAAAAGGAATGCAATTGCTGCTAAAGATCTTTCACCACCAGATAAAAGACTGAGTTTTTTGACTTTTTTACCCTTAGGTTGGACGTTAATCTCAATTCCAGTTTCTAATAAATTATCTTTATCAGTTAGCTCTAATGAACCTTTTCCACCAGGGAATAATTGCTCAATAATCTCTCCAAAATGAACAGATATCGAATTAAATGATGAGTCAATTCTAAACTCTATCTCTGCTTCAATTTCTTTGATATGAAGTAATAATTCTTTCTTAGAAGAAGTTAAATCCTCAATTGAAGATGAAATTTCTTGGTGTCGTGTATCTAATTGCTCATAATCAGTTTTTGCTAGATAATTTACAACTCCGATATCCTCAAGTTTCTGTTCGATTAAAATGATTTCTGTTTCAAGTTCCTTCTGGTTATGGTCTGAAGGGTTGAAGCTTTCAATAGTATCTATTTCGACGCCGTACAAATTAACCAACGTAGAGTAGTGATGAGCTTTTTCAGAAGAATATTGAGCTTTGTTAATTGAAAGATTTCCTTTTTCTTCATTAAGGGAAATATACTCCTTGTTATAGTTGTCTATCTTATCGTCTAGCTCTGTTATTTTTGAATTTTTATTTCCATGTTTTTGCTCATAAACATCAGCTTGTAACAACATGGACTCTGCAGATTTATTTAATACTTCAATAAGTTTTGTTGATTGAGAAATAATAGTTTCAAGTTCATTTTTGTAATCTGTATTTGGAGCGTAGTGAATCTCATCTATCGTGAGTTGCAATTCAGAATTTTCATTGGTAAGAAACTTAATTTGTTCAGCTGCAGATACAAGTTGATTAGATCTTGAAGTTATTTCATCTTCTAGAGATTTAAGATTTGTACGTAGAACTGTCTCTTGGTTTTTAAGTTCATCTTTGTAAGATGTATTATTTGAAATTATATTCTGTTGATCAATTTTAGCATTTAATATTTCAAGATTTTTGTCATATTCTGATCTCAGCATGTTCAAAGATTCTGTAGTTGCATCCAGTTCCCTGTCAACGATTGTGTTTATATTTTTTCGTACCTTTGAAAATGAATTTCTAAGAGTAAGTTTTTTAGAAATTAATGAGGAGTGGTGTTCTAATGTGATGTCAGTTTCAGTTTTATCTTTCTGCCATTTCTCAAAAGCTTTCTCTGACAAAGAAAGGCTTTCCTCGAGTTTAAAGTTGATAGTTTTTAAATAATCTAAGTCTTTTTCAAGGATGGCTTCATTTACTTCAAGTGACGCTGATTGGCTTTTATTATTCTCATTTATTTGTTTATTTAAAATTTCGAGATTTTGATTTAAATCAGTAAGAGTGTGTTTTTTAGATATTAGTTTATTAGAGAGGTCATTAATGGTAAGCGTATTTGTTAGTACTTTATTTTGAAGATCAGTTAATCGTTTTTCTTCTCTGATATTTTCTCTTTCTAAATTATCTAACCTCTCTGTTGCAATTTGTGCAACAGATTTTACTTGCTCAGATTTTGTAGATAGTTTATTGGAGTAATCTTTGAAAAGTGAACTGATGGAGACCCCTTGACCTAACTCGGAGGTGAGGTTTGTTTTTAGCTTTTTCGCCTCTTCGGTAGAAGTTGAGATGTCTTCCATTTTTTTAGTTATTGCAACCACTTTATCGGTGATGTCTAATTCTTTATTGTTAAAAATACTATATTTGAGCATATTGATATTGGTCTTATGATTTAGCAATGAAGCATTGAGTGTCTCATGCTCTTGAGCTTGTTCGGCCTGTAATTTTAAAGGTTTGAGTTGTTTGTTAATCTCTCGAAGAACATCTTTTGCTCTTTTAATTTCTTTGTCTCCTGATTCAATCCTTCTTAAAGCTTTGTCTTTTTTTAATTTAAACGGGAGTATCCCTGCTGCTTCTTCAATTGTTATTCTGTGATCTTCTGGTTTTGAATTTAATATTTCAGCAATTTGACCCTGTGAAATAATTGTGTGCTGTTGTTTACCAATTCCTAAATCGCTTAAGAATTCTTGAATATCTAGAAGTCTACAATTTAGACCATTCATAAAATATTCAGATGCTCCATCTCTGTAGAGTTTTCTTCCTATAGAAATTTCTTCAGAGCCATTAAATTTTTCTGGATCTACAACAAAATTAAGATACACTTCTGCAAATCCTTTTTCAGAAAGCTTTTCCGTACCAGCAAATATAACATCTTCCATTTTGTTTGTACGAAGTGCTCCGGGGCTTTGCGTACCTAACACCCAAGAAATAGCATCTACAACATTTGATTTTCCTGAACCATTTGGTCCTACAACGACATTGACCTTGTTTGAAAGGTCGATATTAACTTTTTCAGCGAATGACTTAAAGCCATTCACGACTATCGATTTTAAATACATTATTACCCTGTTGTTAATAAAATTATACTAAAGATTCGATAGATTTTAGGTATTTATACTATTTTTCTAAGATTTTTACATCTGCAACTTTAGTGTTTTGATTGTTATGCGTGAATGATTTAATGAACTTGTTGTATGTAGTTTCGTCAATATAACTTGATTTAAGTCCAAAATACATAGAGGCAATATCTACTCCTCTCTTCGAGCCATCTTTGCACTTCAGGAGTGTACTTTTTTTCAAATCTGTAAAGAACATTGAGCCTTCAGCCCCTGCTTTAATGAGTACGTCATTTGGACTGTTTTGCATAAGAATGGTATCAACGCGATCAGACCCAGCTGTATGGACCGGATGGCTATAGAAAGCATTAAATATAATTTTCCAAGATTCTTCATAAATCTTTGAATTATTTAACTTACTAACACTAGATAAAAATATGTTGGAATTTATATATGGAGCTGGTAAACCACATCCATCTATACCATACGTAATCTTCTCTAAATTGAAAAGCTCTCTATAAAAGAGATCAATTTTTTGCTGAATGGGGTGTGTTATTTCTTGATAGTTTTCTATTTCCAAATCTAATAATTTACAAAAAAGAAGCATGCCAATGTGTTTACCTGAACAATTATTATGTAATTTTGTATAAGGTTTATTCTCTTTAATCATACTTTTATACGTTTCAGCATGAAAAGGTATTTGTTTTTCACAGAAAATATCCCCGTAATTAAGTAGATATTTTTCTGCTGTTTTCAAAACTTTTTCAGTATGTAATGCTTCACCTGAGTGAGATGCACAGAAAATGGCAATTTCACTTAGATCAATCACTGTTTTTTGATTTAACATCTCTTGAACAATTGGAATTAGCTGAAAAGGTTTTATCGCAGATCTTGGAAAGAAATCAAAGCTTTCAGAAGAAGTGTCATTAACTATATCAACTTCATGAAAGGACTCGGAAATATTGTTTCGAGTAAGAACTATTGTATATCCATCCATAGTAGGAAATTATAACAACAATTAATTTAGTTAGCTTACCTTGCTTAAAGCCTGTTTTGCTGCGTGTTGCTGTGCGCTTTTCTTAGACTTGCCTTTACCTGTTCCAATAATATTGCCGTCTAAAATAACTTCAGATAAGAACTCTTTATTGTGATCTGGGCCTTCAGACTTATCTTCATAAGAGACTTTCTTACCCTTTTTTGCATAATATTCTTGAAGTCTAGTTTTGTAATCTTTAGCTCCTGGATCTTCTGAAAGTTCTTTAATATTTGGGTAAATGAATCTTGAAACAAAAATATTAACAACTTCCAACCCACCGTCAAAAAAAAGAGCTGCGATAAGTGCTTCAACAGCATCTTCAATTATGGAATCCTTCATTCGTCCACCAGTTGAATCTTCTGCTTTACTTAAAAATAAGAAATCTCCAATTGATATACTATGCCCGAGAGTAACCAATGCTGATTGGTTAACGGCGCTGGAACGTATTTTTGTAAGACTCCCTTCATCAAGATCTGGGTACTTGTTAAATAAATAATTTGTTAAATCAAAATCTAAGATTGCATCACCGAGAAATTCATACCTCTGATTAGATTCATAAGTTGGGTTTTCATCAATAAAAGATTTGTGCGTTAGAGAAATTTTTAAATACTTTTTATTCTGAAATGTGTAACCAATAATCTCCTCAAAAGAAGAGATAGGACTATTGCTCATATTTTAGAAATCGTTTCTGTAAATTTTGATATAAATCCACTTTCTACAGTTTTATTGGAAAAAACAATAGAATTCTTTACAGCTTCAGCAGATGACGAACCATGAGCAATTGTAACAATTCCATTAACACCCAATAAATATGCACCGTTAGTTTTGTCAGGATCAAGCCTATCCTTGACTGGTTTAAGAGCTTTGTTTACAGGTAATAAAAGTGGTTTAAATAAGTTTTCAAGAAATGATTCTTTAATCATCTTTTGCTGTAATCTTGCTGTCCCTTCCATTGTTTTTAAAACCATATTTCCTGTGAATCCATCAGTAACAAATACATCAGCTGTATCTAGTCCAAAATCTCTACCTTCAATATTTCCAATAAAATTTAAATTTGAATTTTTTAGAAGTTTATAAGTATTTTTTTCTAAATCACGTCCTTTTGTAGACTCTTCCCCATTATTAAGTAAACCAATCCTTGGTGATGGAATGTTGAAAATAACTTCTGCAAATTTTGATCCCATAGCTGCAAATTGAAGTAGGACTTTAGGTTTAACCTCTAAACTAGCGCCAGAGTCAAGTAAAACTATTTCACCTTTTATTGATGGAAGGACAGAAGCAATAGCTGGTCTAATTATACCTCTCATTTTTCCAAGTACAGATATAGCAGCAACTAAACTGGCACCAGTCGAACCAGCAGAAAATACTGCAGAAGCTTTATTTTCTTTAACTAGTTGCATAGCGCCCACAATAGAAGAATTTTTTTTAGTCCTTATGGCTCTTGCTGGATCTTCATCCATAGAAATTACTTCAGGAAAATGTACGACCGGAATTTGATTACCTTCCAGAAAAGGTTCGATAAGGTTTTTATCACCGCATAGAATGATATCTATTCCTAGGTTCTTAGCTTTTATTGCACCCTTAACTATTTCTTCGGGAGCAGAATCACCGCCCATTGCATCGACAGCAATAGTATTCATAAACTATATATTAACTAGTTTCAGGTTCTTTTACTTGACGTCCATTGTATGTTCCATCTACTGGATTAACTCTGTGTGATTGCTTAGCAACACCAGTTTCAGGATCTATCATAAAATGAGGTTTACTGACTTTATGAGTAGCTTTCCTTCTTCTGGTTCTAGATTTAGACATCTTTTTCTTAGGTACGGCCATTTAATTTCCTTTCAACTTACAAATCTAGCTCACTTAGAGAAGAAAATGGACTTTCTTTTAAGTTTTTTTCTTCGTGTTTGCATTGGTGTGAATTTTGCTCTTTGCCACATATAATGCATAGTCCTAAACACTCATCACTACAAAGAGTAACTAATGAGATATTGTCGATAACTTTTTCAGAGATTATCGGATAAATATCTATATTTTCATCATTAAAGTCAATATCGTATTCATTTTCATTATGAATATATAATTTTTCATTTATTGAAATTTCTTGTTGTTTTGAAGAAACTTTTAAACATCTAGAGCACTCACTGTCAGCCAAATAAGATATTAATAAATCCAGAAGTAAATATTCGCCATCAAGAGTAACAATACCCGTCATTAATGCATCTGAACCTTGAGAGGCCGTTGTGCCAGAGTATCTAATATTTAATAGACCGGCTTCATTAATAGATAAATCTGTATTTGTATTAAGTACTTTATCTATATTAAATACAGTATTTAATTTAGACATAACTATTCTGGTTCAATAATTTCTCGAGGTTTTCTTAAAGAATTTTTTTCATTAGTAATATATAAATTTAATTGTTCAATTTTTGTTTGTAATTCTGTAAATAAAGTGTCCATCTCATCTTCAATTTTTATTCTGTAAGCTTGAGATTCTTTTTCAGCCTGTTTAATAAGTGTATTAGCCTCAACAACTGCTTCTTGTAGTACATAGGAATTAGAAATTAAGTTTTCAGATTCTCTTTTTGCATTATTAATTATATTTTGTGATTCTTCTTTAGCTTCATTTAGAAAAGTCTCTTGCTCTCTTACGAGCCAACGTGCAGTTCTCATCTCGACAGGAAGTATATCAATAAGATTTTCAACAATACCAATTAGCTCTTTCTTACTAGACCTGCTTTTTAGAAAACTTCCAGAATTTAATTTCTCTCTTAAATTTTCTAGTTGATCAACGTACTGAATTTTTTGTTCACCGCTAATTACATCCTTAAAGTTTATCTCTTCACTATCAGACATCATTCATCCTTTTAAAAACATTTTGAGGAACTAATTTAGTAACATCGCCTCCATAAGAATTTATTTCTTTAACCATAGAACTGGACACATAGCCGTACTCAGGTGAAGCAGGTATAAAAATAGTTTCAAAATCAGCTAAATTTGAATTCATCTGAGCCATCTGGAACTCGTAATCAAAATCAGTCATGGCTCTGAGGCCTTTCACTATAGCCTGGACTTTATTAGCTTTAGCAAAATCTACTAGAAGTCCTTCAAAAGTTTTAATTTGTACATTGTTGGAATTAGCAAGTATTTCGTTTAACATCTCTTCTCTTATTTCAGTAGTAAAGAGAGACTCTTTAGAGGGGTTAACAACAACTCCCACTAAAACTTCATCAAATACTTTTGAACATCTATTGATTACATCAATGTGACCATTAGTTGGTGGATCAAATGAACCTGGAATAAGTACTTTCATATTTTCTTTATTATTAAAATTCTACTTTGTCCGTAGACTTTTTCTTTATATATTTCAAGCTTTTTTGATTCAATCTGTGTATGAGACTTTGTGTGCCTATGGCATATAATGTATCCAGTATTTTCAAGTAGTAATTCGAGGCCAAGAATTTCATCTGAAATCTTAGAGTCTTCAAAGTCAAAAGGTGGATCATAAAATATAATATTATATTTATCAAAGGCATTGGAAATATAAGTGTCAACTGACATTTTTTGAATATTAAAGTTTGTATCGAATCTCACCAAATTTTTGTGGATAATATTAATACATTTATCTGAAGACTCTACGAAAGTAACATACTTGGCCCCTCTACTTAAAGCTTCTATTCCCATACTTCCAGAACCAGCATATAAATCAAGAACCATGGCATCTGATAGATGGAACTGTAAAGAACTAAAGATGCCCTCTCTTGCAATGCTCATCATAGGTCTTGTTTTTGAATCATTAATCGTTAATATGTTTTGCCCTTTGTGGCTACCAGAAATAATTTTCATGTTGTGTCTTCTGTTTTTACAAAATTAGGAAATAATAAAATTGCTTCATTGTATATCTTTTCTTCTAATTCTTCAGTTAGTTCCTTTTCGAAGAATATTTTAGAATTGTTTAAAATATCAAAATCATATCGTAAATCAGCAATTTTTAAGTCTGATAGTCCAGACTGATCAGTTCCTGTAACTTTACCCTCACCTCTGATTTGTAAATCCAGTTCCGATAGTTTGAATCCATCATTTGTAGAAACGATTGCATTTAATCTTTTATTTCCAACATCAGTTATAGAACTCATGTCTAATTTGCTGCTTATGTGGAATATACATTGAGATTTTTTACTTCCTCTACCAACCCTCCCTCTCAGTTGATGTAATTGATTCAAACCAAATCTTTCTGCACTTTCAATTATCATTAAAGTCGCATTTGGAATGTCTATGCCTACTTCAATAACAACTGTTGAAACAAGAATATCTATCTTTGACTCATTCATTCTCTCCATAATTGCCTCTTTCTCTTCAGATTTCATTCTTCCGTGCAAAAGTTCGACATTATTATGAGGAAATAAATTCTCGTACTGTTTATAGACTTTTTCAGCAGCTTTAATGTCTTTATTTTCACTTTCATCAATGTACGGACATACTATAAATATTTGAGAATTCTTCTCCAAATGCTGGATACAATGATCGACAACTGCATTATTGTCATCTTCTAAACCAGAAAGTAGGATGTTCTCAATTTGTTTTCTACCAGGAGGCAATTCATCAATGATTGATATGTCTAAATCACCATATACAGCTAATGCAGTAGTCCTGGGAATTGGTGTAGCAGTCATTACAATTTGATGGGGTACAATATTACTAGATTCAATTAGCTTCCTTCTCTGGTCTACTCCAAATCTTTGTTGTTCATCAATGATTGCTAATCCTAAATTATTGAAACTAATACTCTCTTGAATTAAGGCATGTGTGCCTATAAAAAATACTGGTTCTGACGATGTCATTTGTTCAATCATCTCGCTTCTATCTTTAACCGATGATGTTAAAAGATAAGTTTTAATTTTATATTTTTGAAGTATTGGATTTAACGAATTAAAGTGTTGTTCAGCTAATACTTCCGTTGGAGCCATCAAAGCAGCTTTAAAACCAGAATTAATAACTGCGTATACCGCACTTGCAGCAACTATTGTCTTACCTGAACCTACATCACCTTGAAGCAACCTTTTCATTGGTGAATTTTTGTTCATATCCTTAAGTATTTCGTTAATAGTTCTATGTTGTGCTTTGGTTAATTCAAAATCAAGATTTTGAGTAAATTTATTAATTAATTTGTTCTCTGAATTAATTTTTTCACTACCAGTTTTTTGCTTATCAATGGCCTTCTTTTTTTTAAATATTGTTTGTAGGTAAAGAAATTCATCAAATGCTAATCTCTTCTTAGCTTCGTAGTACTCATTTAAATTCTCTGGAAAATGTATATCATTAAAACTTTTTGTTCTGTTAACTAAGGAATATAGTTTTAATTGGTCTGGATGTAAGTAGTCATTTATTTCAGGAGCTCTTTTTAAAGCATGTTTAATACCTTTTCTAATCAAAGAGCTTGAGAGTCCTTCTATTTTTTTATAAATTGGTATGAGAGCACCTGTTTCATTTAACTCATCGGAGTCTAAATATTTTTCAATTGTTCCATTTTTGAATTCCACAGAACCTGTTTTTTTAATATCTGGAATTCCAGATATTGCGACTGTATCACCAGCTTTAAATCTTGTTTCTATATACTGCGGACCAAACCATTTTGCTTTAGCTGCACCTGTATCATCTTTTACAGTTAGTGTTGCAATTCTTAACCGACTACGTGTTGTAAATACAGAGACATCATTGATTTCAACTAATATAGTGATTTCTTTAATTTCAAATAAATTTCTTACCTCTTCAATAGTCAAAATGCTAGATCTATCAATATGTTTTCTTGGAAAGAACCTAATTAAATCAACTATGCTCTTAATGCCGGATTTGTTAAGTGACTTTATTCGCTTTTCACCAAAACCCTTGATTTCGGATACATCAACATTATTTAAATAACTTATATCTCTTTTAACCACATTCAAACAATAGCTAAAAACTTTTTAATTCAAAGTACCTAATAGTCAATAGATTAGTTATAGTTATAATGTAAATTCAGAGGAAAAAAATGGCAAAAAAATGTGAAGTTTGTGGAAAAGGTCCTTGGTTTGGAAAACAAGTTACCTTTTCTCATAAGAGATCAAGTAAAAAATGGTCTGCAAATATACAAAAAGTAAAAGTTGCTGACAGCACGAATACAAAAAAAGTAAAGGTTTGTACATCTTGCTTGAAAGCTGGAAAAGTAACAAAAGTTTAAATGGCTCAAGGTGTAGTTAAATCATACGACCCCAACTCGGGCAATGGTATTGTTGTTTTAGACACAGATAAATCTGAAGTTTATATTCAACCAGGATCTCTTAAAGGCTCTATTTTTAGAACACTTAGACAAGGTCAGAGAATAAATTTTCAAATTTCTGATATTGATGGGATGAAAACTATATCAAATGTCAAAATTGGACAAGGTGGATATTAAAAATAGTTAATGTCTGAAATTAACCTCAAGGACTCAAACCAAGCAATATGTAAAAAACATTTTGCAGATTTAGTCTGCGATGAGTTTACAATGTCAATATTTAATGGCGGGCAAAGTGCCGCAGATGAAAAATTGGCTAATCTTGATATTACTGGGTATGCAAAAAAAAGAAATAATGTATATCCGGAAAGAAAAAGAGGTTCGTCTTATCTATCTCCCTATATAAGGCATGGGTTGTTATCTTTAAATGAAGTGTGGAGTGTTGTTGAAGATTACCCTTATGAAGATAAAGTAAAATTTAGAGATGAACTTCTTTGGCAAGAATTTTCACGACATCTTTATGCAATTATGGGAAAAAAAATGTCAAAGAACCTTAACTACACGATGATAAATACCAATAAAACTGTGAATACTCAAGAGATGAATTGCATCAATACGATTACTGAAGAACTAAC
Source organism: Actinomycetota bacterium (assembly GCA_014384285.1). Classification (GTDB taxonomy): domain Bacteria; phylum Actinomycetota; class Acidimicrobiia; order Actinomarinales; family Actinomarinaceae; genus Actinomarina. The sequence goes on along the minus strand of JACNGE010000010.1, from coordinate 6,674 downwards.
AAAAACAGGTTATATGGTAAATCAAACAAGAATGTGGTTCTCATCACACCATGCTTTCAGAGCAGAAAATAATTGGAAGGTATATGAAGACTTTATGTTTAGACATTTGGTAGATGGTTCAAGGTACGCAAATAGACTTGGCTGGCATTGGGTTATGGGTAATCAAACAGGTAAACTTTATGGATTTGCTCAATCACAAGTTAAAAATAGAGCAAAAAAATTATGCGAGGAGTGTTCTCTTCAGTACAATTGTCCAATAAAGATGTGGCCAGATGAAAATAGGTTTGATGATGTTAACCAAAAGTTTGATTTTGATATCATATCTAAATTTGGTCCACAACATATTGTTGACACAGGTAAGAAACCTGAAATAGTATGGATTACGGGTGAATCATTAGGAGATGACGACCCAGCAATGAAATCGTATCCAGATTTACCTGTGTTGTTTATATTTGACTCTATTTTGTTAAAACACTTACAGATTTCAACAAAAAGAATAAATTTCCTACTCGATACATTAAAAGAGCTTGCGGTCAAAAAAAATCTAGTTGTACACGTCGGAGATCCACAAAAAATACTACAAAATTACAATTATGCATCCACACATGCATGTGTTCCAAAATACAAAGATATAATAAGTAAAAATATGCCTGTAGTTGAATTTCCTACTCGAAGGTTAGTGGAGCCTATTGATTTCTACCCTAAAAGCTATACATCCTGGAAAAAGAATATTGTATTAACTCAATGAGAAGATATATAATTTTCACATTTCTATTTTTTCATAACTATATTTATATTTACTCAAAAGGAAGAATTGGCAAATCATTGAATGGTCGACCATGTTTAATACTTGAGAGCACTGGTGCTAAAACACAATTAATAAGAAAAAATGTTTTAGTTTACCTAAAGGAAAATGATGAAATATGTATAGTTGCATCTAAAGGAGGTAGCATAAACAATCCAGGATGGTACCACAATCTAAAAAAGAATCCCTCAGCAACTATTTATATTGGTACGACAAAAATAGAAGTTACAGCTAGAGAAATTACAGATGATGAGAGATTAGAGTGGTGGAAAAAAATGGATTATCTAAATAATGGTGGTTACGAAAACTATCAGAAACGGACTCAAAGGACAATTCCAGTCTTGTTACTATCTGAGACTTAGTCGCAATTGGCGCCTAAGTCAGTTTTGTAATTTATAATGATTTTCATCAATATCTAAAGGCTTTTGCTTATATCTAAAAAAAGATCTGGTGATAAATTTTTAACAATAACATCGGCTGCAACTAATTCTTCTTTATTGAATATTCCTCTATCAATAGCTATTACATAGTTTCCTGACGCTTTGCCAGATTGTATTCCTGGGGGGCTATCTTCAACAATTATATTTTTTTTTGTACCTAGTTTAGATATCGCCAAATTGTAAATATCTGGAAAAGGTTTATTTCTAGGTCTTACTGAGTCACCTCCTAAAATAAAATCAAAGTAATCTGTAATTTCTGCTTTGGTGAGTTTATCTTCGAGGGCTTTTTGAGGAGAAGCTGAAACACATGCTTGTTTCCAATTGTGTGTGTGGAAATAATCAAGACAAGTTTTTGCATCTTCATATAAAGTTTGTGCATTAAAATTATTAATTATGATTGAGGCAATTTCATCCATCGTGTCACTAAATGATGGAAGGGTAACCTGAGAAGAATACTTTTGATATACGACTTTATCATCTATTCCTACATAATCATCAAAAATCTCTAAAGGTAAATTCAAGTTTCGGTTTTTCAATACTTCCTGCCAAGCATAAGCATATGCGCTTTCAGTGTTCATTAATGTACCGTCGCAGTCCCAGTAGATGCCTATCAATTTGATTTTTATCCTAGTTTTGATTGTATGTCTGTAGCATTTTTTAAAGCTAGTCCACTTGATCCCTGAATGCTCCATTCTTCTTGTGTGTCATTTAGAGCTTCAAGAACAACTTCAAGTAATAGGTCATATTTTGAAGTATTCATATTTTTCCACAAATACAATGCGTGGCTTCCAGGAATTGTGTTAATTTCATTTATAAATATTTTATCTTCAAACTTTAAGAAATCGTATCGTACAATTCCACGAGCAGGAATAACATTATTAATTTGTTCTACATATTGAGTTATTTCATTACTCAGCTCTAGACTAATCTCTGCAGGTAATTCTCTCTTTGAGCCTTCGAGACCACCATTGTTTAGATATTTATCCTCATATGAAAAGAGTTCGGAGTTTCTAATAGGTTTCTCAATTTGAGAGTAGTTAAATTCTGGATAATTTCTAACCCCAATAAGTAAATCATCAGCTTTCTCTAAATATTTCTCAAGTAAGGCTCCTTTTTCATATAAGTCAGATGATTCAATAATTTTCAATGCAGTTTGGTAGTTTTCAACTATTTCTACACCAATAGAAGAACCACCAAATTGAGGTTTTAGTACATACGGACCTTCAAAAGTTGGTTCTTTACCCTTTTGGATTTTAAATTTCTCTAGAACTGGAAGATTATTTTCCTTCATTACAGTATAAAAAGAGTATTTATCCATACATAGTTGGGCGGAACTAACTTTTGGTCCAGTATACTTAGCATTCATTATTTGAAGTAATGCTTGAAGAGTACCATCTTCACCAGGTCCCCCATGGCAAGAATTTACAAAAACGTCAAAGTTTAGTTGCTTTCTTTTATGGTAAAACCCAACATTTTTACCCAAATTAAGGGTAAGTTCTTTGTTGTATATTTTTGAATTGTTAACAAAATCAGTAGATTCTAATCTGGGATCTAGTAGATACCACTTATTGTCTTTTGTCCAATAAATAATTGAAACGTCATTTTTAGAAGATAAAACCCTCGCACTCTGCAAGCCAGTTAATACTGAGATGTCATGTTCAGGTGATGGTCCACCAATAATGACAGCAATTTTATAATTCATTTTTATGGATAGTGGTCTGGTAAGTCATTTTCAAATAATACAACATCTTCTTTTTTTATAATAGTATTCAAATAGTTTACAGCCTCAGTTCTGTTGGGGAACCAATATGCCGGTATATTATTTTCTTGAAAAGCCAACAATAATGAATTTTTATTAGTGTGTCCTATAACAAGAGCTTGATCAATTACTTTACTTGACTCTACACCGAAAGCATAATTTAATGAGAATTGATCATTTCCTAGTTCAATCATTCCTGGAGTAACTAAATATTTTTTGGAGTCTGTAGTCGATTCATCTGAAAATAACTTTAAGGAATGTTCAATTGCCATCGGGTTGGAATTAAAAGAATTGTCAATTATTTTGTGTCCGAGATCACTGGTGATAACAGATTGCCTATGAGAGGTTTTATCCAGAGATGTTATTTTTGAAAAATACTCTGAAACATTTAAATCAAGTGCTAAGAGAACTCCAGTAGATAATGCAATTGATAACTGTAATAGCTCTGGTGCGTCAACTGTTAATAATTTTTTTCCTTTTACAAATATACTGTGTGTACCATTCTGAAAATCAACAAATACCATAGCTTGATTACTGGTAATAGAACAATCAAAGACGAGTTTTTGGTTAGTCCACAAACGGGCTTGATTAAGTAATAACTCATCATCACCATTTATAACAACTGAGCCTGCTAATTCTACTATTTCGGATTTTGCATCAAGAATATTTTCTAAACTTTTCATTCTCTCCAAATGAACAGGAGCTATTCCAGTAATTACAGCAATGTGGGGTCTCACCCAAGAGCAGATCTCCCTTATCTCCCCTATTCCGTAAGTTCCCATTTCGATAATTGCTAATTCATTAGAATCCTTCAAGTCTTCGTTAATTGCTTTAGCTATACCTAATCTGTTATTAAAACTTTCCTTTGTAGAAAAAACACTGTTTTGAGTACTTAATATTTGATGCAATACATTTTTTGTTGTAGTTTTTGAATATGAACCTGTAATTGCGACTATGGGTATTTGCAATTTTTTGAGTTTGGACGAGGCATCGTCAACAAAATGTTGTGTAAGAGATTTTTCGTAATTATATAATATTTTTAAACACTGGTCGTAAACAAAATAACTAAACATATTAGCTAACAAAGCTAACAGATATCCAAGTTCTACTACCAGAGAAACTGCTGAAATAGAGATTATGATAAAGTAATAAACTTTATTTACTCTGAGTAATCTTTCAGTATTTTCAACTTTGGATGTTCTCGCTGAAAAACTTAATCCAAAAGGTGTTATTAAAGTCAAAACTACAACGATAATTGGAAAATAATATAGCCATAAGGAAACCACTCCACTAATTAACAAGGCAATGTAGAAAAGATAATTTGAAGTTCTAGATTTTACCCATCGAAAATAAAACTTTGTTACTGAACCACCGAGATAATGTTCTCTTTGAGCAAACCTTGCCCATTTAATTGAATTAATTAAAGATCCAAACGTTAAAACTAGTAAGACTAATAAGTAACTTGTGTTCATAATTTACTCAGCACCTCGGATATAGATTGTGAATTACTTCTTAGTATATTGTGCCCTTGATTTGGAATAATAGTTAATTTCGAGTTCTTGAATAAATCTTTAGCTTGAATCGCAACGGAAACTGGGACTTCGGTATCATCTTCACCCCAAATTAAATTAACGTTAGAATCTATTAATTCTAATTTTTTGGTCAGGTCGTCATTTACAGCTTTTACGAGAGTATCTCTCATTATTCCTTGAGAATTTCTGTAATCAAACGATCCAACTTTATTTTTAGTAGATTCAATAGTTTTATTAGAAACAAGACCAAATTTACTTAGATATTTCAGGATTGATAATTTATTGAATCCATTGGTATTTTGTTTATTAAGTAATAAGGGGACGCCAATTAAAACTAAATTCTGGATATTTCTTAACAAGGAGAGGTGAACTGCTACCCTTCCCCCAAATGAATGCCCGACAACGGTTGTGATTTCAGGTGGAAGTATATTATTTAGGTAAATTGCATACTCGGAGGGGTCAAGACTTTGATTTAAATTTTTTGTTTTGCCAAAACCAGGGAGGTCAACTGCAATACCTGGAAAGAATTCCATAATATTCTTAAAATCTTTACTATCCCTACCCCAGCCATGCAAATAACAGATTTTAGGTTTTTCTACATTCGAATACGCAAATGTAGAACCATCTGATAGTAAATGAAGAGGCATCTAGTCTAATATTCTTCCAAGGGTCATTACGGCCCTTATTTCAAGACCCATAAGGAAAAGAAGGGCTAATCCCCAATATAAATGATAGTTTTTACTCATCTCAGATCTATATACATATAAAAATGTAAGAGTAAACAAGACAACAACCCCATAAAAAAGATGGAACGATCCTGGATCAATTTTTTGAGAGTACAAAATCAACCCTCCAGCTGTTTGAATAAGAATTGTTGAAATTGAAAGATTTATTAAATAGTTTCCAATTTTTTCAAACTTCTTTGATCTTGAAATATAAATACCGATCAATACCAGACCACTTATTCCAGCGACCCAAATACTTATTATTGCCCAAACACCATGAAAGTTACTAATCATATAATTCTATTTTAGTAGTAATTAAATTGAGTATTAATTTTATTTCAGTTACAGTGACTTGTATGTCAAAAGAAACTTTAAGACAGATTGAATCAAATGTACCAAAGGCATGGATTCCTTCTCTAGATTCTCCGATAAAAAGAGCAAATAATGCTGAAGTTTGGGATCAAGATGGAAAAAGGTATCTTGACTATGTTGGAGGTTATGCAGTTTTAAATACTGGTCACGTACATCCTAAAGTAATAAAAAGAGTTCAAAATCAACTGAAAGATTTTACCCACTCATGTTTTGCGTACGCTCCTCATCAAAATGCTATTGATCTTTGTTCTGAAATAAATATAAGATACCCAATTAATGGTGATACAAAGACTTTCTTAGTTAACAGTGGCGCAGAAGCAGTAGAAAATGCAATAAAAATTGCACGATATTATTCAGGTAAACAACATATTATTGCATTCAAGGGCGGTTTTCATGGAAGAACATACATGGCAATGGGGCTAACTGGGAAAGAAAATCCCTACAAAAAAGGTTTCGGTCCATTTCCTGATTTTATATCTCATACGGAATTTCCATATCACTACAGAGGATTAACCGATGAAAAAGCTTTAGAACTCCTACAAGAAAATATTACTAAAGTTAACAGGTCTAATATTGCTGCAATATTGATGGAGATACAGTTAGGTGAAGGCGGTTATATTCCTGCTTCAAAAAATTTTCTAAAGAAAGTTAGAAAAATTGCAGATGACAATAATATTTTACTTATCTTTGATGAAGTACAGACTGGATACGGAAGAACTGGTCAAATGTTTGGAGCTAATACAGTAGGGGTTACACCAGACATGGCAACTTTAGCTAAAGGAATTGGTGGAGGATTTCCTCTAGCTGCTGTTGTTGGTAGAAGTGAAATCATGGATTCAATACATGATGCTGGGATAGGAAGTACATTTGGTGCCTCACCTGTATCGTGTGCTGCTGCCCTTGGTGTGCTTGAAGTTTTTGATCAGGATAATTTATTACAAAAAGCTATCAATCATGCGGAATTAATGAATGGCATGTTATCTCTTGTACAAGATAAAAATGATTTTATTGGAGATGTTAGAGGATATGGAACAATGATAG
>JACNGE010000015.1 GCA_014384285.1 Actinomycetota bacterium | reverse complement strand
AGAGCGCATCCCTGATAAGGATGAGGTCGCTAGTTCAAATCTAGCTAGGCCCACTATATTTTTTTTAATCTAAAATTAAAAGCTTTTAAATATATATTAATTCTAAAACCCATAAACGAGCTACACTTCCATAATGAATTTAATAATTTTCGGCTATTTTGCAGCTTTTTTTACTGCAGTTTCATTCTTACCACAGGCAATTAAAACTGTTAGAACAAGAGAAACGGCAGGACTGTCTCTTTTAACTTACTTATTCTTATTTTTAGGATCTTTGTCTTGGTTTATTTATGGATTACATTTAAACGATTACCCTTTGATGGTAACAAATTCTTTAACAACAATTTTTACAGGAATAATCCTTTATTTAATTTTCTCAGAAAGAAACAATAAATATAATTAGAAAATGCATATGAAAAGATTGCTTTTAGTTATTTTTATTACATCGTGTACTTCCAGCTCCAGTGAAAGTACCTCTGAAACTACGACAACTACTGTGGAAGTGGAGCTCTCTGTTTGCGAAAAAGTTGAAAAAGAATATATTTCTTTATCTAATCAACTTTTTGAGACAAGCTTTGAACTAAATGATTATATTAATAATCTTTCTGATGCTCTTGTTGAAGACGATAGAGCTGTATTTTTTGAAGAAATGAATGAAAATTTTGATCATCAAAATATTTATAAAAAATATCTCGAGACAAGAGCCTCTGTTTATCAACAAATAAACTCTCTATATAAACAAAATAATGGTTGTCCGATAGCTGGTGATCAAGAAATCAGTGATGAAAAAGTTTTAGAATCTAAAAAAGAGTTATCGGATTTCCTTAGCAAGTATTAAGCCTTCAAATTGCTGATATGCTCTTCAAGGTCTTCCAAGCTATTAAATATATTATTCCCGTAATCGAAAAGACCCCATATAAAGTTATTGAGTTCTTTAATATTGTTTGCGTTAATTCCAATCAAAACTTTACCGGTAGCGAATGCAAAACCAATTTCTGCAGATGTTCCAGAGTCAACGTCTCTTCCTGTTAATAAAGCTACGACGATATCGGCTGATTGTAAGAACTCCATGTCAGAGTTGAAAATATTACTTTTCTTTTCTTGGGTAAATTCACCCTTTACAAGTCCAGCATCACGATGAGGTAAAAATGTTTCGTAGGAATATTTTTCTAAAATAGCTGAAATATTTTCTAAGTAGCTTCTTTCATGATCGTCAAATAAGGGGCCTGCAATATAAACTTTATTCATAGCTTTATTGTATTTAATAGTTTTTTAATTTGTTGAAGATCTTTATAGTTTAAAATATTTTCTGACATGGAGTTGATGCTTTCTAGAATTTTTATGGTCCATATTTCAGTTAAAGGCAAAACCTCGACTTTTATAAAAAATAAACTAGTCTTTCCGTCGAGTGGTACTGAAGTCTGCGTTTCTAGTCTAAAAAAAAGATTTTCAAACTTATCTACTTTAGGTTTTTTATATCCAGGAAAATTACTTAGTTCTGAATATGTTGTTAATGTCCAAACCCATCTCTTGATGCTTTGCTTGCACATATATTCAGTTAATTTTTCACTAGATTTAAGAAGCTGGCTATTGTCAGCAACTGGTTTGTGTATTCCTAACAAATTTTCACCTAATTTTTTTATAGGAATCCACCCGCTAGGAAAACAAACAGAAACAATTTCCATTTTTCCCTCATACATGAGAGCAAAGTCTTCCTCTACTGACATAGTTAGATCTAATAGGCTTTTGTTGTCTTCTATTTCTAAATATTCTGTTATTTTTTTTCGAAGGTCTAATTTTGTTGACAACTCAGACTCACCACATAAATGCTCTTTCTTTAAATCTAATTCCTTCTTTTTAGTTAACAAATATTCTTGATTGGGATTCTTGTTGTAAGCTCCTCCTTCTAGTCGTGTCATGGAGGGGTTATTTGTAAACGGGACCTTAACAAAATCTAAATTCATTAGTATTAATTTTATAGAGAAAGGACTTAATTGGGAAATACTGCAGCTTTAATGCTACATGGTTTATTTGAGCATAAAGATCGACATCAAATTAATGCTGACTGGTTTAATAATTTAAAAATTGAAACTACTTTAATTGATTTACCTGGACATGGTGCTGAAGAAGTAAATAAAGGTGATATTGAGTCGTGGGAAAAAAATGATTCAGCAATCTTAGAAGCCTTTAATGGTATTAGTAATTTTGATAAAAGAATATTGATTGGTCACTCTTATGGGGGTTTAGTGGCTACATACTCAGTATTAAAAAAAATTGTCTCTCCGGATTACTTAATACTTTCTGCACCATTGTTTGAAGACAACTATCCCAAAGTGATTAGAAGCTTATCGAAACCATTGGCTTCTATAGCACCAAAACTACGAGCTCCATCACCAGTTAGTAAAAGAAATTTATCAACTGATTCAAGTGTTGTAGAAGATTACTTCAACGACCCACTGGTGTACAGAAGCTTATCATTTAGGTTTGGATATTTAATTACAGAAGCTCAAAAATATGTTAACGCAAATATCGATAAATTAAATATACCAACCATTGTATTACACGGAAAAGATGACAAAATTGTTCCTATTTCTGGATGCAGAGCTATTTCAAAACTTGATAATGTTAAATTTGTTGAAGTTAATAATTCTAAACATGAGATTCTAAATCAGGATACAAGACCATTTGTTCTTAGTGAAATATTTGAATGGCTAAAGGAAAACAACCTGGTTTAGGCAGCTGTCGTTTATTGCAAATAATTTGCAATAAGGAAACCTTTGTCTAGAATATTATCATGCATGTACCTGATGGATTTATAAACGCCCAAGTTTCTGCAGCTACTGGACTTATTAGTTTCGCAACGTTGTGGGCTTATATAAAAAGTGCTAAAAATTTAGTCGCGGATAAATTAATAGCTCTTACAGGTATGATGTCTGCTCTTATTTTCGTACTACAGATGATAAATTTTCCTATAGCTGCTGGAACCAGTGGACATTTGCTAGGCGGTGCACTTGCAGTAATTGTACTTGGGCCAAGTCTTGGAGTTATATGTATTTCAATTGTAGTAATTATCCAGTCTCTTTTATTTGCTGATGGTGGGCTCAGTGCTTTAGGAGTTAACGTACTCAACATGGCCATTGTTACTTCTTTAACTGGTTGGTTGAGTATTACTTTTTGGAAGAAAGTTTTTGGAGACTCTCGAGTTTCTTTAATAAGTGGCTCTGTAGTTGCAGGACTCTTTTCAGTTGTTTTCTCCTCAATCGCATTTGTACTAGAGTATGCAATTGGTGGAACCGTCTCTGTTCCTCTAGGAAGTGTCTTAGTAGCTATGATTTCTACTCATTTATTTATAGGTTTGGGAGAAGGAATAATAACTGCCCTCATAATTTCTCTTCTTTTAAGGGTTAGATCTGATTTGGTTTATGTTAACACAAAAAAAAGTAGCTCTAATAATATTTCAACATCATATGGGATATTCATAATACTAATTTTGTCACTAACCTTGATTACACCCTATGCCTCTTCATCACCTGATGGTTTAGAGTCTGTAGCAAGTGATTTTGGATTTCAAGAAACTGATGGCATAGTCTTACTTTTAGAAGATTATGGCATATCAAGTATAAACAATACCTTCTTATCAACAATTGTAAGTGCACTTTTTGGAGTTTTAGTAATAACAGGGGCGAGTACCTTATTTTTGAGAAAAAAAAGTGGGAAAAATTAACTAATTTTTTTTTGATTTTTATTCAATTTTTTTATATATTTATATTAACTTTTTGTGAAGAAAATCTTTATAGAAGATCATTACAAGAAGGGTTAGAGATAACCCTTGAAGCAAGTTAAGTCTGGAAACAGATTAAGCGGAGTATTCAAGGGTTTTCTCATTTCTGGCGTTTAATTTTTAGTTACCTTACTCTTACATACTTTTTACGCAGCATTTTTATAGTTAGTGTTACTCAATGAAACTCCCTTTGTTGGTACGTATACTCCCTCCTCAAGGCTCTAGCTTCTGAGGGGTATCAAAATTAACTCTGATTAGAATTAATTTATGAAAAATTTTCGAAACATCAAAGAAATTCATTCTGCCTGTAGAAATTGTAAATCTTGTAATCTTTCAACAAGCAGAAATAATGTTGTAGTTGCTAAAGGTAATCCTGAAGCAAAAATGTTTATTATAGGTGAGGCTCCTGGGGAAAAAGAGGATATTACTGGCTTTCCATTTGTGGGTCGAGCCGGAAAAATGCTGGATGCTGTATTAGAGTCTGTTGACATTGACCCTTTAAATGATTGCTATATAACAAATATTGTGAAATGCAGGCCTCCAGAAAATAGAAGACCTAGTAGCTCAGAAATTAAAAGTTGTATCTCTTGGCTAGATACTCAAATTGAATACCTGAAACCAGCGATTGTTATTCTTGCAGGTTCTACTGCTGTTGAAGGCTACTTGGGAATAAAAGAACCCATTACAAAAATCAGAGGTTCATGGGTTGTAAAAAATGGAGTAAAATTTATGCCCATCTTTCATCCAGCCTACCTATTAAGAAATCCCTCAAAAGAAAAAGGGAAACCAAAATGGTTGACTTGGCAAGATTTGAAAAAAGTTAAAAAAGAGCTGGATTCAATCTAGGATGAAAATTCTTCTTTAGTGTTCATTAATAAAGAAATAAATATGAATATTCCAGCGATAATAAGGTTTGAGTTAAAAGTTTCATCTAAAAATATTACTCCGGCAGTGACACCAACAACTGGAACCAGATAATCTACTGATGCGACCTGAAGAGCGCTAACCCTCTGTATCAACCATGTAAAAGAAGTAAATGCACCTAAATTAAAAATAACCAACGTTACAACTCTTAATATCTGTGAGGTGTTTAGAAACTGTAGTTCTGTTTCAGTAATGAGAAATGCTGCAACAGACAGTAGTATGACAATGGGGTATTGGAAAGTTAACCAGCTACTAACCTTATATTTTCTTGCATACTTTCTGTTTAGTACCGTAGCCAGAGCAATGCACTGAACTCCCATAAATGCTAACGTACCTCCTAGAAAAATATTTCCCTGGTCCTGTAGCCCTGTTTCTTTTGAAACAAAAAGATATACAACTCCCAACAAGCCGATAAAAATTGATATATATTTCTGTCTTGATATTTTTTCTTCTTTTAAAAGGATCTTTAGCCAAACAATAGTAAAAACAGGAGCTGAGCTAATTAACAAAGTGACTAGGCCTGAAGAGATGTATTGAAGTGAAAATATAAAAAACCACCCTACAAAAAATATTGATGCCATTGCAGTTATTGAAGCTTCTTTCAGTAAAATTATGTCAAATTTATCTCGATTAAAAATTGAATAATAGATTAAAAGCAAAGTTCCAATCGTTGTAACTCTCAATGTAATCAAAAATATCTCATCTATGCCTTCTATTAAAAGACTTCTGGAGATAACATTTCCTGTACCCCACATAAAAGCTGCTGTAAATATTGCTCCGATAATTTTAAATACTGGTGTTTTTTTTGTTGATTCGTTGTTATCCACCTTTGTGAGCTTAATAGAGGAAAATATTAACAATCTTGCTCAACTTTGTTAGTATTGTTTTATCGGGAGCAAATTGCTGAGAGGGCTTACAAGCCGACCGTTTGAACCTGTTGGGTAATTCCAACGAAGGGAATGTCCTCTTTACCCGTTTTTTGCTGAGGAGTATATGAATACATTATTTACCTATCTTTTAATATTTGGTTTGCTTTTTGTTATATATTTAAGAACAACAAAAATTCATTCAACTGAACAAGAATATTTTGTTCTTAATAAAACAGAAGGTGTCATGAGTCTTACTCTAAGCTTTTATGCAAGTGGAATGGGGCTTTGGATTCTGACTTCTCCCGCCGAAGTGGCTTGGTATGGACTGGGTTATGATATTTACGGATACGCTTTATCAGCAGCAACACCCTTTTTATTAATATATTTTCTAGGCCCTAAAATTGCGACCCTTACTCCCGATGGAGCAACACTGCCGCAATTTATAGAAAAAAGATATGGTCAGTCTGCACAAAAACTAGTATCGTGCATTGCTGTTTTATATATGAGCGCTTTCTTGATTGCAGAATTTGCTTCGATTAATTTTTTATTCCCAGCCATTTCTAATGTATCAGGTTTAATTGTCAGTATCTTTATTGGATTGACTACATTTTTATATTTAAGTAAGTCAGGCTTTAAGGCATCCTATGTTACTGACAAACTTCAGGGGGTTGGATTAATTATTCTCTTAGTTTCGTTATTTTCAATTTGGCTTAGCCAAAACACTTTTGGTGAATTAGTTTCTTTTTCTAAAATTGGAGGTGCAAACACCTTTGAATTCTTTAGTTTTAAATCTGCTTTAGCGGTTGTTGTGGCCGTTACCGCAGCTGAAATTTTTTCACAAGGTTACTGGCAACGTACTTTTTCTTCAGAGAGCACAAAAAGCCTACAAAAAGCCTCAATTTTTGCAGGACTAGGGTGTTTTATTACAATTTTAGTTCTGGGATTTGCAGGATCAGTTGGTGCTGGAAAAGGTTTAGAAAATCCAAGCTTAAGCTTTATTGACCAACTAGATCTTAATCTACCAATGTCTTTTATACTAATCTGTCTTTGTACCCTTTTGGTAACCTCTAGTGTTGATACATTAGAAAACGCAATTTCCTCTACAATTTCATTAGATTTAGTACGTAAAGGTTCTAATGAAGCAAGGTATATAACAGCTGCATTAATTGTTGCCTCCATAATTTGCTCAATATATGTAACTAGCATATTTAATGTTTTTTTGGTTGCAGATTTATTTGCAGTTTGCATGGTCTTTCCAGTTTTTTATAAATTGAAAAATAAATCTTCAAGCCTTTACATATTTATCCCGTTCTTTGTTTCTTTGTTTATGAGCTATTTTTACAGATATGTTTTTATTGATTTATCCGTGAATCCTGGTGGAATTTTTATTCCAACAGATTTATACGGCTTAGCTGACTTAAATACCTTTTTGGTTGGTCTAATTTCTTCAATTTTTATAACCATTGCATATAATAAAATAGCTAAATAGACTTGTAAAAAACTTAGGAGAAGTCATGAAAGCTAAAGATTTAAACAAGTTAACAAGCTTAAGCAATATTAGTCTCAATAGCTCTGAACTTGTGTTAACAGCAACAAAAATGAATTTTGAAAAAAATATATATAGCCAAGAACTCTGGAAATATTCAAATAATAATTGGAAGAAGTTTAAAGGCTCTGAATCAAAGAATTATCTCAATCCTAAATACTCTGAAGACAAAAATTATTTATCATTTGTAGAAATCAATAAAGATAAGATAAGTAAACAGACAGTCATAGTTAAAAAGGGAAATACCCTAAATAGAATTTTCGAAACTGAAGGAAACATCCAAGACTACATGTGGAGTAAGTCAAATAAGTTTATATTTATAACCATCAATGACTGGGCCGAAGATTTCAAGAAAATTGATGATAAACGCGATGAACCATACTACTTAGAAAATATTCCTCATAAGTTTGATACAAGGGGTGTTATTTTCAACAGGAGATCTCATATATACAAGGTGAATATAGATACAGGTAAAGCCTCTAAAATAGTAAGTGGCGATAAAGAAAATCTAATCTCTGTGAACTCAGTACTAGAACATGATGGAAATCTGTATTTTACAACGAACGTATATAACGACAAAGGAACAATGCTTGAAGAAAAAATTATTAAAAAAACATCTAGAGGACTCGAAACAATTCATTCAAAGGGTATGTGGTCAAAATTATTTTCATTTAATGGAAAACTTTATGGTGTAGGATTAAAAAATAGATTTGAATGGCCAACAATAACGACCATCCACGAGATAAGTGATTCCGGAAAAACTAAACTAGTAGATAAAAACTTTGACAGGACAGTTGTTGATGTTAAAACTTCAGATACGTCGATGTACGTTCTTTACCAAGATTCGGGGAAACAATTACTAGGAGAAGTTACAAAGGATGGCATTAAAAATTTATTCTCGGAAGAAATTACAATAACTGATTTTGTAATACAAGGGCGTGATTTATTTTTTATATCAAATAACTTCACTCAAAATGATGAAGTCTTTAAATACTCTGAAGCGGGAATAGAAAAAATCTCAAAAGCAAATGAATCTTTTCACAAAAGAGTAGCTTCATATGATTTCACATATAAAAGATTTGATACTGGAAAATCAAAAGTTGATACCTGGGGTATTTTTGTAGGCAAAGACAAACCAACATTACTAAATATTCATGGTGGACCTGCCAGTCAGTATGGTTTTACTTTTTTTGATGAATTTCAGGTTTACGCCGAAGCTGGCTTCAACGTCATAGCTTGTAACCCAAGAGGATCTACAGGCAGAGGCCATAAATATTTAAGAGATGTGTGTGGCAATAAGTGGGGTGTGAATGATGTTCACGATGTTTTGTCAGTATTTAAACAAATGGTAAATGAGCTTAATATCACAAGTAAAAATTATGGAATAATGGGTGGTTCATATGGTGGGTTTATGACTTCTTGGATTATTGGTAATTATCCAAAAATGTTCAAATCAGCCGTAGTGGAAAGAGCTTTAATTAACTGGGAAACAATGGTTGGAACTTCAGATATTGGAATTGGATTTCCAGAGATGTATCTTCTTGATGAAATGGATAATAACCTTAATCTTTATAGAAAAAAGAGTCCTATAACCTATGCAAAAAATATAAAAACTCCAACACTTGTCCTTCATTCAGAAAATGATTATCGTTGCCCGATAGAGCAAGGAGAACAGTTGTTTTCAGCTTTGAAGCGAAACAAAGTTGAGTCAGCTATGGTTCGTTTTCCTAATGAAGGCCATGAACTCAGCAGGTCAGGAAAGCCTGTGCATAGAAAACAAAGATTTGATTTTATAATTGATTGGCATAAAAAATATTTATCTTAATTTTTTAGTCTCTCTTGTGTAAATGAAAAAGTAATGAGGATTCATGGAAAATGAAATGAAGACACCGAAGAATGGGGAAGAATTAAGGAAGCTTTCAAGAAAAAACCCTTCTCTTGCTTTTAAATTTCTTTCTAATAATAACGACGCTTGGAATGAGATAGCTAAAAATGATCCATTTGACTCAGCAGATACATTAGAAGAGTTCGAACCTGAAGAAGCAGGAGGTCTTCTTTTATCTCTACCTGTAGATATATCCATTAAAATTTTTGAATCTTTAAGGCCAAGAGCAATAATAGAAATTGTTCAAAATTTAAGTAGTGATATTGTTGAGCAAATTTTTAGTGAGATGGACACAGAAGATGTTGTTGACGTATTTGAAAGAAGTACCGTTGATGAAGCCGAAGATTTATTGGAAATTCTAAATAAGTCTACAAAGTTAGTTATTAATAAAAGACTTGCTTACCCAAGAAACTCGGTGGGAAGATTGATGTCTGAGGAAGTAGCTAAAATTTCTACCGGTCTAACAGTTAAAGAAGCATTAGAGGAGTTAAAAAGTTTACATACAAGTGTCGAAGATATTGTTTATGTTTACTCGGTTGATAAGAACAATATTCTTTCTGGTGTTGTTTCTTTTAGAGAGATCGTTTTTGCTAATGAAAGTGAGCTCATTGAAAATGTTATGATCTGTAATCCAATATATATAAACCCTTCATCTGATCAAGAGGAGGCAGCAAGATTAATAAAACAGTACGAACTTCTTGCATTGCCGGTAGTAGATAAAAATAATAAGCTGATAGGACAAGCAACAATTAGTACAGCTTTGGATGTCATTCAGACAGAAATAGCTGAAGACTTTTCACAGTCTTTTGGCGCTGGTGCAGAAGAAACAATTTTTACCCCTTTGCAAAAATCAATAAAACTTAGGCTGCCTTGGATTGCTGTAAATATGGGACTTGCGTTTATAGTTTCCTGGCTTATTGCACAGTTCGATGAAACTATAGCTAATGATGCCCTCCTGGCAGCATTGATGCCTGTTGTGGCTTTAGTGGGAGGTAACTCAGGTGCACAGTCTTTAGCAATAGTGATTAGGGCACTAGCTAGAAATGATATTTCAGATGCGAGGGTTATGGAGGTGATAGGAAAACAATCTCTCATTGGCATAATTAATGGTATTTTTATTGGGCTATTCTCATTTATTTTATTGACTGTTTCTGGATTAAACAGCTACTCACTTGCACTAAGCATTTCTGTTTTTGGAAATATTTTTATAGGAAACCTTTTTGGTTCTTCTATACCTTTAATTTTAAAAAAACTGGGTTTCGACCCTGCACTTGCATCAAATATTTTTCTTACACTTATTACAGACATTGTTGGGTTTGCAGGGTTTTTAGGAATTGCTCTACTCTTAATTTAATGATCTCTAGATCTTGACGTTTTAGTCATAGTTTTTGTCAGTTTTCCGTTTTCAAAAATAAAAGACTCTATTCCATCAACTAAATGTTTTCCTTGTTGAGATTTTTGTGAGATTACTTGTACTACCAGTCCCTCAAAAGGAGATATTAATGTTATTGAATGTTGCTTAAAATGCTTTGAAGACTGATCTCTTCTAATCACATCGCTGACCATGTGTTGGGACTCCCAAGACCATTCATCATCTACAACAACAAACTTGCATATATGCTTAGTCTGAGTTTTATCAATTCTTGCGCCTGGACAAACTAAAAGACTTCCTTCTACCCAGGGGTTTAATCCAACGCTATCAAACTTAGGAAAACCCGTGTTAAACGCTTGATCAATGATTGCCTCGACATCTCCTTTTTCTAGGTTTCGTTTCTTGATTATTTCAGAGATATTATTTTGTAGATCAAAAAGCTCTTTTTCAGAGAATTTTTCTAGCTTTGCCTGATCCATATACTAAATTTAAGCAGGCCTGTGAGACACTTTATTCTTCTTCGGTATCTCTACTGCTGAAATTTTGAACATCTATTCTAATAATCCCAACAACGAAGATTGTTAAGGTTACAACTGGAAATATTAGAATTATTAAGAATGGATTTGAAGTTATTGTCTCAATCATAATTCAATGTTAACAAAACTAGCAGGTATACTAAGCTCAGAAAGGTTAAGTTATGATAAAACTAGGTTTATATGCAAGTATTGTATCAGTAATTGCATCTGTAGTGATTTACGTCTTTTTAGAAGATCCACAATTAGCAATTTATGTGGGTTTATGGGCACCGACTATAATTCTTTATAGTCAAGCGTACGAAAAAGCAAATAACGAATAGCCTCGATTTAGGTAAGTTTACAAAAGACACTAGAGTGCGATTATGAGTAAAACTGAAAAAAAGACTTTTTGGGGCTTTTTAGCTGTGGCTTTTGTTTTACATCTGTATCTAGTAGTTTCAACTATTGTTGGTTAAAAAGTATCTAGCTTTATTTCTAGTTTGTGCTTTTTGTAACGGAGGCACTTCAACTTTAGACAGTTACGAGATTAGTACTGATTTAAAGGGTTCCGAAGATGTGCTGGTACAAATTCTTGATATCTATAAAAATTATTCAAGTAATCCTGAACAAGCCTTAGACATTATTTGGGATTTTGCGCACCCAGATAATAAAGAAATAACAGGCCCGAAAGAAAACTTTGAAAAAATGCTTCTGTCTGAACCTTACAATGCAATTCTTGATTTAAAAGAATACAGTTTTACTAAAACTGTAGCAACAGAAAATAATGAACATTACGAAATAAAAATATTAGCTAAAAATAATTCCTACTTTGAGGTCACTTGGGTGTTTCAATATGACGATTGTTCGGTAGGCTCTAAAAATCAATGCTGGTTAACAATAGCTGTAACCGCACCCTCGTATTATGAATCAGGTGTGTGATAAATCTTAAAACATTTATGATCTAGAAGTAGTTAAAAATCTACTAGACTTCAACTGTTTTTAAAAAAAGATTAGAAAGTAAGTAATGCAAAATAAACATTCAAAAGAAATACGATCAACGGTCACAGGTGATGGTAACGTTGAAATTTCAATTGCTAAGGTTGATATTCCAACACCTGCTGATGATGAAGTGCTGATTGAGATTTATGCAGCACCAATTAACCCATCTGATTTAGCTTTACTTACAACTTTTGGGGGAGATGTCTCAAACATCAAAGTTTCTGGATCAGGAGATAATACGATTGCATCGATGAGTGTCCATCCTGCAGTAATGAGGTCAATGAAATCTCGAGTAGGTCAATCAATGCCTGTTGGAAATGAAGGTGCTGGTGTAGTGGTTGATGCTGGAATTAATGCAAAAAGTCTAATAGGTAAAACTGTTGGGCTTGCTGGGGGGGCAATGTATTCACAGTACAAGTGTGCTCCTGCTGTTAACTGTTTAGTGATGGACGATGGCATTGCTCCTTCTGAAGCTGCTTCTTCTTTTGTAAACCCTATGACTGCATTATCTTTTGTTGAAACTATGAAAATGGAAAACCATTCTGCAATTGTTCATACTGCAGCTGCATCTAATTTGGGTCAAATGCTTGTAAAGGTATGTAAAAGTGAAAACATCCCACTTGTCAACATAGTCAGAAAAGAAGAACAAGTTGATATATTAAAAAATATTGGTGCAAAGTATATTTGTAATACTAATGAATCTGATTTTATGGAAAGTTTAGTTGGTGCTTTAACTGAAACTGGAGCAACACTAGGTTTCGATGCAACTGGAGGAGGAAATAATGGAGAACTAGCAGGACAGATTCTCGCTGCAATGGAGGTTGCAGCAAATAACGCTTCTGGAGAATATTCAAGATACGGATCTGAAACATATAAACAGGTTTACATTTACGGTGGATTAGATCCCTCTCCAACAATCCTTAAAAGATCTTATGGTATGTCGTGGGGGCTAGGTGGATGGTTGCTGACCCCAATGCTTGGAAAAATAGGTATGGAAAAATTTCAAGAAATGAGAGCAAGGATTTCTAAAGAGATAAAAACTACTTTTGCCAGTGAATACTCTCAAGAAATATCTTTTGAAGAAATGCTTCAACCGGAAATTATAAATTCTTATGTAAAACAAAAAACAGGAAGTAAATTTCTTGTGAACCCACAAAAGTAGCTGATATACCTTCAGTTAGTTTTTTATGGATACTTAGCTAATCGTCAAGGTTATCGAGAGGGTTTTCAGGTTGGCATATTTCAAAAGCTTCTTGGACCTCTTCTGACTGAAAATCAATATCGGCATCTCTAAACGCAAAAAAGCCAAATTCACCAGGTTTAGGGTCAGGAAAATCAATTCCCTGTTCTCTCATGCATTGAGAAAACTCTAAAGATGCATCAACCAAGGCTGCCTCAACCTCTGGATCAAGGTCAAATTGTTCCGGCAAAGCTTCTCTTAAGATATTTTCACAATTATCAAAAGCTGCTTCAAATTCAGTATCATTTTCAATATTTACGTTATCAAACTCAGGATTTCCATCAATATCAAAACTTGGATCAGGGAAGTCGATTCCTTCTTCTCTCATACATTGTGCAAAATTTAGTACCCCTTCTTCAAAAGTTATCTCTTCGGCTACGGTTGTAATTGCAGTTGTAGAATCTATTGTTACAACACCTTCAGATTGTTCTTCGCCTATTGTGCATGCTGAAAGAACGACTACTAGGCAGAAGAGTTTTACTTTCTCACTGCTTCTGCCGGCTGTATCTTTGATGCTTTTATAGCTGGATACACACCAGATATTGCTCCGATTAGTAAAGCTACGAGTACTGCTCCAAATATTTGCCATACAGGTATAGAGAATACAATATTTGTGTAATTAGTATAACCCAGGGTTATCACCGCACCCAGAACTACTCCAACAAGACCTCCTATGCCCGATAAAACAATACTTTCCAATAGAAACTGGTATCGTATTTCTCTTCTAGTCGCGCCGATTGACCTTCTTACGCCAATTTCCATCCTTCGTTCAAGAACAGACATGACCATAACATTTGCTATTGCAACTCCTCCAACAAGTAAGGCAACTGATCCCAAACCTAGTAATAGGTTGGTAAAAGCCTCTTCTGCTGCTTGTTGTGCTTCGAGTGCATCTGATGGACGGGTGACTTCAACTTGATCAGGGTTTTCTGGATTCATTGATGGGGCAAGTACTTCTACAACGTCTTCAATGTATGTTGGATTTGCCCTTACATAAATAGTTGTAGGCTCTTCCTCTATGCCAAATAGTGTCTCTGCTACACCATAGCCAATGAACACTGATCGATCTAAATCTGGATGAATTTTTAATTCTTCTAGTATGCCAATAACTCCAAACCATTCATTTTCTATTAAAATTTTTGTTGGTTTAGTTAAATTGTTAATTCCAAGTCTCTCAGCTGTAACGCTACCTAGCACTGTTACTGGAATATCTGATAATCCGCTCTGAATAAACCTTCCATCAACTAACTTTCCTCCGATAACATCTAATAGTTCTGCATTTGTAACAATTGTTGAAATTCCACCACCTTCAAACTCTGAAATAAAATTACTTCGCCTTACTAGAAGATCGGTCTGTGTTGTAGAGGTAACTTCTTGAACTGGACCAATTCTTTCAACCATTCCTAAAACACCTTTTGGAAGATCTTCTTGTGTCCCGAAAAAACCTGCTTGAGGAGATGCTTTTATGAGATTTGTACCTAAAGACTCTAGAGTTGAAAGAAGATCTGCTCTTCCAGAAGCAGAAATACCAGATACAGCAACTATTGCAGCTATTCCAATACCTATACCTATAGAAGTGAGTGTTGCTCTTCCTTTTCTTGCTCTCACTCCATATAAAGCTACAAAAAAAAGATCTCTGATTTTTAGTTTTTTTCTCTTCATGAATTTACTATTCTTCCATCAACCAATTCAATTACTTTATTGAACGTATTTGCATGTTCTTGATTATGGGTAATCATTATTACAGTTTTACCTTGATTGTTTAAGTCTTTTAAGATGTTCAAAATATTTATTCCAGACTCCTTGTCTAAGTTTCCTGTTGGCTCGTCAGCTAATATAAATGCAGGATCTTGAACAAGTGCTCTGGCAATTGCAACCCTTTGCTGCTGTCCACCAGATAGCTCCTTAGGTTCATGAGTCAATCTATCTCCTAGGCCTACTTGCTTTAATACTTTTTTAGCCTTTTCTAATCTATCCGATCTAGAAATGCCTTGGTATAAAAGTCCTTCTGCTACATTTTCCTGAGCTGTAAGACCAGGTAAGAGAAAAAAGCTTTGAAAAATAAAGCCAATTTTTTCTCCTCTAAATTTTGATAGTTGGTTATCTGAGAGTTCTGATACGTCTCTTCCCTCAATCTCAATCGATCCATCTGTAATACTGTCTAATAAGCCAATCATGTTTAAGAATGTTGATTTTCCACTTCCTGATTGACCAACTATAGAAACCAAATCACCCTCTTTAATTTCGAGAGAAACACCATCTAGAGCTTTTACAGGTGGAGGTCCTTCATAAACTTTTGAAATGTTATTTATAGAAATTACAGTTTTTGTACTGGCTTTCATCTTGGTACGACTACTACTTGTCCTTCTGAAATATTTCCTTTTACTTCCACAAATCCGTCTGTGAATACGCCTATTTCAACTGCGATATAACTTGTGTCGACGCCAGATTCACCATTAAAGGTTCCCGTTTCAACTTCTCCTTCATATACCTCTAACGCATAACCACCTTCTGCTAGAGCAAGTAGAGCATTTACAGGGACATAAAGTACGCCCGCAGAGATTTCTGTTGTTACAAATACCTTCACTGGAGCCTGATCATATGCTTCGATTTCTTCAGGATTTAGTACTTCTAGAGTTACCTCTATAAATTCTCCAGCCTGGGTTTGTGTAACGACCTGGTCTATAAAACTAATTACCGTCAGGACTCTCTCATCAGTTGGTAGTTCAATCTCAACACTATCGCCGAGAGAAACTGTCTCTTGATCTGATGCATCAACTTGGAAAACTACTTCGATTCCAATAGATGAAATATTATAAAGTGGTGAATTTAATACCACAGCTGAGCCTACATCGTTAACATAAGAACCGACAATTATTGAGGTTCCGGAAGCATAAGCATTTGTTGGGCTAAATGTTTCTGATCTTGAAGCTAATTCTAGTTCTTTTAACTCTTCTTTTGCTTTTGCTAATTCTGCTGCTTGGTCGACTCCTTTATTGTATTCTTCCAAAGCATTGTCATATGCTTTTTGAGCTGTCTCAATAGCTAAAGCCTCTGTGGCATCAATGACTGAATCTTTACCTTTTTCTAGAGCTTTGATTCTTTTTTGCTCCTCAATTGTTTGCTCTAAATCTTCTATAGCAGAATATAATGTTCCATTTGCTTTCTTTTCTTTTGTTTTAGGATTCGTTTCATCTCTGTATAGAGTTAAGCTTTCTTCTGCGTTTTTGATGGCAGTATCTGCTGCTTTCCAAGCTGTGCTCTCTTCAGTAGCTGCTTCTCTTGCATCGTCTAGTTTCTTTTTCTTATCATTAACTTGCGCTAAAGAAATTCCACCATCTGAAATTGTTTCTTCAATATTTTCTACTTCTGTCTTTTTCAGATTAATTGCAACTTGCTCTGCAGGGGTAATTTCAGATTTTGTATCAATTTTATAGTCAAGGTACAGTTTGTTTAACATATTTGATGTTGTCTCATCAAAAGTTTCATCAGAAACAAAATCTTCTGCGGCGTATCCTAAATAAATTAGTGCTTCCTCTAACTGTAAAACATCTGGTCCAGGATTAGAGTTCAAGTCAAGGGTTCTGTAAAAAGGGGTCGTGCCTTCAAGTAAAATTACAGGTTTATTGTCAACGGCAAAAAGTACTTCTCCAAAACTAATTACTGTTCCCTCTTTTGGAATATATGTTATGACACCTGACATTGGTGAATTCAACACCTTGCTGTCAGTTTGTCTTAGGGTTCCGTTGTATTCTTCTTTTTTTTCTAAGTCACCTTTTTGAATTGAAACTGTAGTCAGTTCTAAGGTTTTATTAGAGGTTGTATTTTCAGTATTTTGAGTACCAAAATAATAACCTACGTAAGCTAAGGCAACTACAGCAATTAACAAGTATAAGTTTTTTAATTTAAATATATTTTTCACCATTGTTCTAACTAGATTAGTTTATTAAACCTTTGAGTTTTCTGAGAAATTAATTTATTGCGTTTTTTAAACATCCCATTCATCATTTTTTAACTCCTCTGGTAGTTTGTCTTCACATGCCTGCCATGTCTTAACAATTGGATCATCTTCACTAAAATCCCATTCTTCAGTTGTGTATGCGTCAAGATTTACATCTCTATTAAAGTAATTCGGGTCTGGAACTTTGGAGTATCCACTCTCTCTAAAGCAACTTGCAATAAATAGTGCCCTATCTAACTCTTTTGCAGTTTGAACTGGGTCCTCGAATTGATTCTCGTCTGCAACTCCCCATAAGTTGTACTCTAGAGCACAGTCTTCTATTTTGCTCCATAATTCATCTTGTTCTTGAGTGGTTAAAGTTTCAAAGTAGGAAGCGACGGTTGTATATAAATCTAAAAAGTTTTTTGGCTCTTTAAATTTATAACCATACTCATTTACACACTGAACAAGGACTAGTGGGGCATCTTCATCTGAAATTTCTTCCCGTTTATCTGTAAGTTCAACGCCAAGAGCAATCGCCTCTTTTCCTTTATCGGTTTCTGCAACTGAAACAATAGCTTGTTCTTCTTGTTGGAATAGCGAACAAGCAGTAAACAAAGCTAATATTATTGAGGCTTTTCTGTACATATAAGATTATAAATTATGTGTTGTTTTAACCTCCGCCTTGAAGCGGTAGAGGTTAGAAACAGTCTAATTCTTGGCTTCGCGACTAACTCGAATCGGATTATCTAGTGCATTTATGACAGGCTCCAGATCTGCCGGTCCAAGAGCGGTATACCTAACGCCCTCCTTGTTGTGGAGGTTCGCGTCCAAGATCATCAAAACACGCTGCCCGTACTTCTCTGATTTGTTCTTGTAAGTATTGTCCTGACTGAACAAGCCCAGAAATTATACTTCTAAGTGATCTTTCTGCGTTAGGGTCTTCAACCTCTATCCCTTTTTCTCTAAAACATTGCGCAATTTCAAGCTCGGAATCTAACTGTTCTGCAACTTCTTCTGGATTCTCAAAATCTGCTCTCCCACCTAGTGGAATGTTGTTATCTTCAGAACAAGTCTCTATAGTCTCAAAAAGTTCGTCTCTACCTTTTTGATCAACAGCTAAAAATACCGGCTGCAAAACACTTCGTAAACTCTCACCATTTTTAGGATCTGTAATATCATATCCATTTTCTCTTAAGCACCTAGCTAGTAAAAGCTGTGCATCTTCAACGGAAACTACATCTTCAACGACTTCCTCTGCAATTGTTGTAACTGTTGTATCACCTGATAAATTATTTGTAGAAACAACTCCTTGCGATTCATCCGATGATGAGCACGCCGAGAAAAGAACAAATAGAAGTAATAAGAAGGTGTTTAAATTTTTTTTCATAATTTTAATTGTTTTCTCTTATCGAAATAAATAAAACAACTAAAGTTACTAAACCAATAATTGGAGAAACTGCCCCTGGAGGAGCATCTCCTAAAATTAAAGGCTTATATAACCCCACTGCTCCTCTTAAAATATTTTCTAAAGCAATAATAAGCAACATAAGAGGTATTAATTCCCTCATTTTTAAAACAACAAGTAATAACATGCAAGCTAAAACTAGCTGTGAAAAACCCCACTGAGCAAATATTGAAACAATGTTGTTTGCAGCTTCCTCTGAGTAGCTATTTAATGGAATGCCTGCAATAGATTCAGCTCCACCATCTTCAGCAAATATATGTTCAAGGCTTCTAAATAAATTGAATGTAACTAATAACAAACAAAAATAGTAGACAAATTTATTACTTGGAATTTTATTTACGATTGTTTCAGGTATTAATTTTTTCATGGTTACATTTTAGTAAATGTGTATTGGACAAGGGAGAAAACCAATACACAAATACTCAACTACTTACTTATTGCCTTTCGACTTATGGTGTCCTTTTCTGTGGTGACTTTTAATATTATCTTTAAACTCTTCCTCTGAAATCACACCATCTTCAAGCTCCTCTGAAAAGTGATCTTTAAATCGATCTATTTTTTCTTGATCTATAGTTGTTACAGAATCTAGTTCTACTACTGTAATTTCTCCATCTTCAAACATTTCTTTAATTAGATTTTTGATTTCTTCTCTTTCCGCTTTCATCTCAAGCTTTCTTGCCGCCATTGTGTTCAATATGGTGTCAGCCTGCTCTACCGATAAAGCCTCTTCTTCAACTAGTCCTTCTAGAACATCTTCTAACAGATTGTGTTTGCCACCTTCATTCGGAGAAACCTCATCTTGAATAAATACCTCTTTAGCCATAGGAATTTCCGACGCATAAGAAATGCCAACAATACCTGCACCGAGAGCAAGACCAAAAACACCTATTCCTAATAATGATTTTTTCATATTCGTCCTTTCTTTTTCATACTCTTTTATAGCGGATGAAACCTTATGGTATCCTTAAAAACCTGTGAGGTTCCTGAGGTTAATAAATCCAATCACTTGATAAATAAATTTATATTGTCATTATTAAGTTGTGGTTAAAAAAATACTTTTAGTTGAAGATGATAAGAAAATATCAGAATTAGTAAAACAGTCCTTAGTCAATGAGGGGTATTTTGTTGATCAATCTTTTGATGGGGAATCTGGATATTACAAAATCATTGAAGACCAACCCGATCTTGTAATTTTAGATATCATGATGCCAAAAATGAATGGTTATAAAGTCTGTGCAAAGGTTAGAGAGATTGGAGTGAAAACTCCGATAATAATGTTAACAGCAAAGGGTGGTGAATACGATGTCGAAGAAGGGTTGGATACTGGTGCAAATGATTATTTGAGAAAGCCTTTTTCTACAGTTGAACTGCTGGCAAGAATTCGCAAACTTTTAAAGACAGGTGGACACGAGAAAGCGTTGTTAGAGTTTCAAGATTTAAAGATTGATTTAAATGCAAGAAAAGTTACAAGTAAGGATCTTGAAATTGAGCTAACAAAGCAAGAACTAGACCTACTTGCTTTCTTAGTAATGAATAATGGAAATATTGTGACAAAAAATGAACTATTGGAGGAAATCTGGGAAATTTTATATCCAGTCGAAGAAGATGTTAATAAAGTTGAAGTTTACATAGGATATCTGAGAAAAAAACTTAAACCTTTTAACTTAGATGACCACATTAAAACTGTTCGTGGTTTTGGGTATAGGTGGAATTAAATGAAGAGGATTGGGATACGGTCAAAAATCATATTGTTAACTCTTCTGATCCTTGGTGGTGGTTTTTTTGTTGCTCCAGAAATTTTAGAAGAAGTAGCAGAGGTTAGATATAGAAGAACATTAGAAGATGGTAGAGCTAATTTAGCAGAACAATTAGAAAAAGATTATAAAAAGTTAAACCTTAGAAATATCCCACGTTTGGGAGATTATTTTGTATTTATCTATGATAAGAAAAGTGGAAAACTCATAAGGGAATATAGCTTTTTCCCCCCACGTCTCATTGATGATTACAATTTAGCAAAGAATCAATTTGCAAAAAATGAAAATGATTTAGATTTTATAAAAACTGAAAGTATAGACAAAAAAGTAAGTATTATTGTTGGCTTTAATGAGTCAACCTCGAGGAATGCAATTGACGGCCTGGATAGATTTTTTGTACTGAGTTATCTTTTTGCTTCAATATTTGTCGTTTTAGGTATTTTAATTTCTACAGAAATAGCATTAAGACCTGTAAGCCGATCTATCAAAAAAATATCTAAATTTGAACCGTTAAACAAAATGGAAAAACTTGATGATGTGAAAAGCAATGATGAAATTGGGAAGTTGATTTCGACATTTAATTCTCTTCTTGAAAAAGTTCACATAAGTTCAGTAAGTCAGAAACAATTTATTTCAAATGCCTCCCATGAACTAAAAACACCTTTAACAAGTTTAAAATTACAAATCGAAAAGTTGAAAAAACAAAACAATACAGACGAGAAAACTCTCATTGGGATCGAAGAAGATGTGATTGAAATCCAATCAATAATAGAAGCTTTATTAATCCTTGAGACTTCTACGAAAAGTGGTGGTACTGATGGGAAAATTCTCTTGAATGAGTTAATTAAGAAGACTATTAAAGATACCGATGTTGATTTCAAAAATAACCTAGAAATAATGGTTGATTCAAACCAAGAAATTCTTAAATTGATGCTTAACAATTTAATTGGGAATGCAGAAAAATTTAAGTCGAACAAAGTAATAATTAGTACCGAGATAGTTGATAAAGCTCCCTCAGTAATCATTGAGGATGATGGAGTTGGAATTCATCCAGAAAATTATGACTTAATATTTACTCCCTTTTGGCAAGAAGATGAATCAAGAACAAGAAATGTTGGTGGTAAAGGTCTTGGTTTGAGTATTGTAAAAAATATTGTTTCAAAATATGGTTGGAAGATTACCGTAGGTAAGTCTGACCTTGGTGGAGCTAAGTTTATAGTTAGTTTTTAAATACTTATTTCTCCCAACCACACTCTTGTAACAATAGGGTAATACTGTCTTTTGAACTTTTTAATCCACTTAAATCAAGCTTAGGCTCTTGTTGGGTTGGGTCTTCCACGTTTATCCCTTTTTCTCTTAAGCATTTGGCTAATTCAAGATTTTCATCATATAATTTTGCAAACTCTTCTGGGTTTTGTGAAGATGAATCTGACCAAAGATTGTATTTGTTAATACAGTAATTAACATCTTCTCCCAGCTGTAATTCTTCATCTTTGCTTGTGCTTAACTGACTAATAGTTGTTTTTAAATCTTGTATATCAAAAGGAGTTACTATGTCATACCCTTTTTCTTCATTTAAGCACTGAGTTAAAACAATTGGATAGTCTTCTATGTTTATGGTTGTAGTTGAAGTTGTATCACCTGACAAAGAAACAATTCCATCTTCAGGAGGGGGGGAACACAAACAAAAAAATAAACAAAAAATTACTACATTTTTTTTATTCATATGCATTTAAGTTAAGAATAGCAAATTTTAACTTTTTCGAAATCTAGACAAAAATTTGAGTTTTGGGTTCTATCCCGCCAGTAAGTGGCATCGCATACTCAAAAAACTCATTTGTAACATAGGGTTTTGTAGAATCTATAAATTCTGATGGCATTTCTTTAGTGTGTTTTGCTACCTTACGAAGTTCTGTGGTGCCAACTTCGCAGTAATATTTTTCTGAAAATTGCCTTTTAAGAATAACTGAACCGCTTTGACTTTCTCTTGATGCAACAACAGCGTGTTGTCCTACTCTCTCTGCCTCTTCGGCATCTACACTAGAAACATCAGCAATAAAAGATCTTTGGAGGTATCCAAAAGTATCTGCTCTGACTCTGGCTCCATCAATATATTCTGAGACTATGTTTGTTAGAGTGTCACCTAGTGCTCCTGATCCTGACAGTTGTATATTGCCGTGGCTATCTGTCTTCCCAGCCAAACCTGAACCAGATTGATCCGCGTATGTTTGAAGAAAGTATTCACCCTTTTCATTATGGACACCCTCCGAAACGGCAACAACACATCTGCCAAGTGCATCGTAAACTTCTTTAACTTCTTTCAAAAAGTTTTCAATATTAAAAGTTTTTTCTGGAACATAAACCAAGTGTGGTCCATCCTCTTCTGATGATTTACCTAATGTGCTAGCTGCTGTTAACCACCCTGCATGTCTTCCCATTAAAACATTGATTTTAATTCCATTTAAACTTCTGTTATCTGCATCGTCCCCCTGAAAGGCGTGTGCTACAAATCTGGCTGCCGATCCATATCCTGGACAGTGATCTGTTTCTAATAGATCGTTGTCAATAGTCTTTGGAATATGGAATGCTTTCATCTCATAACCTATACTTTTTGCTCCTTCAGCCACCAAGTTTGCAGTTTCAGCAGAATCGTTTCCCCCTATATAGAAAAAATTTCTTATATTTTGTTTTTCAAAAATAGAAACTAGTTTTTCTATGTCATGGTCAGTAGGCTTTTTTCTAACTGAGCCTAAGGCTGCGGCTGGAGTTTTTCCTATCCCATATAGTTGTGACTCTGAAAGGTTTGAGAGGTCCACAAAGTCTTGACTTAACATTCCAGCTAACCCGTGTTTGGCACCTAGTACTTCATCAAAGTCTGAATTTATAGCTTCTTTGATGAAGCCAACAAGCGATTTATTAATTACAGCAGTAGGACCTCCTGATTGTCCAATTACAGCTTTGCCTGCCGACACTTAATTAACTCCTATTTTGATACACAGAAAGAAATCCTAAATATGATTCCGAAATTTCTTCAACTGCTTCTTCTCTAGATTTTTCACCTTCATGAAATCCTTTGAGGGCATCCCAAAAAATTGATCTTCCGATTGCAAATCCTTTATAACCTTCTACGGATGATCCAGCTCTTAACCATTCATTAACTTTCTCATCTGTGGCACCTCTGCCAAGAACAACAGCAATAACATTTTCCCTATCACCCGTTTTTATTGCAGCAGCTACTTTTTCACAGTCCTCAGCTGTGTCTAAGCCCTCTATTTTCCAAATGTCAGGATCAGCTCCTCTTTCTCTCATTTCTTCAACTACTTTGACAGCAAGCCTTGGTCTAATCTCGGAATCATAACGTGCTTGGTCGTTGCCCACAGATGCAAGTTGCTTTTCTGTTGCAGGAACAAGGAACTCTAGAAGGAACTTTTTATCGTTTTCTGTAAGCCATTCTGACAATTGCTTAATTCTGCTTCCCTGTACTACCCTAGTTTCTTCATCGTCGTCTGGATTCCATCGAACCAATATTTTTACAAAATCTGCACCAATTTCATTAATTTTTTCTCCAAACTGGTCACCATACTCAAAATCAAATACTTTTTGCCCAGATTTTTCCACTGGTGCTGCAAATTTAATCCCCATTTCTTTTGCTTTTTGTTGGACATCTAATCCAAAAGTTTCATCAACAAGTATTGCAGGGACACCTCCGGTTATTCCAGATTCTTTAGCTTTTATAAATCCATCAAAGATAATGTTTTTCATTTCATTAACTTTTTTTGACTCTTCTTCAGTTGGCTCTCGCCCTTCAACTCCAAGAAGGCCTTTCGTTATAGTTCCCCTGTGATCAAAAGCTAGTATGTATAAATCTTGTGAATAACCTTTCATTTTTCTCCTTAAACCGTTTCTTTTTGTCTAGTTCTTGAAAAAGTAACTAAACCTATCAAGATAAACAGTACTAGATAAAGTATATTATTTTGAAAGACTGAAGAATTTTGTATCTCTTCAGAGTACAGATTTGAATACACAACTCCTGGATTTTCTTGAAACTGTCCAATTGCAGACAATGTATTTAACAAGTCGACTGTACTTGCTCCCCAGTTGTTTGCGAGATTTTCATCTAGAAAAAAAACATTTCCAGTTTGAACTGCAGTAATTTCATCCCAGCCAACTCTTGTTGAGAGGTCCTTATTTAAATAATCAGAATGACCTACAACAATCAAGTTTGGATTGGAGTCTAATACCTCTTGTTCTGAAAACTCTGGATAACCACTACCAAACGGATCTTCTTTTAAATTAGCCACATTGTTAATTCCTAAGAGGTTGTATATTTCACCGATAAATGAATTCTCATTTATTGTATATATTCCGTATGTAAATCCAATTTCATGAAAAACAGTTATGTTATCCGATGAAAAGTTTTGAATAATTTCTTCAACGTCTTCTTGCATTACAGAGACAAGCTCTAAAGACTCTTCAGATTTATTGACTAAATTTCCAATTTCTTCAATTTGACTATAAACATCTTCAAAATTTTTTGCTGGTGGGAGTAGGGCGTAATTTATTTCTAAACTTTCTAACCCTTCAATAATTCCATTGAAGTCAAATGCTAATACAACGAGGTCCGGCTTTAATTCAAGTAAATCTTCAGCAGTAACAGTAAAAGCATCTATTTTTTCAATGGGCATTTCTGTTTCTGAGAATGAATCAACACCGACTAGAAGATTTTCACCTCCTAGAACTTGGATGACTTCTGTGTGGGTAGTTGATAACGAAATAACTCTTTGTTCTAGGCTTGACTCTTCTGAGCCTGCGCACATAGTTATCAACGCGGCAAGAATTAGTATCTTATATTTCATAATTTCCTTTCTTACCACGAGGAAAGATTGATACTCCATTCCTTCTCTCGAGGATTGTGTTTTAATAAAACTAAAAAGGCGACCTGACTTATCTTTCGAATTACAGTTGCGGGACAGTGTTAGATTTACACTAACTTCGCTTTTTAATTTCTTTGTTAAAGAGAGTGTAGCAAATTATTCGTTTTCGTCTTCTTCGTTTTGTAAGTTTTTTAATGTTTTAGAGAAAGACATTAACATTGTTTCTTTGTTCTTTGAAGAAGTCGTTTCTATTTTATTTTCAGCATTTTGAACTTGAGGGTCGTTGTATGTCTCTTCGAGCACAACCACTTCAACTCCACCTACTAGGTCGGATACTAGGTTGTAGAAAAAGGCACCTATTGTTGCTAATGCAGTCTGTGTCAATAAATAAACGGTGGCTAAGAATACTACTGAAGTGAATAATGGTTCTACGTTACCCACAAGGGATGCGTCGGCATCCAATAATGCTAATCTTCTAGCAATATCCTCTAGTCCTTGTGGCACACCTGCATTAACTAGTAGTACCCAAAGAATGGAGAAACCTAAAACAATAGTCAGGGCGATTATGAAGTTTAAGACGAATGTAACTTTTAAGACTGTCCAGGGATCAATCTTTCTAATAATTCTTCTTACTCTATTTACTTTTACCATTTTCAATCACTTTTTATTGGAATAAAGGCAGAAATTTGCTCTTCTTTGGAAAGTTTCATAACCTTAACTCCTTGAGCAGCTCTGCTCATTTTTTTTATTTGCTTCACTGCACATCTTATTGCCGTTCCACCTGTACTCATAAGCATAACCTCTGTATCTTCATCTACAGATCGTGCTCCGATTAAATCTCCTTTTACATCAGTAACTTTCAGAGCTTTAACACCCATTCCACCTCTTCCTGCTTTTCTAAACTCGTCAAGGTTTGTTCTTTTACCATATCCTTTTGCAGTAATAAACAAGAGGGTTTCATCTCTAGAAGTTGCAGCACCAACGACTTCGTCACCTTCACGCAATTTAATTCCCCTAACTCCCATAGCTGTTCTTCCTTGAGGTGTTAAGTTATTTTCATCAAATCGAATTGCTTGGCCCTTTTTTGAAACCAAAATGACGTCTTCTTTACCGGAGGTTGTTTTCACTGAAACAACTCTGTCGTCATCTTTAAGCTTGATTGCTTGAAGAGATTTATAGTTTGAATCAAAATCCTTGAATGCAGATTTTTTAACTGTCCCTTTTTCTGTCATGATTAATAAGAATTTTTCTGTTTCATAGTCACGAGTGTCAATAATAGCTTGGACTTTTTCATCTTGTGACATAGAAAGTACGTTGTGAATTAAAGAACCCTGCGCTGTTCTGGTGGTTTTTGGTAACTCATGAGCTTTTGCTCTGTAAACTTTCCCTTGGTCGGTAAAAAATAAAAGATAAGCATGAACAGAAGTTGATAACAAGTGTTCAATAACATCCTCGTCTGAAGATGCAGCTTTTACACCTTTCCCTCCTCTTCCTTGTTTTTTATAAGCAGTAGAAGGAACAGATTTTACATATCCTTTAGAAGATACTGAAACAATTATTTCTTCATCTTCAATTAAGTCTTCGATTGAAACCTCTCCTACGTCTGGAACTACTCGAGATCTTCTTTCATCTCCAAACTTTTTAGTAATCTCTTCTAATTCCTCTACAAGAATGTCGTCTTGTCTCTTCCTGCTTTTCAGAATTGCGGTTAGTTCTTTGATTGTTTTTTTAAGCTCACTTTTTTCCTCTTCAAGTTTTTCTCTTTCCAGAGCTGTGAGTCTTCGTAAAGGCATATCAAGAATATGTCCAGCTTGAATCTCTGAAAGTTTAAATTTTTTCATCAAAGAAGTTTTTGCTGTTTCAGCATCTTTTGAAGCTCTTATTACTTTTATTACTTGGTCTATTTTGTCTAGGGCTAAAATTAAACCTTCAACAATGTGTAGTCTTGCTTCAGCTTTTTTAAGTCTGTACTGGGTCCTTCTCTGTATTACATCAATTTGATGGTCAATGTAATAATTTATGAGTTGTGGAACAGAAAGAACTTTAGGAACTCCGTCAACTAATGCAACAGAGTTTACAGCGAAAGTATCTTGGAGTTGCGTTTGTTTAAATAATTTGTTTAAAATAACTTGTGGAACAACGTCTCTTTTTAGCTCTATAACTAGTCTTGTACCATTTCTATCACTGCTTTCATTTCTTAAATCGGATACACCAGTTAATTTTTTATCTTGGACAAGTGAGGCAATTTTTTCCATTATCCTATCTATAGAAGCTTGATACGGTAGCTCTTTAACAACAATCGCTGACTTTCCTTTTCCAAGCTCTTCTACATCTGCAACTGCTCTAAGTTTTATTGATCCTCTACCTTTTAAGATTGCATCTTTAATTGTTGGAGTGTCTACAACAAGTCCTCCAGTTGGAAAATCTGGCGCTTTAATAATCTTTAAATAATCTGATGGTTTTGGGTTTTTAGTATTTAGTGTGAATTTAACAGCCTCAGTTATTTCTCTTAAGTTATAAGGGGGCATATTTGTAGCCATTGCAACAGCTATTCCTTCTGCTCCGTTAATTAATAAGTTTGGAAACCTTCCAGGTAATACTTTTGGCTCAGAACTTTCACCAGAATAATTCGGTTCAAAGTTTACTGTATCTTCATCTATTCCATCTAAAAGCTGTGAAGACAGTTGTGACATTCTGGACTCTGTGTACCTCATTGCTGCTGGAGGGTCGTCTGGAGTTCCAAAGTTACCTTGTGGTTCAATTAGTGGATATCTTGTACTGAAGTGTTGACCTAATCGTACTAAGGTACCATATATTGCATCGTTACCGTGTGGGTGATAATTACCCATTACATCACCGACAACTTTGGAACATTTTCTAAATGGACCTGTAGGTCTAATTCCTGTCTCATACATTGAATACAGGATACGTCTTTGAACAGGTTTTAATCCGTCTTTAACGTCTGGTAAAGCTCTAGAAACAATGACGGACATAGCATAATCTAGGAAGGATTTTGAAATTTCGTCTTCAACTTGAATGAACATGTCTTTGTTTTCTTTTTCAATAGGTTGTTTTTTTGCAGCAGGTTTTTTTGCAGCAGGTTTTTTTGCAGCAGGTTTTTTTGCAGCAGGTTTTTTTGCAGCAGGTTTTTTTGCAGCAGGTTTTTTTGCAGCAGGTTTTTTTGCAGCAGGTTTTTTTGGTGAGGGTTTTTTATCTACCATTAGACGTCCAGAAACCTTACATCTTTAGCATTCTGCTCTATAAATGTTTTTCTTCTTGATACGTCACTACCCATTAAAATTTCAAACATGTCTGCAGCTTTAGCTTCTGCGGCTTTACCATCCGCAATAGTTACTTTTATAAGTGTTCTTGATTCGGGGTTCATAGCTGTGTCCCACAACTCTCCAGCATTCATCTCTCCTAAGCCTTTGAATCTAGATATATCAAATTTTTTAGTCTTGTTTTCTTTTTTGAACTGCTCTAGGGCTTCGTCATCTTTTAAGTAATTGACTCCACCTGTTGACTTTGCTCTATATAGAGGCGGTTCTGCAATCCACACTTTTCCTTCTTTTATTAGACCAGGCATGAATTTAAAAAAGAATGTAAGGAGAAGAGTTCTAATATGTGCACCATCTACATCTGCATCTGTTAAGAAAATAATTTTATCGTATCTAGATTCGTCTCCTTTGTACTCTGATTTGATTCCTGTACCAATAGCTTTAATAAGTGAGCTTATCTCTTCATTTTGTAGAGCTCTGTTTTCGGTAACTTTTTGTACGTTTATAATTTTTCCTCGAATTGGTAGTATTGCCTGTGTTCTTGACTCTCGAGCTTGTTTTGCTGGGCCTGCAGCAGAATCTCCCTCTACTATAAACAGCTCGCTCTCTGAAGGATCTTTTGAGGAACAGTCAGCAAGTTTTCCAGGTAGGCCAGCTGTTTCAAGTATGCTTTTTCTTTTAGTTAACTCTCTTGCTTTCTTTGCACTCATCCTTGCTTTTGCGGCCAGTGCACATCTTTCTACAATCGCTCTTCCTTCTTTCGTATTCTTAGAAAGCCACTTTGGAAACTCTTGGTTTACTAATACCTGTACCTTAGATTTCATTTCAGTGTTTCCTAGCTTAGTTTTTGTTTGGCCTTCAAACTGTGGTTCTTGAACGCGTACCGAGATTACTCCCGTTAAACCTTCTCTTATATCATCACCTGTTAATGAAATGTCTGAATGTAAATTCCTTGATTTTGCAAAATCATTAATAGCCTTAGTAACCGCTGTTCTGAGACCCTCTTCATGGGTTCCGCCTTCAAGGGTATGAATGTTGTTTGCAAAACTTTTAATAGTTACTTCATCTTCTGCCTTCCACTGCATTGCAACTTCTATCTCGGAATCTTTTGCTTTGTCTGAAAAAGAAATTGTTTTTTCGTGTAAAACCTCGTGTCCGTCGTTTAAGTAGTCTACAAAATCAACCAACCCACCTTTATAAAGGAACTCTTCCTTTGTTGGTGGTTTAACTCTATTATCTTTTAGAACAATTTTTAGTCCTTTGTTTAAAAATGCTGTTTGCCTCATTCTCTCAGAAACTATGTTGTATTCAAAAGTTTGGGTTTCTGTAAAAATATCGGGATCTGGAAGAAAATTGACTTTTGTTCCTGTTTTTTTTGAAACTTTGCCTTTCTTAATTTTTGAAGTTGGCTTTCCGTAATCAAAGTTTTGATTCCACACGTGACCATCTCTCTGGACTTCAACTTTAACAAAAACTGAAAGAGCATTAACAACAGATATTCCTACTCCATGTAGTCCACCACTTACTGTGTATGCACCTGATTCAAATTTTCCACCTGCGTGTAGGGTTGTAAGGACTGTGGTTAATGCTGAAGCTTTAGTTTTTGGATGTGGTTTGACCGGTATTCCACTACCGTTATCCGCTACGGTTACAGATCCGTTTTTTTCCAATTGAATCTCGATAGCTGTACACCTACCAGCCATAGCTTCATCAACGGAGTTGTCTACTACCTCCCAAATCAGGTGGTGTAACCCTGTCGGGCCGGTTGAACCGATGTACATAGCTGGTCTTTTTCGAACAGCTTCAAGACCCTCAAGAATTTTTATATCTTTAGAATCATATGTGTTTGAATCTTTTTTTGGCACAGATCTCCTAAGAAACGTTTCTATATTTTTTTGTGTACAGCCCCTTGCTGAACTCTCATTTTAGTAGGAATAGACAGTTATTGTGAGTTATTCAAGATTTGAACATCTATTGAAAGTATTTTTATTTTTAATTTTTTTTCAATATCTATAAGTATTTTCTGTTCCTCAAGTTGAACAAGGTCTTTTACTCTTGATGATTCTGTATAAATAGTTGCCGTATTGTTTAAAACTGGGCCTATAGATATTTCTCTAGACCAGTTATATTTGTTTTTTGAAAAATAGTTTTCTATTTTTTTTGATTTGTCGAAACTAATACCCAGATTATTTCTTTCTGCGTTTATTTTAGTTGGTTCTTTAGATTCCATTAACTGGGTCTTACTGGCATTAATAAATACTTGAAAGTCTCGTGTTCCCCTTGAACAACCACTGGTTTTTCATTTCCTGAAAAACGCATATAAACTGTATCTCCGTCTAACACCTCTATTCCCTGCATTAAATAGTTTGGATTAAACGACATGGTAAAACCGCTTACGTCCCCAACTTCTAACCCGAGTGTTTTAATAGAAACTTCTTCGTTACCTCCACCAATGTCTTTATTTATAGTCGTTATTTTTAGTGTTCCTGAATCAACCACCTCAAGCTTTACTGGTATAAAGCCTTCGGCAACAACTGTCGCTCTATCCAAAGCTTCAAGTATTGTATTTTTGTTAACTTCTATAGAAAAAAGGGTTTCTTTTGGAAAAAGGTTTCTGTATTCGGGAAAGTTTCCTTCTAATTTTCTAATTGATGCAGAAAACTTTGAGTCGTAGAAATGAAGTTCCCTTTCTGTAGAGTTTATAGATATCTTATCATCGGTTTGTTCAAAAATTTTTGCTGTCTCGTTAAGAGACCTAAAAGAGAGGATTCCTGCGTCCTTGATTGGAAAACTTGTGATGTCGTGTGTTGCCAGTCTGTAGCTGTCTGTTGCTGCAAGTTCGGTTTTTTCGTTTTCGTTGTTGAAATATACTCCAGTTAAAATGGGTCTTCCACCTTCTGGTGATGCGGCTATTCCAACTTTTTTCAAGGATTCGAACAACTCTATCGGATCAATTTCAAGACTTTTTTCGTTCTCATAGTTTTCTTTCAAAAGTGCTTCTGGATAAGTTTTTTCATCAAGTTTCCTTAGTGTAAAATTGAGTTTGTTTTGTTCAACCCTTAACTCACTTCCTATATCTGAAAAAACAACGTCTCCTTTTGGAAGTTTTCTTACAATGTCAGTTAAGACTCTTGAGTTGATGAGTGCTTCACCTTCTATTTCAACATCAGCAGAACTTTTTGCTTTGATTACAATATCAAGATCTGAACCAACAACCTCTACACCACTCCCAAGGGTTCTAATATATATACCTTGCAGAGAAGGAGTTGCAGGTCTCGGATCTATAATTCTAGATACTGTCGAAACCATATTTTTTAAGTCACTAGTTTTTATTTTGAACTTCAATTTACTCCTATATATATTTAATAATAATAAAGCTGTCGGACATGTTTAAAACCTTCTTAAAAGCTGATAAATGCTCGTTTTTTGTGTTCAATATAATCAACATAACAGACAACAAAATTAAGAAGCTTCAACCATGTTAAGTTTGTTGTCGAAACTGTTCACTTCTTTTAACACAACAGGAGAAGACTTGGCTTTGTTTAGGTAAGACAAAACAGTTGAGTGAGAGCGATTTCCTAAATATATTCCAATTTGAGACAAAGAAAGGTCTGTGTGTTTACGCAGCAAAGCAACCAATAAATGCCTAGCTAAACCAACCTCATAACTTCTATTTTTTGAAACTATTAGTTTTTTATCAACCTGATGTATGTTTGAGACATAATCAAACAAATACTCAGGGGTTAGTGCCATCAGGTTGTTGTTGGAGGAGGATTTAATTAAGCCGTTTATGTATTCAGAATTACTAACACCTGTTTGCTTATTAATAATTAGGCTATTAACAATTCCATTAATATCTCTAAAACTAGAAACCTCAACACCAATCAACTCTTCTATGTTTGAGTCTGTTAACAAAGTGTTTTCGTTTTGATGATTGACTTTCAATAAAAAATCTCTAAACATTTTTTTATCAGGTTGTTCAATATCTGTAACTAAACCATTAAGTATTCTCGAAATAAGTCTTTCAGGAAAACCAAGTAGGTTTTGTGGTTTTTGATCAGAAACTAAAACAACTGCTTTGTTGTTGTTTAAAAAATAGTTAATAGTATGAAAAAGCTCTTCCGAAACACCTTTTTTACCCATGAAAAACTGAATATCATCTATTAATAAAATATCTACAGATCGAATTTTGTTTTTAAACAAATCGATACTTTGATTTTTAATTCCAGAAACGTAAGACTCAAGAAAAGATTCAGAGTCAATATAATAAGAAGAGCCAGAAGACTCCTCCATTTTTTTTAACAAATGGGTTTTCCCCACACCTGGTTGACCATGTATAAAAAGAGGATTAAACCTAGTTCCAGGGTTTTGTACAACATTTTTTGCAGCAGTTACAGCAAGATTGTTAGAGCTTCCTATCAATAAATCATCAAAAACTGAAATATCATAATTTGGTCCTTCATCAACATCAGCAATTAGAAAAGTTTTATTCTCTGAAGGGACAGTTTCTTGAGATTGTAAAGAAGAAGTTTTTTTTGTAGGATCAAGTTCAAAAATACAATCACTTAAACCACTTATATTTTTTACAACTTCAAGAATTTTATCAAAAACCTTTTTTTCAATAGAAGACTTAACAAATTCCGAGTTAACGGAAATAATTAAATCACTTTCTTCAACTTTAAATTCAATCTGATCAATCCAATAAGTTTCAGTCTTAGAAAGTTCTTCTTCATAAATTTTTTGCTTAAAAATCTGTAAAGTATCATTCATGTTCTTATAAAAGTAATAAAGAAGTAAAAATTTTTAAAGAGTGTTAAAAACAAACTTAATATCTCTTTATAAAATTTTTTTAAGAAAAAGACTATATTCTATAGCTTTTTTTAATTTTTTTAGTAACAAAAAAATTTTACTCATAGAGATTACGTATCTTAGTTAATTAAGTTTTCGCGAGGATAATTAACATTTCGCGAACTGGTAAATAAAACAATATATTTAGTTTGTTTAATTTATTTATTGATTTATTGTGAGTTAACAGGAAAAAAATGAAAAGAACTTATCAACCTAGTAACAGAAAAAGAAGCAGAAAACACGGTTTTAGATTAAGAATGCGTACCAGAGCTGGAAGACAAATCCTAAAGAGGAGAAGAAGCAAAGGACGCAAGATAATTTCTGCGTAACTAATTGGTAAGCTTTACTGCACTAAACAATAGTCAACATTTTAAAAACCTGAAAAAAGAAGAAAATGCTATTAAAGCTAACGGTTTAAAAATTTATTTAAAAATAAATAACTTAGAAACTTCAAGGCTAGGAATAAGTATCTCAAGCAATGAGACCAATGCTGTTAATAGAAATAAGTTTAAAAGAAGGATAAAAGAGGCTGTAAGGGGTTTAGAAACAGAACAAAATGTTGACATATATGTAATAGGAACAGTTCAGTCTTCAAAAATGAACTTAACAGACATTACAGAAACATTAATTTCTCACCCTGAGCTAAAAAAGTAAATGAAAATTTCAACATTTTTTTATATAACAATTAGATCAATACTTAACTTTTTTGGTTTTGGACAAGGTAATTGCTTGTACTATCCATCATGTGGTCATGTAATAAAAAATTCTATTCAAAATAAAGGATTTTTATATACAATACCAACAATATTTAAGAGAATATTTATTTGTAATCCTTTATATTTGAAATTTGGTAAAAATTGGCAATTTTAGAACCATTCGCGCTCGCTATCGCATTTTTATTATCATATTCCTATGATTTTACTAATTCATATGGTTTTTCAATAGTTGTTCTAACTGTAATTATAAACATAATCATCTTTCCCCTAACCCTGAGACAAACAAGATCCACAAAAAGAATGCAAGACATTCAACCGGAATTAAAAAAATTACAAAAGCAACATAAAGACAACAAAGAGCAGCTAAATAAAGAAATAGCTGAACTATATAAAACTAAAGGCATAAATCCACTGGGTTGTGTCCTTCCTTTAATTATTCAAATGCCGGTATGGTTTGCGCTATTTAGAGTATTAAGAGAACCTCTAGAATTTATTCCCAGAGATGCCTCACTCTTTACTAAACTAGGTGATCAAGCAAGCATTTTATTTTTTACCATGAATCTTCAAATTCCTGCATCAGAAATTGAAACCTGGATCGATAGAATTCCATATTTAGTGCTAATATTATTTGTTATTTTGACAGCTTTATACCAACAAAGTCAATTAACAAAAAAATCTGGCAATTCTAATAACCCACAAGCACAACAGATGCAGATGATAGGTAAAATAATGCCACTATTTTTTGGTTTCATTTCTTGGACCCTACCGTCTGGTTTAGTGGTATATTTCCTCACAGGTAATATATTTAGAATTGGTCAACAGGCATTGATAGTAAAAATCGAAGAAAACCAAGAAAATAAATCTGAAAAAAAAGATCAAAAAGAGGAAAACGATAATTCAGAAACATCACCAATTAAAGATGATAAGGATGATCCTCGAAAAAACAGAAAAAAACGAAGGAGAAAATAATGTCTAATAAATGGGTTGAAGTTGAAGCAAAAACCATTGATGACGCTATAAAAGCTGGATTAAAAGAACTTAGTCTTGAAGACGCAACACAAGCAAATATCAACATATTAAGAGAACCAGAAGGTGGTGTGTTTGGTGTTGGTGGAACTAAAGCTTTAGTAAGAATTTCAGTAAGAAATGGTGTTAAATCTAATACACGGAATGGTAATAGTAATCAGGGTAATTCTCGAAATTACACACCGAATAAAAGAAATTCTAAAAGCACTGACAAAAAAAAGTCTTATGAAAAAAAACCAAGAGTTGAAGCAGACCCAAAAGAACAATTAGATGTTTCAATTAAGTTTTTAGAGGGCCTCATTTCCTCTTTTGGATTAGAGGGTTCTGTTACTGGAGAAGTTGACGATCAAAATTTACTTGTAGCTGTTAAAGGCGAACAAACAGAAGCTTTGGTCGGAGAAAAAGGTAACATAATTAGATCACTTCATGAATTAACTAGAACTGTTATTCAAAGAAAAACTGGGGCAGGAACCAGATTAAGACTAGATGTTGCAGATTATGCAGTCAAAAGAAAAGAGGCATTAACTATATATGCTGAAAGGTTAACTAAACAAATTTTAGAAGATCATCAAGAAGTGATGCTAGAACCTATGAATTCTGTCGATAGAAAGACACTACACGATGCGGTGGCTGACATTAATGGAATACAGTCTTACTCAGAAGGAAGAGAACCCTATAGATCAGTGGTTTTTGCACCCAGTGCAGATCAAGAAAGTAAAAAAGAAGAAGAATGAATTTTACCCCCCAAATACCTAATTGGGGACTTGATTTCTTAGAAAAAAATATAGATAAGCTACTTTTATACCATTCTTGGTTATCTACTACTGGAATCAAAACTGGTTTAATTAGTCCTAAAGAAGATCAATTTATCTGGGATGAGTTCATAATTCACTCTCTTTATTTCTATAAACTAATACTTGATTTAAAGAATGAAAGCCACGAAATTTATGACCTCGGTACTGGCGGAGGTATTCCAGGAGTACCTGTAGGGATTGTTTCTAAAAAAGATATTAATTTAATTGACATCAAACAAAAAAGAATTTTTGAATTAGAGCGTTTTATTCTATCCCAAAATCTTTTGAATATATATGCTAAAAAAGAAGATGCAGAACAACTCTTAAAAACAAAAAAAAATACAACTTTTTTAATGAGGTGTTATATTCCTAGAAGTAATTTAATAAAAATTCTTGAAAAAAACCTATCTAACAGTAAAAACAATACTTTTATTATTTCGTCAAACTCGAAGCCTTTTGATAATTCAAATGATATGTTTCACGTGAAACAAGAAAAATTTTTTATTAATACTAATGAATATAGATTTATTGATGTTATAACAGTTAAGTGAAAACAATATCCATAATTTGCCAAAAAGGGGGAGTTGGTAAGACAACTGCTGCGGTTAATTTAGCGTCTATTTTTTCAAGTTTTGGAATAAAGACACTCATCATAGACTTAGATCCCCAAGGTAATGTATCAACTTACTTAAATTATGACAAAACCTCTGGAACATACTCTGATGCTATAGACTTACTTGAAAAAAAAACAGTCATAAATCCAGGAAAAATTACCGAAAATCTTGACATACTTAGCTCAAATACAAATATTTCTAAATTTAACGAGGAAAAAATAATTGGTGGGTCAAAACTACAACAAGCATTTCGAAATGAAACTCTCAACGATTATGAAGTAATAATGATAGACACCCCACCCACGATGAGTTCTCTAGTACAAGAAGCTTTATCAGTATCAGATTATTATTTAATACCAGCTAAACCAGAATTTTTAGCTGTAGAAGGGGTAGCTCAAGCTATGGAATTTGCTAAAAAAACAATAGCGACAATACATAATGCAAACCCATTATTTTTAGGAGTTCTTTTAAACCAAATTGATAAAAGAAGGAGCAGCTATACAGAATTTGTATCAGAACTTGAATATTTACTATCAGATAAATTACTAATGACAAAAATTTCTCAAACAGCAGAAATTGCTGACGGACCATTTTATGCTAAAACTGTGGTTGATTTTAAAGATGAGAGTAGGTCAAAAATAGAATATATAGAATTAGCTAAAGAAATATTAAAGAAAGTTGGTATACATGAAGAGATCACTGAGTTCTCTGATAACAGACACTAATGTAAGAGAGTTCAAAGCTACTGAAATTGAGATTGGATTTATACATGAAAGTTCTTCTCAGGCAAGAACTGATTTTAATGATTCAAAATTAAGCGAGCTTGCTGATTCTATTCGGAAGAACGGAATCCTTCAGCCATTGATTGTTCAAGAAATATCAACTAATAAATATGAATTAATTGCTGGAGAAAGACGCCTTAGAGCTTCAAAAATTGCAAATCTCAAAAAAATACCCTGCCTAATAAAAGACGTCAGCACAAGAGATGCCGCGGTTATCGGGCTTGTAGAAAACATACAAAGAGCTCAACTAAATGCAATGGATGAGTCCTTGGGCTTTAAACAACTTTCAGACACACATAAACTTGATCCAAAAGAAATAGGTCTCTTAGTTGGCAAAAGCCGGTCTTATGTTTCTAACTCACTAAGGCTTTCTAAACTTTCAGATAAGGTCATAAATTCTCTTAAAATAAATGATGTATCCATGGGCCAGGTCAGGCCACTAATTAACCTTCCCCATGAAATTCAGGAAAACATATTAGAAGAGATTAAACTTTTAAACTTATCAAGTCGACAAGTTGAAAATAAAGTCAGAGAAATAAACTCATCAGAACCAAGCTCAGAGGAAACCACATTGTTTTACAAAAA
Source organism: Actinomycetota bacterium (assembly GCA_014384285.1). Classification (GTDB taxonomy): domain Bacteria; phylum Actinomycetota; class Acidimicrobiia; order Actinomarinales; family Actinomarinaceae; genus Actinomarina. Next base: position 21,381 of record JACNGE010000015.1, on the reverse strand, counting down.
TTACTTTGAAGACAAGACTGGGTCAAAAGCCGAAGTGCAAACAAAAAAAGGCAAGTATAAAGTTATTTTGAATTTTAACTCGACAGAATCTCTAAAAAATTTTGTTGAGAAAATAGATTAGCTTTCAAACCTGATATTTAAGTTATTTAATAAAGGACTTAATATATGTTCGATTTCTTCTCTTTGGTAATATTTACCAAATATTACCAAAGAAACAGATTTTGTATTCTTTAATAAACTATGGGACTTCCCCTGACTTTGTAACCCCACTTCTTTAGCAACCTGGTCAGCCAAACTTTTCCCAATTATGCTCTCGGAAAAACTTCCCTTAAAATAACAAATTGATTCTTCGTCTGATTTTTTGAAGGATACAAATAGTGTTGGTTGAAGTTTATTAACATATTTTATAATATTTTCTTCTTTAACTTCTTGTCCAACTTCTGAAGCAAAAGAAGCAATAATGTTGTTTTCTATGCAAATTTCTTTTGTAGCTTCATATGTTTCTATCTGTTCCGAATACTCCTCATCATTTGGAAAGTTAAAACATGCCGTGTAGCCAATTGTTGTCGTATGTAAATTAGGAGATATTGTTTTAATTGCTTCATTTAAAGATGTACTTAAGTTGGGTCGGATTAGTTTTCTAATTTCTTGTACTGTTCCTAGGCCAACATTTCCATCAACGGACAGACCTCTGTTTTCTTGAAATTTTACAACAGAGTCCGCAACTGTTTTGGTGAAAACACCGTTTATTGGTTCTGAGTAAAATCCAAGTCTCGACAAAAGCTCCTGAAGTTCTTCAATATCAGCACCATATAGTTTTGGTTCACTTAGGTTTAATATTCTATCTCCTAGCTTGTAGCCACTGTTAACTAGTTCAGCCCAAAGATCTTCTTTATTATTTAAAGATCTTAAATTTTTGTCATCTATGAATAACAAAACAATCGATACTAATTCATTTAAATTTTCTGTTGATGAGTATCCAGCATGAATTAATTTGTCTCGAAGATCTTTTATCTCTACATCAGACAAACTCTTTAGTAGAGTCAGAACATCAAGACTAATTGTCAAGCCATCTTTCAGCGTCTATTGCTGCTTGACAACCAGTTCCCGCAGCGGTGATTGCTTGTCTATAAACAGAATCTGCCACATCTCCAGCAGCAAAAATACCTGGTACAGATGTACTAGTATCGCTTGTAAAACCTGTTTTTATATATCCTTTTTCATCTAATTCAATCATTCCATCAAGAAAAGAAACGTTAGGTGTGTGCCCTATCGCTAGAAAAACACCGTCGATATCAACGTTTTCCTCGGTACCACTCTCAATATTCTTAATAGTTACCGAAGAAACTTTTTTATCTCCATTAATTTCAGTAATTTCTTTATTCCATAAAACATTTATTTTTTCGTGAGCCAAAACCCTATCTTGCATTATTTTACTTGCTCTGAAAGAATCTCTTCTGTGAACGATGTGAACTTTTTTTGCAAACTTTGTTAAGAAAAGAGCTTCCTCCATTGCTGAATCACCACCACCAACAACTATAACCTCAAGGTCTTTGAAGAAAAACCCATCACAAGTTGCGCAAGCAGAAACCCCGTACCCTTGGAGTTCTTTCTCTCCAGGTACTCCCAACCACTTTGCTGAAGCACCTGTACTTATAACAACAGATTTAAATTCATAATTATCTTTTGAACTTTTCAAAAGGAAGCCACCATCAATTTTTTCAATTGAGTCGACGATCTCTGTTTTAATTTCTGTTCCAAATCTTTGAGCTTGTTTTTTGAATACCTGCATTAATTCAGGACCCATTATGCCTTCTTCAAATCCGGGATAGTTTTCCACATCTGTTGTAAGCATTAATTGGCCTCCAGACTCTAAACCTTCAAATAAAACAGGGCTCAAGTTTGCTCTTCCAGCATAAATGCCAGCTGTGTATCCAGCTGGGCCAGAACCTATAATCGCTATTTCATGCATTTTTATTCTTCTTTCTGTAATTGTTTAATGATAAAACTAAAAAAACTATACCTAGTGCAGATAGTGCAAATCCTGTTGGATTAACTCCAATGAGTACACCCAATCCCTGCATAATTTTAAGAACACCCATAAATAAAAACACGAGAGCGGTTAATAATAAAACTATTAATAGCAACCCAAGGCTTGCAAACCCAGTAAACCTTTTTACGGGCTTTACTATCAAATCTTTTATGGTTTTTATTAGATTTTCAAATGTATCTAAAAATTTATCTTCTTCCATTATCTAATAATAAGCTATTTGGATTTATTCTTTACCAACTTTATACCTTAAGAAATTCTTTCATTCACTTTTCATAATTACTAAGTTCTTTTGTTGAACTATAAAACCATGCTTTTTATAGAGACTCAAAGCTAATTCATTTGTTTCTTGAGTGTTTAGTTTCATAGTAAAAAATTTCTTTCTTTTTGCAAAAATCAGAACTTGCTGAAGAAGCTTTTTACCAAAACCTTGTCTCTGAAAATTTTTATCAACACCTATTCGCTGCAGGTATGAAAGATTTCTAGTCTCTCCTAAAATCGCATATCCAATTAACTTCTCTCTATTTTTCTGAACAAAAAGATAATTATTTACACAACTTTTAAGAGTTTCGTGAAAAGATGAATTGGAGTTTCTCCAATACGTATCAAAAATATTTTTATCTAAATCTAGTAAATAAGAAAAATCACTAACTTCTAATTTTTTTTGAGATATGTTATCTGAATTGTCAAAATTGTCCAAAGAAAGATATTTTAGATTCTGATCACAAACATATAATTTTTTATGTGTTTTCCAACCAGCTGATTCCCAAGATTCAACTTGGTTTTCTTTTATCATTGAGGAGTGAAACATCACATCATTTTGTTTTGCGAAATACACCGCTTTTTTTAACAGCCCATGACCCCCGTAAATTTTTTCAAAATAAATATATGGAATATAGTCATTCCATTTTCTTGTATAGAATGATCCGTTAATTGAGTAATTTATTTTTTTTTCATTTGTTGAATACATATTTTAAAATCTTTTTATCTTCTTCAAAGGTTAATAATTTTAAAGCATCTTCATAACCAAGAACGGCAAGTTCATCAATCTCATTATCTGGTTCTTTATCAAAAGCTTTAATAACTTCCATTTCATAAAACCATACAGTTTTATTAATTACTTCATTTTCTAAAGTTATTTCATATCTTGATTCAGCAATAGGAGTATCATTAGCAAGTTTTACTTTGAATCCAGTTTCTTCGTACACTTCACGTAGAGCTGCATCTGATGGTTTTTCTCCATCTTCAAGGTGTCCTTTTGGGTACCCCCAAAAACTGTTATCACTATCTTCACCATGTCTTTTATTTTTTACAATTACTATCAAATTGTTATAAAAAACAATCCCTCCTGCGGCAAAATCAACTTTTGAATTCATACTGTATAGTTTCCATTCTTCTTCTAAGCTAACAATATGGTACCAACAACATTGTTAAAAGTTTTAAAGGAAAACCCATTTTTAGTTGACGTAGCAACTATTTACGGGAATGCAGGCTATGAATTTTACCTAGTGGGTGGCGCAGTCAGAGACGGTATACTTGATATCGCAACCTCAGACTTTGACTTCACAACTAATGCAACAACAGATCAGTCATTAAAACTTTTAAAAGAAAATAAATACAAAACCACTGAAATCGGAAAAGCTTTTGGAACTATTGAAGCCATCTACGAAGATCTATCTCTTCACATTACAACTTTTCGTGAAGACTCTTATGAACAAACTTCAAGAAAGCCAGAAATCATAAACTCAACCAGCCTTGAAGAAGATTTAAAAAGAAGAGATTTTACAGTTAACTCTATAGCTTATAATATCTTACAAAATGAGTTGATTGACCCATACGGAGGACTTAAAGATCTTTCACAAGGAACTATATCCACCCCACTTTCAGCTGATATTTCATTTTCGGATGACCCACTAAGAATGCTTAGAGCATGTAGATTTATTAGTTCACATGGGTTTACTCCAGATAGTGATACATTTGCAGCTATTAAAGAAAATGTTGAAAGAATAGAAATAGTTAGTAGTGAAAGAGTAAGAGATGAATTAATTAAATTACTAACCGGAAAGAATCCAACATTAGCAATTAGAGCATTTGTTGAGAGTGGCTTAAGTAATAAAATTATGCCAGAGCTGGATTTGTTAAAAATAGAGGTAGACCCAAATCATCACCATAAAGATGTTTATGAACACACATTAACCGTTGTTGAAAGAGTTTCTCCAAATGTAACCTCCAGATTTGCTGCATTGTTACACGATATCGGAAAACCAAAAACAAAAGGTATTGAGAATGGAAAAGTACATTTTAGACACCACGAAGTAGTTGGAGCTAGGATGTCAGAGCAAATTTTGAAAAGATTAAAATTTAGCAAAAAAGAAGTTCAAGATATATGTCAACTTGTAGAAAACCATCTTCGACCCCACACTTTTAAAATGGGATGGACAGATTCAGCAGTAAGGAGATATATAGTTGATTCAGGCGACTTATTAGATGAGCTAAATGAATTGGTAAGAGCAGATATAACCACAAAAAATCAAAAAAAATACGATGAAATTAATAAATATCTTGATGAAATGGAAGAAAGAATTGCTGAAGTTAAAGAAAAAGAAGAACTTTCAAACCTTAGGCCACCTATTTCAGGTGATGATGTGATGGAGTTATTTAAGATTGAACCGGGACCGGAAGTAGGGAAAATAATGAAAGCCCTCTATGAGCAAAGATTAAATGAAGGCGAAGTTTCGAAAGAAGAGGCTATAAAGTTAGCTGAAAAAATTTATAAAAATTTATGATTGTATAAATATGCATAATAATGTATATTTATACAATGGCTAAATCAACACTCCAAAGACAAAAAATTATTGCTGATTTGATCGAGGAAGGAAATATATCATCTCAGAATCAGTTAAAAGGAATTTTAAAAAAAAACAATCTAATGATTACACAAGCAACATTATCCAGAGATTTGAACGAGCTTGGAGCAATTAAGAAGAGACAAAAAGATGGATTACTTGTCTACGTACTCCCAAAAGATCAAGAAAATGATGCCCACAAAAAAATTTCTGTCAGAGCATTAAATGATTTTGTATTAGATGTTGAGTCAGTCTTAAACCAAGTTGTTGTTAAAACCACTACTGCTGCGGCTCAAGTAGTTGCCGAAGCAATAGATAATTTATATTTAGATCATGTTGTAGCTTCGATCGCAGGAGATAATGTAGTTTTAATAATTTCTAGCAGTGAAAAAAAAGCAAAATCAATTTCAGAAAATATTGAACAAGTTCTTGGTTGACGAATAAATAGTGCTCACTTTTACTCCTTACTCAGCTAAAAAAAAATTTAAAAACTTATATATAAGTAATGAAATTGTTGATGATGAATTAAAAGATGTGAATAAAGTTCTTGTTCGAATTCCTAATACTGAAATGCCAATTACAGATTTACTACTATGCTTTGATGGTCAGAATTTGTTTGATGAAAATACTAGCCATTTCGGAAGTATCTTTAATTTAGAAAATCTTATACAGAGTGCTGAAGTAAAACAAAAAAGCAATGTTTTAGTTATTGCTACAACTTCAAACAGACAAAGAAAAATTCAATATAATCCATATCCACGAGATCATTCAGAAACATCGATACAACACTTGAAAGAAATCCATAAAACATATATTCCAGAAGTAGTAAACAATTTTAATTTAGAGATAACTCATACAAAAAAACACGTATTGGGGGCATCAATGGGAGGTTTAATGGCTATAAAGTTCTCTATAATTAATCCAGAATTTAAAAATGTGATATGTTTGTCACCAGCTTTTTGGTATGGATTTCCAGGAGTTTTAGAAGATATAAAAAATATTCAGAAAAGTACTTTTTTACACCTATATACAGGCAAGAAAGAAGGACATATTTTTGGAGACAAGGTAAATAAAATATTCCCAACTAATTGGAACTTAGATTTTTCAACAAATGACAACTTCTATCTTTCAGGAGTAAATTTAATTGAAAAAACACTAACTAAACACAATTTATCACACGAGTTCTTCACAGAAGAAGAGGGAATGCACAATGAAACTTATTGGAGAAAAGAGCTCACTAGATATCTTCAAAAAAACCTCTAAAACGTTTGTAATTTGATGAAAAAAACTCAAAATAAAAATTATATTTAAATAAACACCAATACTAAAGTTACCTAGTCGAAAGACACAGACTATTAAGGAGAAATATGCCGAAGGGCAAAGTAAAATGGTTCAACCAAACCAAGGGCTATGGTTTCATAGCACCTGAAGATGGTGATAAAGATGTGTTTGTTCACATCACCGCAGTACGCAATGCTGGAATGAATAATCTTGAAGAAGATCAAGAGGTTGAATTTGAGATTGTAGAAAAAAACGGTAAAGCTTCAGCTGAAAATCTGAAGTAAAGTTCCAGTTAAACTGGTTTTTAAAAAGGAGCGCTAGTCGCTCCTTTTTCTTTGTAAATAGTATTGGTAAAACAACCCACTAATACATTATCCTTAATGAAGTTATGAATTTATCTAAACTAAATAGAGAAAGAATTGCAAAAGTAATTAAAAATGGTGCAATATTACTCCATGGAAATAAAATCATCTACAGAAATAATGACGCCAACTATCAATTTCGTCAATTTTCAGATTTTCATTACTTAACTGAATGGCCTGAACCAGACGCGCATGCCGTAATACTTATTAAAGATTCTATACCTGAATTACATATGTTTGTTTTAGACAAAAATGAAGAAATGGAAACTTGGGACGGCAAAAGAATTGGTCAACAAGGTGCAATTGAAATATATGGTGCAAAGAAAGCGTATTCAAATATTGAGTATAAAAATGAATTAATAAACCTACTTAAAGATCAAACAGATATTTATTGTGATTATTCATCTAATGTATTTCAAGAAATTGACCAACAGGCATTAAATCTTGCAGTTCCTTACGATCAAAGAGGAGGAAACTTTAGTAAAGCAAAATTACATTCTATTCAGCCAATACTTTCTGAATTAAGACTTATAAAACAAGCCGCAGAAGTAGAACTTTTACAAAAAGCTTGCGATATAAGCATAGAAGGACACTTAGCAGCAATGAAGTTTGCTAATCCTGGAAAATATGAATATCAAGTAGCTGCAGAAATGGAAAAAACCTTTTTTCATCTTGGAGCTGAAAGACTTGGATATAACTCAATTGTTGCAGGTGGAGACAACGCATGTATTCTCCACTATGCCACGAACAGAGAAGAACTCGAAGAAGGAAAGCTTTTATTAATAGATGCCGCAGCAGAATTCGAGATGTACTCTTCAGACATTACAAGAACATTCCCCATAAATGGAAAATATACACCGGAGCAAAAAGCTGTTTATTCTGAGGTACTAAAAGCACAAAATTTAGGAATTGAAATGGTGAATACTGAAAATACAATGCAGGATATTCATAAAGCAACTATTAAATCTATTTCAGAATCATTAGTTAATTTAAAGTTAGTCCCACATGGCATTGAGGATACAATCTCAATGATGCACTACTTTCAATTCTTTATGCACGGAACTGGCCACTGGTTAGGTTTAGATGTGCATGATGCTGGAAGCAACGAATCTAACAACGAACCTAGAAAGCTCTCTTCGGGAATGGTTACTACTATTGAACCAGGCATTTATATTAGGCCATCAAAACCGGTTATTAATTTTCCACTTCTAGAACGAGACCCTGAGAAGATTAAAATTAGAAGAAAAGAATTGGGAATGGAAGAAGCTACCAAGCTAGAGCAAAAAGAAATGCGAGAAGCAAAAACAGTTGAACACAAAATTCCAGAGAGCCTACTAGGTATTGGTGTAAGGATTGAAGACAATATACTTTGCACAGAAGGTGATCCCATTAACTTAACTGAGGCATTGCCAAGAGATATAGAAGAAATAGAAAACATTTGTAGCTAATTATGGTTTCTCCAAAGTTTGTTTATGGCATTTATGAATCACGTCTTAAAAAAGAGCTTTTAACAAAACAACTGCCTCAACACATTGGCCTAATTCATGATGGCCACAGAAGATACGCCCGAAGAGAAAAATTACTGAGCTATGAAGTTTCATATCGAATTGGAATGGTTCGATTTAAAGAGTGCGTTTCTTGGTGTGATGAATTAGGAATTAAACATATAACAAGTTGGTTACTATCCAAAGAAAATTTATCAAGACCGCAAGAAGAGCTTGAGCCGTACTATAAAGTCGTCAATGAGCTTTTTGAAGAATTAATAATAGACGATGTTGTTGATAACTTTAAAATCCAATTTATAGGTAGTTTTGATGAGTTACCTGACTACCTACAGGATACTATACAAAAACTTCAAAGAGTTAGAGGTGGTGGCGAAAAAACTCTAACTATTGCTCTTGGTTATGGAGGAAGACAAGAAATTGTAGATGCTATAAAAAGCTTACTTAAAGATAATAAAGAACAAGATATTGAGAAATTAATTGAAAATATGACTGATGAAGATTTAAGAGAACATCTCTACTCTCCAGAGGTTCCTGATATTGATTTGGTGATAAGAACGAGTGGAGAGGCTCGACTTTCAGGATTTTTGCTTTGGCAAAGTGCATATTCTGAATTCATTTTTCAAGATGTTTTCTGGCCAGAGTTTAGAAAGATTGATTTTTTACGTTGTTTAAGGGAATATGTACAACGTGAGAGAAGATTTGGCAAGTAAGTCAAAAATTCTTTCTTTTGAATCCCAAGCGGTTAAGCTTGAAAGATATGAATCTAGTTAGCTTTATCAACGAAATAAACTTCACTGTTCTTTTTCCAGTATTCTTATTATTAAAACTTTTACTTGAGACTTATCTCAAACAGAGAAACATTCAATCTATGCAAAAAAACAAAGATGCTATTCCTCCACGATTTGTCGGAGTCGTTACAGAGGAAGAGTATGAAAAATCAATTAATTACAACACCGAAAAAATTCGCTTCTCTATATATACAGCTTTAATCAGTGTTGGAGTACTGTTGCTTTTCACTATTGGTGGCTTATTAAGTTGGCTGACAACAATTGTTTCAAGCATTACCTCATCAAACGTCATAGGTATAGTTTTACTTGGGTTATTTTTAGTTCTCTTAAATGAATTAATAGATATTCCTCTTTCAATATATTCAACTTTTTATCTTGAAGAAAAGTATGGTTTTAATAAAACAACCAAAAAAACATTTATTCAAGATTTGTTAAAAGGTTTTGTTATTCAAGTTTCAATTAGTTCAGTTTTGTATTCTGTAGTGATAATTATTCTTGAACAATTAGGAGATAATTGGTGGATTTATGCTTTCGCAGCTGTTTTTATACTCCAAGTCGTTATTGTCTACCTTTATCCAGTATTAATACTTCCACTTTTTAACAAATTAGAACCTATTACTGATGAAAAATTTAAGGAGCCTATCGACAAGCTTCTTAATAAAATTAACTTTAAAGCCAAAGGCTTATTTGTAATGGATGGAAGTTTAAGAAGTTCACACGGCAACGCTTTTTTTACAGGTTTTGGAAACAATAAAAGAATTGTATTTTATGACACACTTCTTGAGACAATAACCCCAACTGAAATGGAGTCAATTCTTGGTCACGAACTAGGTCATTATAAATTAGGACATATCCGAAGGACAATGATTAGCTCTATATTCTTTAGTTTTTTTGGATTTTATATTTTGGGCCAAGTTTTTAAAGCTGAGCAGTTTTTCCTTAAACATGGATTGGATGAAGTTACTCTCTACTCAAAGTTTTTATTATTTTACTTAGTAATAGGTTCATATACTTTCTTTACACGACCAATCGCATCGTATATTTCCAGGCAAAGAGAATTTGCTGCAGATGACTTCTCAATTCAATACACCAAGGTAGAAAGCATGATTTCAGGACTTCTTAAACTAAGTAAAGATAATGCATCAAACTTAACCCCAGACCCTCTGTTCAGCGCATACTACTATTCACATCCACCAATTGCCGAAAGAGTAAAAAGTTTAGAAGGCAAAAAAGATTTAGGGAACGCTGAGAACAAATAAAGCTTGTAGAGTCAAAGCTACTGTAATGAATAAAAATACATACTGTGTTTTATCACTTTGTTCATGACCAAACATTTTTACCGATAAATCATGCGCAAGGACAACACTCAACATGTGTCCAAGTAGAGTTATAATCACCTGGATAATCCACAAAGCAACTGGAGACAGGAAGTAGCTAATTACTACCCCATCTACATTAAAGAGATTCCAACCGAGGCCAATCGGATCGTTTAGTCTATATAAAAATGTCTGCGATTCAAAAAGTAATAGACTTATGTAATGAGTTACATGGTATGCAAACGCTATAGGTAACATTGTATGACCAAAAGCTAAAGAAGTTTCATTGAGTCCGTAATTAGACTTACCAATCTTCAAAGCAAAGTAACAGGCAAATCTATAGAAAATAATAATTAATAAATTTATTCCAATAAATGCCATTGTTGCAAAACCTAATTCATAAATTTGAGTTCCAAACTGGTCATACCACAGCACGGTACCTCGGAGACCATCGTAGGTTACAGTACCTATCATTAACAATATGAAATATTCCATACCAGGTAGCTTTGATAAACTCGCCAAATTATTCAACATCGTCCTGAAGAAAGGTTTGGAATAAGGAATCTTTAACTTGCTATACAGATGATGGAGCAACAACAAAGGATCTACTTCAAAGGAAGTTTTTTTAAGACCATAAATAAGTATGTTAGTGACAACAAACAACGCTATAAATAAAATAGCTATATAAAAAGGATTACCAGGTTTTCTCCACACTAATTCAAACCAAGTTAATCCTAGAAATAGAAAGCTAGCCATATAAACAGATGAGGGATTAGAATCTTCTTTTTTTATTAAGCGTAAGGGATTAAATTTTGAGTAAATATCTCCAAAAAATAACCCAAGTACAGGAACACCAATCCACAAGAATACCCATAAAATTAGGGGTGAAACAGAGGTTTTAGCTTCTTCATTACTTAATATTCCCGGTAAAACAATCAGTAAAAAAATGATAAGTCCAAAAAACCTGCCAAAATTTGTTTGTTTAGTTGAAGTAGGGCTTTCTGTTGTTGCTAAGATAGATTCCTTCCAAGAAACCTTTAAAAACACAAAGGTAAGAACAATAACTAACGCAGAGACATTAAGAACTGTTTCGAAAGGAATAGGTAAATCGCCAACGCTCCCAATCCCATGGTAAAAATTTTCTAAATTTATTTTTTTCATTATTTACCCTTTAGTATATGGTTGCTAAAATAAAATCTTAATAAGGAGATATTAACAATGTGTATAGGATGTAATGTAGTTGACCAAACAAATGTTGAAGTTATGCACTTAGCTTCTCAGACAAATACAGGTGATACAATGATTATTCCTGTAATGAACAATTTATTTGAGAGCTACACTTTTCAAGTTATTGAATCTTTTTTAATTCAAGCCTCATTGGTTGGCTTTCTTCTTTAGAGGTTTATTTACAACTCGAGCATAAACCAATTAATTCAAGTGTGTGTTCTTTGATTAAATATTTTGATGTCTTGTGAATATTACTAATTTCATCACTCAGCTGCTTTTCAAATACTTCACTTAAGGTAATATCTTCCACCTCTCCACAATTAGTACAAAATACATGATGATGATGATCGTTTTCACTAAGAGAAAGTTCAACAACTGTCTGATTTTCTGGTGAGGTAAATTCATCTAAAATATTAATCTTTTTTAAGTCATTTAATACCCTATAGAGGGTAGATTTTGCAACCTTATTTTTAAGGGTCGATTGAAGCTCATCGAGAGTAATAGGTCCTTTATTCTCAAGTAGAACCTCTAATACAAAAACCCTTGGATTGGTAATCGAAACATTGTGGTCTGCTAAAATTTTTTCTGAATTTTTCACCATAGAAGAATTATAGTGAATCAATCTAAATAAATAAATGAGAATTATTCTCATTTACTGTTGACAAATTAATAAATGAGAATTAATCTCATTTATTGATATTATTTAAACAAAAAAATTAAGGAAATTTAATGAGAAAAAGACCTATTTACAAAATTGGAGCATTGCTCCTATCTGTAATTTTAATTGCTTGTGGTACCGGCACAACAGATGAAGCTACCTCAGATAAAATAAACGTTTTAGTTACTACCCCAATGCTAGGAGATTTTGTTAATGAAATAGGTGGTGAGAATATCAACCTAACTATTTTAATGCCAGCAGAAGTAGACCCACATACTTACGACCCATCACCTCAAGATGCTTCAAAAATTGCTGATGCAGACATAGTATTTTACGTTGGACTTAAATACGAGCCATCAGCACTAATCAAATTAGTTGAAAATACTTCCAACGAAGCAGCCGTGTTGGTTGAAGTTGGAGAAGAAATAAATCCAATCGAGTTCAGTGAAGAAGGACATAAAGGTCACGACGATCATGATGACGAAGATGGACATGATGATGAAGAAGGTCACGACGATCATGATGACGAAGATGGACATGATGATGAAGAAGGTCACGACGATCATGATGACGAAGATGGACATGATGATGAAGAAGGTCACGACGATCATGATGACGAAGATGGACATGATGATGAAGAAGGTCACGACGATCATGATGACGAAGATGGACATGATGATGAAGAAGGTCACGACGATCATGATGACGAAGATGGACATGAAGGACATGGTCACGGTTCCGAAGATCCTCACTTTTGGTTTGATCCATTAAGAGTTGCCATTGCAGCCGAATTAATGATAAATAAACTTATAGAGCTTGACCCAAGCAACTCTGAAGCATATAAAACTGCAGGAGAAGCTTACATCAGCGAGTTGAATGAATTAGATTCGACAGTATCTGCATTAATTGAAACAGTGCCTTCTAAAAATAGAAAACTTATAACAACTCATGAGTCTCTTGGTTATCTTGAAGCCAGGTACGGTGTTGAAGTGCTTACTACTATTATTCCAAGCTTAACCTCAGCTGATGAGATTTCACCGGCTCAGTTAGTAGATGTTCTTGATGTTATTGAAGACAATGATGTAAAAGTTCTTTTTATTGAGTCTGAAGCACCATCTGTGTATGCAGAAACGATTGCTGCTGAAGCAAATATAAGAACTGTTACAGGTCTATGGGTTGAGACTCTTAGGGAAAATCAATCTTATTCAGACTGGTTAACTGAGAATGTTGAGTTAATTGTAGAAAACTTAGTAGACCTTCCTTAAGATAGGCTCAAGGAAGAAAGCAAAAAAATTACAAATAAAAGTCTAATAATCTCAGATGGTTGTTGCGTACAATACGGTGACGCCCTAGCTCTTGACGATGTTTCTTTTTCTATAACTGAAGGAAAACTGGTTGCAGTCGTCGGGCCAAATGGTGGTGGAAAATCTACGTTATTCAATGCTATGGCCGGAATAACACCATTATCACATGGCTCACTAAAAATAAAAGGAATGGATCCTAATGAAGCAAAGAGTTTTATTGGCTATGTACCACAAAATAGCCAAATAAATTGGAACTTCCCCCTTTCTGTTAAACAAGTAGTTGAGATGGGACTAATTACGAAGAATACTTTTAATCCATTTTCAAATCGAAAAAATGATGCGATAGTAGAAGACTCACTTAACAAAGTTGGCTTGATAGAAAAAATCAGTGAAAATATTAATAATTTATCCGGGGGACAGTTACAGAGAGTCTTATTAGCGAGAACATTAACTCAAGGTGCAGATATTTTACTATTAGATGAAGCATTTAGTGCCGTGGACATAGGCGCAGAAGACGATCTTATGAAATTAATTAACGGTATAAAGCAAGATGGAAAGACTATCTTAATTGCTACACATGACATTAATAATGTTGAAAAAAAATTTGATGAAGTTCTATGTTTGAATAGACACTGCTGTGCATTCGGAGATCCTTCAGAGGTATTAACTGAAGATGTTATTCAGGAGATGTATGGTTCCCATACTCAAATACTCAAAGAACATACCCCTGGTAATCATGGTGATCATAATGGGAATTGAAATCCTTACAGACCCTTTAAGATATGATTTTATGGTACGTGCTTTAATCACAGCCCTTCTATCTGGAGTTATGCTTTCAATTCTTGGTTCATTCACTATAAATAAAAATATGGGATTTATGGCTGATGCTATTGCACACTCAACACTTCCTATTATTGCTGTAGGTGTCTTTTTTGGATTCAGCATTTCAGAACTAGGAATCCCTGCAGCCATTGTTATAGCCCTATTTCTTGGGTTTATAATTAAAAACAGCAATATTGGAGAAGATACTTCGATAGGAATTATTTTCTCTTCTTTTTTCGCTTTGGGTTTTGTTTTAATCTCTGTGCTTGAAGTTTCTATAAATTTAGAAGACTTGTTATTCGGTCAAATATTAGCAGTAAGCTCTTTTGACGTTATTGTAATTTTTATTCTGTTTGTAACCGTTCTAGCAATTCTTTTTGTATTCTTTAAACAAATATTATTTTATTCATTTGATCCAATCGGAGCTCAAGTAAGAGATTTGAATGTAACTTTTTTAAATTATCTATTCCTTATAATTTTATCTTTAACCATTGTGGGCTCATTACAAACAGTCGGAATAGTATTAGTTTTAAGTTTGTTATTAATTCCTGCTGCGTCTGCAAAATTGGTTACCAAAACTTTCTTAAGTTCCATAAAAGTCGGAGCAATTTTTGGAGCAGTTTCATCTGTATCAGGTCTGTACTTATCTTATTATTTCAATCTTCCCTCAGGGCCAACTATGTCTTTAGTTGCTTCATCAATATTTATTTTATCTTTTACTGTTAATAAATTTATGCAAAAACCTAAATTAATAAATGAATAAAATAACCAATTTAGCTTTATGAAAAAATACTTTTTATGCTGTTTTATTTTTCTAATTTCCTGCTCCACAACTCAGAATGAAGTTACGATCACAGTAGACGATTCATCCTTTGAAACCGTTACAACCACTGTTCCAGAACTAACATTTGAAAATGACCATGATGATGAAGGACATGACGATCATAAAGAAGAAGGTCACCATGATGAAGAAGCTGAAGTTTTTGTACCAAACGATGTACCAAATGCATTAGAAGTTTTAAATTATAAATTAAGTGAAAAAATTGAAATCCACTTCATTTCTGATGTAGAAAAAGAAATTCATATTCATGGGTATGACATTCATTTTATGGTTTATCCAGATAAGCAAAATGTTTTAGAGCTAGAACTCAAAATTGCTGGAGAGTTTGAGATAGAAGATCATGATGGTGGCTTTGAATTTGCAAGACTTATAGTTTCACCATAAATTAATAAAATTACTTAGACAATCTGCTTAAATCTTTTATCTGGGTTTCGCCCGGATATTATTTTCAGTGACACTTCAATAAAAAAACCGGGCGGTGCCCGGTTTAACTAAAGAACAACCAACTAGACACTACCTATGTAGGATCCACCAATGCCAGTTGTTTACTTTGTACATACATAGTATTTAAACAACATTGAGTTAAAAAGTAAAGTTAAGGTGGAAAAAAATAACATAATCTTTACGAATATAGGTATAACCATCTTTTACCTAATATTGTCTCATGTCAAAAATAATTGAAGCAAATAACCTTACTAAAATTTATGGAGAGAAGGAAACCAGTGTTACTGCTCTTGATGATATTAATATCGAATTTAGAGAAAATGAATTTACGGCAATAATGGGACCATCCGGGTCTGGGAAATCTACACTTCTCCATTGTCTTGCCGGACTAGACAGGCCATCTTCAGGAAAAATATTTCTAAAAGGAAATGATATTGCAACACTAAATGACAAAGAATTAACAAAGATTAGAAGAGACAGCTTTGGTTTTATTTTTCAGGCATTCAATCTTATTCCCACGCTTACTGCAGAAGAAAATATTACGCTACCTGCTTCAATAGCAGGGAGACAGCCAGACCTGGAGTGGGTAAAAGAAGTTGTAGAAACTGTAGATATCGCAGACAGGCTTACACATAGACCAAATGAACTTTCGGGAGGACAGCAACAAAGAGTTGCGGCAGCTCGAGCTATGGCAACCAAGCCAGAAGTCATTTTTGCTGATGAACCGTCTGGAAACTTAGATTCAAAATCAAGTAGAGAACTATTAACGTTTATGAAATCTGTTGTTGAAGAACTAAATCAAACAATAGTTATGGTTACTCACGATCCCTATGCGGCATCCTTTGCTGGAAGAGTTGTGATGCTGAAAGATGGAAGAATAGCAAGTGATTTAGAAAAACCAACACAAGAAGAAATTGTTGCAGAGGTTACAGCTTTAACTAACGCATAATGTTTGGATTTACAAAACGCCCTCTTTTTCTGATTGCATGGAAGAATCTTAAAACCTATCCGGTTAGGATATTTCTTACAACTTCATCAATAATTCTTGGTGTTGCAGTCATAATTGCATCAAATATCTTCTCTGAAAGCAACAAATCCGCATTTGATAACTTATTTTCTGGGATCTATGAAGGTATTGACCTAGTAGTTCAACCTGTTCAAGAAGATTTTGCTCAAGGTTTCAGCGGAGATGGGGGTCAGGGACCAATATCTTTCGAAGTAAAAAAAATTCCTGACGAAAAAATTAAAGAAATTCAAGACTTACCAGGTGTTAGAGCGGCTTGGGGAGAGGTTATTGGTTTCGCACAGTTTATAAAGATTGTAGATGGCGAAACAGTTTTATTATCAAATGGATTTGCTCCAACTTTTGGAACAGCTTGGGATAGTAGTGAATATGCAAAACAATGGACACTTTTAGAGGGAAGGGCACCCTTAAATAAAAAAGAAGTCGTGATGGATACCGTTACTGCAGAGAATTTTGAGTTTGATATCGACGACAAAGTTACAGTTTTGGCGGGAGCTACACCTGCAACATTTACAATTGTGGGTATTGCTGACTCCGCTTTTGCTGCTGGAGGTGCTACTTTTGCCTTATTTGAATTTAGAACAGCACAACAACTTCTTGACTCAACAGGAGAAGTCAATTTAATCAATGTTGTTGTTGAAGACAACTTTGATGTTACTGATGTAAAAAATGAAATTACAGATATAGATAGTGAAAACTTAAATGTCATAAATGCACAAGAAGCAGCAGCAGAACAAGCTGACTCAATAAAACAAGGTCTAGACTTTTTTAATACTATTTTGAATGTTTTTGCAGGCATCGCAATATTTGTGGGTGCATTTATTATCCAAAATACTTTCAGAATTTTATTACTACAAAGAACAAAAGAATTATCTCTACTTAGAGCTTTAGGTACCTCAAAAAGACAGATATACAGACTTGTTATTTCCGAATCACTTTTTATGTCTATTATTGGGTCCGGTCTAGGAATAGGTCTAGGTATAGGTTTAGCAGTAGCTGTAAAAGAAGGTTTGCAGTATTTTGAATTAGGTCTTCCAGATGGACCTTTAGTATTAACATCCGAAGCTGCAATTACAGGATTGATTATTGGAATTACTGTAACAATTTTATCATCCCTACTACCTGCAAGAAAAGCCTCTCAAGTAAGTCCAATGGAAGCTATAAGGGATAGTGTTTCAACACCAAGACGTAAGTCACTATTTACTCGTTTGGTTATTGGGATAGCTGTTTCCTCAATCGGTTTTATAATGCTTTTTGGAGTTCTCTATGACTTTTTAGACCTTCCGACCCTATCTGGATTACAACAAGTTGGATTTGGTGCAGGAATA
Organism: Actinomycetota bacterium; assembly: GCA_014384285.1. GTDB lineage: Bacteria > Actinomycetota > Acidimicrobiia > Actinomarinales > Actinomarinaceae > Actinomarina. Next base: position 3,585 of record JACNGE010000015.1, on the reverse strand, counting down.
GTTTTTGTGGGAATATCAATCATCACACCCTCTATAACAAAACCATTCGTTTTTCTTTTTGACAGAATTTATATCTTAATTTTTGGAATATTAGGCAAACTTGCCACTGAGAATTCTAAAAGGACACCAAGAAGGACCGCCTCTACGGCCTCAGCGTTAATGATAGGTCTTACATTAATATCTTTAGCTAATGTAATAACCACATCGTTCAAAGCTCAAGCGGAGTCACTGATTGGTGAAGTTATTCTCGCTGATTATCAAGTTGGAGCAGCGAATGTTTTTGCATCACCTGGAATTCCAACTGGGCTTGCCAATGAGTTAATGGAACTAGATGAGGTTACCAAATTATCAAGAACAAGAGCTACAGTTGTTGGATATAACGAACGTCCTTTAATACTTGGAGCAGTTGATGAAACTGTTTTCGATTTAGTTAAAACAGATGACATAGCAGGTACTCGTAAGGACTTTCTAAAGCAAAATGCACTTGGAATTCTAAAACAAACAGCAGAGAGAGAAGAGCTTCAAATTGGTGATGAAGTTTTATTAACTATCCCAGAAGAGGGACAACTTACTTTTACTGTTTCTTATATTTTCGACTGGACAACTCAGCCCCCAGCTGAATTCTTTGTTCTATTAGAAAATAGCTCATTCTTTAGTGAGGAATCATTAGATACTGAACTTTACTTCAATGTAAATGAAAAATCAGATGTTCTTGAGGAAAAAATTAATTCAATTGTCGCTGAATATCCCGGTGTTGAAATTAGAGATGAAGAGGGTCTAGTTGAGGAAGCAAATAACCAGATCCAGTTGTTACTTAATGTAATTTATGGATTTCTATCAATTTCAATATTTGTAGCTCTATTTGGGATAACTAATACACTTTCGCTTTCCGTTTATGAAAGAACTAGAGAGATTGGATTAATGAGGGCTATTGGAACATATAGAAAACAAATAAGAAGAATGATATTTATTGAATCTTCAATAATTTCTATATTTGGAGCAGCATTAGGAACTGGACTTGGAATATTTTTTGCTTGGAGCTTAATTCAAACATTAGCCGATGATGGATTTACAGTTTTTGCAGTTTCAATATCACAAACATTTATGTGGATTGGGATCTCAATAATAGCTGGAGTAATTGCAGCAATACTTCCTGCGATAAGAGCTTCTAGACAAAATATATTAGAAGCAATCTCTTACGAATAACAAATAAAACACAAGCATATAGAATTAATAGCATGCATGAAAAAAATACTATAGAAATTTTAAGTGAACTTGTTGCAATTGAATCAATAAGTTCTGATCAAAGTCATCAGGAAGATGTGATGAAATCTGCTCAATATGTAGAACAGTTATTTTTAGAATTAGGACTAGAAACCAAAATAGCTACATCTGGGAATAGTAGACCAGCTGTGTTAGCTCAAACAGCAATAGACCCACAGAAAAAAACAGTTTTATTGTATGCCCACCACGACGTTCAACCAGTCGGTGATATCGACAAATGGAAGACAGAACCATTTACTCCACAAATTATTGATGGAAGGCTATATGGCAGAGGTTCTGGAGATAATAAAGCTGGCGTGGTAACACATTATGAAGTAGTAAAAGCTTTAAAAGATAATCTCCCGGTAAACATAAAAGTATTTATTGAAGGAGAAGAGGAAATAGGATCTCCATGTATGGCTGAGTTTCTAGATGAGTATCAAGATGATCTAGAAGCAGATGTGATCATCATTGCAGATTCAGGAAACATTAAAATAGGCACACCAACAGTGACTACCTCTCTAAGGGGACTGGTAGACGGAGTTATTGTTGTTGGACAGCCAATGAGAGCAGTTCACTCTGGCCTTGGTGGAGGTGTTGTCCCGGATGCATTTATGGTACTTAGTAAAATAATTGCTTCATTTCACAATGAAAAAGGTGAGCTCCAAATTGAAGGGTTAACTCCAAGCGATATGGAAGTATTAGAACTTGAAGAAAAAGACATAAAGGAAATCTTTGGCTCCAAGGATATTAATTTATTTGAACTAGATAGTATTTCCAAGAGATTGTGGCTTGAGCCAGCTTTAAGCATCTTAGCTATTGATGCGCCTTCAACTGATGAAGCTGTTAATTTACTTATTCCAAATGCTAAAGCTAAGGTAAGTTTGAGATTACCCCCAACTGAAAATCCTGAACATGCAATGAAAATGCTTGAAGAACATATTATGAAAAATATTCCATGGGGTGCAAAGGTTAGTTTTGAACCTGAAGCAATGGGTTCGGGCATTGTTGCAGACCCCAATAAAGAATTTACTAAAATATTAGTTAAAAACTTTGAAGAGGTTTGGGATAACAATGCAGCATATATGGGTGTAGGCGGATCAATACCTTTTGCTAATGACTTTGTAGAGAAGTTTCCTAATGCAGAGTTGGTGCTTGTTGGAGCTGGAGATGAAGAAATGGGTAACGCCCATGCTCCGAATGAAAGTGTTCAAATTCAAGATATTGAAAATCTTATTAAAAGTTTGATAAAAACTTTAATAGACTTTTCTTAACTAGTTACTTTTTAAAAACCGGAGAATATTTATGGAAATTGGAATAGATTCATTTGCTAAAAAGACTCAAACCAATGAGGGTGGAGGTATTGAGGATAACGCACGAGCAATGAATGAATTAATTGAAAGAATAGTTCATGCTGATAAAGTGGGGCTCGATATATTTGGTATCGGAGAACACCACAGAGAAGAGTTTTTAGATTCTGCAGCACACAACATCCTCTCAGCCGCCGCTGCTAAAACTGAAAACATAAGACTTACAAGTGCAGTAGCTGTTATTAGTGCTATGGATCCAGTTCGATTATTTCAAAATTATGCAACACTTGATTTAATTTCAAATGGAAGAGCTGAAATCGTAGCTGGTAGAGGTTCTTTCACAGAAGCATTCCCACTTTTTGGTTTAGATTTTGCAGACTATGACAACCTCTATGCTGAAAAGCTTAATCTTCTTTTAAGAATTAGAGATGAAGAAGAAGTTACATGGTCAGGTAATTTCCGGCCACCATTAGAGAATCAAACAATATACCCTAGACCGTTGCAGGAAAAGTTACCTGTATGGGTTGGAGTCGGAGGAACGCCCGCATCTTTTGTAAGAGCTGGTGAATTAGGGTTACCTCTCATGGTTGCGGTTATTGGAGGAGAGACACACAGATTCAGACCTCTGGTTGATCTTTATTACGAAGCGGCAGAAAAAGCTGGTCACGACAAGTCATCTTTAAAAGTTGGATTACATTCTTTAGGCTTTGTAGCTAACTCAAAGGAAGAGGCAATTGAAAAATACTACCCAGGTTATCGAGTTTGGTTCAATCAAATCGGTAAAGAGCGTGGTTGGCCACCTGTGACTATGGAGAGATTTGAGCACCAAATCGATGATTTGGGAGCATACGTTATTGGTAGTCCAGAGGAAGTAGCAGAAAAACTAGTTCGACACAGTGAAGCATTGGGTGGAATATCACGTTTTACCTTTCAGATTGATAACGCAGGTCTAACACATGAAGATTTAATGGAAACTTATACATTAATTGGAGAAAAGGTTAAACCTTTAGTT
>JACNGE010000003.1 GCA_014384285.1 Actinomycetota bacterium | reverse complement strand
TTCTTCCAGTAACGAGTTTCCGAATCACTTAACTTCGGAATCTTCCAAATCGACTTTTTAGTTTTAACACCTCTTAATAATTCATGACTTGTTTCCATCCAATAATCTTTTTCCAATAGAAAGTTTAGTGTGTCCATATCCTTCAATTTCTAAAAGGTTAACCCTGTATAGTTAGAGAACTATAAACAAATAAACACTCACTTAGAACATTCAATCTTTCAGAGGTATAATTTCTGTCGATTCGACATCGGCTCCAGCTTCAATCCTTTTTTGAAGAATATCTGGTCTGGTTAACCATTCTTGTGATTTTTCCATTGATTCAAATTCCAAGATCATATAAACTTTTTTTTCATCCATGTCACAACCCTTAAAAATGAATTTCATTCCTGCTGATTCCATCTCAGGGTTCATTTCTTCTGCCATTTTATTCCAAATATCCCAACCTTTTGTGATTTCAACCGATGCGTACATTTTCATAGTTATTTTTCATAGAGAGAGTTTTATGCAAAAAATATATTATACTAAGAAAGATTAAAAATATAAACTCAAAAGGACTTGTTGGGGGGATATATGGGAACGCTCTGGTATTCACATCACTTTTTTGAGAGGGATGCAGTGGCTCCTTAATTCTGTTGCAGATACCCTCTCAATTTATTAGCCGATTATTCGGGCAATCGCCATAAACTAGAATATGTTGTTGATGCTGGTGAAATCATTATCAACAATCTGAGAGATGCTATTGAATGAAAAATTATACTTTACCTTCCATCTATATTTATATCGTACAAGTCATATCTTGACCACCACAAAGTGGTGATTTTTTTTTGCCATGTTCATTTGGACACTTAGAAATTTGTACTTGTGTTCCATCATCGATAGTAAGCATATCATTTTCTAGGGGTGCGTCGCATTTTGTACATGTTGCATTTACTGCCATACCACATTTGCAATATTCATAAGTTGCCTTAATTAATCCTTTTAGACTATTTTGAGTTTTAAATTAAATTCTTAAACGTATTATAATAGATTAGTTAAATTTCAAACAATATTAAAAATTCAATCTCATAAACATCCAATCTCAATACTAAAATCACAGAACGTGAAGTTTAGGCATAATTTTAGAGATTAAGAGATTTGTAATTTAATAAAGATGATAGCTAAAATACTTGTTTTCATCCTAAGTGCAGTTATTCTTTACAGGAAGAGAGTTAGACCATAAGTGGAATCATCACCACAATCCTTTGGCATAAACTGAAAATATATACAGCAGCTTAATAGTACATCTTATATTTTATTGGGATACAGGGGCAATTTTTGATGATGTTGCTGTTTTCAGCATGATACAGAGGGAAGATTACGAGGGTGAGACTTTGGAAGAGTGTTGTGATGAGTGTGTGAGATACTGGGATTGGGATGATAGTTACTTAGTGAAAGGTTATGAAAGTAATACAATAGAAACCAACAGACAATTGAAGGAGATAGGCACTAATGAAAATGGAAATGAAATAGCAGTACCCCAAGAAGTTTATGTTTACTACCAGACTGCAATGGAAAAATTAAAAGAAAAATAAATGAGTGAACAAGAAGAAAGTGAAGCAAAAATAAAGTAGATAAACTAATAAGAATAATGAGCCAAAAAAACTTTGAAAGTCCTTGCATTAACAATTGCAAGTTGAATGAAATATCAAATATCTGTGAAGGGTGCGGTAGAACTATAAAAGAAATAATGCAATGGACACTTATGACAGTTGGAGAAAGAAAAGAAGTAATGAAGAGACTCTATATCTTCTCTCCTTTTAAAACCTGACCCTGACAACAAGGTTCTACATTCGTTTTACAAACCACACATTGTTCGTGACCATGAACAAATACTGTCTGAGATGACTGACCACAATAAGGACAAACCTTACCTTTTGATTTATTATTGGAACTTGGTTGGTTTGTTTTATTTAAATTATTCAATTCCAAATTTAAATTCATTTTATTTTAGGAAACTCTCCCTGACAACAAGATAGTATTTCCTTTCCACATATTTTCACATCCTTTTTGACTAAGTCATGTAACTCAATTTTTCCAGACACTACATTTATTTTAAGTTGGTCAAATCTTTTCTTTTGATACTTCTCAATGATGTCTTCGCAGACTTGCATTTCCTGAGAAATATCACCCTTTTCATTAAACTCCCTATTCATTCCATTGTAGTATTCAATAAAGACATTATACCGTTTCACTAATGAATGATGTCTTGCGCCTCCCTGTGGTTTAAAACCTCCTTCAGTAAATAGGTTTTTATGTTTAGGGTCTTTATACCATTTTTTAAAATTCATAGTGTAGAGGACGTTTAAATCCCAATCTTTGTATATCTTTCTATTGACCTTCACTGCTGTCTCACTAAGAGCTTCTCCCTTTGCACCCTTATTCTCAACAGAGTAATTTATTTCCTCCAAATTAAGACACAGCTTGAGGTAATTGAACCACATATAATAGATCCTCTTATCTACACTTTCCTGTAATTTTACCATGTCATTATCCCCCTCAGCTGCCAGGTCAACATTCTTATCTTTCCAATTTCTGGTAGGGATTGGTTTAACTTTTAGTTCTTTCATAATTTCAAAAATAGTCAGTGTGAGTCCATGTAGGTTAGATCTCGTGTCTGGGTATTAGGGTGATTAAAGTGGGATGAAAGTACAAGTTTATAATTAAATATAATCAGCGTTATTAGTGAGTTATACTAATTTTCCCACCAAGAATTTGTAGGGGTAGTTTTAACCTTTTCTTTCTTTTTATCCGAATCATCTGTTTTTTTATACATTTCAAAGGGATTAGGCGACCAAAACTCATTAGGTTTTAACTTCTTCTTCTTATGATGTTTACACCGAGGTACTTCTTTTATCAGTTTAACCATTATTCCTCATTATCTTTAGTATGGGTTTTGCGTTTCAATTACATATAAGAATAACACCCACCAAACTTACTTCCCAGTAAAAATCCACACATATTGTAAACAAACCAGATATTAAATTTTATGAGAGTCCTGTTGTAGTTGATAATGAAACAAACCAAAATAACTTCTCAGACTTGATAGATGTCCAATTGTAAAAGGGGTTTGTGAAAGCTGCAGAATTGTGAAAGGATGTTCCTTGGATGGAATTAATGATTTGAAAGGAGTATTTTGGAAACACGACAGATTATAGCAATTAAAGGAGAGGAACTGCTGCCATACAACCGCTACGGAAAAGTAAGC
>JACNGE010000014.1 GCA_014384285.1 Actinomycetota bacterium | reverse complement strand
TTATGAGTCCGTTGCTCTAACCAACTGAGCTACAGGCCCCTAAATTAACCTATAACAGACTGTAGTTTAAGGGCAATTCCCATATCTCCAGCAATCTTGATTTTACCTGTCATAAAAGCTGCTTGAGGACTAACTGATTTGTCATACATCCCTTTAAAAGTTTCCATATCTGTTGTGATTGTGCAAGCTGCATCACCATCTTCATCGGTAACTTCATTGCTTTCAGGACTCATAAATACTATTTGAGAGTCAACTACCCACTTTATTGACCCGGGTAATATACTCAAATCTTTACCTTCCATATTTTGTTTTACAAAATCTAATGCTTCTGACATTTTCCTCCTATAGTCTATCTATTAATTATATACACGATTGTAAAACTGTTAATAGATATTTGCTCCGAGGGTGGGACTTGAACCCACAACCAACGGATTAACAGTCCGCTGCTCTGCCAATTGAGCTACCTCGGATAGCAAATTAATAATACTATGAATTAAAGTGTATTCTGATAATTTTCGATTTTCTTTTTTAGATCTTCAATTTCTGTGAAAAGCTTAACATCATTTGATTCTTCAAGTTTACTTATAAGTGAATTAATTTTTAACTCAAAAAAATGAATGTGTAGTCTAGAAACAGCTTCATTAAGTTGTGCATCAGTAAAAGAAATATTTTTATAGCTTTCACTACTTTTACTATTTTGGTTTGTTTTTAAATCTTCAACTAAGTTATATAATTCAGAATTAGATTCAATCAAATCTTTATACTCTGCTATTTTTTCGAAATTACTTTTTATCAGACTAGCTAGAAATATTTCCTTAAAGGAATCAATGTGTTGGTTACCATATTCACCCTCAGAGAGATTTTCTTTTGTAATTTTATTTAATTGCTTATGTTTTAACTCTTTAATTAGAACATCTTTAGGTGTGTCAATCTTTACTGAAAGCTTGTCAAAAGCATAGTCTTGATCTAAGGGGCCTAATGATGAAATTAGATTTTTAAACTCAGTAAATATTTTTCTTTTATCATTATCTGAAACCTCATCTAATAATGCATCAATACAGAACTCAATTAAATCTACTTTGTTTTGAATTAATTCTTCAACATTTAAATTACCTTTTTCATAATATTCACCGATATCTTTATACTCATCGGGAAGAACAATACATGTCAAATTTAAATCTCTACTTATGGAATCTTTCAATTCAAGGATTCTTTTTGTTGCGTTTACACCAGCGGTATCGTTATCAAAGGATAATATTATATTCGTAGAATATTTAGATAACTGTTCCAACTGTTGAACCGTTAACGCTGTTCCTGAAGGAGAGGCGGCGTTACTATACCCTAAGAGATTGAAAGCAATAACGTCAAAATACCCTTCTGCAATAATTATCTCATTTGACTCTTTAACGCTTTTTAAAAAATTACTGGTAAAGTAAAGAGTCCTATTTTTTTTATAGATTTGAGATTCTGCAGAGTTAAGATATTTAGGACCAAAGTCACTTAAAGCTCTTCCGCCAAAAGCAACTGTCTCATTTCTGAAATTAGTTATTGGAAATAATATCCTGTCTCTGAATAATAAATTTTGTTTTTCACTTAATAATCCTAAAGATTGAAGATTTTGTTTATTAATTTGGTTTGTTTCACAGAATTCATAAAATAGTTTTTCATCAAGTTCTGCATAACCTAACTTAAAATTTTTTATATCATGATTATCAATTTTTCTGGTAGCTAGATATTTTTTAGGATTTGCAGAGCTTGATTTATTCATATTTTCTAAAAAATAATCCGAAATTATTTTCAGTTTTTGGATTAAGTTTTTTTGATTTGATTCATATTGTGAATCTGTATATCTTAAATTGAAAGCATACTTTTCTGCAACAATTTCAACTGATTCTTGAAATTCAACATTATTGATTAGTTGTATATATTTAAAAATATCACCACCCTCTTTACACCCAAAGCAGTGAAATAGATTCTCTTCATCTGTAAAACTCATGCTCGCCGTTTTCTCTCCATGAAATGGGCAGAGGGCCATTCCTTTGTTCCCTCGTAACTTTCCTGTTGTTGAACTGAGAATGAAGTCACTAATTTTTGCTTTTAGTTTTAGGGATTCTATGGAATCTTTGGCAATACCCATATCAATTCTTAAAATATTTAACTAAGGAATTTATTTCAATACGTTCTTGTTCCATTGTGTCTCTGTTTCTTACAGTTACACAATTGTCACTCAATGATTCAAAATCAACAGTTATACAACTTGGGGTACCAATTTCATCTTGTCTTCTATATCTTTTACCAATTGACTGAGTTACATCAATTTCAGTTCGAAATTGAGTTGAGAGAAGACTGTTTATTTGATTACATATAATTATTAATTCATCTTTTTTACTGAGAGGTAAAATTGCTATTTGGATTGGAGCCACGTCAAAATTCATTTTAAAGAGAGTTCTTGTCTCTCCGTTTTCAAGCTGCTCTTCTTTATAGGTAGAAAGTAATAACGCGAAGACTGTTCTTGTCAATCCACCTGCAGGTTCAATAACAGATGGAAGGTGCTTTGTGTTATCTTTTGAGTCAAAATAGGTTAGGTCTTTTCCACTCTTTTCCTGATGAGCCATGAGATCATAATTACCACGATCTGCAATACCTTCAAGCTCTCCCCATCCCCAGGGATAAAGATATTCAATATCCGTTGTTGATTTAGCATAGTGAGCCAATTCATCTGGTTCATGAGGTCTTAATCTTAAAAAGTCTTTTCTTAATCCAAGGTTTATATACCAATCAAGTCTTTTATCTGTCCAGTACTGCTTCCACTCTGCTGCATCCTCTTCTTTACAAAAGAATTCAATTTCCATTTGTTCGAATTCTCTTGTTCTGAAGATAAACTGACCAGGAGTTATTTCATTTCTAAAAGATTTACCTATATTGGCTATTCCAAATGGAAGCTTAGCTCTCATGGTTCTAAGAACATTTTCAAAATTTACAAAAATACCTTGAGCAGTTTCTGGCCTTAAAAAAACTTGTGAATTTTCATTTTTCACTGGTCCAATATTGGTTTCAAACATTAAATTAAAGTTTTTTGGACTAGTCAAATCTTGCTGATCACAGCAAGGGGGGTCTAAAACAATATCACTTCTGAACCTAGAATTACAATTTTTGCATTCAACCATTGGATCTGAGAATTCACTTAAATGGCCTGAGGCCCTCCAAACATCTGTACTTTGGATAATTGCTGTGTCCACTGGATAAATTCTTATATCAGATGTTTTTAAGGATTCCCACCAAAGTTTTGAAATATTATCTTTCAATAGCTTTCCTAATGGACCGTAGTCATATGAACTTCTTAACCCTCCGTATATTGAGGAAGCATTGAATACAAAACCTCTGTTTTGTGCAATTTTCACAATCTTTTCAAATAATTCTTTATCAGGCTTTTCCATATGTTCTCTTTCTTTTTGAAAACTCCTCTACAGCTTTATTAAGATCTTTTTCGCTAAACTCTGGCCATAACGTTTCAAAAAACATAAGTTCAGTGTAGCTAAGTTGATATAGTAGAAAGTTACTTAATCTTTGTTCACCTGCTGTTCTTATCAATAAGTCTGGGTCCGGCATCTGCGGAATATATAAATAATCTCGAAATTGTTTATTTACATAGTCTATATCCACATTTTGTTTATTTTCATTAATGAAATTTGTAATACCATTATGAATTTCATTGTATGACCCATAGTTGAAAGCAAATACTAAGTTTAATTTAGTGTTTGAAGATGTCATTTCTTCAGTTTCTGACATTAAAAGTTTGTTTTCTTCAGGAATTTTTTCATCATTTAAATCTCCTAAAAAATGAAAACGGACACCAAGTTTGTTAAATTCTTCTCTTCTTCTTTTTAGAAGATCTCTGTTGAAGAACATCAAAAATTCTACCTCGTCTGAGCTTCTCATCCAATTTTCAGTTGAAAAAGCGTAGACCGTTAACCACTTTAAATTATTACTCAGTGCCCAGTGAATAGATTTTGAAAGTGACTCTTCACCTGCTGCGTGGCCTGCTGTTCTTTCCAAACCTTTTTTCTCTGCCCACCGCCCATTACCATCCATAATTATTGCTATGTGGTCAAGATTGTTATCTTTTAAATTCATTCCAAACCTTGTGTAATATTTTATTTTCTTTTTCGCGCATTTTGACTTCATCAGAATGCGAATACCCAACTAAATGTAATAGGCCATGAACTAATACTAACTGTAATTCATCTATAAAATCTTTACCATAATGAGCAGCATTCTTTTTTAATACAGGTCTACAAACAAACATATCTCCGAGTGATTCCTCATAGTCTGATTTTAAATTTGTAATTTCATCATAATTTGAAAATAGTGGAAAAGACAACACATCAGTTGAGTAATCTTTATTAAAGTGGTCAGCATTTATTTTTGATATTTCACTATCTGTGACTGAATTTAACGAGAAGTAAAAGTTGTCAGAAATATCAAAAAATGAATTGAATACTCCCACTGCATCTAAAATCTTTGACTTTTCATCCTTATAGAAATATCCATTACAGATGACTTGCAAATTATTCTTCTTCTGATATTTCTGGGTACATCACCCTTTGGTGATATAAGCCCTCTAAACTTTTTTGAAAAGATTGTTTAATCTTGTCAATATCAGAAAAGGTTATTGGAGCATTTTCTAATTGACCATCGGATATTTTTTCAGTAAAGATTTCCTCAATTACACTACGAATTTTTTCTTCATCCGCATCCTCATTCAAAAATCTTGCTCTACAAGCACCCTCTAGTGCGTCTGCAAACATAAGAATTACTGTTTCTTTTGAAGTAGGTTTCTGACCAAGGTGTCTAAATTCGCTTTTTTCAACATTAGGGTTATTCATTTTTTCTTTTTCATAAAAGAATCTCATTATTGAATCTCCATGATGTTCTAAAATTCCTTTATAAACTATTTCAGGAATTTTAAATTTTTTAGCTAGCTTCACACCATCTGTTACGTGTGATCTAATGATTTGAGACGATTCATAAGTTGATAAATTGTCGTGGGGATTAGATGATCCAAATTGATTTTCAATAAACATGGTTGGATTCTCTGTCTTGCCTAAATCATGAAAGTATGCCATCGCTCTAGCTAATTGTGAATTTGCATTAATTACGTTTGAAGCTCTATCAGCTAAAGTTCCCACCACAAGTGAGTGATTAAACGTGCCTAAAGCTTTTTCTTCTAGATATCTTAACCCCGGATGGTTTCTGTCTGCAAGCTCTGAAAGTCTAAAATTTGTAGTTATTTTAAATATAGCTTCAATATAGGTAATAAGTGAAAACGCAGCTAAATTGGAGACTAGCCCTCCTATTAAGCCAGTAATTAAAACTTCAAATAAGCTGAAGTCCTCTCTGAGGAAAAAGTAGATGCCAAATGAAATTAATGGCTGGGTTAACGAAATATATATAATCCGTTCTCTTAAGAGTCGTCTATCAATTTTTTCAGAAATGAATACAGATGGCAGAATAGAAAGAATACCACCTAGAGCAAAAAGGCCAACATTCCCACCCCCAGCAAGTGCTAGTAGAGCACTGGAAAGTGATAGTACAAGACTTGCTCTTAAATTTAGTAATGTAGCAGAAACTACTCCGACAAAAGAGATCGGTACACCATATTTTAGGTAATCAAGCTCAAGTGTTTGAGAGAAATATGACGTCCCTCTTAAAAATACTGAAGCTATCAGGATAAGAGTTAGTAACAATAAAAATTCTTTATCGTTATTCCAAACTGAATCATTGAACCTCCAAAATAAGAAATAGATTAACAAAAATATTGAAAAGATAACTGGTATAGCTGCAGTTTGTATTGTCCTTGACTCGCCAGACAAGTAGCCAAAATTGTCAAGGGCTTGATATTGGATTTGATTAACAATAGTTCCCTCTTGAATAATTAGATCATTTTCAAAAAATTTAACTATTACAGGTTCTACAGAATCTGCAATTTTCTGTTTTTGCTCACTCCATAAATCTTCTTCTAGTTTTTGATTTGACACAAGATTTTCAGCAATAATTTCTGAAACAGCAGACCTTAATCTATTTTCTGGAATCAATAGAAACAAATCACTTGTTAAGTCTAAATAGGGTGGATTTGAGACAATACTTTGTCGTACCCCATTTAAATTTTCATTACTAATGCCTTTATTTAATATCTCGTTAGCTTGACTTTTCGCTTCTAATTCGAGCTGTGCAAGATAATTTGTTTTATTTTGGAAATCGTAATTAGAAATTTCTACCAAGACTTCTATAGTTGAAGTTGAAATAGTTGAGAAAAGAAGTAATTCAGTTATATTCTCTATCTGCTGTATTTTTGATAAGTTGATAATTTGCACTTCAGGCTCTGTATCCTCTTCAACTATATCTGTTTCATTTACAATTAATATTTCAGTAGTCCTGGCTTCAATTACACCAAGAAACATATCCTTAATACCTTTTATAACTGAATCATTAATTGACGAATCTATTGAATAAATTGGATTTACTGATTCAATAGCGCTTTCTTTATTTGCCTCTGTTTGCTCCTCATCAATTATTTCTATATAATTTGGAGCTTTAAATGAAATTGGGGCAATATCTCCAACACTAATTTTTATAATTTGATTTTCTGGAAAAATTGTAAAAGAAATAAACCAAACTAAGCCTCCAAAAATTACTATGTAAAGAAGCTTCCTTGCATGAAGTAAATAATTTGAAATCATTTATCCGGAAATATTTCTAGAATTTTAGAAACTATAGGGTTTCTAACAATATCTGTATTTTGAAACTCCATAACTGAAATTTCATCTATCTTAGAAAGTATTTTTCTTGTTTTCATAAGACCAGATTTATCATTGTTGTATAAATCAATCTGAGATTCATCTCCGGTAATAATTATTTTAGAATTTTCACCTAATCTAGTTAAAAACATTTTAATTTGACTGATTGTAGCATTTTGAGCTTCGTCTAAAATTATACACGCATTATTTAGAGTTCTACCTCTCATATAAGCTAATGGAACTATTTCAATATTTCGCTTTTCTATAAGATAAGCCAAATTTTCATTACCAAAGAAATATTCTAAAGAGTCAAATAGTGGGACTAAGTAAGGATCTATTTTTTGCGATAAATCTCCGGGAAGGTAACCAAGCCTCTCTCCTGCTTCTACTGCAGGTCGAGTTAATACTATTTTTTTAATTTTTTGATCTGAATACATTTTAACTGCACTAGCAACTGCTAGAAAAGTTTTTCCAGTTCCAGCAGGGCCAATACCAAAAGTTATTGTTGAATTTTGAATTAAATCCATATATTTAAACTGATTAATATTTTTAACTTTTATTGTCTTATTTTCAATTATTGAAATAGAGCTTATTTTTTTTCCTTCATGGTTTTGGTTTTCTTTCATATTTGAAAGTAGAGCAATGTCAGTTTCTTCAATGTTTTCATTATTATTATGCATTAAAAGCATCTCATCAAATATACGAATAATCTCATTAGCTTCAGTATTATTGCCATCAATGTAAATTGTATTTCCTCTTACATTAATTTTGACATTAGGAAATACTGATTTTATATACTTCAGATTTTTGTCATTAATACCTAAGATATTAACTACTTCAACATTTGATGGAATTTGTTTTTCAAAACTCATTAAATACCCTTAAGCATTGTACCGCCAATTAAATGAAGATGGATATGGAATACGGTTTGCATTGCATCCTTATTTGTGTTCCATAACAATCTATACCCTGATTCATCAATGTTCCTACTTTTGGCAAGATTTTTTGCAACTATTACCATTTTCCCAACTAAAAGCTCATCCTCTTCAGTTAAATCATTCATTGTTGCAACCTTCTTTTTTGGAATAATTAATATGTGCACTGGTGCTACAGGGTTGATGTCATTAATTGCAAAAATTTCTTCATCCTCATAGATGATCTCAGATTCAATCTCCTTGTTGAGTATCATCTCAAAAACTGACTTTTCTACCATATTTAATATTACATCATTAAGGATACAACAACTAAGGCTGCTGTATCAGATCTGAGGGTAAAATTGCTTAATTTGGAGATATGTCTGAAACTATCTAATTCTTTCTGACTCCAGCCACCTTCAGGGCCAATAGCAAAATTCTTGTAACCACTATTAGTTGTTACATTTGCTCCAGAAATATCGAAAGAATGGTTGAATTTATTGAAATCCAGCTTGTTTTCAATTATTACTTCTGGGGCAAAGGCAATTCCAGACTGTTCAATTGCACCCACTATCCATTTATTTATTTTGTTAATGTTTATATTCATTTTTTGAGAATTCTCTGTTGGGCCAATGGTGATACTATTTACACCCAGCTCTGTTAATTTTTCAATTACTAATCTCATTCTTGTTTTATCTTGTAATTTTGAAATAAAGATATTTATTTCACTATCTCTTTCCATCAAATTTGTTTCTGAGACATTAATATATTCATTAAATTTTACTCCAGTAGATACAAGT
Organism: Actinomycetota bacterium; assembly: GCA_014384285.1. GTDB lineage: Bacteria > Actinomycetota > Acidimicrobiia > Actinomarinales > Actinomarinaceae > Actinomarina. The sequence goes on along the minus strand of JACNGE010000014.1, from coordinate 332,854 downwards.
CCTCTTCCATTTGTAACTTTAATTAATGAATCTTGTTTGATTCTAAGGACATTTTCTAAATGATGAAGCTTGTCCTCTGGTATTGAATATTTATCAACTTCTACTTCGTAATTCCTGTCGAAAATAGTTGGAGTGTGCATTATTGTTTAAGAAATTCTTTAAAGGCATCTTTTGGCACAGCAACCTTACCAATGTTACGCATTTTCTTCTTACCCTCTTTTTGCTTTTCTAAAAGTTTTCTTTTTCTTGTAATGTCTCCTCCATATAATTTTGCTGTTACATCTTTTCTGAGCGCTTTAATTGTCTCTCTAGCAATAATTCTTGAACCAACTGCAGCTTGTATCGGGATGTCAAACTGCTGTCTTGGTATCAACTCAGCTAATTTTTTTACTCTGCTCCTACCAATAAACTCAGCATTTTCTCTTGCGAGAATCGAGCTAAAAGAATCAATTGGAGTACCGTTAACAAGAATATCAAGTTTCACTAAATCTCCAATTTCGAACTCTAAAATTTGATAGTCAAGTGAAGCAAAGCCTTGTGAAATAGACTTTAATGAATCATAGAATCCACTAACTAGCTCAAGAAGAGGCATTCTGTATTTAAGTTTGACCATTGAGGTACTCAAATAATTCAGATCTATCTGCACACCCCTTTTTTCATTTAGTAAATTCATTATTGAGCCAAGATATTCCTTTGGAAAAAGTAAGTCCAACTCACAAATCCTTTCATGAATAGACTTTATATCTGTATATTCTTCAATTTTTGATGGATTTCTAATTACTATTTCTTCATCATTATTTCTAACTATTTTAAATTCAACAGATGGTGGTGTAACTATTAAAGAAAGATTGAACTCTCTCTCTAATCTTTCTATTACAATTTCCAGATGGAGTAGTCCTAAGAATCCGCATCTAAATCCAAATCCAAAAGCAGAAGATGTTTCTGGTTCATAAAAAAAACTTGCATCGTTAAGGACATACTTATCTAGTGAGTCCCTTAATTTTGCATAATCATCAGAGTCCGCAGGATAGATACTTGAAAAAACGGTGGGTTGAGGTTCTTTATATCCTGAAACTACGATTGGTTTTTCATCTTCTTGGTTAACTAAAGTATCCCCTACTCTAATTTGAGATAGTTCTTTCGCTCCTGTAACGATATAGCCTACCTCTCCAGAAGAAAGTGTATCTGAAGGAGAAAGTTTTAAATCGAAATACCCGATTTCTGAAGCTTCAAAATCAAACTTTGAGTTTATTAACTTAAGTTTTGAGTTTGTTTCTATTGTACCTCCGAAAACTCTTACCGATGCTATTACTCCTCTATAGGGATCAAAATAAGAATCAAATATCAAAGCATTAGTATTGTCTGCTTTATTTACGGGGGAACTTATTAAATCTGGTATTTTTTTTAATAAATTATCTACACCTAAACCACTTTTTGCAGAAATTTTAAAAATTTCATCTTCTCTTGCTCCAATTAAATTAAATATTTGTTTAGAAACATTGTTGATGTCTACATCAATTGAGTCCACCTTGTTGATGACTGGTATGATGTCGAGTCCAGCTTCTATTGCTGCGTAAGAGTGAGCAAATGTTTGGGCCTGAACACCCTGTGTGCCATCTACTAGTAGTAGAGCTCCATCACAGGCTATTAGTGCTCTAGATACTTCATATGAAAAATCAACATGGCCAGGTGTGTCGATAAGATTAATTTGCAAATCTCCAAAATCTAAACGAATTGGTTGGGATTTAATAGTAATCCCGCGTTCTCTTTCGAGGTCCATAGTGTCTAATATTTGGTCAACATGATCTCCAGGTTTTATTAATCCAGAAGTTTCAATTAACCTGTCAGCCAAAGTGGATTTACCATGATCAACATGGGCTATGATCGAAATATTTCTTATATTTTTATTAGTTAACATCTTTATTAAGTTATTATCTTATATACCAAGAGGTTTTAGATGGCAAATATTAAATCACAAAAGAAAAGAATAAGACAAGATGCTAAGAGAAACTTGCGCAACAAATCAATCAAAACAGAATTGAAATCTTCTTTAAAATCTTTGTATAGTGAAAATGGTGAGTTAATAGCTGAAAACAAAGTCTCAGTATTAAAAAAGCTAGACAAAGCCTTCACTGATGGAATTATTTCAAAAAATTATCGTGATAGAAACAAATCGCGAATTTCAAAACTCTAATAGTTTTTTAATACCAACTACAAATCTTTTTGCATTTTCCTGATTGAATCCTGTTTGATTCATCAGTTTTTCAATTTTATGAATCTGTTCGAAAGACTTTTCAAGATTTTCTTTACTTATATTTTGTAATCTTCTATTTGCAAGTTCGTATTTATAATCCGTTTTTTCATTGAAGAGTTTCGATGTATTAGCCAAATCATTATCAATTAATAGATTCACTCTAGATAATTCTTTATTCAAATAAGCAATAAACTGTCGAAAAAGATTTTCGTTTTCGCAAAATTCAGACATAATATGAAAAGTTAAAAAATCTTTTTTATTAAAAATTATATTAGACAAATCCCAAGGTAGAAAATCAACACTGTTGTGGTTAGATCCATGAATCACTTCAATATCAGAAGAAACTTCAGAAAATTTGCTCAAATTGTTTTTTTTAATCTGAAATATGAAATCTGATGAGAAATTGTAATCATTTGAAACCAATTCACTATAAGTTACATATTTATCATAGATAAATTTTGCCTGGTTCTCTGTAAATAAAGATAATGTTGTATTTGAAGTGAAATCTTCATACTTAATAAAATCTACACTATCCGGAAGATTTGAAAAATCTGTAAATTCTCTTTTTGTAGTGATAAGTTTTTCAGTAATTAATAATTTTGTCATCAACCAACAAAGTTTATTATTTTATCTTTTACGAATATTATTTTTTTATATTCGGATGCTGATAGTTGAAATTTTTCAAAACATATTTTTTCAATCTCACTTTGTTCCAATCCTGATACGACTTCAGTTGCATGCTTTTTTTTGCCATTAATTTGTATGACTAATTCATATGTAGGATTTTCTATTTTACTAGAATCTACTTCCGGCCAAGTCAATTCAGTAATATCAGATTTAAAGTTTTTAAAAAATAACTCTGATGATATATGTGGCGCAAATGGATTAACCAATATACAGGTTGTTTGGATCGTCTTTTTTTTAATTTCATCTGTAATTTCTTTATTGTTTTTTACAAATGTTGATAACTCATTATTCAACTTCATCAAGTCAGAAACTGCAGTATTAAATTCAAATTTTTCAAGATGGTTGGTTATTGATTCTATAGTTTGATTCAAATAAATCTCTAGTTTTTCTTCATCTGAATTTTTAATTTCTCTGGTGGCCAAATCTGAAAAAGTATTCATATTATCCCATAATTTATATAAAAATCTTCTTGTTCCTTCAATCCCTCCATCATTCCATTCAACTCCATCACTAGGCGGTGCCATAAATAATATATATAATCTTAAAGAATCTGCACCATGTGTTTTGAAGTAGCCCTCAGGATCTACAATATTACCCTTTGATTTAGACATTTTTGATCCCTCAAAATTTATCATTCCTTGTGAAAAAAGATTCTGAAATGGTTCGTTAATATCGACCATATTTAAGTCTCTTAATGCCTTAATGAAAAATCTGGAGTAAAGAAGATGTAAGATTGCGTGTTCAACGCCACCAATATATTGATCTACAGGAAGCCAATTATTAACATTTTCAATATCAAATGGTATTTCTGAATTAGAGGCATCCAGATATCTCATAAAATACCACGATGAATCCACAAAAGTGTCCATCGTATCAGTTTCTCTTTTTGCAGGGTTTCCACACATTGGACAATCCGTATTTACAAAACTTTCACTTTTAGATAATGGCGATCCATCAGTATTTAGATAGTCTTCGATTTCTGGAAGCTTTACCGGAAGATTTTCTAGTTTTTCAGGAACTAGTCCACAATCTGTACAATTCACTAGAGGTATAGGGCAACCCCAATATCTTTGCCTGCTAATTAACCAATCTCTTAATCTGTAGGTTGTTTTACCCTCACCACTTTTCATATCCACTAATTTTTCAATTATTTTTGAAGAAGCTTCATCATGAGAATTTAGGCCGTTAAATTCTCCTGAATTTACAAGCTTACCTCTGTCAATAAACGCTTCTTTATCAATACCTGAATCTAAAGTGTCTTCAGAAATTACTTGTCTAATTTCGATATTGTATTTCTTTGCAAAATCATAATCTCTCTGGTCATGAGCGGGAACAGCCATTATGGCACCTGTGCCATAATTGACTAATACATAATCTGCAATCCAAAGAGGAATTTTCTCATTAGTTAGTGGATTAATTACAAGTAATCCGGAATCAACACCTGTTTTTTCTTTTGTTATTGACATTCTTTCAAACTCAGACTTTGTTGCAGCAGCTGTAATATATTTTTTTATCTCTTCTTTGTTTTCCGAAATCTCTAAAATCTCTTCCATTAAAGAATGCTCAGGAGAAATAACTGCAAAAGTCATTCCAAATAATGTATCAGGTCGTGTTGTAAAAACTTCAAAACTTATATCGCTATTACTTATATTCAGTTTAAATTGTGCACCTACAGATTTACCAATCCAGTTCTGTTGCATTGCTTTGACATTTTCAGGCCATTCACCAATCTCATCAAGTCCTACTAAAAGCTCTTCGGAGTATTTTGAAATTTTTAAAAACCATTGATTTAGATTTTTCTGAGTTACAACTGAATCACATCTATCGCAATTTCCTTCAATTACCTGCTCGTTGGCAAGCACAGTTTTACAAGATGTGCACCAATTAACAGGTGCATCTTTTTTATAAGCAAGGTTGTTATTGAAAAATTGTATAAATAAGTACTGAGTCCATTTATAGTATTCCTCTGTATGCGCAGCGACTTCACGGTCCCAATCATACAAAGAACCTAATCTAATAATTTGGTTTTTCATATTTTTCATTCTGTTCTCAGTAAATTCTTTAGGGTGGATACCAGTTTTTATTGCAGCATTTTCAGCAGGTAGTCCAAATGAATCCCATCCCATGGGAGATAATACATTATGACCAGTTAGTTTTTTGTATCTTGTGATCACATCACCGATTGTGTAGTTTCGTATATGACCCATGTGTAGGTCACCAGATGGGTAAGGATACATACATAAATTATAAAATTTGGGCTTTGAAGAATTTAAATCGCACTTTCCAAGATTTGATTCATCCCAATTTTTCTGCCATTTTTTTTCAATTTCTAAAAATTTGTAATCACTCATAATTATAGACCTGTTCTAAAAGTGGAAATATAGAAGCCACACTTGCATTCTTAACCACCTCTTCAATACTAAACAATTTAGATTTTATTTTATTTTTATCTTTTCTCATGTCTTGGATAGCCTCATTAAGAGAATTTAACATCGTAGTGTTATCCGTAAATAAATAGCCACTGTCTAGATTCAAATAATTATTCATTGGGGGTATATCTCTTGTTACACATATTTTTGAAAAACTCATTGCTTCTAATAAAACAAGTCCTAATCCTTCAGAAAATGATGGGAAAATAAATATATCAATCTCATCAAAAAATAACTTTCTATTTTCAACATAACCTAAATATTTTATAGATTCCTTTTTTGTCTGTTGGGAAATTGAATTCAGATATTCTAGGTATTGTTCGTCAGCATGTCCCCCAATCACCAAATTCAAATTATTCTCATCAAGATTATTAAATACTTCTAATAAATCTTCTATTCCTTTATTTTTGTTTATCCGACCAAGAAAGCCTATGGTAATGTCTTCTTTAGTTGAATAATTAGAATTTAAATTATTTTGCTCAACCCAATAAGGAATTACTTTTGGCTCAAGATTACTATTTAGATTCACAATCCATTCGCTAACTGAATCTGAGATTGCAATTATTGTATCTGCATGATCCCAATAGCCTGCTAAAGATATCATAAATTTTTTCTTCAGCCTATTTGACAATTTTGTACTTTCTAAATAAGTATCATATTTTCCATGTACACTTACAATCCACTTAAAATTTCCTGAGAATTTTTTTAAAATATGCATCATAAAATCACTTCGAGGTTGATGTGAATGGACTACATTGTAATTATTTTCATTGATAAATCTATGTAATTTCATATAAGATCTTAAATTAAACATCCTAGGGCCATTTAATCTTTTTATTTGTATTTCAAGATTAATGAATTCATTTTCAAGAGATATAATATTTGGATTGTCAGAGCCTATCACTACTAAACTAATCGCATATCCTCTGTTGTTCTGTTCTTTAACTAAATCTAGTAAATGAGTTTCTGCTCCACCCCTATTTAATGTATTAATTACATGACATACTTTCATAATCAAATTAAATTCTAGGTGATATCCAAGTCGACTTTGGTGGAAATAAATAATTCTCTTTTTTAAAATCACTTAATTTAAGCGGTGTAAAATTTAAGATTTTGTTTTCATCTGCTCTGATATCATTTTGAATGGGAGTGATTATTTCTGAACTTATAAGTTTGCGCTTGAAGTCATACAAGTCGTACACGCTCGTAATCTCATTGTTAGAATATTTTTTATTTTGAAAATATAAAAAAAAGTCTGGGGAGCTAGATAATTTAAACTCATTTTCTATGAGAATATCATTTAACTGTTTTTCACTGACATTAATTATTGAATTATAACTTTCAACCCTTACATCATTATTTGAAATTAGAACGATTGGAACTGCAAGATCATAAGAGTATAAATTTAGATGTTCAAATCGATGGTGTCCATCCAAGAGTGTTAATTCATTAATCTCATCAAAGCTTTTCAATGAAAGTATTTCTTTTGGGTCTACATTAACTGAAAATAATAGGGGTGGAAATTCTTTGACAATTTCGATATCCTTAGTTGTTTCATAATAGTTTTGAGTTTCTTCATGCAAAATTATTTTAAAACTATTTTTTTTTGAGAAGTTTATCTCTGTTTTAACTCCCTTTACATCTGAGTTGTTGAAATAATAATTTTCAAAACTGTAATTTTTCATAATTCTTCAAAAAAAGATTTCATAAATTCCAATAAATATTCCACTGAAGACTTGTCGATAGAGTTATACAAACTTACTCTTATTCCGCCTACACTCCGGTGTCCCTTTATTCCTATTATGTTTCTTTCAAGGGATTTTTTGATGAATGAATCTTCATTCATCTCATTCTTAAATTTAAATACTATATTCATCCTACTTCTTGAATATTCTGGAATTGGTAATACAACATGATCTTCATAATTTTCAAGAAATGAATAAACAGTTTTAGAATTTTGTATTGATTGTTGTTCAAAATAATCAACACCACCAGTTTCTAACATCCAATCGGTCACAAGTTTTAGAACGTAGATTGAAAATGTTGGGGGTGTATTTAGAATAGAGTCTTTATCTACCAATTTTTTTAAATTTAAATAAATAGGATTCTGATTCTCGTTAATTAAGTCTTCCCTTATTATTGAAATTGTCACACCAGGTATTCCTAGATTTTTTTGAGCACCTGCATAAAGATATGCAACATTATTCCAATCGAATTTATACGAACCTATGTCAGAGGAGCTGTCTATTATAAGGTTCTGATTAATTAGGTTAAAGTTTCTAATCTGCACACCTTCGATAGTTTCGTTTGAAGTAATGTGCATATAATCTGTCATATCAGAATATTTATCAGTGCCTTGCTCTAGAAAATCTTTAATTTGTGAAACATCTAAATCTATCTTTTGTATTTTTCTAATTTTTACAAAGTCTTCATATGTTTTAGCCCCCCATGTACCCGTAACTAAATTGGATAGGCTTTTATTATCGTCGATGTTGTGCGGAATGAAAGCATTTTGAAAAGTTGCACCACCTTGAAGAAACAATATCCTGTAATTTGAAGGTATGTCTAGTAATTGTTGCAGGTTGTCCTTAGTTTTATCAAGAATCTCTTGAAAACTATTACTTCTGTGTGAAAGTTCAAGTATTGAAATACCTTCAGCTTTATATTCTAAAATATTTTTTTCAACCACTTCGAGCACTTCCCTATTCAGTTTTGCTGGTCCTGGAGAAAAGTTATATTTTGTTATGATGAATCTTTTTTATTACTAGTAATCATGTTATACCCAGCTCCAATAACAAGTGCTGTAAAAGCATTAAATTCTTCAATAGGTGTTAAGAAGAAAAAAAGAGCAAATAGTAAAAATAAATAGAGTTCTAAATTCTTTTTGGAAGAAGTAAAAATATGTAACAAAACTAAAAATAAAAAGGCAATAAATGATGCTCCAAAAGACAGAGATGCATTAACAAATAAATTTTGGACATTTGGATAATAACTAAGAAGTGAATAATTACCTGTACCAAAATTTTTGGCTTCATACCTAGTGAGTAAATGCTTTGGTAAAGTTCTGTTAGTAAAGTACATTTCATTACTTATCTCCTCAGAAAGAAATAAACCAAACCCTTGGTTTACTGATGTAATTCCCTGTGGCGAAAATCTAGTAAATGAATAAATTGCATATTCAACCACTGCATTCCTGTCATTTCCTATTTGGAGAGTATTCTCAACATCGCTAAATACTAATGGCTCAAGTACTGAGGGTACTGTATCTGAGCTTATGCAATCACTACTTTTTGGGTTTAAATCACATTCCCTGATACCAATTAAAGAAAATATTAAAACTAAAATTACCGGATAAATTACTTTATTAATTCTTTTTCTTTTTAAGGAAGAGAGAAATAAAACTATAAAGGTAATAAAAAAGTAAACTCTCACTAAGTCGCTACGAGTTAAGCCAATAACTAGTGAGGCGGTTAACACTGTAAATAAATGCATTTTTTTAGTAGAAAACAAATACAAATAAAATAATGGTAGAACTGTTGATACAAGTAAAACAGGCTCCCTAAACGTCCCTACCATTCTGTGAGGTTCATTTTTCCAAAAAGTAGTTTGAGAGGCATCGCCTAATAATCCAGTATTTGATCTGTTTCTTAAAAATTCTGGTAGGTCATAAATTTGTGCAAAGTATGAATATATAGCAAAAATTGAAAGGGCAAGAATCAATTTTTGTAATATGTTCATAAATTCAATATTTTCAGAAATATTAAAAAATTTCAAGGAAAAAATTAAAACTACAAGAAAAGATACAACATTAAATGATCTAAGTAAAAGGTTAAGATTATTATCGAAAGACTGCATCAAGATAGAGTTGGCAATGCTTGGTACTAGTAGAATAAAAATAATGATATAGAAATTAGTGTTGAGTAAAATCCTGTAATCACTAATCACAGCAATTAAAGAAATTCCTATAAGCCCAATCCAAGAAAATGGTACATTAAAAAAAGAATAAGCATCTAAACAGTAAAAAAATAAGCATAAGAACAGAGATAAATTTTTAATTTGGTTTTTATTTACCATAAGTTAATCATAATTAAAGTTTTCAAAATAGATGTAATCTTTATTTTTATTGAATTACTTTTTTTCTATATATCCTTATCTCAAATAATTTCTGAAAAATGATAGCTATGGTCAAAGACAAAGCAATGCCGTTATATCCATATGCTGGAGAAAGAATTAAAGAAAAGAATATAAATGAGAATGTGTAAATCAACTTTCCGTAAGTATGAAAAATAATTAAGTTATTAAAAAGTAATAACTGTCTAACCCAAAAAGTTAATAAAAATGTAACGTATCCAATTAGAAGAATTACCAAAGGTTCATAAGATTTTAGAAATTCTTCAGAGCCAACAATTTCAATAAAAGTTTTTCCAAATAATACATAAAAAAGAGTTACCACAGAAGCAACGGGTATTAAAAATTTTATAAAAAATGTTTGAATATCAAAGTTTTCTTCAACTCTGCTTAATTTACTTTGAATCCACGGATTAAAAATTGCAACAATATAGTTAACTGGTTCTATTAATCTTTTTGCAAATCTATAAATTCCAACTGAAGAATAATCACTTATTATTGAAATAACTATCACATCAAAATGTTGGGGTATCAAACCAATAATTTGATTAAGGCGAATTGACTTATAATGTGAGAAGGTAGATCTCAGATACTTTTTGAAATCCTTAAATACAAATCTGTGAATCTTAATATTGTTTACTACATAAAAGAGACTGCTGACTCCATAAAAAATTGAGTAAACAGTTTGGCCTATTATATAGTTCTCAACAGATGGGGTAATAGAAATAAGGCTTACTATGGCAATAAATCTTACGGCAACTGACAAAGATTCTAGAACTGAAAATTTTCTTAAACTATTGCTGCTAATGAGCCAAGCTTTTGAAGTCTCGGAAAAGGTCTGTAATATCCGTGAACCAAAATATATTACGATATATGTTTCAATTTTCGGGATTCCAAAATAGTTTTTTATTGGAAGATTTAATGCACTTAGACAAATCAAAAAAGCAACCAAGCCAATTAACATATCAAATAGATACGAGTATAGAACTGATGATTTTTCATTAAGAGTCAACAGTGTTACGTCGCTATTTTTTGAGTGTAGAGCTCTAAAAACTAAGCTTGGTAGTGTCACGATTAATGTTACAATTCCATATTTTTCAACACCAAGCAATTTAACTACAAGAGATACTTGTAAAAGAGATACTGCGGCAACAAAAAATTGAGAAAGTATTAAATCCTTAGTTTGTTTAAGAATTTCTCTAACAAATGAAATATTCATTTTGTTAAGTGGAGCTGAGGGGATTTGAACCCCTGACCCCCTGCATGCCATGCAGGTGCTCTGCCAGCTGAGCTACAGCCCCTAATAGATAAAATTTTAACCATATTGATTCACTAAATTGCTATCAAAATACAGATCATCTATTGAATAATATTTTCTAGCCTCTTCTGAAAAGATATGCAACGATAAACCTTCAGACTGAAGTAAGATCCAAGAAGAATTTAAGCCCTCTGACAAATCTTCTCTTCCGTTTACTTTAAGAAAAGATGAAACTTTCCTTAAAGCTGAATTCATTTGGATATTCGATGATGCTGTTGAGATAATTGCATAATCACTGTAAACATCAGCTTTAGGTTCATAAACTTTGATATCTTTTATATTCTGAATCAATAAAATATCAATTATTGAGTCTAAGATTACATTTTTATTTTTGTATATATTATTAGACACTAATAAATATATTACCATGTAATAAATAATGACACTATCCTTAATAATGAGGCTAATTTGAAAAAAATAATCATCATTGGAGCTGGAGAAGTTGGAAACTTTTTGGCAACTAAACTCTCTGGCGAACAACATGACGTGACTCTTATAGAAGAAAATCTTAACAAAGTAGAAGAACTTAACTCTACGCTAGATGCTCTTGTTATACATGGAAATGGTGGCAGCCCTAGTTCCTTAATGCAAGCAGGAGCAGAAGATGCAGATTTAATAATTGCTGTGACTGATAATGAAAATGTAAATATGCTTAGTTGTTATTTAGCAAAAAACATGGGAACAAAAAAATCTTTCGCCAGAGTACAAGACAACTCAATGAAAAATGAGCTTGATGAACTTAAAATAGATCAAATTATTGATCCATCAGATTCAGCGTGTGATGAAATCGAAAAACTACTCTCTAGAGCCGGTATTTATGATATTCATGAATTTGGTGATGGCAAACTTCTTTCTATTGGTGGAGTTGTTTCAGAATCATCCCCCCTACTTAGCAATAAATTAAGTAATATTCATGAATTTGGAGGAAGAGAGAATTGGTTGGTCACTGCTTATGTTAGGGATACTGTATCTAATTTAGCTAATGGAGACACTCAACTAGAAATGGATGATCATGTAAAAATAATCGTTAAAAATGGCGACGTTCAAACTGCCCTATCTCTCCTTGGTGTCGAGGAAAAAAAGGAGCTCCGAAAAGTCATTATCATAGGAGCATCACGTGCTTCAGAATTACTAGCCCATAGAATACATAAAAAATATGATGTTGTTGTAGTTGACGATGATGAAAAAGACTGCAATAGAATAGCTGAAAATAACTCACATGTCATTGTTGTATGTAATGATCCTAAAGTTCCTAAGAATTTAATTGATATTGGTGTAGATGATGAATCTGCAATTGTTGCTTTGAGTAAAGATGATTCTAAAAATATAGTCTGTTCATTAGTTGGCAAGGCTCTTGGTGCAACTGAGATTATTACGAGGGTCAATAAAATTGACTACTTAGAATTACTAAAAGATTCGTCAATACAAGCAACAATTTCCACAAGAATTTCTGCTGCAAATTCAATTCTAAAAGATGTACGATCTTCTCAAGTTACATCCGCTCTAACTTTTGAAGATACTGATATTGAAGCATTGGAAATTATTATTAGCGAAAAATGTGAAATTTTAGACAAATCAATTTCTCAACTAGAGTTACCAAATAATTGTCTTATTGCAGGTGTAACTAGAAGAGAGAATACATACATACCTTCTGGAAATTGGAAATTCGCAGCTAAAGATAAGCTCGTCGTGTTCACGCATCCAGAAAGCATAGAAGATGTTGAAAAAATATTCTGCTAATTTTTAAATGTTAAAAATAATTATCTTTATCAGCTCTGCTGTTTACCCAGTACTTGCAGCATCTCTTGTGCCGACCATAATTCACGCTTATTATAAAAAAGATTATTTATTTGCGAATTCACTATTAGTATTATCAGCATTAACTCTTCTTGTATCTTTCTTTGTTAGAAAGAAAGTACTCCCTACAAGAAAACTTTCAACTATTCAGGGATTTGGTGCTGTTGGAATTTCATGGATTTTGATTTCAATTTATGGCACTATCCCCTATCTATTTGCAAATGTTAAATTATCCTTTACTGATATTTTATTTGAAACTGTGTCTGGTTTTACAACAACAGGTGCATCTATATTGACAAATATAGAATCTATAAACTCCTCCCTACTTCTATGGAGATCAACAACACAATGGCTTGGAGGAATGGGGATAATCGTATTAACAATAACTGTACTGCCGCTTTTAGGATCTGGTGGAATAAATTTATTTAAAGCTGAATCTCCTGGACCTACTGCAGATAGATTGACTCCTAGATTCCAAGATACAGCAAAATTGTTGTGGGGTGTTTACTCTGGACTTACATTGATAGAAACTGTCCTGTTGTATATGAGTGGTTTAAGTTTTTACTCAGCATTAAACCATTCGCTGACAACTCTTTCAACAGGTGGTTTTAGCGTCTTAAACACTTCTGTTTCTGAAATGACCCAATCAGCGAAATGGGTGATCATAATTTTTATGTTTATAGCTGGCACCTCTTTTACACTTATATTTAAAAGTTTTCAAAACATTAAGAGTTTATTTGAGAGTACAGAGTTTAAATTTTATTCCTTTATTGTGATTTCTACATCATTAATTTTTATACCTAAAACATTATCTATAAGTGATTCATTGCCCGAAGCTGTTAATACAGCTATGTTTACAGCTTTGACATTGGTGACTAGTACAGGGTATTCCAATGCAGATTATGAACTTTGGAGTGTTGATTATAGAGCATTTATTTTAGGCCTAATGTTTTTAGGGGGTATGGCTGGATCCACTGCTGGAGGTCTTAAGACAATTCGAGTTATTGCATTATTAAAGTCAGTAAGAAATGAGATTCGAAAGATAATATATCCAAATGCAATTTTTAAAATTAGAATGTCCCGCTCTGCTTTACCTGAAAAAATGATTGAGTCCGTTCAAACGTTTTTCATCCTGTATGTAGCAATCTTTGTTCTTGGAACATTTGCATTAAGTGCAACTACAACATTTTATGGAACAAACATATCATTTGAAGGTATTTTAAGTAGTGTTGCTACTGCAATTAATAATATCGGTCCAGGATTAAGTGAGGTAGGTCCAATGCAAAATTACTCATTTATGGATCCAATGTCTAAATTAGTTTTTTGCTTTTTAATGATTGTTGGAAGGCTTGAAATTTTTCCGATAGCTATTCTCTTTTACAAAAAGACTTGGAAGAATTAATAAATTTTATTTTTTACAATATACTCCAAAAGACTTTCTGGAACTGACTGTGTCATATCAGCTCCTTCATTAAATTTATTTCTTATATTTGTGGAACTTATGTCTAGCTCTTCTCCTGTTATGATCTGATACTTAAATGGAAATTTAATTTGAAGAGTATCATCTTTAATATGATTTCTGGGTGCTATTAAAAAGTTAGTAAGTTTATTTAGCTCTTGATACCTGCTCCACGTGCTGACCTTTATAGCAACATCAGCACCAAGTATAAAAAATAATTCATTCTTCGGAATTGATAATTTTGTGAGAGTGTCAACCGTATAGGTTTGCTGTAAATTACCAGCCTCTACATCACTCACTTCAAAAGAAGGGTATTCTTCAATAAGAAGATTTGTCATTATATATCTATCTTTATATGAAGTACTTACAGTTTTTTGCCATGGATTTTTTGAAGGAATAAACAATACCTTGTCTAAGCTATATTGTTCAATTGCTCTAATCGAAATTTCACAATGTGCTTGATGCGGAGGATCAAATGTACCTCCTAGTATGCCGATGCTCATTAAGCTAATACTTTCTTAAAATCCAATTCTTGAATAAATTTCTTAAGTTGTTTATAGTTTCTAACTTCAACTGTTCTTAAATTAATAACTTCAAACTTATTCATCTGACTATCACCAGTATTCCAATATTTTTTTTGCTCTGGGTTAATCCAAAATATTTTATTATATTTTTCAGCCAGATTGGAAATGAGTTCTTGAGAAATATTTCTGTAATTATTTCTTGCATCACCAATAACAATTAATGTACCATTTTTAGTTTCATCAAGCTCAATGAGTTCTTCGAAAGATTTCTGATAATCAGAATGACCGTCAGACTTAACAAACTCATTCCACCTGGAAAATATTGATTCAATCTCGTTTTTTTTGATAGATCTTAATGCTTTTGTAATCTCTGTGATTCCATCAATAAATACATAAGCTTTTATAGATGAAAACTTATTAATCATGCCATATAGTAAGGTGACTCCAAATAAAGAGTTTAAAGCCATAGATCCACTGATGTCGCATACAATTGTTAGTTTTGGTTTTTTTCTTAGTTTTGGTTTTAAAATAATGTTTTGAATCGCGCCACCCGTCTCCAAAGATTTTCTTATTGTCCTTCTAAAAAATAATCTACCCTTACTAGACTCCTTTATAAATCTTTTATATTTAACAGCAAGTTTATTACCTAGCTGATATGTTTGTTCAAGAAGTTGCTGCCTTTCTTGTTGGTTGGTGAACAGAAAGTCGGTTTCATTTAATTCTGTTCTTGGTTCTAGTTCAGATGGCTCATAAGCAGCCTTTTGTTTATTTCTTTCTTCTCTTATCTTTTCTAATATTGAAGTGTCCAATAATCTTTCCATATTTCGTTTATTTAATTCATTTGTAAGTTTTGAAAAATTTGAGATGTCGAGAAGATCAAACATATTAAAAAAAGTTTTATATTTCTCTGATTTTTTAATTTGATTTAGCCAATATAAATCAGACACTGGTCTAGTAAAGTCAACTTCGATAGCATTATTGATTAAATCATTAGTAATTTTTTTAACTTTAGATAAATTCCCCAAATTTATTTCCTGTAGGGTTTCAAAAAGGTTCCCATTATCTTTGTAATACTCTTCAATCATATAGAATGTGTTCTCTTCAGATTCTTCAAGCGAGTAATGAAAATATCTATAAATTAAGCTTTTTAAAGTATTCTGACTTTCTCTATCTTTTGGCAGTAAATAAAATAAATACTTCAGATTATCTTCTAGAGAATCAATTTTTTTTAATATGCGGTATCTTAAAAAACTTTCAGTTGACTCTACTGGTATATAATAATTATTTTCTTTACAGAATTCTGAAAAATTTGCTAACTCAGTTGTCGTTAGATTCATTTAAATTTTCTATACTTTCTAGATAAAGTTTATGATCTGACTTATCTTTCAATAAAATACCAAGGTTTTGATTTGTATCACTCTTATTAAAAATATTGAACTTTACCCACTCAACTGACTCAATTAGGGATGGTATTTTATTCAAATTTAGATTTCTTATAAAAGCAATTAGAGACGCATACTTTATGGCTTCATCTTCAGTGATTTCGTCAATAGTATTGATTAATACTTTCTTTTCAATATCTATTGTTGGAAAGTCCAAATACAAATATATACACCTTCTTCTTAATGCGTCAGAGAGTTCTCTTGTGTTGTTAGAGGTAAGTATGATAACTTTATTTTCTGCGCCCGTTATCGTTCCCATCTCTGGTATTGTAATTTGATTTTCTGCCAGAATTTCAAGCAGTAAAGCTTCGAATTCTTCATCTGCTCTATCTATTTCGTCAATAAGTAATAAATTATCATCTTGTGAAGTTAAGGCAGACAATAGTGGTCTTTTAATAAGATAATCTTCACCAAATAAATTACTTGTATCGTCTTTACTCTGTATTGATAAGAGTTGCTTTTTATAATTCCATTCATACACTGCCCTATCTTCGTCTATGCCTTCATGGCATTGAAGTCGAATTAATTCTAAATCTAGTATTTTTGATAAAGTTTTAGCTAAATATGTTTTTCCAGTCCCAGCAGGGCCCTCAATCAAAAGAGGTTTATTTAAAAAACGAGCCGCATTTACTACGTCAACTAAATTTTGGTTGGTGTAGTAACCATTTTCTTCTAACTGATCAATACTCAAATCTTTAGTATTCACTCTCTAATTATCCCCTCTGTTTCTATTACATAACGCTCAGTTGTTAGTGCTTCTAATCCCATAGGTCCTCTTACATGGAGTTTTTGTGTACTTATACCAACTTCAGCCCCAAAACCAAACATTTCACCATCTGTGAATCTGGTTGACGTATTAATAAATATCACTGAGGAATCAATACTACTCGAGAATTTACTTGATACGTCTGTTGACTCTGTAAGAATTCCCTCTGTGTGGCCAGAAGAGTATTTTTGAACATGATTAATTGCTTCTTCTAGAGTACCTACTATGCCAATGGCTAACTTAAGATCATGAAATTCCGTTTCAAAATGTTCCTGTGTCACTTCTTGTAATGAAGGGAAGTCTTTAAGAATGTCTTTATCTACAAATAATTGAACTTGATTTTCTATTAACGTAGAGATTATTTCGTGGCCAACTTCCTCATAAATTTTACGATGAATAAGAAGTGTTTCTAGTGCATTACAAACTCCAGGTCTTTGAACTTTTGCATTAATAACTATATTGTTTATATATTCTCTTTTAGCATCTTCATGTATGTACAAATGAACATTGCCATCACCATCTAAAATGAATGGGACTTTGGCATTTTCTACTAATGTATCAATTAATCCTCTTCCTCCTCTTGGGACGATTAAGTCAATGTATTCTTTCATTTGCATAAACTTGATAGCGTCCTCTCTATTTTTACTTTTGATAAGCTGGACTGAATTAATATCAACATCATTTGATTTTAAAGCAGCTTGTAAGGAATTTAATATTTGACTATTTGAATCCAAACAATAGCTTGATCCCTTCAATATGACTGCATTTCCAGACTTTATACATAGAGCTGAAACATCACTTGTAACATTCGGCCTAGCTTCATAAATTACTCCAATAACTCCAAAAGGTGATCTTATCTTATTTATATTTAGCCCTTCTTTAGTTTTCCAAGATGAACTTATCGAATTAACAGGATCTGGTAAGGATATAATTTTTTGAAGACCTAAACTCATGGCTTTTAGCCTTTCTTCAGATAATGTTAATCTATCAAGAAGAGCGCTTGAAAGCTCTAAATTGTTTGCATTTTTTATATCTGAGCTGTTGGCCTCTAAAATTTCTTCTTTGTCATGTAAAAGTTGTTGAGACATATCGTGAATAATTTGATTTTTTAATTCTGAGTCAAGATTCTTTAGATCCTGAGATGCTTTTTGAGCTTTAATTCCAATATCTTTTAACACATATCAAGTTTATTTGATTATCTCAGTAATAAAAATCATTTTTATAAGATTAATAAATTATCCTTATGAATGACTATATCACTACTTTCTTTAGAAATTTCTGTACTTCTTAATCTAGAAAGACCTTTTGCAACAACTTTATTATGATCGTCAATTATTTCAACACCTTCACCTACATCAAAATCATTAATTATTTCCTTGATGCCGATTGATAATAAGGATGCATTTGAATTTAATGCATTGATAGCACCATCGTCAATTAGAATTTTTCCAGTAACCTGAAGTCCATAAGCGATCCAGAGCTTTTTCAGTTTTACCTTTTTAATTGATGGATTTATAAGAGTTCCTATTTTCTTGCCTTTAACTAAATCCATCACAGCGTTGTCACTCCATGAAATTATCTGTGTTGGTATACCTGAAAATCCTGCCATTTGAGCTGCCATTATTTTTGTGGAAAAACCACCCATTCCTGTTCCGGAGGTAGATTTTTCGATTAGATCTATAAGTTCTTCTGAGTCGAACTCAATAAAATCTATTTTTTTAGCCTCACTACTGGAAGTTGGATCAGTGTTAAATAAGCCTTCTTGGTCTGTAACGATTATAAGTTTGTCAGCTTTAGTGATAATGGCAACAATTGCTGAAAGTCTATCGTTATCTCCAAATTTTAGTTCTTCAGTTGCAACTATGTCATTTTCGTTAATTACAGGAACTATTTCTTGATTAATTAATTCATTTAGTGCAGCAGTTGTATTTACAAACTGAGATCTATCTTCTAAAACATTCTTTGACATAAGGACTTGTCCCACTCTCAAGCCATATTTTTGAAAAATTTCTTTATATGAGTTTATTAATTCTATTTGACCAATAGATGAGGCAACCTGAAGAGATTTTAAATTAGTTGGTCTTTTTTGTAAATTAAGTTCGTTAGCTCCAAGTTGAACTGCCCCTGAAGTAACGATTAGAGTGCTTACACCCTCTTCATACAATGTTTTTATACATTTAGCAAGTGATTCAATAAATTGAATATCGAGCATGTTGTCTTGAATTATTGAAGTTGTTCCTAACTTAATTACTATATTTTTTTTATTCTTCATAGATAAATTCGAATTTTCCTAATTTGATAGTACTGCCTTTCTTTACTCCTAACAATTTTAACTCGTCAGGAATACCTGAATTTTCAAACCTGTGGGAAATTTCATTGAACACATCAATCTCACTTCCTGTTAAATTTATAATCCGATCGACGTCGTTTCCAGTTACTTCCCAATAATCATCGGAATAATTTTCAATTATGAAATCATTCTTCATAAAGTCAGTTCTTAAAAAACTTTTATTCACGTTTTTTAATGTATTGATATTAAGTTCTCGAATTTTATCTAACAATATATCAATACCCTCTTCTTCAAGTGCTGAAATATTTATCATGTCATTATCATATTTAATAAGATCTGATTTATTTGAAACAAGTAAAACAGGTAGCTGTCTCAGTCTTTCTTCATAGCTATACACTTCATTTTGTAATAAATTAATTTGTTCATCTATATTTAACTCAATATTTGAAGGATCTAAAAGGAAAATCAAAACTTTTGTATTTATGAGATGTTTTAGTATTGATTTACCAAGCCCTACTCCAGTTGATGCTCCCTTTATTAAGCCAGGAAGATCACAAATTATGTAATTATCTTCTAAATTTTCTATGACTCCAAGATTTGGAGAAATTGTAGTAAAAGGATAAGAATCTGTTTTTGCATTTGAATTTGTAATTTTCTTAATAAGAGTACTTTTACCTGAATTGGGTAAACCCAAAATAGCAATATCTGTAATTAAACTTAATTCGAAGGTAACTTCTTTTTTAATTCTTTTCTGCCCTTGTTCAGCAATTCCGGGGTTTGGATTTCTTGCTGATTTTAAATCTTTATTACCCAAACCACCTTTCCCTCCATTGAGTAGCGTTAACTCCTGATTTTCATTAAGCAATACAGCAACTAGGCCCTGCTGATCAAAAATACTTGTTCCTAATGGGAGCTCAATTATTAAATCGTCAGCTTTTTTACCTGACTGAAGATTTTTAGAAGCATCTCCGCCATTATCTGCCTTAAAAATACTTTTTGAAAAGATGTGACTGAAGTCAAATAAATCTTTGTTTGTTTTAACTATTATTGACCCGCCATCACCGCCACTAGCACCATTTGGTGAGGTTTTTGAACTCTTTGAATTATAACTAATTGATCCTGATCCCCCAGAACCTGAAAATAAAGTTAGATTAATCTTGTCGACGAACATTGCTTCATTTTGGAATGATATTTACTAGTTTTCTACCATTCCTTGAAGAATATTTGACTACTCCATCTACTTTTGCAAAAAGGGTGTCATCTCCACCTTTAGAAACAT
The DNA here is from genome assembly GCA_014384285.1 of Actinomycetota bacterium. Taxonomy (GTDB): domain Bacteria; phylum Actinomycetota; class Acidimicrobiia; order Actinomarinales; family Actinomarinaceae; genus Actinomarina. The sequence goes on along the minus strand of JACNGE010000014.1, from coordinate 312,481 downwards.
TCTCTCCGGGATGAATTTTTGTTCCACGTTGTCTGATTACAATTGAACCAGCAGAAATATCTTGTCCATCAAATACTTTAGTTCCTAAACGTTTGGATTCTGAATCTCTACCATTCCTTGTTGAGCCACCAGCTTTTGTTTTTGACATATCTACTCCTCTTCTCCAAATTCAGAGTTAGTAATAGAAGTTATTTTGATTATTTTCTTATCTTCTCTATAACCCATTTTTCTTCTGTTGCCAGTCTTGTTTTTATATTGAAAAATATTGATTTTTTTTGATTTAGTAGTTCCCATAGTTTCAAATTCAACTAAGGAATCTTTTAAGGAAGTTTCGTCTGCTTTAATACTGCCTCGACTAGAGCCCATAAAAATAGGCTGTACGGCTTCCTCAGGGAAGTTGTGAGGCACTTCAACAGTGTCTCCTACTGATACTCTTTGTTGGACTGCTCCAACTTTTATTACTGCATATATACTCATAACTAAATCACTCTACTACGGCTTCGGATTCAAGTATATTATTTTCTTGTGAATTATTTGAAAATATATCATTGATAATTAGCCCTCTTCCTTGGCATTCTTCGCATTCTTCTGAGAATGTTTCAATTAAACCTGCAGCTACATTTTTTCTAGTCATTTCTACAAGACCTAGTCTGGAAACTTCAAATACTTGTGTTCTTGTCTTATCTTTTGCCAATTCTTGCTTTAGTTTGATCAGCAGGTTTTGCTGTTTCTTTACTGACTCCATATCTATGAAATCTATAACAATAATTCCACCTATATCTCTTAAGCGAAGTTGTCGAGCAATTTCTTCAGCTGCTTCTAGGTTATTTTCATAAACAGTCTCCTCTAAGCTATCTTTGCCGACAAATTTTCCTGTGTTTACATCTATCACAGTAAGAGCTTCTGTAGGATCAATAATTAAATGACCTCCAGAGGGTAGCCATACTTTTCTATCCAATGCCTTTTGGATTTGATCTTCTATGTGGTATCTCTCAAAAAGATTCAGCTTGTCATCATAGCTTTCAATAATGCTAGACAATTCTGGTGAAGTGTCTTCAACGTACTTTTTTACTTCATCAAAATTTTTATTATTTTCTATCAATAATTTTTTAAAGTTGGAATTTAAGTGCTCTCTTATAACTTTTATTGAGACATCTGGCTCCTCATGAATTAGAACTGGTGCTGACCCTTGGTTGTTTGAAGACACGACGGTCCACTCCTCTACTAATTTATCGATATCATTTTTTAAAGAACTTTCTGATACTCCCTCAGCAGCTGTTCTAACAATCACACCAAAACCTTCTGGTTGAATTTTTCTAATTATCCTATCCAACCTCGTCCTCTCTTGTTCTGGAAGTCTTCTGGATATGCCTGTTGTACTAGAGTTTGGTATTAAAACAAGATATCTTCCTGGGAATGAGATTTGACCAGTTAGCCTTGCACCCTTTTCACCCATTGCATCTTTTACTACTTGTACCAAGATTTCTTGTTCTGGTTTCAACAAATGTTCAATTTTTGAATTTCTTTTTGAATTTGATATATCAGCAACATATATAACACCATTTTTCTCTTCTCCAAAAGAAACGAAAGCAGCTTCCATGCCTGGAAGTATGTTTTTTACTTTTCCAAGATAAATATTTCCAACTAAGGACTGTTTTTTATTTTGGTCAGAATAGTACTCAACTAATGATGCTCCTTCTAAAATTGCTATTTTTGAAGACCCTCCTGTTGAACTTATAAGCATTTGTTTTTTTTCAACATTTGGTACTGGCAAAGGTGCTTCTTTGAACCAAGTTTGATTGTTAGTTCTATTTGATTTATTACTTCTATAATTTTTTTTATTAGGACGGCTGGAAGTTGTTCCAGTCTTAATTTTAACCTTTTGGCCTTTGAACCACTTAGTTTCAGTCTTATTTAACTGTTCATCACTTTTTCGTGTTACTTTTGCTTTTTTGAATAATCCAAACATTAAAACCTCCATATTGATGTGAAAATATATTATAAAAACTCATGAGACAAGGATAGTAGTTATTAAATATTAAATAACTACGTTATTTTCAATAAATATTCTATTTATTATTCCAAAAATAACTGCTGTTGCAACAATAGAAGATCCTCCAAGGCTTAACAAAGGAAAGGGCATTCCAGTCACTGGTATGATTCCGATTACTGTTGAGATATTAATAAATATCTGAAATATAAGAGATGCGGAAAAACCAGCAAGTAAAAATTTTTCAAAATCCGACTGTGTGCTTAATATAATTCTTCCAACTCTATAAAAGAAAAATGCCCATAAAGCAGATAGAAAAACTACGCCTAAAAATCCAAATTGATATGCATAAGCTGAAAAAATAAAATCAGTACTCTGAACTGGGATAAAAATTAGATTAACTTTATCAACTTCAAAAAACTGGCCCGTTAAACCACCTGTAGAAATAGCTAATCTACTTTGTGATTGAGCAAAGTCTACTGAGTCAAAAAAACTGGTAATACGATTAAGCTGATAATTATTTATGAGACCTATTTCTAGAAGCCCAAAAAAGCCAACGCCACCAATAAGTGCCAATGTCAATAAATGTCGTGTCTTAATATCAGATACGAAAAACATACACAAAGTAATAGCAATTAATAAAGTAGTAGTTCCCAGGTCCGGTTGGAAAAATACTAATCCTATAGCTAAAAATGAAATAGTTCCGACATAGATTTTGTTATATTTTTCAGTAAACGATTTAGAAATAAACAACACAAGAGCAATTTTTATATACTCAGAAGGTTGGAAATCGACTAGACCAAGATCGAACCACCTTCTAACCCCTTCTTTTGGGTCTGTTGCAAATAATAAAATTAACAACATTGATACTATGTAGAAAAAAATGTATGAATATTTATTAATTTGTTCTAAAGAAACGTAGGTTATTCCGAAAAATATAATTATTGCAATTATTGAAAAAGTCATCTGTCTAAAAACTGTATTCTGCGTGTCAAAAGTTAAACCATCTGAAAGTGTAAATAAAGTTAACCAGGAAACAAAATTTAGCATTAAAAAAATTGTCAATAAAGTTAAGTTTGTGCCTTCCGGACCTAAAAGTGTAATCTTTCTAGTATTCATTCAGTTATTTCTCCAAACTTTACTGGTGTTAGCTCTAAACCTCTTAAGGATTGAATTACTCTTCGTGTAACGGGAGCTGCTATAGCACTACCAGAACCACCTTCTTCTACAACTGTGGCAATCACATATTTTGGGTTACTGATTGAATCTATTCCAACAAACCAAGAGGTATTATTTTTATCTCCTGAGTTTTGTGCAGTTCCAGTTTTTCCACCAACATCTTCAACTTCACTTCCAAGTACTGAAAAAGAAGCATGAGCCGTGCCGCCTTCATTTGTTACAGAGTTAAGATCTTGTAATAAAAAATTAATAAAGTCTTCACTCACGTTCAGTAATTTCTCATTTTCGCTTTTTTGTTCTACATTTATGCGTGGACTAGACAACTTTCCAGAAATTAAAGATCTATATGCATTTGCAACTTGAATTGGAGTTGCCGTAATTGCTCCCTGTCCAATAATTAAGTTCATTAAATCTCCACCTAACCATCCTTCAGGCCTGACTCTTTCAGGTTGAGATACAGTCCATTCCTCAAAAAGATTTCTGTCTGGCACTACTCCAGACGCCTCATAAGGCAGATCTATATTAGTGGTTTCACCAAAGCCTAGATTTCTTGCATATTCCTGAAGGATTGATTCTGCTGATGTACCTTCGTATTCTCTCCATATTTTTAGAGCTATATCCCAAAAATATACATTGCAGGATTCTTTTATAGAAGAACCTAAGTTAACTCTCCCATGACCATCCTCTTTCCAGTCGTTGTAAACTTGTTTAGATCCATCATTAAAACCAAATGATAGGCTTCCTTTGCAGTCTATTCTGCCATTACGAGAAGATAGTCCTTCAGGATAAATATTTTCACCTTCTGCTAACCAATAAGCAACAACTTTAAAAACTGATCCAGGAGGATACTGTCCTTGAATAGGATAGTTATTAAAAGCTCCAGCAATATTAAGTTCATTAAACTTCCTTTTAGAAATACCTTCCATAAAGTTATTAGGATCATAATCTGGTAAAGATACCATTGAGACAACTTCATTAGTTTGTATATTTATCACCACTACAGCGCCTTTTCGAATTTCTTCTCTAGATTCAAATTTATCATTTGCTAAATCCATACCCTGCAGTAATGATTCGGTGGCAATCATCTGGAGATTTATATTTAAACTTGTCTTAATATCCTTACCAGAGCTACCTTCTACAATTTTTTCTATTTCACTACCTTTAAATATTATCTGAGTGGGCTCCCCCGATAAATCATTTTCATAGTATCTTTCTAAACCGCTCTTACCAACAATATTAACATTGAGTGACAAAGGGAATGTCTGAGCATCTTCTAAAGAAGGTTCCCCTAGATAACCTATAACGTGTGAAGCAATATTTTCATACTCATATAGACGAATAGGGAAATCAAATATTTCAAAAGCATCTAGGGATGAAAGGCTTTGCCTGTCATCAAAATCAAGTTCTTGAATATTAATAACTTTTACAAGTAATTCATTTTTCTCAAAAAGTTCTTTAATAAATTTAGTCTCTAGATTGGGAAAATTATACCTTAAATATTGTTCATAGGTATCTTGATTATTATCGTTAATTTTTCGAAGATTTAAAAACAGGTGTGGCTGTAAAGAAGAAGAAGCTAGCTTAATATTGTTAACATCGTAAATTTCTCCTCTCGGAGATGGGAGATAAACAATATCTAATGTTTGTTGATTCACAGAAATAATAGAATTTTCTCTATCTAAAATTTGTAAATTATAGATATTGATTAACAACCCGATGAAGCTAATAACTATTAAAAAAGAAAGTATTCTAAATTTTTGTTGAAAAAACATCTCTTCTTAGAGTACTGGCCAATATTTTAAATAAAAAGTAATTGGGTAAACAAATAATTATTATATAAATGAAGTTGATTCCCAAACTAGAAGAAATTACTTCAAATTTATAAATAAGTGCTGAGAGGTAAAATAGGGTAAATTCAGTGACTATCCCGCTACTTAGTCTCGTGTATAGGTAATGAATAATTGTACAAATTAGTAAGAATTTTATTGAGGTATATCCTAAAAAGTTATCGGTAAGAAAAAGGTCAAAATAAAATCCACTTAATACTAAAACTAACGATGAACCACTAGAAAAAGAATACAGAGATACATAAAAAATATAAATCAAAAAAGGAAGCATCTCTATATAGTCAATATCACTTAATAATGTATTTACCCTTGCTTCAGTAAATATCAATAAAAAAGTTAAGAATATTAATAATATCTTTCTTAGAAATTTCATTTTGTTTGAACTAAATACAAATTAGAGAAATAACTCAAACTAAAATCAATAGGAATCTGGACTCTTAATTTATCATTAGAGATAGTAATTGGGATTGTTGATAAATCTACAATTGGAAACTGCCCTGGGTGACCAAATGAAACATCAGTATAAATTAATTTGATATCTGTATTGGTCGATCTAAGTTTTACTGAATTAATTAAAAGAGACTCACTGTCTGATGTTATTAGGTATTCATTCCCATATTTATCAATTCCCTGGATTGAAAAATTAGCATTTTCTAAAGTTGATATAATAGATCTATTTTGCCTCACATTAGAAACTACACCCACAACATATGAACTTTCATCAATTACTAAATCTTTCACTTTTAAATTGATGTTTTCGCCTCCAGAAATTAGATATTCTTCAGAAGGCGTTTTGAAAATAATCGAAGATTCTAAAATATTATAGGTTGAAGTATCAACTTCTTTGACAACCAAGTTGTTACTTTTATTTTCCTCTCTAAGTTTTTCATTTTCTATTTTAAGTTTCCTTAATTCAATAACTTCATTTTTTAATCTAATATTTTCATTTATTAGATTACTCTTGGTTTTAAAAATGCTTAAAGATGTAAAATTAAAATTATTATTAATCACTTCGGGTTCTGGAAATACTGCATTTAACTGTTCACTTAAATATCTAGATAAATTTTTCTCTGAAAAAACATCTATTGTTAAAACTGTCAAACTAAGCAGAATAGCTAAAAAGTAATAAACATATTTTCTTTTGTTCGGATTATAGTTATCAATCATGAATTAACTAGGTTTAGGTGAGGCCTTTAATACCGATCTATAATCCTCAAATCGTTCCAAACAAAATCCTGAGCCAACTACAACTGTGCTTAACGGGTCTTCAGTCATATTTATAGGAATTCCGAGTTCTTCAGCTATTTTTCTATCAAGTTGTTTTAGAATTGACCCACCACCGGTCAACCATGCTCCATCTTTATCTATATCTAAAACTAAAGCTGGAGGGGTTTTTGACAATGAAATTCTAATAGCTTCAATAATTTCATTAACAATTGGTGCCAATGCATCACGAACATCCGATGCCTCCAATAAAACTTGTTTAGGAACCCCTTTTACAATATCTCGACCAGTAACAGTGACCTGCGGCTCCTTGTCAAACTGAAACGCAGAACCAACTGCATGCTTTAATGATTCTGCGATACCTTCATCTATCAACATTGCATGTTCACTTCTAAGAAACTCAATTAATCGCTCAGTCATGTCCTCACCGCCGACACGTACGGAATTAGCATTTACTACATCCCCCATAGAAATTACAGCAATCTCCGTTGTTCCTCCACCAATGTCTATAATCATATTTCCAACAGGTTCGAACACCGGTAGTCCGGCACCTATTGAAGCAGCCATAGGTTCCTCAATTGTAAAAACTTCGGATGCACCTGTAGCATGTGCTGCTGTTTCAATTGACCTTTGCTCAACACTTGTAACACCATTGGGGACACAAATTATTATTCTTGGTTTAGAGTAAGCACGTCCAATTGCTCTTGAAAGTAGAGTCTTTACTAGTTCCTCTGCCATTTCAATTTCAGAAATAACACCATCACGTAATGGCTTTACGAGTTCAATAGAGTCTGGAACACGTCCAACTAGTTTTTTTGCCTCTCTCCCAACAGCTAAAATACTTCCATCAATTTTGTTAATGGCCAAAATTGTAGGCTCGTCTACAACAATACCCACACCCTTTACATAAATAAGAGTATTTGCTGTACCAAGATCTATTGCGATGTCATTACCGCCAAATAAAGTTCTTCTAAGGTTTAATCCTGCCATGTATGTTCAGACTAATAGAGAAAATAATCAAGTGAAATAGAAATTTTCTAGTTAAAAAATAGGGCTAATTCCCTGTCTGCACTCTCCTCGGAGTCAGATCCGTGGACTACATTTTCTTCTAATTTAGATGCTAGATCGCCTCTGATTGTTCCGGGATCAGCATCAGCAGGGTTTGTTGCCCCCATTAGTTCTCTAATTGCAAGGACAGCATTTTCACCTTCAACTTCCATAGCCACAACTGGACCGCTGGTAATAAAGTTCACTAAATCATTAAAAAATGGTTTCTCTGAATGCTCACCATAATGCTTCTCTGCTAGCTCTGGAGTAATTTGCATCATTTTCATTTTTGTAATTACAAAATCTTTTCTTTCGACTCTATTTATAACATCACCAATAATATTTCTTTTAACCCCATCAGGTTTGATCATAAAAAATGTTTTCATTTGTATTCCTTTATATATTCTCCAACTAAATATAAACTACCTAACAAAATAGATGGCTCATTAGTTATGTGAAATTCCTGAAGAGTTGCTTTTTTAAATTGTTTACTGGAAGAATCGAAATAAGTTTCAATACTTTGAGGATCTAATTGATTATGAAATGTATCTTTTTCGAGTACTTTTATCTTTACATATTTTTTCGACCAAATAATATCAAGCATTTGTTTAAAGTCTTTGTTTTTGTTAAAACCAATATAACAATTTAATTTAGTAATCTCTTCCATAGAATATGTGTCTTCAAATAAATTAAAAAAGGCTTCTATACCTCCTGGGTTATGAGCTCCATCAATTATTTTTATATTATGTTCGCCATTAAGGATTTGGAATCTTCCACTAGGTTTTATGTAGCTTAAGTTATTGTCTATTTGATCAATGGGAATCTTTATATTTTTCAAATTGTTAGTTTGGAGTATTTTTTTAGCAGCAGCTATTGCTGTATCTTGATTAGTCCTTACGAAATTCTTTAGATTTGTATTCGTAGAATTATTTTTATCTTTTGAACCAAATCCCAATATATATTGTTCATTTTTAATATTTAATGTATCTTTAATAAAGTTTTCATATTTTTGATGGATTTCAGGACTTCCAACAATAAAAGTGTCAATTTTTTGAGATATAAGTATTTTTTCAAGAAGAATCTCCTGGATAGAATTTCCCAGTAATTCAGTATGATCTAAGCTAACATTCGTCAAACAAACAATTCGACTACTAATTATGGAAGTTGTGTCTAATCTTCCTCCTATGCCCGCTTCTACAATGAAGATATCAAGTTCATTATCAATAAAATAACTTGCAGCAATTAAAAATAAGGATTCAAAATAACCGAGAGTAATTTTATGTTTTTTCTCGAAAGAGATTATCTTGCTAAGGTACTTTTCTAAATCAGTATTATTAATCAGGTCTTTATTGATTTGAATTCTCTCATTTAAAGTTACTAAATGAGGTGAAGTAAATAAACATGTTTTTAGACCCTCTGCATGAAGTAATTCATTTAACACTGTTGCTGTGGAGGTTTTACCATTTGTACCGATTATTGAAACAGATCTATAACTTAAATATTGAAGCTGATCAGTAGTAAAAAATTTTCTTATAACTTCTAAATTTTTATTTGAACGAGATAATGATTTTTTGTATAAATATTGAAGGTTATCCATTAAGTGTTTTTAAAGTTTCATTAATTGTTTGGATTTCTATTGTTAGAGTTTCTAAATTATTTTTTTCTTTTTCAATTAGTTCTTTTTTAGCATTTTCAATAAATTTTTTATTTTTTAATCTAGATTCTGAAATTTCTATAGATTTATTAAGCTCAACAAGTTTTTTAGATAGTTTTTTCTTTTCGATGTCGAAATCAATATACTCTCCAGGGACTAAGCCAATTTTGTAATTTTGATTTTGAAAAATTATCAAATTTTCATGATTTGAAAAGATTTGCAAATTAGTATTAATTTTCGATTTTGTAAAAAGTTCTATCTGAAGCTTTACCCACCGTTCCATTGACTCCTCTGTATACATTTCGACAATCTGAGAATTTTTGATTCCATATGTCAATTTAAAATTTCTTATTTGTGTAATTAGTTTTTTTAGAATCTCTATTTCATTTTTTTCATCGATGATTGATGGATAGTGAGATGGCCACTTATTATCAATAAGTAAGTTTTCATCAAATGAACTCCAAATTTCTTCAGTTATATGTGGCATTGCAGGGTTTAAAATTTTTAGAGAATTCAGGAACACGGAACGAAGAACATACGCGGTCTCCTGTTTGTTTGAATCATTGAGAATTAAGTTTTTTGATAACTCAAAGTACCAGTCAAAAAGATCTGACCACAAAAAGTTATAAAATACTTTATATGCTTCAGAAACTTTATATTCCTCAAATAGTGAATCAAAGTCACTTAAAGTGTTATTAAACCTTTCTAATATCCATATATTTTCTGGACTTTTAATTTCTTTGGGTTTTAAATTTTCAATATCGTCAGTATATAGATGTACAAATTTCGCAGCATTCCATATTTTATTACCAAACTTTTTAGCAGCAACTGTCCACTCCTCATCAAAGGGAACATCCTGACCTGGTGAAGCCTTTTCAATAAGTGAAAACCTTAATGCATCAGCACCATGATTTTGCGAAAGCTCTAATGGATCTATTGTATTGCCTAAACTTTTTGACATCTTTCGGCCTTGTGAATCTCTAACTAAACCATGTATGAGGATATCTTTAAAAGGTACTGCTTTCTTAAAGTGCATCCCCATCATTATCATTCTTGCTACCCAAAAGAAAATAATATCAAAACCAGTCACAAGTAAAGAAGTTGGATAGTACTTATTTAATTCATCAGTGTCATTTGGCCAACCAAATGTTGAAAATGGCCATAAGGCAGAAGAGAACCAGGTATCAAGAACGTCTTCATCTTGGTTTAGTTTTTCATTTTCAGAGAGATTATTTTCATTACGAACTTCATCTTCAGTTAAGCCGACATATACATTTCCTGATTGGTCATACCAGGCCGGAATTCTATGTCCCCACCAAATCTGTCGTGATATACACCAATCCTGAATGTTGTACATCCACTCAAAGTACGTTTTTTCCCAATTCTTAGGGATAAATTGAATTTCATCACCCTCGACAGCATCTATTGCTTTTTGAGCTATTTCTTTAGTTTTTACAAACCACTGCTCAGTAATCATTGGTTCAAGAATGCTTTTGGACCTATCGCCTATTGGAATCTGTATGGTGTAGTCTTCAATTTTTACTACTTGATTTAACCCCTCTAACTCCTTAATAATTTTTTTTCTTGCATCAAATCTATCCAACCCCCTGTATTGCTCTGGTATGAAGTTTTCATTTAGGATTGATCCATCAAGGTCCATACAACTAATTAAATCCAAAGAGTGTTTGACTCCTATTTCATAATCATTGAAGTCATGTGCTGGAGTAATTTTTACACAACCTGACCCAAAATCAATATCAACATATTCGTCGGCTATTATTGGTACCTTTCTGTTCACAATTGGAACAATTGCTTCTTTTCCAATCAGATTTTGATACCTGTCGTCATCAGGATTAACAGCAATTGCAGTATCACCCAGTAAGGTTTCTGGACGAGTGGTTGCGATAACTAAATATTCATCTCCCACCTGATACCGGAGATTCCATAGTTTTCCTTGCTTTGAAGTCATATTAACTTCAAGATCAGAAACTGCTGACATTAACTCCGTATCCCAATTAACCATCCTGGTTCCTTTGTAAATTAGATCTTTTTCATATAATTCAACAAAAACTTGCTGTACTGCCTGAGATAGGCCATCATCCATAGTGAATCTTTCCATACTCCAATCACAACTCATCCCAAGTGTTTTCATTTGGTTGGAGATATTTTCTCCAGACTCTTCTTTCCATTTCCATACTTCATCAATAAATTTATCTCTTCCTAATGTGTTCTTATCAATCCCATCTTTGGCTAGTTCTTTTTCAACTAATAATTGGGTAATAATTCCAGCATGATCAGTCCCTGGAACCCATAAAGTTTCAAATCCTTTGAGTCTCATATATCTTACGATCACATCAATAATTGAATGTTCTAATGCATGGCCCATGTGAAGAGACCCTGTTACATTAGGTGGTGGGATTACAATAGAAAACTTTTTTTCTGAAGGAGTTGGGCGAAATTTACTATTTTCTTCCCAGATTTTTTGCCATTTTTTTTCTAGCTTTACAGGTTCGTATTGTTCATCTTGCATGAAGTTATGCAGGTTTTGAGTCTTTTGAATCTTTACTTTGATTTAAAACCATCTTGGGTTGAATACCTTCTAGGACGTTTTCTTTATCTACAATGATTTGATCTATATCTTTACGCGAAGGAGACTCGTACATCTCATTTAATAGAATCTTTTCGAGTATGGACCTAAGTCCCCTTGCCCCAGTGTTTCTTTTGAGTGCTAGTTCAGCAAGAGCTTCTAAGGAATCATCTGTGAAGACCAATTCAATATCGTCAAGTGCAAACATTTTTTGAAATTGTTTTATGATTGCATTTTTTGGCTCCGTTAAAATTTTTATTAGTGAATCTTTTTCTAGTTCATTTACATTTGTAACAATAGGCAGTCTTCCAATGAACTCGGGAATTAAACCAAACTTAATAAGGTCCTTCGTTTCTACATTTTGGAATACTTCGTTTTGGTTTATTTTACTAGAACCCTCTAGAGAAGCTGAAAACCCAATAGAATTTTCTCCTAGTCTCTTCGTAATTATTTCTTCAAGCCCGTCAAATGCGCCTCCTACAATAAACAAGATATTTGTTGTATCAATTTGAAGATATTCTTGTTGCGGGTGCTTCCTTCCGCCTTGTGGAGGAACCTGTGCAACTGTACCTTCTAATATTTTTAAAAGAGCCTGTTGGACTCCTTCTCCAGATACATCTCTAGTTATTGATGGATTATCTGATTTTCTTGTGATTTTATCGATTTCATCAATATAGATTATTCCTTTTTCTGCTTTCTTAATATCAAAGTCAGCAGCATTAATAAGTGACAGTAATATGTTTTCAACATCTTCACCTACATATCCAGCCTCTGTAAGTGTTGTGGCATCAGCAATTGCAAAGGGGACGTTTAATATTTTTGCAAGCGTCTGAGCAAGTAATGTTTTTCCACTTCCTGTTGGCCCAAGGATTAGAACGTTTGACTTTTGAATTTCTAAATCATCGTTTGAATTATCATCTTTATAAATTCTTTTGTAGTGATTGTAAACAGCTACAGCCAATGTTTTTTTAGCTTCATTTTGACCAATAACAAATTCGTTAAGTGAATGGTTTATTTCTTTTGGCAAAGGAAGGTTAACTTCATCAATGTTGTCTATAGTGTCAATTTTTTCTTCTTCAATGATTTCAGTACAAAGCTCAATGCACTCATCACAAATATATACACCGGGACCAGCGATTAATTTTATAACTTGCTTCTGGGATTTTCCACAGAAACTACATTTTAGAGGTTCAGATGACGATTCTTTATTAGCCATATTTAGTACCCTGTTATTTTATTTTTTGTCTACTAACTCCCTTTGAGTTAGTACTTCATCTACTATACCGTATTCTAGAGCTTCTTGTGCGGTCATCCAAAAATCTCTATCAGTGTCCGAAGTTACTTTTTCTACATCTTGATTGGTAAAATCTGCCAATAATTGATTCAGCTGTGTTCTCATTGAAACAATTAGGTCAAAGTTTCTTTCCATATCAGCTACAGTTCCCTCCATGCCTCCAGATGGTTGGTGAAGCATTATTCTCGCATTAGGCAAGCTATACCTTTTACCCTTTTTACCACCAGCTAATATCACAGAAGCTGCAGATGCTGCTAGTCCCATGCAAACTGTTGAAATATCTGGTCTTATATAGTTCATTGTGTCAAAGATAGTAAAAAGTGATGTTATTGATCCACCAGGTGAATTTATATACATGAAGATATCTTTCTCAGGATCTTCTGACTCTAAATGCAAAAGTTGGGCCATAATAGAGTTTGCTACACCATCATCAATTGGTGTGCCAAGAAAAATAATCCTATCTTTCAATAATCTTGAATATATATCAAAAGCTCTTTCTCCCCTATTAGTATTTTCAATTACTGTAGGTATTACATAATTTGAAGGTAATTTTTCCATTTTATTCTTCCTCTCCTAAATCTGTACTTCTATTGTACACGTCTTGTAGGTATACTTTTTCACCGTCTTTATCAACAGAGACACCTTGTTGTAAAACATGGAGCATTGCTTTATTTCGTAAAGACTCTGCCTCTAGATTTAATCTGTGACTACTCTGATCAGAATCATCTTCGTCATCATTGTGAGTTTGCATATGTTCATCAACAAGAGCTAAATCTTTATCATCTAGCTTCATATCTAAATCTTCTATAACCTTGTCTAGAATTAGTACCATCGTTAGATTTCTAGAAGCTTGTTTATTAAGATCATCTCTTAATGTCTCTTCTGTTAAGCCCGTTATTTTAAAATAATCTTCAAGCTGTATGTTGCTTTGCTTTAATTCATTAAGAAAATTTTGTAGGATGCTATCCATCTCAGCTATGACGAGTTGCTCGGGAAGTTTCATATCTACTTCCTCAATAAGTTTATTTGTTAGTTCTGCTTGATACTGTGAAGCAATCTGCTGTTTTTTTACATTTTCTATATTGATAATAAGTTCTTTTTTAAGCGAATCAATATTTTCAAACTCGGTTGTGTCAGCAACCCATTCATCAGTCAACTCGGGTAGTATTTTTTCCCTTACCTCTTTTACCAATACTGTTAATTCAACATTTTCTTCATTAATTTGAGGGATAGAATCTGTAAATTTAATAATTGCTCCTGGAGCAACTCCCTCAAGTTTAGAATCCAAAGCTGGAGTTAGAGAACCGCTTCCTACCTCATACAGATAGTCATTATAAGTGAAATCTTTTAAATCAACATTATTTTTAGTAGCGGATAGATTCATCATTGCATAGTCTCCTGAGTTTAAAGGTCTTTCTACTTTTGAAACTTCAGCAAATTGTGATTTTATTCTCTCTATTTGCCCCTCTATCTCTTCATCTGAAGGTTTGATTGATTCTACTTCAACTGTTTGTGAAAGTTTTGGTGATTTTGAAAGTTTTGGCCATAGTGTAATTAAAACTTCAACATCGAAATGATTTTTTTGTTTTTTTATCTCTTTAATAGCAGGTCTTGTTGCTGGTGAAATTTCCTCATCATTAAGTATTGAAAATAATGTTTGTGGCAAAAATAATTCAATAGCTTCTTCATTTATATAATCTTCACCAACTTCCCTCGTTACGATATTTGCAGGTATTTTACCCGGTCTAAAACCAGCAACTTTAATTTGTTTACCAATTTTTTTTACAGCTTCATCTTTATGTGTGTCAAGATCTTCTAGTTCAACTTTAATTTCAAGAATTTTCTCAAATTCTGACTCTTTTTTAATCTTATATTTCAATTTTCTCCTTATTAATAAAGCTTGGGTGATCGACGGGATTCGAACCCGCGACATCCTGGACCACAACCAGGTGCTCTAACCAACTGAGCTACGACCACCACGCGCGCTCTCGATAGGACTCGAACCTATAACCTACAGATTAGAAGTCTGTTGCTCTATCCATTTGAGCTACGAGAGCCTCGAGCGGGTGAAGGGAATCGAACCCTCATAGCCAGCTTGGAAGGCTGGAGCTTTGCCATTAAGCTACACCCGCAATAATGCAGTTAGTCGGGCTGGTGAGATTCGAACTCACGACCTCCTGCTCCCAAAGCAGGCGCTCTAGCCAAGCTGAGCCACAGCCCGTATGTCTAATTATTGTTCCATGATACTGGTTTTATGGAAACAATAAATAAAAAAATAATAGTTAAGTAATCTTAGTTCGGTTAATCTGTATAAAAGGGTCGCTAGCTCAACTGGCAGAGCATCGGACTCTTAATCCGCAGGTTCGGGGTTCAAGTCCCCGGCGACCCACGCGACATTTTAGCGGATGTGGCGGAACTGGTAGACGCGCTGGATTTAGGATCCAGTGAGCTTTGCTCGTGGAGGTTCGAGTCCTCTCATCCGCACTTTAAATTAATATGTTAATCATTTGGAACTTTGACAACAAGTTCCGTAGAACTAGCAGTGGCATAAACTTTGCCACTTTTGTCATATAGTGAGCCATTTACAAAAATTACTTTTTTTCCTATTTTTTCAATTTTCGCAGTTGCAGTAATCTCACCTGTCAAAACAGTAATGGGTCTTAAGTAATTCACTCTTATATCTGTTGTCATTGTTAGGAATCCCCTATCTAGCTGGCAATTAGCGGAAATGCTATTGCATGAATCTAAAACAGTTGCTGCTAGACCTCCATGTACTGTTCCGAGAGGATTGTAATGAAATTCCTGAGGAATTATATAAAAAGATACTTGTCCCTTATTGTCGACTGTTATTCTTGAAAAATCCATTAATGCACCTATTGGAACATTTTCCATAGGAAGATTTTCAAAAAATTTAATTCGCTGTTGCTTATCTAAACTAACTAAATCTTGGACTGTGTCATTAGAAAGATTCCACGAAAAAGTTCTCTCATTCGTCATCTGAATCTGAAGCTCTAGATTGAAGTTCTGATACTATGTCAGCATTTGCAAGAGTTGTGACGTCTCCTAACTTTCTTTCCTCTGAAATGTCTTTAAGCAATCTTCTCATAATTTTACCACTTCTGGTCTTTGGCAAATCTGGAGTTATAACTATGCTTTTTGGTTTTGCTATTGGCCCAATTTTATCACTGACATGTTGCCTTAGTTCAGAAATCAGATTTTCATCACCTTGATCAGTACCAATTAATGATACAAAAGCTGCTATTGCTTCACCTGATATCTCATCAGACCTTCCAATCACAGCAGCTTCGGCAACTAACTTGTGAGATACTAATGCACTCTCGACCTCTGCTGTAGAAATTCTATGTCCTGAAATATTCATTACATCATCTACTCGACCTAATAACCATATATAGCCATCATCGTCATACTTTGCCCCGTCACCGGCAAAATAAATCCCTTCGTGTTGAGACCAATAGGTGTCTATATATCGCTGATCATCGCCATATACCGTTCTTAACATTGATGGCCATGGTGACTTAATAGCTAAATATCCACCTTCACCTTTTCCAACTTCATTACTATTTTCATCTATTATGACTGTTTCTATACCTGGGAGAGGTCCACATGCCGATCCTGGCTTAGTCTCAGTTACTCCAGGTAAAGGTGAAATCATTATCGAACCAGTTTCTGTTTGCCACCAAGTATCAACAATTGCACATTTTTCACTACCAATATATTCGTGGTACCACATCCATGCCTCAGGGTTTATTGGCTCACCTACTGTACCAAGTAATCTTAACGACGATAGGTCATGCGCTTGAGGGTGTTCTGCCCCCCACTTCATAAATGCTCGAATAGCAGTAGGTGCTGTGTAGAAAATATTTACTTTATACTTCTCAATAATATTCCATAATCTTTTTTCATCTGGGGCATTTGGAGCTCCTTCGTACATTACGCTTGTTGTCTTGTTTGCAAGAGGTCCATAAACAATATAACTATGCCCTGTGACCCAACCACAATCTGCCGCGCACCAATATATATCGTCGTCCTTAATATCAAATACTTCATGGTGGGTAGTTGTGACTCCGGTCAAGTATCCGGCCTGAGTGTGAACTATCCCTTTGGGTTTAGCAGTTGTTCCAGAAGTGTAAAGAATATATAACATATCTTCAGCGTTCATTATTTCGGGTTCACATTCAGTTGATTCGTTTGCAGTAATTTCTTCATACCAATGATCTCTTCCAGCTTCCATGTGAATGACTTGGTTAGTTCTTTTTACTACAATTACATTCTCAATATACTTTGTAAGCTCTAAGGAGCCGTCAACATTTTCCTTTAGTGGTACAATTTCTCCCCTTCTCCATGCTCCGTCAGCAGTGATGACTAATTTTGCTTGAGCGTCATTAATTCTATCTGCCAATGCTTCAGATGAGAATCCACCAAATACTACTGAATGGACTGCTCCTATTCTTGCACATGCGAGCATTGACACTACGATCTCTGGAGTCATGCCTAGATAGATAGCAACTCTATCTCCTTTTTCAACATTTAACTTTTTTAACGCATTTGATAATTTACAAACTCTTTCATATAGATCACGATATGTAATTTCTTGTGTGTCGCCAGGTTCGCCCTCCCAGTAAAATGCGACTCTATCTCCATCACTTTCGAGATGTCTGTCTAGGCAGTTATATGAAAGGTTTAATTCACCATCTTTAAACCATTTATAAAAGGGGGCATTTGAGTCGTCTAGCACTTCTGTAGGTTCTTTGAACCAAGTAATTCTTTCTAAGGCTTGCTTTTTCCAGAAATCTAACCGATTTTCATTAGCTTGCGTAAACCAATCACTAGTAGCATTTGCATTATTTGCTAATGATTTTGATGGACTAAATTTTCTATTCTCTTCTAGTAAATTTTCTATTCTTTCATTCAAAGAAACACTCCTTTTATTTAAGTATAAATATAAAAGATGAAAAATATCTACTTAGCTTGTCATAAAGTAGTAATTAAATCCGTCACAAAGTGCATTCCAAGAGGCATTTATAATATTTTTGTGGACACCAATTGTACTCCAGTTTTTAGTTGAGTCAGTAAACTCAACTAATACTCTTGTTTTAGCTTCAGTACCATCAGTAGAGTCAATAATCCTCACTTTATAGTCAACAAGCTTGATTGTTGTAACATTTGGATAGTCTATTTGTAAAGCTGTTACAAGTGCTTTGCTTAGAGCATCCACAGGACCAACACCTTCACCAGTTGTTACATATCTATTTTCATTGACTCTTAATTTAGTCACTGCTTCTGATATGACGTTTTCAGAATTTCTTCTTTCAGAAAATACTCTGAAGCTTTCAAATGTAAAGAATTTAGGCACATTACTTTTTACTTTGTTCATAAGTAAATAAAGTGAGGCATCTGCAGCTTCGAATTGATAACCAGCATGTTCAAGATTTTGAACTTCATTGATTAACTCTCTGGCATCTTCATTAGAGAACTCTAATCCGAATTCATTTGCCTTTGTTATAACACTGGCTCTACCTGCTAATTCTGAAACTGTAGTCCGTGTATAATTTCCTACTAACGAAGAGTCAATGTGTTCATAGAGTGAACTGTCTTTAGCCATTCCAGATGCATGAAGACCTGCTTTATGAGTAAATGCCGCTGAACCTACATATGGATGTCTAGAGTCAATTGAAACATTGACTAATTCCGCAATATGGGTAGCTATTGGTGTAAGCAATTTTAAAGATTCTACGCTTATTGATTCATGTCCCATTTTCAAAGAGAGGTTAGGCAATAAAGTACACAAGTCGGCGTTTCCTGTTCTTTCACCATAACCATTCATTGTTCCTTGAACATGATCAACTCCTAAATTAACTGCAACCATTGAATTAGGAACAGCGCAACCGTTGTCATTTTGAAAATGTACCCCAAACTTTTGAATTTTATACTTTGGAAGCACTTCAGATAAGATTTGTTCGACTTCTGAAGGAAGTGTTCCCCCATTCGTGTCACAAAATATAAAGCAATCGACACCAGTTGTTATTACAGCATCCATTATTTTGAAACTTGTATTTGGATCTTCCTTGTACCCATCAAAAAAGTGTTCCGCATCAAAAAAGACTCTTTTTCCATTCGAAGAAAGATATTCTATTGTGTCAACTGCCATTGAAATTGCACTTTCAACATCCGTTTGTAATGCTTTTGTTATATGAAGCTTTGAAGATTTGCCCACTATGCAAACAAAATCAGTTCCTGAATCGATCAGTGCTTTAACCTGTGGATCTTCATCTACTTTTGAATTAAGTTTTCTAGTAGAGCCAAAACTCACCAATTTTGCATTCTTAAGAGTAAGTTCTGTTTTAGCTTTGCTAAAAAATTCTTCTTCTTTAGGTGAGGCTCCGGGCCATCCACCTTCTATGAAATTTACTCCTAAATCATCAAGTAATTTAGCAATAGCAAGCTTATCTTTTACAGAGGGTGATATACCCTCCTGTTGAAAGCCATCTCTTAAAGTTGTGTCAAATATATCTATTTTCATATCCAAAAAAAAACCCCTGCCATGCAAGGGTAACAACGATATTCTCGTTGTCCTTAGTTAATAATTATGATATTTATCATGTTTCAATATTACTTCTTATTGTTGCGTTGTCTAGCAATTATATATCCTAGCAAGAGAAGTGAAAATAGAACTCCAATTATATAGATGTCTCGCAGCTCTTGTGTTGTTGACGACATTAAAAAGGTTTGCTTTAGTAGACCTGAGTGTTGAAAAATTACTGTATTGTTATTTATATTTTCTATTTTTGGCTCTACAACCCTTCCTGGAAGCTTAATACTTAAACTTCCAGAGTAAATATTTTCAATACCCTCTATTTCTTCATCTGCTCCATTTAAAATTTTTGCAAAAGAACCGGAGATAGTCTTTTCTGAACCATCTGAGATTATTTCAATTTCTGAGAGTGGAAGTAGTAACAATTCTGTGTTTTCATCTTGCCTCAACACTTCTAGTTGACTCTCAAACTCCTCAATAGAGCTAAAGTTATTTCTTATTAATATACCTAATTTGTCTTTATCTTCGTAAATAGTTGAGCCAAACCCCTCTGGCATTGAATTTAAGATAGCATTTAATCCTCCGATTGAGGTTTGACCAGTTTCTACAGCATACAGCTGGGCTTCTTGATCTAACAGAATAGCTATTCTGTAGTTCCCTGAGTTATTTTCATTTAATTGCATCTCCATTGTCCAAGTAGCTTCACAAGCAGAAAATATGAGAAAGCAGAGTATTAATAATAAATTTTTATATCTTTTCATTTAAAATTCCTATTAATTTCTCTGCAGCAATTCTTCTATGACTAATTTTATTTTTCTCTAAAGAAGTTAACTCTGCGAGAGTTTTATTTTCATATTCAAATACTGAGTCATAACCGAATCCATTTAAACCTCTTTGGGAGTGGGTTATTTCTCCCTTTAAAGTTCCTTCTGTATATATTTCATCTGTCCCGTCATAAAAATATAATACGGTCTTAAAATATGCTGCCTTGTAATCTTGTTCAGTGAGACTTTTAAGTAATTTGTCTATATTTTCTTGATCTGTGGCCTGCTCTCCAGCAAATCTTTTAGAACGTAATCCAGGTAAACCATTGAGACTGTCAACAAATAAACCAGAATCATCTGCAATTACAGGAAGTTTGTATTCTTGATGGACTTCAAATGCCTTTTTTTTTGCATTTTCTAATATCGTCTTACCATCTTCGACGACATCTATTAGTTCTTCCTTATACACAAGTCGATGAAAATTTCCTGATTCGTCAAAAATTTTAGAAATTTCTTCAAATTTGTTTTTATTTTTAGTTGCAAGAAGTATATTCATCAGCTTTTTTGAATTTTAATTATATTCTCAATTTCAGGTTTAGTTATATCAAATAATTTATCGAGATCTTCTTTCGAAAATGGTTTCTTCTCAGCTGTTCCCTGGATTTCAAGAATTTCAAATTTATCATTCAATACTATATTTAAATCAACTTGTGCATTTGAATCATTTTCATAATCAAGATCAACTACATACTCTCCATTGACAATCCCAACCGAAAGTGCGGCTACATGGTTTGTTAAGGGGTTTTGATTCATCTCACCATTTTCAACTAATTTATTAAATGACTCATTTAATGCTATCCATGACCCATTGATTGAAGCAGTTCTAGTACCTCCGTCAGCCTCTAGTACATCACAATCAACTGTTACTGAATATCCGTTTAGAAGCTTTAAGTTACATACTGACCTTAAAGATCGTCCTATCAATCGTGATATTTCCTTTGATCTTCCTCCTTCGTAAGATTTTCTTGGCACCCTACTTCCTGATGATCCTGGCAACATACTGTATTCAGCTGTTACCCATCCTGATTCGGAGTTCTCTAACCATCGAGGTAATCTATCTGATATTGATACTGTAATTAATACTTTTGTGTTGCCAGATTCGTAAAGTACTGATGTATTTTTAGAATTTATAAAATCTTTTGTTACTTTTACTTCTCTCATAATTATGGTGATAGCCTTTCTATGTTCCAGTCATTGCCCTTATAAGAATAAGAAAACCTATCGTGTGTTCTGTTATTCCTGCCCTGCCAAAATTCCCAATAGGATATTTTTATACTAAATCCACCCCAGTTTTCAGGTCTTTTAATATCCACATTTTTAAATTGCTCATCTAATTCATTGATTTTGTCTTCAATTTCTTTTCTATTTTTAATTACTTTACTTTGTTTAGAAACAATAGCACTTAGCTGGCCACCTCTAGGTCTAGAATTGAAATAGGAGTCCGAAATTTCCACAGAAGCCTTTTTGCACTTTCCTTCAAATCTAATTTGACGATGTATCTCTGGCCAATAAAAAATCCCTGACACATTTGGGTTCGCTATTATCTCAAGTGCTTTAGGGCTCTCATAATGAGTGTGAAATATTATTTCATCATTAATGAGATCTTTAAATAAAACATACCTTGATCTAGGCTTATTTTCTTTAGAGACTGTAGAAATTGCCATTGCATTTGGTTCATTAGCTTCAATTTTAATTGCATCATCTAACCAATCTTTAAATTGTTCAATTGGATTTTTCTTTAGGTTGCCTTTATCAAGTTCTCTGTTTCCATACTCTTGTCTAAGGGAAGCTAATGTATTTGAAATTTCTTCCATTAATTAGACTTAATATAATTTAAGGCTGAACCAGCCTTAAACCATGTAATCTGTTCCTCAGAGAGGGAATGATTGGTGACAATTGAAATTTTTTCCCCGTCAGGCTTTTCTATATCAACAATAACTTGTTTGTCTGGTTTTATATTTGATGGATCTTGAATAGTCAATTTGTCTTCTTGGTTAATTAACTCATAGTCTTCTTTATTGTTAAATGTTAACGGAAGTATTCCTTGTTTTTTGAGATTAGCTTCGTGTATTCTTGCAAAGCTTTTTACAATTACCACCTTACAACCCCTGAATCTTGGCTCCATTGCAGCATGCTCTCTTGAGGAACCTTCACCATAGTTTTCGTCACCAATTGCGACCCAATTCACTGAATTCTCGTGATAGCTCTTTGCTAATTCAGGTAGTGACATAATTTCATTTGTGAGTAAATTATTACCCATTCCAGAATCGTTTGTATAAGAATTGTTTACGCCAATAAACAAATTTTGGGATATGTTCTCTAAATGTCCCCTAAATTGCAACCATTTTCCAGCTGGGGATATATGGTCAGTAGTACATTTACCTTTCGCCTTCATCAAAACTGTAAGTGAATCGTAGTTATCTTTGCTAAATTCTTTAAAAGGTTCTAATATTTGTAATCTTGTAGACTCTGGATCGATGATGACTTCTACAACTTCATTTGAGTCTGATGGCTGAATAAACCCTTCAAGGGTTTGAGCAAAACCATCAGAAGGTAATTCATCTGCGATAGGTGGGGTTAACTTCACCTCCTCTCCTTCATCATTGATTAATGATTCAGTTAGAAAATCGAAATCTAATGATCCTCCTAGGGCTAGGCCAATAACGCTTTCTGGGGAACAAATGAATGAAAGGGTTTCTGCATTGCCATCATTACGAGCTGGAAAGTTTCTATTGTAGGACGATACTATTGAATTTCGTTCACCTTCTTTGATGTCATCCCGTTTCCACTGCCCAATACATGGTCCACATGCGTTAGCAAGAACTGTTGCACCAATTGCTTCCAAATCCTTCAAGTATCCATCCCTTTCAATTGTTACACGGGTTTGCTCAGATCCAGGAGTTACCATAAGTGGAACTTTTGACTTTAGACCTTTTTTTGCTGCTTCTCGTGCTATAAATGCTGCCCTACCTATATCTTCATAAGATGAGTTTGTACATGAGCCAATAAGAGCACTTGATATCTCCAACGGATATGAGTTTTCGACTGCATCATCTTTAAGCTTTGAGATAGGTCTGGCTAAATCAGGAGTATGCGGGCCTACTATATGGGGCTCTAAAGTATTAAGATCAATTTCAATAACCTGGTCAAAAAAAATATCTGGTGATTCAAGAACTTCTTTGTCTGCTGTGAGTATATTCATATTCTCACTCGCTAATTCAGCTAGTTCTTTTCTATCAGTAGCAATTAAGTAATCTTTACCTTTCTCATCAAATGGAAAAATAGAGCATGTCGCACCAATTTCAGCACCCATATTTGTAATCGTTGCTTTACCTGTCGTTGAGATTGTTTTTGTCCCTTCCCCAAAATATTCAACAATTGCATTTGTCCCACCTTTAACAGTTAATATTTCTGCAACTTTTAAAATAATATCTTTTGGTGCAGTCCAACCATTGAGTGAACCTGTTAGTTTCACTCCAATCAGTTTTGGTATTTTTGTATTAAAAGGCATTCCGGCCATTACGTCTACAGCATCAGCACCACCTACGCCGATTGCTATCATTCCGATTCCACCTGCATTTGGTGTGTGGCTATCTGTACCTATCATCATCCCTCCAGGAAAAGCGTATTGCTCTAGGACTACCTGGTGAATAATTCCAGCACCTGGCCCCCAAAATCCAATCCCATATTTTTGTGATGATGATCTCAGAAAATCGAATACCTCTTTGTGGGTTTTATTAGCCACTTGTAAATCGTTATTAGCACCCTCATAAGCTTGAATTAAGTGGTCGCAATGTACGGTTGTTGGTACTGCAGTTTTTGGTAAGTCTGCTTGCATGAATTGCAAGATAGCCATTTGAGCAGTTGCATCTTGCATTGCAACTCTGTCCGGTAAAAAATCACCAAAATCTTCGCCTTTGTCTAGAGAAATTGAACTAATGTCCTTAGCGTGACCAAATAGTAATTTTTCAGCAAGTGTGAGAGGGGAATTTTTTCTTTGTCTTAATACCTCCAAATTTTTAATGATTTTGGCATAAGCGTTAGTAACCAGCTCAACTTGAGTTTTTGATAGATCCATAGTGATGATTATATTATTATTTTCATCTAAAGATAAGCTTATCTAAATTCAACGCATGTATTCTGAAAGTCACAAAAATTACACCATTCACCAACGTTGTATTTGGGCTGTAGGGAATCGCTGGGATCCCAATTTCCAACCTTTTCAGCTATTAATTGAAATTCCTCTACTAAGGAGTCAAATTGTTTTAAAGTGAATCTCCTCTCTACAGTTTTTTTATCTTTATCGTTTGCATAAATATGAAGGACTACTACCTCATCTTCTTTTGTCTGTATCAACGCACCTAAAGCATACAATTTTGCTTCTATTGCGTGTTCTGGTAGCTGTGCACCCGTTTTAAGTTCGACTACTAGAGGAATTCCATCAAGCCTTCCAAGTAAATCTGCCTTTCCCATAAAAGTTGTTGCAACTTTACCTTTATAAAGCTTTTGGCTCACGTTTAACACCAAGCCATCAGTAATACAGGTGAATCCGAGGGCATGTTCACTTAAAGTAATTTCTAAATTATTAAGTCCTTCAATCTCACTTAATAATTGCTGGTACTTTCTTAACACCATCTCACTAATTTCTTGATCTTCATTTATAAGTAGGTCTTTTAGGCGACTTAACTCACCTTGCTTGTGCGGATGTTTGTTGTTCACCAGCATGCTTTGTGAATATTCATGAAATTTAGTACCAATAATTCCTGCTGATGATTCATAATCTCTCTCTTCTTTTGGAATATGAAATAATGTTTTCCAAGCAAGTTGCCTCTCACAATTATCTTTATTCTGCAAATTTGTTTTTGATATCAAGATACCTCTATAGTTTTGCTTAGTTTGCTCACCACCAATAACTGGATACTGTCCACATACTGCGGTTCTACTACACATAGAACAATGATTCCCTGGAGTTGGCTCTCTTAATCCAGATAAATATTTATCTAAAAATTTGAAACTCTCATCAATAATTTCATCTGGATTATCTACTGTATCAATTTCACTTAATTCATTATTTTGAAGGTCAGCAATGTAAAAAGTTTCATTTTCAACCTTTGTTTTTTGAATAATTGCCTTATCCAAATCACTTACTCCAGTCTTGCCAACTTTTAACTTGATGTACTCTGTTGAGTTATCATCTAAAATTTCATATTGTGTGTAAGCACTTATAAAGACTTCTTCATCATCTATAAATTTTGAAATACTTGAATTTGGATAATCTACATTTATTGATGAGTTATTTTTATCATATATGTCTCTAAATCTAGAAAATAAATCTTTAAGTATTTTTTGTTGCAATTGATCAAAATATGAAAAGTTTTTTTCGGCTTCTTCAATTGCAACATCCTCAGGAGCCTCATTGATTAACCACTCTACAATTGCATCATTAAGTCTTTCCCATCTAGTAAGGCTCGTTCTAGGAGTTAAAGTTTTACCTTTTTCTAATGAAGCAGGGCAATCAGAGATTGTTCTAATCTTTGTTGTAGAAAAATTTAATTTTTTTTCGCTCACATATTAAAGATACCTAATTAAAACTTAAGTTTATGTAATAAAATGATAAATTTAATTTTTGTGCAGTTAATCATAAAAATTAATCCTATTTAAGGTAAGTATCACAAAGTTTAGTAGATGTTTACTTAGCTTTGAGGAAAAGAGAATTCGTTAGATTTATAACAGTCTGACAAAAGAGTTCTCTTTTCTGTATATAGGGGTAGGTAAGAAGTATCCAAAAATATTTAAGATTCTCTTGAACCTAATTACTAACATAACATTATGGAAAAGAGAATAGTTAAAAGTTTTAGAGCTATATTTTTAAGCTTATATCCAAATTTTAATGCAGAAGAAACCAAGAATGCTGAGGAGTATTTTTTCTTTATCTTGAAAAATTATCCTGATAAAACAGAGATTGCTCAACTTAGACTTTTTTTAATACTCTTTTCCTTTGAGATTAGGAAAATTTTTATAAAAGATCTAAGAATAGCTACTTATTTAAAAAGGCTCCAAAAATCTAACTTAATGCTGAATAGAAAATTAGGTGTTTCAATCACCGCACTCTTTGGGTTAAGTACTGCAAGGTCGTTGACGGGTTCAAGTGCTGTTTATAACTATTTTAATTATCCCAAATATAAAAATAATACAATTGAAAAAAATCATTATCAATTGCCAAAAAGTATTGAGGTTGCGGTTGTTGGTAGCGGTGCAGGAGGTGGTGTTGCGGCCAATATACTTAAAGATAAATATGAAGTCGGCATCTTTGATAAGGGAAGTTTTTTAAATAATGAAACAAATAATGAAACATTCGGTTATCACAATTTTTACGAGAGTTATGCTATGCAGCAAACAAAAAACTACAATGTATTACTTCTTGCGGGAAAAAGTATCGGAGGTGGAACTAGTATTAACTGGACAACATCTCTTAGAACTCCTGAACAGGTACTTCAGGAATGGGATAGTTTATCATTACAAACGGGATATTTTAATTCATCTGAATTTAATCAGAGTTTAGATTTTGTTAGTAAAAAATTAAACGTTTCAGCTAATAATAATCACATTCCTCAAAAAGAGATCGAACTTACTAAAGGAATGAGTCTTAATAATATCAACTATGAAGTTATCCCCACAAATGTCAGTAATTCACATAGCTTAGAATGTGGTTTTTGTACTTTTGGATGTGGTTACGATAGTAGAAATACCTCTTATTCTGCCTGGTTTGGAAAAGATAAGTTTGATCAGAATAACATCTTCAGCTCAACAACAATTAAAAAACTAATTTTAAGGGGTGACAAAGCAACTCACATTGAAGTTGAGCACAATTCAGAGATTCACACTATCGGTGTTGATAAGGTTGTTCTGGCTGGAGGGTCGTTAAACACTCCCAGCATATTGCTAAATAGTGGCTACAAGAACAAACATCTTGGAAAACATTTAAAGCTACACCCAGTATCAGGTGTAGCTGGAAAGTTTGAAAATGAACAAAAACCCTGGGCTGGAAGTATGCAAGGTATCTATTCTCACGACTCTTTATTTAAAAATAATAATTATGGATATTTGCTTGAAGGACTTCCAATGCATCCTAGTTTATTCTTTCCATTTTTTCCAAATAATAACGATCCATTCGATGGATTTATAAGAGATTATAATTTCTGGTCAGGGTCTATAGTTTTAACTTCTGATACAAGTAGTGGGAAAATTATCAACAAAAAAAATAATCCTCTCTGGAGTTATAATTTTAATGATTTTGACCACAATCACTTAATTGATGGCTTGATAGATCTTGTGCGGTCTTACTATTTAGGGGAAGCAAATGAAATAATGGTTGCGTCCTCACCAACTATGCACTGGAAAAGAAGCAGTGGTCAAAATATTGAGGAGTTCATTAGCAACATTCAAAAAATAAAAAATCAAAAATACAGGTTATTACTTGGTTCAGCTCATCAAATGGGTACTGCTAGAATTCATCCAAATCCAGAAGAAGGTGTTGTAGATTTAAATGGCAAGGTTCATGGACTTGAAAATGTATACATAACTGATTCTTCAACATTCCCTAGATGCTCAGGAGTTAATCCAATGATTACCATTCAAGCTATGAGTCACTTTTTGATGAGTAAGATTTAATCTAAGGATAATTTTTCTCAGGAGCGAAATGTTTAAATGCATTTTCCCCTAAATCAATAAAAAGACCTTTTGATTCTACGTGAATATTATTTTCTTTTTTAATTACAGATTCAGTAGATATTTTTTTTCCATCAATCTCTTTAACCCATGCAAAGAGTTCGTACTCTTGCTCTACGGGTACGGGTATTAAGTAATTTACTTCTAGATTTGCCGTCACACACAATTTGTTATGAATTACTGTTGCATAGCCCATTAAATCATCTAGAGCAGCGGATAAAATTCCACCATGTACTAAACCGGGACCACCAGCAAACCGGTCTTCAAAAATATATTTAGCATAAACAAAATGTTTTTTTATTACTGGCTGCATTCTCATACTTTCAGAGTTCTTACTACCACTGACAAAAGATGAATCAGGATAAATGTCCTGTAAAAGCATCCCATCTTTCCAACTAGTATTAGAAGGTAACGTAAGTGCTTCTCCTGTAATATATTTATAGTTCATGACAATAAGCTACTATCTTAGCGACTCTTACCCAAAAAATGCTATGAGTAAGTTGAATATTTTAAATATCAACTAGCTTCCTGGAGATAACCTTCTTGGTGGTCAACTTGATTCTCAAATGTAGAATTATTTAGTGAGTTTTGCAACAAAGTTGCTCTTCTAACTTGAAATGATACAAATGCATAAACTCCAAACAAAACATCAAGAATAAGATGAAAAATAAATATTGGTACTGACAATGTTTGAATCGAAATAAAAAAAGTAGATACAGCTAAAAGACCTATTGTCAAAAATCCTTTTCTTTGTTTATTTACCATGAAGTCATACTGTGGTGAAAAAGAAAATACAGCTTTTTTAGAGTCTTGAAATTCTGGCACCAAAACTGCCATCGATAAAGATAATAATAAGCTAATTAATACAAATGTTGAACTCATTGCCCTGCCTCAACTTTCTAATTTAATATTACATAAAAAAATTTTATATTCTCGGTTTAAAACTTATTTTCCTTACCTTCAAGTAATCTTTTTATATTCGTACGATGCTGAAAAATAATAATTAAAACAACTAGAACTGTCATTAAATTGACTAACTGATCATTGGTGTCAGAGATTATAAAGAAACTTGAAATAATAATTGTAATTAAACTTGCGACTGCAGAGACTTTAAAAAATTTTGCAATAAGTACAAAAGTCGCTAATAGAATTAAGAATATTAAAAATTTAAAGCTTCCAGAATAATTTTCAGAAGGTACAAAAATTAAGTAACTTAAATATGATCCTAGAAAAGTTGCAACTCCTTTGCCTCCTTTAAAATGATAAAACACTGGAAAACAGTGACCAAAAACGCTTACCAGTCCAAACAAAAAAGGGTTAATTGACTCATGGAAATACAAACCAAGAAGAACGCACACTGCTCCCTTGAGCATATCTCCAATTAAAACACCTAAAGCATATTTTTTACCGAGGACCCTAAGAGCATTTGATGATCCAGGATTTCCACTTCCTTCTTGTGTAATATTTATGCCTTTATGCTTTGCAATTATTATTGCAAAATTTACTGATCCTAATAAATAGCTCAATAGCAAAATTATATAAAACATACAGTTAATTGTACTTAATTAATTCGTAAGTGTTTTAAAGAATGCACACGATAAAATAATTAAAGATGTTACTGTTTGGAATAAATTATGTCTCAAAATAATTGTGAATCAAAAATTAGGTACGAAACCGAAATTGAAGCAAGAAAAAATAGAGGATGGCTTGAGTCAGAGAATAAACAAAAATATAGCGTTTATGGATGTTCAAGCTGTAGTGGCTGGCATTTAGCTAGTATAAGGTAAGATATGTACGAAATTTTAGCAGGTGTGTTACAAGGTGTAACTGAATTTCTTCCAGTATCCTCAAGTGGACATTTAGTAATTTTCTCCTCTTTAAATGATTCAATTGATTTGAACACATATGATATAGCTTTCTTACATGTAGGGACTTTACTTTCAATAATTGTTTATTACAGAAAAAGAATTATTGATATTTTCTCTCACAAGAAAACTTTTACAAATTCTATGAAAATAATTGCTGTTGCTTTGATTCCCGCTGTAGCTGTTGGACTACTATCCCCTTTACAAGAGGTAATAGATTCAAACAAAAACATATTACAAATTACAGGAGCAGCTTATTTAATTTTTTCAATTATATTATTAGTTTCTTTAAATTCAAAAAATGAAAGTGCCATATCTTTTGACCAAATCACTTTAAAGCAGTCTTTTATAATAGGTCTTGCCCAGGCATTTGCCTTAGTTCCAGGTATATCTAGATCAGGAATAACCCTTGTAACAGGAATGTACCTAGGAATTAAAAAAACTGAAGCAATTTACTTTTCACTACTTTTAGGTATTCCTACTATTTTTGGAGCGTGGTTATTAACCTTTGTTGAATCATCATTTAATGTAAATACAAATATAGTAGCTCCTACAATTGTTGCATTTATTTCAGGTATATTAGCTATAAGAATTCTTATTAGTATTACTGTAAACTCAAAACTCCAATATTTTGCTTTTTACTGTATAGCCTTATCGGTTATTTGTTTTATTAATTAATTTTTAAACTTATTGGCTTTTTCTTTGGAGCTATACTGTCAATCTTGTCGGAGAATTTGATTATATCGTGGAAAATTTTATCAGATGTTATATCTTGTAATCTTCCCTTTTCACAATATTTAGCAATTAAGTTATCTAAAGGCATTTGACCTATAAGAGGAACTTCCAGCTTTTCAGCTAGTGATGAACCTCCTCCTTGTCCAAATGGATGGATAATTGAATCATCTACTTTCATAAAAGACATATTCTCAATTACTCCTATTATGCTTGAATTTACCTTTTTGGACATTATTCCTGCTCTTTCAGCAACGAGGGTCGCATTCGATTGAGGTGTTGTCACAATTATGGTTTCAAAAAAATTTAATAGTTGTGATAATGATATAGATACATCCCCAGTGCCTGGAGGCATGTCTATCAATAAAATATCTATATCTTCCCAAATTACCTCGAATAGAAATTGTTCAATAGCTTTATGTAGCATAGGGCCTCTCCAAATTACAGCTTCGTCCTGCTTAACAAAATATTCCATTGAGATAACATTTATATCATTTATTTTTGAAGGAAATATTCTGTTGCTAAAAGGAATTGGAGGAAACTTTGCACCTAAGATTTTTGGAATTGAATAACCCCATATATCTGCATCAACAATTCCCACCTTTTTTCCCTTACTGGCGTATGCAAGAGCTAATAATGAAGTAACTGTAGATTTGCCTACCCCACCTTTGCCGGATGAAATACCAATGACTCTCTTTCCATCGTTAAAAGAATCTTTTATTTGTTCTGGGGTCTTGTCTGCTCCGACCTTATTAAGAACAAGATCTAATTGTTCTTGAGTAGGTTTTCTAAAATCGAATTTAATTGATGAATCAATAGATTTTGCAGATTCACTGAGTGCGGATCGAACCCACTCAATATCTGTAAAGTCAATAATGCCGTAGGTGTTTTTACTAATTTTCTCTATACAATTTAACTCTTTTAAGCTCTTATTAAAACCTGGATAAATTATATCTTCCATACTCATACTTATATACTATGTTCATTTAGTGATTAAATTAAGGATATGTTGAAAAGAAATACAATATTGTCAATTTTATTTGTAATATTATCGATAACATATTTTTCCTATACGAGTCCTTTGGTTCAGAAACCTAATGAAAACAATAATTTTAATGTCAACCTTTCATCACTGAGTGAAGTTAGCAACATAGGCAATAGGTTAACTAATGAATCTCTTATTGTGGTCAACTTATGGGCAAGTTGGTGCATACCGTGTATAGAAGAAGTTGATGAGCTAATAAAAATTTCTGAGAATAACAAATACTATGTCATCGGATTGTTGGTTGATGACTCTATGAAAAATGGTCAAGATTTCATAAATGAATATGGTGTGAGCTATGAAAATATTCTTAATGAAGATCACGTTGAATACCTCCTTGCTAAATTTAATTGGACAGGCATACCTACAACTCTCATACTTAACCTTGATTACGATATTATTCAAACAATCAATGGGCCTGTAAGTTTTGAAATGATTTCTGATATAGCAAAGTAAGTGTTACTCCAGATATGTTTATAATAAATTATGGACGCAATACTTTTCTGGAGAATATTTTTATTAGGTGGAATTCTTACTTTTCTTGGAGTAATGGGTATTTTCACTCTTAAGTTGATAGCGGCATCTACTGGAAGAAAAAGAATACTAGACTTTTTTATTCGGTAATTAGTAGCGGGGGTAGGATTTGAACCTACGACCTCTGGGTTATGAGCCCAGCGAGCTACCAGACTGCTCCACCCCGCGCTGAATTATTAATAGTAATTTAAATTGAATTAAACTCAAGCTGTTTATTTGTTTAATTCCTCAATAGCTAGAGATACATAATCTTCCGCTAGTTTTATTAATTCTTGATATCTTCCTAAATCACCAGCGATTAAAGAATTTTGGGCCCGGTTAAATGCTGCGTTGGCTTTCTCTAGTAGCTCAATTATATCAAGGCCGCCATCAGCATCTCTGTCTTGACTTTCGCCAAAGGATGCTCCTTCAAAGATACCTTCGAGAGCCTCTCCTAACGATTCTTCCATAATTATTTTATCTTGGAAAATAACAACTACGAACTTGAATTCAGGAAGCGGATTTTGTTCACCTTGTAAATATATTGGCTGGTAATACAACACGGATTGATTTATTGGAACTACAAACAAGTTACCTCTAATTACACTTGATCCCTGTTGGTCAAGTAGAGTAAATATCTGAGAAATATCCGGATCTTGATTAATTCTAGTTGAAACTTGTGATGGACCGTCAACAAACTCACCTTTTGGTAGCCTATAATCAATTAACTGACCGTAATTTTCAGGATCTGCATCAGCAACTAAAAATGACTGCATATTAGGCCTATTTTCAGGATTAAATGGTTGGAATATAAGATAACTAAGGTCATCTTCTTCAGGCAATGTCATTAAAAGGTAATACGGAAGCATAGGTTTATAACCAAGTTCAGTAAATTCACCTCTTAAAGTTGCAACTCTTGGTGTTGTAGAAGAATCAGTTGGTATCTCCCAAGGATCTTCGTCAGCATAAAAAACTCTGGGGTCAATCATATGATAATCTTTATACATGTCCGATTGGATTGTAAATAAATCTTCTGGATACCTTATGTGATCAAGCAGACTTGGAGACATTTCACTTTTATCTGAAAATAGTGAAGGAAAGATTTTCACATAAGTTTGAATAAGTGGATCAGTTTCATCAAAAACATAAAAATCCATTGTTCCGTCATAAGCATTTACTACTGCTTTTACAGAATTTCTAATGTAGTTAAAACTCATTGGAAGTCCTGAACGCTCATTAATTCTTCTTGTATCAGCAGGCTGGGCATACGGATACTTATCACTAACTGTATACATGTCAATAATCCAAAAAAGGTTTCCATCTATCAATGCAAGGTATGGATCGTTGTCAGTGTATAAAAATGGAGCAGCTTTTTTTACCCTACTAGTAATATTTCTCTCCATGATTAATTTAGAGTCATCACTGAGCTGATTAGAAATCATAAGATTTAATTCGCTATACCTCAGAGAAAATCCAAGTCTTTGGAAAAATGTTCCTATGCCAACTCCACCTTTACCTGAATAATTTGTATAAGCCACTGATTGACCTTCAGTGGAAAGTGGGTAATCAACTTCCTCTTGAAGTGAATTCACAACTACATATTCTTGAGATTCAGCAGACTCTCCAAAATAAATCCTTGGTTGAGATACCTCAAGTTCTGAAACAGTAGTAGCAGCAGGTACGCCTTTGACATAAAAATCTGGTTGACCTTGACTCGCTACATTATTAGCAGGACTAAATACAACACCATAACCATGTGTGTATTGCAATCTTTGATTGACCCAACCCTGAGCAGGCAAGTTTGTTTGATCTAATTCCCTGGCAGAAACCATGACTTGGGTGAGTTTTCCATCAATTGTATATCTGTCAACATCTACCTCATCGAGGGCATAATATGCTCGAATTTCTTGAAGCTGACTGTATGTTTCTGCTAAAACAGTGGGATCCCACAGTCTGATATTGTTAACTGTTTGTGCATTTTGACTAATGTCTTCATTAGATAATGATGGTGACGCTTGAAACGGCTTTTCTTCAATAGCATCCAGGCCATAAGCTAGCCTTGTGTAGTTAATGTGTTCCTCAACATATGGAAGCTCTTTATTTAACTCATCAGGAAGTACTCGAAACCTTTGAATAGCGCTTGGTACTATCCCTCCAACAACTATTGATACTGCTAACCAAAGCCCTAATGCAGTAGCAGGAAGTAACCAGCCTCTTCTGCGAATATTTACAAGTAGTAGAACTGCTCCAAATAATGAGATTAATATTAACAACTGTAACGCCGGCAAATGTGCAACTACATCTGTATAACTGGCTCCAAAAACTTTACCTCTTGGAGAATAAAGTAATTCCATAGCATCTAATCTGTATGCGACAGCTTTTAAAATAGCAACGAAAGCTAACAGTACTGATAAGTGTGCTTTTCCCCCACTACTAACTTCTGGAAGCTTTTGTGGTCTCAGCTGCATAGCACCTGTGGCAATAAAGTAGAGAACAACAACTATAGAGGTAATTGTTATAAGTTGAAAACCCCATGATACAAATAGCCTGTAAAGTGGCAGACCGAAAATATAGTTTGAAATATCATTATTAAAAACTGGATCTGAAATATTAAATTGCTCTTGGTTGATAAATAAGAGCACTTGCTCCCAGAGTGTGGAACTACCAGCCCCTAAAAATAAAGAAAGACCTAACGCTCCAGTAAGTCTGAATCTTGCAAACCTTTCACTTACCCAACTTCTAAATCGAGCTAAAGGATCTTGGGTGTCAAACGCCTCAAATATGTCAATCACTGGTGTTGCACGTGTCGCTAGTCTCAAGTTAATGAAGATAAACAAAAATGCAATAGTGGTCGTAGCTGCAACAAGCCCAAGTCTTGTTAGGAGAATTTTTACCCAAACATCGTTTAGATTTACGGAATCAAACCAAAGATAGTTGGTAAAGAAAGTCGCGACTCCCCTTGCAATAGAAAATCCAATAATTCCTATAAATACTATAAAGGAAAGTCCTCTTCTCTCCGATCCAGTGTTACTTACGTTTCCAATATTTACCATGTAGATTTATTGTATTTATGTTCTGCGTTTAACGTGAACTATACTCAGAAATTACTTCCAGGGCGTCATTAAAAGTTTTAATTGCCACGATAGTAGTTTTCTCATCTGCAAAAGATTTAGCATCTTCATAGTTTGATGTAGGAACAAGAATCAATGTAGCTCCTTCCCTTTTTGCAGCGATGACCTTTTGTTTAACTCCGCCTACCGGACCAACCGATCCATCAATTTCAATAGTTCCTGTTCCAGCGATAATATTTTTTTTAGTTATATCTCTTTCAGTAAGTTTGTTATATACATTTAATGCCATCATGAGTCCTGCTGATGGTCCTCCAACACTTCCTGTGTCAATGTCAATATTTATTGGAAAAGTAAATCTTTGATTTGGTGTTGAAGCTAAAAAACCGACCATTGGCTCCCCCTCGTATTCAATATGTTCAATAAGTGTAGTTTCAATTTGAATAGCATTATTATTGCGAACTATGCCGATTAAGACTGTCTCACCTATAGAGAAGGTTCTTAGTAAAGATATAAATTGAGTTGAAGAATTTACACTATAAGTAATGTTCTCTCTTCCAGTAAGTGAAACAATTAGATCATTTTTTAATAACTTATCTTTTACTGGTGAATTATCAAGAATTCCAACTACTAATACACCATCACCTTCAGATTGGACATTGTAGCCAAGAGAGCTAAGAGCAACAGCTATGGCAACATTCTCTGAGGTTTGCATGTTTTGTAAACTAATTTCAGTTAGTTCACTCGGAGATACACCTTTGGGTAAAATAGTTTCTTTAGGATATAAGTCAACAGAATCACTCAAATAAGCCCAAGAATACAAAAGATAATTTGCTACATCTCTTCTTACTGTTAGTTGATATAACTTACCCTCAGATTCATAAGAAGTGGCTTTATCAATAGAAATATTCCATTCATAAGGAGGACCGGGTGACATGTAATAATAATCTGTATCAATGAATAGACCGGTGTAGGATAGAGATGAAAAAATTAGCAGTATAGCTATGAGTCTTTTTTTTTGAAATTTTGATAAACTTTTCACATTAAAATTTTAGGATATCTAGATAAATAAAGAGCCGGCAAATACCGGCTCTTTAAATAATTTAGTTAATAAAAATTAACTACATGGACCAGATTCCCAGTCATATCCACCAGCTGATGGACCGACATAGTTTCCTGCCAACAATTTAACTCCACTAGCAATTGTTCCATCTGGAACTGCGATGAAGCTCTCTGCATCTGCTCTGTTTTGTCCAAGCTCTCTTTGTGGCATCATGCCATCAGAGTCAACATAAACACTACCAGCAGCTCTTCTAATACCAGCTCTAGTAAGGTCTCCACCTTTATTAGCTGCTTCAAGAACACCTTTTAAGTGATGCTGTGAAGCCCAACCTGCTACTAAGAATGTATTAGCTGAATCAATTCCCATTGCTGAGAAAGTAGCTCTCATAGTTGCATGACCAGCTGTTTCAGCTTCATACGGAGCAACGAAGGCCATAAGGTACATTGAACCAGAAGTAAATAATGGTGCTAATGCAAAACCCTCTTTGACGAACGCATCATTAAATGATGGTGCAGCCATCATAGATAGTGGTGTCAATCCTTGTTGGAATGCTCCACCTGCTACTTGTGCCATATGAGCAGGTCCAACTGCTGGAAAGTATGCGTCTACTGGTTTTGTAACCATTAGACCAACGGCTTGAGCAACGTCAAACTCTGGACTTGGAACGATATACTCCCAAGCAACAGTAAGACCATTGGCTTCTGCAGCAGCTTTTACACCTTTAGCGTAATCTCCACCATAGTCGCCAGCATATCCCATAATTCCAATTGTTTTAACTTCAACTGGATAATTACCTAATGCCCAATCAACCGCATTCATACCGTCAGCACAATATGCTGAACCGAATTCAATTACTAATCCTTTATCAACTGATTTGTAAGACCAACCTGAATACCAACTCATAGGAGCTGCAATCATGTTGTCTTTATCCATGTTGTCAAGAATAAATACTGTTTGAGGCGTACCAAGTGACATAGCTAATGCTGCAACATTATCGCGTTGTGCGTTATAGCCTTCTAGGTGTTTTTGTGGATTATATCCTGTGTCATAACCTTCTACGATTGCAACACTGTAATCTCCAACTCCACCAGATTGGTTAGCCCAAAGCCAAAATGCTCTTTGGCCTGTTTCTAGTGCAGGTCCAAGCGGTCCGTAAGGTCCTGTATAATCATTGAGTAACCCAAGATATATACAACCTTTTGATGGATCAGCCCCTGTTGGGACTCCACCTATTTCGGAAGGACATGGATCTGCCGTAACTCCAACACCTGTATCTACAGTGCTAGCAGTAGTAACTGCTGGAGATTCAAGTGACTCGACAACTTCTGGAGTTGTTTCCTCTACTGTTTCTTCAGCGGCTCCGCCGCAAGCTACTAAGACAAGGGCAAGAATTGTAAAAAGAATGATTCCCTGCTTACGCAATGGTTTCATTATTCCCCCTTTTATAATTAGTACTAATAAATTTAGATTACTAGGTTTTTACTCGGTTAGTAGGAAAATGGCCAGGCTTTAAAATAATTACGTAACCTAAACCAAATACCCCATAGTCCTCTAGGTTCAAACATTAGAAACAAAATAATTACAAGTCCAAATAAAAGTCTTTCCAACTGTCCCAAGTTTAAAGGCAAAGACTGCTCCCCTATATCAAAGGTATGGAGAAATAATTGGATTACAGCTGGAAATAATGTGTAGAAAAAAGCACCAAATAGAGGTCCTAAAACTGTTCCTGCACCGCCAATAACAACTATTGCCACAAAAGTAATTGAATATACAAGATTGAATGATCCTGGCTCAACACCTCCTGATACTGTAAAAAATAGCGCACCACTTATTCCTCCGTAAAAACTTGATAATGCAAAAGCTGAAGCTTTGTACCTAAAGAGATTGATACCTAATGCTTCTGCTGCAATGTCGCCATCACGAATTGCAGAATATGCTCTACCAGCTCTTGACCTAACTAAGTTTTTAACACCCAAACCTGCAAGCACACAGATAAGTAGTGAAAAAAGATATAAAATTTGTTCCCTTTGGAGATAGTAACTTCCAACTTGAAGACCATTTTCTAAATCAATACCGAAAAGTTTTAAAGTAGCAACTTTTCTTCCAAGACCTGCCCCACCAGTCATAGACTTGAAGTTAGAAAATAAATGAGATCCTATAAACACCAAGGCAAGTGTCACTAATGCTAGATTGAGTCCCTTTAGTTTTACAGTGATTGGTGCAATAATTAAACCTACAACTGCAGACGCTAAACCAGCTACAGGCAGCCAGAAAATCATATCTAAGTTATATCCTATAACGCTTGAGGTGGCTACACCACCGATAACAGCAGATGCGTATGTCCCAACTCCAATAAATACGCCATGTGCAAGATTAATTTGACCAGCTAAACCTGAAACTATATTTAAACCCCAAGAAGCTATTGCAATTAAACAAGAAGTTGTAATAAGCAACAACCAATAATCTGTTGCTAAAAAACATAGGCCAATGGCCAAAGAAATTAATAAACCAAACCAGCTTTTTTGAGTTTTATTTGAGAAAATTGATGACTCTTTTTGGTAGTCAGTGTACAGATTAGGTCTTCCTCTCATACTCTTTCTACCTCCTCTGTTCCAAATAGTCCGTCAGGTTTAAATATTAAAATAACAAACATAATTAAATATGGAGCAACAATTGAAAAACCACTCCCAAAAGAAAACCCAATGAAAGCCTCAAATGTAAGTTGGTAGTATGCAACATATCCTTGTGTTAAACCAATTATTATTGACCCAACTACTGCTCCAGGAATTGAGTCTAGGCCACCAATTACAACTGCGGGTAATGCTCTTAAAGCAGATATAAAACTAAATTGAGATAATGTATTAAAACCTCCTGTGATAAAGAATCCCGCAAAGGCAGCTAGAATACCCGCTATTAACCATACAAGTCCAAAAATTCTTCCTACATTGATGCCTTGGGCCATGGCCGCTTCTTGGTCATAAGATGTGGCTCTCATTGCGATTCCATACTTTGACTTTCTAAAGAAAATAGTCAATAGCAATATAAGAACAACTGCGGTGAAAAAAGCTGCTACTTCAAGATATTTTATATTTACACCGCCAACATTTACAGCCCCAAAGTTTCCATAACTTGGAAAAGGGTCACCCATGTATTTGGGATTAATCCCAATCCAACTATCAAGAAGTGTTCTCAATAATAAATCAATTCCAATTGTTAAAACTGCGACTGAGAAAACTGGTTCACCTACCATAGGTCTTAAGAAAGTTCTCTCAATTATCAATCCCAAAACTCCTGTAAAGATAACCCCAAGAACTAAAGCAATCCAAAAAGGAATTCCTCGCTCGACTGATAGAAAACTAATTATCCCTGCTCCCACTACAGCAAGCGCTGGTTGAGCGAAACTTAATACCTCCATAGCTTTGTAAATTAAAACAAAGCCAATAGCAACTAGTGAATAGATTGCAGCTAGGGATAGGCCTTCAACTGTTGCTTGTAAAAAGATAATCAACTGTACATCTCCTCAATCAAGCTACTAAATTTTTCCATTAAAACATTCCTTTTTATTTTTTGAGTAGCAGTCATTTCCCCATCTTCGTGATCTAATTCCTTAGGAATCATCTGAAATTTTCTGATTTCTAGTGTGGAGGTTTCTGCATTAGCTTTTAATATTTCACTCCAAATCAGATCTTTAACTTCTTTTTTTTCTGATAAATCTCTGTAAGTAGTGTGTGCGATATTTTTTCGAAGAGCCCAATTTGAAACAGTTTCAAATTCTATTGCTATTAATGCTGATAAAAACTTCCTATTGTCTCCAATTACAAGTGCATCTTTTATAAATGGTGAAACTTTTATTTTATTTTCAATTTCTTGAGGAGATACATTCTTTCCTCCACTCGTTATGATGATATCTTTTTTTCTGTCGACTATCTTAAGAAATTCTCCATCAAATACTCCTACATCACCTGTGTACAACCACCCATCTTCATCTATAGTCTCCCGAGTGGCTTCCTCATCTTTAAAGTAACCTTTAAAAACTGCAGGTGATTTCACTAAAATTTCTCCATCTTCTGCAAGTTT
The DNA here is from genome assembly GCA_014384285.1 of Actinomycetota bacterium. Classification (GTDB taxonomy): domain Bacteria; phylum Actinomycetota; class Acidimicrobiia; order Actinomarinales; family Actinomarinaceae; genus Actinomarina. Next base: position 272,194 of record JACNGE010000014.1, on the reverse strand, counting down.
TATTTCAACACCATAGTTTGGAACCCCTACCGTTCCTAGTTTCATTTTTTTATCGTTGTTTCCTGATGCGTAAGCACAGTTTTCCGTCATACCGTAACCTTCAAAAATTGGGACACCTAATGCTAGAAAGAACTTTAATATTTCTGGAGCTATGGGTGCTGCACCAGAAATAGCTGTTTCTGCTTTACTCAAACCTAGCTTTTTTTTCAGTGTTCTAAATGCTAATAGCCACCCTATACCAATATAAATTTGTGCAATTTTGTCATTAAAACCTTTTTCGAGCTTTCGTTCCGCACCCATATTTCCAAAATACATAGCAACTCTAAATAATTGTTTTTTTAAAAAAGTCGCATCTTTCATTCTTACCATTGCTCCAGCGTGCATTCTTTCAAGAATTCTTGGTACAGCTGGAAAAATCGTAGGTTGAATTTCAACTAAGTCCATTTGAACAGTGTCTATGGACTCAGCAAAATTTATTGTGGCAAGCGTGTGTGTGGCTATCAATAAATCTGTTAATCGTCCAAAAATGTGACATAAGGGTAAGTAAGATAAAAATTGTGGGTTAGTTGCAGTGACAGATTCAACTAACGAAAAGTTTGGTATCTGTGATCCAACCCATTTGATATTTCCATGAGAAATCATAGATCCTTTAGGCGGTCCAGTTGTTCCAGATGTGTAAACTAAAAAAGCTATATCTTCATCTTGAATTTCATCAAGTTGTTCATCGACATGTGTAGGATTATTTTCATGTTCGGTTCTTCCAATTTCAAGGAAATCCTCAAATTTCATTAGCTTAGGATGATCATAATTGTATAAACCTCTTTCTTCGAAGTAGATAATCTTCTCTAATCCTGGTAGCTCGTCAATAACTTCTAAAGCTTTGTCAACTTGTTCTTGATCTTCGGCAAATAGTATCTTAGCTTCAGAATGGGAAAGCAAATACTTGACTTCTGAAGATGGGTTTGAAGGATAGAGACCGACACTCACAAATCCCATTGACTGGATTCCTATATCGGCAATAAACCATTCGGGTCTATTTTCAGAATGAATAGCAACCGAATCTCCTTTGAGCACTCCAAAATTTTTTAATGCCATACTTAAGTAATTAGACTTCAACCAAAAATCTACATAAGTTGTTTCTTGCCACAAGCCGTATTCTTTATACCTCATTGCAATCATTTCTGGAAAACGTTGTGCAGTCTCTCTTACTTTCTTTGACGGAGTTTCCCCTCCATCTCTTAAGATTTCTTCATAAATTTTGTCCATTGATAGTGCCATACTTAACCCACCCCCAAATATGCATCAATAACTTGTTTGTCTTTAACAATTTCAGTAGGAACTCCCTCAGCTAATTTTTCACCAAAATTCAATACCATAACTTCTTCAGCTATATCCATGACCATATTCATATCATGATCAACCATAATTATGGTCTTTTTCATTTCTTCGTGAATATCAATAATAAATCTTGCAATATCTTCAGTTTCTTCATTATTCATACCTGCTGCTGGTTCATCAAGCAACAGCATGTCTGGGTTCATAGCGAGTGCTCTTCCTAGTTCAACTCTTTTTTGAACACCGTAAGGGAGAGACATGATATAGGAGGATCTAAATTGTTCAATTTCAAGAAAATCAATAATCTCTTCTGCAATTTTTCTAGCCTCAAGTTCATTTTTTCTTACCTTTTTACTGAAAAGTAGACTTGAAACTGGACCATAGTCTAATTGTCTATGACACCCGATTAAGATATTGTCTAATACTGTCATGTTTTCAAATAATTCGATGTTTTGAAAGGTTCGTGCTATTCCTAGTGAGGCTACTTCATCCGGTCGTAAATCATTAATTTTATTTTCTCCATAGGTAACCGTTCCTTCTGTAGGTCTGTAGATACCGCTAATACAATTGAAGATCGAGGTCTTTCCAGCACCGTTTGGTCCTATGATTGAATACAAAGTTTTAGGCTTAACTTCAAAACTTATATCATTTAATGCAGTTATCCCACCAAATTTTAGTGTTACATTGTTAAACTTTAAGGACTCTATGACAACCACCTTTTCTTTCTTTTGTAATGTTTAACATCTTTAAAAGATTTTCTTTTAGTTCCTTCAGCATTTAGGCCTAAGTAAAACTCTCTTACGTCTTCATCGTTAAGTAGTAAATTGCTTTTATTATCCATAACTACATTTCCAGTTTCCATGATATAACCGTGATTTGAAATATTAAGTGCCATGTTCGCATTTTGCTCAACAAGTAAAACCGTTACACCTTGAGAATTTATTTCTAGTATTAGCTCAGCAACTTCATCAACTAGTTTTGGGGCTAAACCAAGACTGGGTTCATCTAGAAGAAGATAACTCGGGTCTGACATTAGTGCTCTACCAATTGCTAGCATTTGCTGTTCTCCACCTGAAAGGTACCCTGCTGTATTTTTTGACCTTTCTTTTAATATTGGAAATAAATCCAATACTTTATCAATGTTGTCTTTGATATTATTGCTGTTTGTATGACCACCAAGTCTTAAATTCTCAATAACAGTTAGTTCGGAAAATATTCTCCTTCCTTCTAGTACTTGGGCTATCCCTTTTTCAACAATCTTAGAAGGGTTCAAGTTTGTAATGTCTTCACCATCTAATGATATAGAGCCTTTTGTGATGTCACCATTTTGAACATCTAATAAACCAGTTATCGATCGAATTACTGTAGTTTTTCCCGCGCCATTACTGCCAAGCAATGCCACTATTTCACCTTTTTTTATCCCTAAAGATACGCCTCTAAGAACAAGTATTACATCTTGATAAACTACCTCTAGGTTATTAATGGCTAACATCTACTTTATAACTTTAACTGATGGGGTATCCATTTCACAACTTAAAAACAAGATGTAAAAAAAACCTCAGGAAACCATAATTAAAATATGAAGTCCCCAGATAAAAGTTTTTATCAATCTATCCTCTCTTGAGTATCAATACGTTTGAACTACATATATTATGAGATATATGGAAAATGAAAATTTCGAACAACAAGAGCTCTTTCAACAAGAAAAATATATTTCTGATTTAATTGAGCAAAAGTCAAGTAAGACTAAATCATCATTTAATTCAATTATCGGCAGCTCTATTCTTACAAGTGCAATAGTTTTATCTTTTTTGTTTGTATATGGAATCTTTGAAGAAGATGAAATTGTAATTCCTGATCCAGTAACCATTACCGAGACAGTGACAGAAAAAGAGCTAATCATGCCGCGAATAGACTCAACAGAAATTGTTTCTATTGCTGAAATGGCAACAAAAACAATAGTCCAAATTCAGGTTGGTGAGGTAAATGAGAATGATGAATTTATATCTCTGGGTGGAGGTTCAGGAGTAGTTATCTCCTCAGAAGGATTAATAATTACAAACCACCATGTAATTGATGATGCTGCATCTGTGAGAGTAATTTTTGAAGACGGAAGAATGTATAAAGCAGAGATTATTGGTTCTGATCAACTGACTGACATTGGCCTAGTTAAAATTGAATCTAATAACTTAACTCCAATTGCAATAGGTAATAGCGATATTCTAGTTGTAGGAGACCTAGCAGTTGCTATAGGGCACCCACTTACACTTGGCGCTGCACCTACTGTAACTACAGGAATTGTTTCTGCATTAGAACGAAGGCTTGATGTTGGTGGACAGGACATGAGCTCTTCAGTAACTCTATTTGGGCTTATACAAACAGATGCTCCCATAACTCGAGGATCTAGTGGTGGAGCATTGTTGAATCAAAATGGTGAGCTTATTGGGATAACAACTGCTATTGCAACTGCAGATGTAGGTGCCGAGGGCCTAGGTTTTGCTGTACCTATAAATTTAGCATTAAATATAAGTCAAGACTTACTTGATGATGGTAAAGTTTATCATTCATTTCTTGGAATTCTTGGCGCACAACATTTTGAAGTTGCAGAAGATGGAGCGAGAATTTTTTCAGGTGTCGTAATCCAAGAACTTTATGGTCCAGCAAACGATATATATGCAATAGGTAAAGCAGGTGCTTTGCCGGGAGATATCATTAAAAAAGTAAACGGAAAAAATATTAAAACGCTTGATGGCTTAATCAGTCTGTTAAGAAGTAAAAAAGCTGGTGATGAAATAAGCATAGAGATAACTAGAAATGGTCAAGCAATTATATTGGAATTCTTACTTGACCTTAGACCCTCTGATGTTTGATGTCTGAAGATATATTCTCTCAATTTTTTAATTTATTTAATAACAATGATTCTGAGGTAAATTGGGAGCTTTCAAAACAGATAAACAAACATCTAAATAAAGATTCAGAGAAAAATCTCTTTGAGCTTTCAAATGAAGAATTAAATTTGGAAGAACTATTTAGATATTTGGAATTAAATATCGAAAATAATTTTGAACAGAATACTCAACAATCAAGTATTCAATTACTAGGTCCTAGTGAATATGGAGACTGGTTTCTAGATTCCATACAACATTTTGATTTTTCAAACTTTAGCATTGGGGATCTTCCTGGTGGTATGCAGCTTGGAAATATTCAGTCATCAATTATTGGTATGCAACTCGGCAACTTGGCAGGAATGGTAAGTAAAAACATGTGGGGGCTAAGTCACTTTGGAATTATTCTTCCGCAGTCAAAAACACTCGCAATCAATAAAAGTAAGTACTTCGCTAGGATTGATCAGTTTGAAGCTGATCTTAATCAATTAGCTTTATCTTTGATAGCTTTAGAATCTGTCGCACTTAGTCTTGGAAGGTATTCAGCACCATTTGTAAAAATTATTGAGAGTCTTGAAATTGCTAGTAAAGAGATGATGTCAGGTCTACAAGGTATGGAGATAGATCCTGCAAATATGACAAACCCACAGGAAATTTTGAATAATTTTTCAGGAATTGAAGGGTTTGATCCGTCAAAAATTCTTGAAGAAATCATTGCACCATTAAGTTTTTATAGGGGGGTTATAATGTCCAAAGCCAAAGAACTAAATCTAATTCAGGATGATTCGACATTTGATCTCGTAATGGATTTAAGTTTTCCAATTGAGCAAAGTCCATTAAGTGATTTTGAAGCTGGTATAAATGAACTTGATGAATCGACTACACTTTTCTTTGAATTTTTAATTAATTCAAGTAACGAATTCACAATTGATGATATTTTAAGTGATAAAAATCTTATACCAAGTAGGGATGAGATTGAAGACCCTATAGCATGGGCTGCAAGAACTTCTCTCCCACCTATTTAATTAAAGTAAGTAATATATATATAAAAAGGAGAATAAATGACCTTACAAGTTGGGGATACAATACCTGTATTTAAGTTATACAATTACGATAAACAGGCTTACGAAGATAAAGATTTTTTAGGAAAGAAAACTATGTTTGTTTTTCTTCCATTTCCATTTAGCAGTGTTTGCGATAAAGAGATTTGCGATTTAAGAGACAACAAATCCTCGATAGAGAAAGATGGAACTCAAACAGTGATAATTACTGTGGGAGCAAGCCCTACAAACAATGCATGGGCTAGTCATTATGGTATTGACTTTCCCATACTTGCGGATTTTTGGCCACACGGTGAAGTGTCAAAAAAGTTTGGCTGTTTTCATGAAAAGGCAGGTATCGCTTTAAGGTATTCTTATATAACTGACGAAAACAACACTATAACTGAGATTATCAAAAGTGATGAAATTGGTATTGAAAGAGACTTTAACGAATATAAAGAGAGTTTTAGTTTTTAACCAACTTCTCTGATGTCAAAACTTTGAATTCTTTGTCGTTTTATACTTCTACGTTCTCTTTCGGATAAACCACCCCAGATACCAAATTTTTCTGATTGCTCGATAGCAAACTCTAGACAGTCTTCCTGAACACTGCATGCTCTGCAGATAGATTTAGCTTTTCTAGTTGATGCTCCTCTCTCGGGAAAAAAGATATCTGCATCTGCACCTTTACAGTTTGCCTCTTCTGTCCATGAAGGCATTCCTCCGATTAGATCTTCCATTTTTGAATTTTCCACCCTTGCTCCTTATATAGAAAACTAAATTACATGTGTGTAATCTATATAGTTTTAGGACAATTGTCAAGAGGCTAATTCTTCATTTGATTTAATGTAATTTGAGAAATGTAGGATAATAATATAATGCCTAATCAAAAATTAGTTTCCTCTGGAGGAATTTATAAAGGTAAGACAAGTATGTGGCTCTACATATTTCACAGAGTTACTGGTGTTGCTCTTTTTGGCTACCTACTTCTACATATTATTTCAACAGCATTAATTCTTCTGGGCCCAGAAGTTTATGAAGGAGCAGAAGCAATATATAAAAATTTTTATTTCAGAGTTGCTGAAATTGGCCTATTTGGAGCAGTCCTAGCTCATGCTATAAATGGACTTAGAATTATAACTGTTGATTTATGGAAAAAAGGTTCAGATTATCAAAAACAATTAAATCTTATATCTTTAGTAATTTTCATTGGCGTTTTTGTTCCATCTTCATACAGGATGGTCGTATCATATTTTGATTTATGCCTAGAAAAGAGTTCGCCTGGAACTACAGTCACTGACTGTATTATTAGACCAATACCGGATTGGAAATAGTAAGTATGAAAACACAAAGAACAGACTGGGGACGGAGGCAGCCTCCACTAGCTGGTTCAAGTTTTGAATTATATGCTTGGTTCTTTATGAGAGTCAGTGGTCTTTTACTAGTTCTGCTTGCTGTAGGTCACATGTTCATTATGCATGTATTCAACGATACACTCAATCTAGATTATGAATTTGTTGCTGCCCGTTGGGACACTCCATACTGGAGAGCTTTTGACTGGTTGCTTCTGGCTTTAAGTTTGCTTCACGGAACTAATGGGTTGAGAGTTGTTCTTCATGATAATATATCTGATACAACAGTTAGAAAGCTTTCTCTTTCTGCTTTGTATGTAACAAGCCTTGGTTTCTTTGTATTAGGAACTTATGTCATCGTGGCTTTTGTGAGCAAAGTATGAAAATTGTAAAACATTCATTTGATGGAATAATTGTTGGTGCCGGAGGTGCGGGTCTTAGAGCAGCAATCGAAGCAGCGCCTACGATGAAACTTGCAGTTATTACAAAACTTTACCCAACTAGATCTCATACTGGAGCAGCTCAAGGAGGAATGAGTGCAGCCCTTGCAAATGTAGAAGAAGATAATTGGAATTGGCATGCCTTTGATACAGTAAAAGGCTCCGATTACTTAGCTGATCAACCAGCAGTAGACATACTTTGCAAAGAAGCAATAGATGCAGTAGTTGAACTTGAGCATTGGGGTCTACCTTTTAGTCGATTAGAAAGTGGAAAAATTGCGCAAAGAAGATTCGGTGGCCACACTATAAAAGAAGGTGCCGCACCAGCATTCAGAGCTTGCTACGCAGCAGATAGAACTGGCCATATGATACTCCAAACTCTTTATCAAAAATGTGTGTCTATGGGCGTTGAATTTTTTGACGAGTTCCAAGTCTTAGATATAAAAATCGAAGATGGTGTTTGTAAAGGCGTAGTAGCATATGAAATTGCAACTGGAGATCTTCATGTTTTTGAAGCTAGAGCTGTAACTTTTGCTACTGGAGGCTTCGGAAAAATATTTAAGGTAAGCTCAAATGCGCACTCCCTTACAGGAGATGGACCGGGAATGCTGTATCAGAAGGGAATCCCTCTTGAGGATATGGAGTTTTATCAGTTCCACCCCACTGGCATCTATAGATTAGGCATACTTTTATCCGAGGCTGCCAGAGGTGAAGGGGGTATTTTACGAAACAAAGATGGCGAGAGGTTTATGGAAAGATATGCTCCTTCTATAAAAGATCTAGCACCAAGAGATATGGTATCTAGAGCAATAGCAACGGAAATAAGTGCTGGAAATGGTGCTGGGCCAAATAATGATTATGTATATCTTGACCTAACGCATCTTGGTGAAGAAGCAATTATGAAAAAACTTCCAGATATTACTGATTTTGTTAGAACTTATGTAAAGATTGAACCTATCAATGACCCTATACCTGTTCAGCCAACCGCCCATTATGCAATGGGAGGCATACCAACTGATGTGAATGGAAGAGTTCTAAGCGATCACAAGGGTGGAGTTATCGAGGGAGTTTATGCCGCAGGAGAAGCAGCATGTGTGAGTGTACATGGGGCTAATCGACTTGGTACAAACTCATTATTAGATATTGTTGTTTTTGGTAAAAGAGCTGGTCAGAGCATGGTTGATTATGTGTCTAGTACTAAAGCAAGTACATTAAATGAATCAGCCGCAGATGATTTATCAAACAAAATAAACAACCTTATGGAAAAAGAACATACAACTGAGTTCTCGGTTGCAAACATTAGATCTGAACTACAGGATTCAATGGAAGAGAATGCAAAAATATTTAGATCAAAAGAGACTTTAGACAACCAAACAGAAATTTTGGCCAATCTAAGAGAACGATATCAAAATGTAACAATTCAAGATAAAGGCAAAGTATTTAATAGTGAGCTTCTTGAAGCAATCGAACTTGATTATCTACTAGATATGGCAGATACAACAGTAGCAAGCGCTTTAGCAAGAAAAGAATCTCGGGGAGCTCACTCTAGAGAAGATTTTCCAGATAGAGACGACAAAAAATTTATGAAACATTCATTTGCATTCAAAAATGGAAATTCTGTAAAACTTGAATATAAAGATGTTGAACTTGGTAAATATGAACCTATGGAAAGAAAATACTGATGGAAATTGATCTAAAGATACTCAGATACGATCCCGAGAATGATAAAAAAGGGCATTGGGAATATTATAAAGTAGACGCGGAACCTGAAGAAAGAATTCTTGATTTACTCCATAAAATAAAATGGTTTGAAGATGGATCTTTATCATTTAGAAAATCTTGTGCTCACGGTGTGTGTGGTTCTGATGCAATGGTTGTAAATGGAGAAAACATGCTTGCATGTCAGGTTCTGGTTAAAGAAGTAAGCAACCCTATTAAAATCGAACCAATTAGAGGGCTACCAGTTGTAAAAGACTTGATTGTTGACATGGAGCCATTTTTTGATAGCTATAAAAAAGTTTTGCCATATCTGATAAACAATGATGATCCTGGAGACAGAGAAAGACTACAATCCCCTGAAGATAGAGACAAATTTGAAGATACAACAAAATGTATTCTTTGTGCAGCTTGTACAACTAGCTGTCCTGTTTTCTGGACGGCTGAAAGCTACATTGGTCCAGCAGCTATTGTAAATGCTCACAGATTTGTTATGGACTCAAGAGACCAAGGCTCAAAGCAGAGACTCGAAATAATGAAAGATGTAAATGGAGCTTTTAGATGCAGAACAGCTTTTAACTGCACAAGTGCATGTCCAAGAGGTATACAGGTTACTAAAGCTATTGAAGATGTAAAAAGAGAAACACTTTTAAATAATTGAACAGCGAAATATTAGAACACTTAAAATCTGTCGTTAATAGTTTCAATGTCAAAGATAAAAATAATCTAAGCAAAATTTATTTTCAAATAACGGGATCAGATTATATTGCAAAGATAAATCTAGAAAATTTAAAATATTCTGAGGACTCAGAAAATTCAAACGATAGTCTAATAATTATGATGGATGAAGCTACTTTTTTTGAACTAAAAAATAATATTAAGCATCCGGAAGATTTAATGTTCGATGAAAAAATTAAGGTAAAAGGAAACTTAGAGCTTCTTAAGTAAAAAAGAAAAGACGGCTTAGCCGTCTTTTCAATAAGGTTTTAAGATGTCTTAGTTTAGACTATCTTTTAATCCTTTTGCAGCCTTAAATGCTGGTGCATTCTTAGCAGCTATCTGGATTGTTTCACCTGTTGCAGGATTTCTCCCTTGTCTTGCAGCCCTGTATCTTGATTCAAACTGTCCGAAACCGGCAATGCTAACCTTGTCGCCATTCTTCATTCCGTTTGTTATTCCGTCAAACACTGCTTCCACAGCTGATTTAGCGTCTGATTGTGACAACCCTACTTCTGCTGCTACAACACTTGCTAATTGATCTTTATTCATAGCTGTTTTGCCTTTCTTTTTGCGTTTTTACTATATATTAATTATAGTTTTTTTAATTAGATTTTCTTAAAATACGATAAAATATGGCTTTTTTTATTAAAAGACTGATTTTATTGGTTATTTATGCTATTAAGCTCAGAAACCTTATCTTTTACTGCTTTAGAAGCTTCTTTTAGAGCTGTTAATTCTATATCAGTTAGATCATGCTCGACTATTTCTGTAACACCCTCTTTTCCAAGCTTTGCGGGAACTCCAAGATAGACATCTTTTATTCCGTACTCCCCTTGTAGCCAAGCACACACAGGAAATACTTCATTTGAATCTGAAATAATTGACTTTACCATTGTTGCTGCTGATGATGCTGGTGCAAAATATGCACTTCCAGTTTTAAGAAGTCCTACAATCTCTGCTCCACCTTCAGAAGTTTTAGCAACTAGTTCATCGATATCATCTTTAGATAAAATATCAACCAAGGGTTCCCCGCTAACAGTGCAAAGTGAAGGGACAGGTACCATTGTTTCACCATGACTTCCTAAGGTTAAGGCATGGACTTCACTCATTTTTACATTTAATTTTTCTGAAATAAAATATGCAAATCTAGATGAATCAAGAATTCCAGCTTGTCCTATGACTCTGTTTTTAGAAAGGTTTGAAACTTCAGCTGTTAAAGTAGTCATCTGATCAAGTGGGTTAGTGACAACAATAATTATTGGGTTATCAGAATGTTCTAGTATATTCTTCGTTACGTCAGTTACTATCCCAGCATTTACCTCGAGAAGGTCCATACGGGACATACCTGGTTTTCTTGGCAATCCAGCAGTTATGACAACTACATCACTGTTGGCGGTATCTGCATAATTGTTGGTACCAAGAATTTTTGTATCAAATTTTTCTACAAACCTAGATTGGTTTATGTCAAGTGCGAGTCCTTGTGGTAAACCTTCAACTATATCTGTCATTACTACTTCACTTGCAAGATTATATTCTGCAACACGTAAAGCGGTCATGGAACCATACTTTCCTGCTCCAACTACTGTAACTTTTTTCACAACTACCTTTCTCTTCTTTTATTGTATATTTTTTACAAGAGACTCTGCAAATTCAGAACTTGAGAGAATAGAGGCGTCATTCCTACCTCTGGCAAGATCGTATGTTACGTTGCCTTCAAGAATAGACTTCTCCATACTTTCAATAATTAGGTCTGCTGCTTCATTCCATCCCATATACCTAAACATCATCTCACCAGACAATATCAGAGAACCTGGGTTTGCTTTATTCTGACCTGCGTATTTAGGCGCAGTTCCATGTGTAGCTTCAAAAACAGCCTTTCCATTTTCATAATTGATATTTCCTCCTGGGCTTATACCTATCCCTCCAATTTGTGCAGCTAAAGCATCTGACGCATAATCACCGTTTAGGTTAGTTGTAGCAATAACATCGAATTCTTGAGGTTTTATTAGAATCTGTTGTAAAAAAGCATCGGCTATAACATCTTGAACTAATATTTTTTCTCCAGGATCACCATTTGAATCTTCCCAGGATACAGCTACATCAGAAAATTCCTTTTCTATTAATTCATATCCCCATTTCCTGAAAGCTCCTTCGGTAAATTTCATGATGTTTCCCTTGTGGACAATTGCAAGATTTTTTTTATCGTTTTCAACTGCAAAATTAATCGCCGCCCTAATAAGTCTTTCTGAACCTGTATTAGATATTGGCTTAATGCCTATTCCGCTGTCTTTTCTTATCTCCCATCCAAATTCTTCTTTAAGAAAATTATTTAATTTTAATACTTCTTCAGTACCTTCTTCTAGCTCTTTACCAGAATAAACATCTTCTGTGTTTTCTCTAAAAAGAACAATATCAACATCTTGTGGATTTTTCGTAGGGGTTTCAATTCCCTTAAAATACTTAATTGGTCTTAGGCAGACATAAAGATCTAACTCCTGCCTTATTGCAACATTAATTGACCTGATACCCTCTCCGACAGGTGTTGTCAATGGGCCTTTTATTCCGACTCCAAACTCATCAAATGTGTCTAGTGTTTTTTTTGGAAGCCATTCTGAAACTGTATCGAATGCTTTTTGACCTGCTAGAACTTCAACCCAGTTTATTTTCCTATTACCGTTATATGCTTTCTCTACTACTGCATCAAAAACCACTTGAGAAGCTGGCCAAATATCTATACCGATACCATCTCCTTCAATAAATGGAACTGTTGGGTTGTCTGTATCGAAAGATTCTCTTGTTTTTTTGATTGCATTATTTAATTCTTCTCTATTTAAGTTTTCAACCATTACATTAGCTCCTTTACTGCTTGACCAATTTTTGTTGGATTGCTGACTACAACAACATTTGCTTCTTCGAGTGCACTCATTTTAGCTTTTGCAGTACCTTTGTTTCCGGAAACTATAGCACCTGCGTGACCCATTTTTTTACCAGCCGGAGCTGTTACACCAGCAATATAGGAGACAACTGGTTTTGTTACTTTTTCCTTGATGTACTCTGCTGCTTCTTCCTCTGCGGTTCCACCAATTTCTCCAATCATCACAATAACTTGTGTTTCTTGGTCTTCTTCAAATTCTTTAAGAACATCTATAAATGACATCCCTGGTACTGGGTCGCCACCTATACCAATGCAAGTTGATTGCCCTATGCTTAGTTGTGTTAACTCATGAACGGCTTGATATGTTAAAGTTCCTGATCTGGAAACAACGCCTACATTACCTGGCAAAGTTATTTCATGTGGCATAATTCCAACATTTGATTTTCCTGGTGAAATTAGACCTGGACAATTTGGGCCTAACAATTTAGATGTTGTATTTTTTTTAATAAGGTTATACATTTCAGCTTCATCTTTTGCTGGTATCCCTTCTGTTATGCAAACAATCAACTCACAATCAGCATAAGCAGCTTCAAGAACTGCATCTTTTGCAAATGCTGGCGGTACCATTGTTAGGGCTACATTTGCTCCAGTTGATTCAATAGCCTCTTGGACTGTGTTAAATATTGGGATTGACTCTACCTCTTCTCCACCTTTACCAGGACGAGTACCTGCAACAATATTGGTGCCGTAATCTCTATTTCTTAGTGCATGAAATTTTCCTTCTCGTCCAGTGATTCCTTGAACAACTACCTTAGAGTTTTCATCAAGAAGAATTGCCATTAGTTTATTCCTTTCACTGCTAATTCTGCAGCTTGGTTCATGGTGTCAGTAATAAATATTTTTTCATTAGGGTTTGCTCTTAAAATTTCAAGTCCTTCAATTGCGTTTGTTCCATCAAGTCTAATGACTATCGGCCATTTCAAATCTTTACCCTTGGTTGCTTCTACTATTCCTTGTGCAACTAAATCACATCTAGTAATACCACCAAAGATATTTATAAAAACACTCGTAACTGATTTATCTGTTTCAAGAACGTCTAGCGCTGCACTGACAGTTTCTGCCTTTGCCCCACCTCCAATATCAAGAAAGTTTGCAGCACTGCCACCATATTCAGCTACAACATCTAATGTTGACATAACTAGTCCTGCTCCATTACCAATTATCCCAACTGATCCGTCAAGCTTTATAAAGTTTAATCCTTTTTCTTTAGCTGACTTTTCTGAGGGAGGAATGGGAATATCTTTTTCAATCTCATCGAATTCTTCATGTCTATATTTTGCGCTCATATCTAGTGAAACTTTTGAATCTAGTGCCATTACTCCGCTACTTGTGATTGCTAATGGATTTACCTCAACTAGATCGCAATCACCATCAACAAATAACTTGAACAGTGATTGAATAATTTTTAATAACTCATTTTCGTACACGATATTCAAATTAGAATTATGAATTGCTTTTTTAATAACTTCATCAGTTAAAGTTTCTGCTGGATTGATGTGGACCATTGTTAAGTCGTCTGGGTTTTCAGCTGCAACAGCTTCAATATCCATTCCACCTTTAGCACTTAACATCATAAGATATTTTTTTTCTGACCTATCAAGAGTGAAGGATAAATAATACTCTTCTTTAATTTCAGAAGCTTCTTCAATAAGAATTTTTTCAACTTTATGTCCTTTTATGTCCATTCCAAGAATCTCATTTGAATGTAAATGTAACTCTTCGTGAGTGCTGGCTAATTTGATACCTCCGGCTTTACCTCTCCCTCCAACTTGAACTTGAGCTTTTACAACTACGGGATAATCTAAATTAAAATCTTTTTCGAGATCTTCTATATTGCTTGCAAGAAATGAGTTAGGATGTGCGATATCATAGTTTCCATAAAGCGATTTTCCTTGATATTCAAATAAATCCATAATTTAACCTACAAATTATATAATGTTCACTAATTTATGCACTGTAAGATTCTTAATCAAATTTAATAGGGGCCCACTCAGCATCTAAGTATTTAACTCCCCATTCTTCTCCAAAATTAATTGTAATTTCACTGCCAGAGATTTCTTCAATTATTCCTTTTCCATATTTTTCATGAGTGACTGTATTCCCAACTTTCCCATTATCAGGAGCTAAAGAATTGAGAGAGCTTAGATTCTTAACTTTTATTTCTTTAAAATAGCTTTCAGCTTCATCTAAAAATCTACTTTTTAAATTATATGTAGTTCCTCCCCAAAGTGTTCTCGTTTGAGAGTAGGTTAAAAAAAGTTTCTCTTCAGCACGAGTCATTCCCACGTAACACAACCTGCGTTCTTCTTGAATCTCAAAATCATTTTCTGATTTTTGACTAGGGAATATGTTTTCCTCCATCCCGGTCATGAATACATATGGAAATTCTAATCCTTTTGCATTATGCAAGGTCATTAATAGAACTTTGTCTTCATCTTCAATGCTGTCAGTGTTTGTAAACAAAGCAAGTGACTCAAGATAGTCCCTGAGGACTACATAAGGATCTTCAACATCTTCTTCATATAGATTTTCAAACTCAAATGCTGAATTAATTAATTCGTCTAGATTCTCAATTCTCATCTGAGACTCCAGTGTTCCATCTTTGATAAGTTGATTTTTATACCCGGTTAACTCTAACGTTTTAATAATGGCTTCTGAAGGACCCTTTATAGCATGAGATTTTAAATCAATAATTAGGTCTTTAAATTCCTTAAGCTTGTTCAATACTCTTGCAGATAGAAAGTCTAACTCTTCTAAATTATCTAATGAATTTGAAACTGAAGAATTTTTATTATTAGAAAAGTCTCTTAATTTTTGGAGAGTTGATTCACCAATTCCCCTTTTAGGTACATTAAGTACTCTCTCAAAAGAAACCGAATCATCTGGATTTACAAGAAAATTCAAATATGACAATATATCTTTTATTTCTTTTCTGTCATAAAATCTAACATTTCCAACAACTTTATAGTTGATACTATTTCTTCTCAGTTCCTCTTCAAATATTCGTGACTGATTGTTAGTCCTGTAAAAAATAGCTATTTCAGTTTTTTTGTTTTTAGCTAATATTTCTTTTATTTCAGAAGTTATCCATTTTGCTTCATCTCTCTCTGAACTAAACTCAACAACATTGACATCTAGTCCTTCAGAGTTATCTGTCCATAATTTTTTATCCTGACTTCTAGGATTATTAGAAATTACAGCATTTGCTATATCTAAGATTTTTTGAGAAGAGCGATAATTTTTATCTAAAGTAATAATTTTTGCATTTTGAAAGTCTTTTTCAAATTCTTGTATATTTCTTATATCTGCACCCCTGAAGGCATAAATACTCTGATCAGAATCACCAACCACACATAGGTTTTTATGTTTAGAAGATAAAAGTTCTATGAGTTTGTACTGAACTAAGTTTGTATCTTGATATTCGTCCACCATAATATATTTAAACTTTGAAGACCAATAATTGAGAGCTTCTTGGCTAGTTTCAAGTAAATCTACAGTTTTTATTAGAAGATCATCAAAATCCATACTATTAGCAAGCATTAATTTTTTTTCATAAGATGTATATATTTCTGCAACTTTTACATCAAAGAAACTTTCTGCTGATTCGATAGCCTCACCAGGACTTATTCTCATATTTTTTAAACCAGATATGCTAGCTTGAAATCTTCTGGGCGAATACTGTTTTAAGTCAACACCATTGTCTCTCATACAGTTTCTAATAAGCTTTGAGGAGTCGGACTGATCGTAAATAGTAAAGTTTGTTTTATATCCAATCAAATGTCCGTGGGTTCGTAAAATTTTTACACAGGAACTATGAAATGTGGAAATCCATTTAGGATAAATATCTAAATCTAAAAGTTTACTAATTCTTTCCTTCATCTCATTTGCAGCTTTATTTGTAAAAGTAATAGCAAGTATATTTGAGTAGTTCACTGAATGGCTCATAACAAGATGAGCATACCTGTAGGTTAAGACTCTAGTTTTTCCAGATCCTGCACCTGCGACTATCAACAACGGCCCGTGTGTGTGCTCAATAGCTTCTTTTTGCTTTTCGTTTACTAGATTATTCCAGTTATCAGGAATCTGTACGATCTCTTGCATCTGTTTAAAGACCTAAAATACTATTTACTTCGTTTATCGTTTCTTGTGCTGAATCATTTGCCTGATCAAGATTATTGCCAAGAACTTGAGAAAGATCTTCTTTCTCTAGTTCTTGGTAATCTGAATATATAGGAGATAAGTAGTCTGATACAGTCTCTCCTACTGCAATTTTAAATTCTCCATATTGTGAGTTCTCAAATAGTCTCTCAACTTCTTGGTGTGAAATGTCATTTATAGATGCATAAATATCAATTAAATTACTTATGCCTTTTTTGCTATCAATATCATACTTTACGACATTAGAAGAATCTGTTACTGAGGACTTAAACTTTTTCATTATAGTGTCTCTACTGTCATCAAAATATATTGTTCCATTGATATCATCAGAACTTTTCGACATTTTATCTTCAGGATGCTTAAGAGACATTAATCTCGTACCTGATTTTCCACTAGACTTTTCAGGCAAAGGGAATACATTTCCATAATTATTATTAAATCTCTCAGCAATATTTCTTGTGAGTTCTAAGTGTTGTGTTTGGTCATCTCCAACTGGTACCTCATTGGCTTTATGAATCAAAATGTCTGAAGCCATAAGAACAGGGTAAGTGAAAATACCAGAGTGACTACCAAGACTATCAGCTTTTTCTTTGTACTGTGTCATCCTCTGTAGTTCACCAACCTGGCAAAAGTTAGAGAGTATCCACGATAAATATGCATGCTGTGGAACTTTACTTTGGGGATAGATTATAGAATTATTTAAATTTATACCCGCGGCTACTAACAACTTAAGTGTTTGCTCAATATTGGAGTTCAAATCTTTAGGGTTTGGATGTGTAGTAACTGAGTGTAGATCAACTACACAAAAGTAATTTTTATTCTTTTCATTTGATAGTCTGACCCAATTCTTTATAGCACCTAGAAAATTTCCAAGGTGAACTTTACCTGTTGGCTGTATTCCAGAAAAAACTGTTTTCATACCTGCTATTCTAATAACTTAAATGAAGTTGGAGTAGCTTATCAAATCTCAATATTCTATGTCTCCTTATTTGGGATTGAGAAATATTATTTTAATTGGCTTTCTCTTTGGATTTCACGGTCTTTTTAATCGTAGTTTGTTGCTGGGTGGAGTAAACGAAATTTATATCGTGACAGCACGAATAACTTTGGTTACTTTATTGTTGAGCTTCTATTGTTTTACTGAATTTAAATCAGAAATTAAATTAGAGTTTTTTTTAAAAGGAAGTTGGACAGGCTTCTTAGCAATATTTATTCCGGGTTGGACATTTATTTATGCGTTAAAAAATATTTCTGCTGGTTTACAAAGTATTTTCATTTCGACCATACCAATGTTCACTATATTTTGGGTCTATTTTTTCTACAAAGAAGAAAAAATAACTCGGACAAAAATTGTATCAGTTCTAGTTGGTCTACTTGGGCTTGCCGCACTTTTTACTTCTGGAGCTACGGGACTATCCAACGATGGAAATTTAATTTTAGGAGGTACTTTAGCTTTGATTGGAGTCCAGGGGCTAGCTATAGCGAATATAACAAATAAAAAAGATTCTCAATACATTCCAGCCAAAACATACTTACTCACTCAATGGTTGTTTGGAAGCATCCTTTCGATAATATTATTTTTTATTCTTGGAGGAAAATTTCAAATATTATCCCTCATGGAGGTTTATCAGCTGTTGGGGCTTGTGTTTATTGATATATTTAACTATTCCCTATTCTTCTATACCATCAAAAGATTGTCCGCAACTTTTACTTCATTGGTCGATTATGTTGTTCCTTTGTTTGGTATTTCTCTTGGTTATATTTTCTTAGATGAAGTAGTGAATAATATTTTCTATTTTACGTTAATCATGATATTTGCATCTCTTTATATTGCTGTAAAAGGAGAATCCAAGGGATTAGCTTAAACTTAATAATTCCCTAGTAATTTTTGCAGTTGCTCCCCACAACGTTTCTTGCTCAATTTTGAATACCCAATCTTGGGGATAGACACCTCTAAAACGCCAATTATTGGTGTCTCTTAATTCCTCTATTGGAACAAGAAATACAGATTGGACTTCTGATTTGTTGTAGGATGTAGGTAATTTAGACAGGCTACATAAAATTGGATATACTTTATTTTTAAATTCTATAGTATCAACTGGGTCTAGTTGTCCAAAGGGTTGGACATCAGTTCTTGAAATCAATAACTCTTCGGATGCTTCCCTAGTGGCAGTATCTACGATACTAAGATCATCTATTTCTTTTTTTCCTCCTGGAAAAGCTATATGTCCTTTGTGAGTTGGCATGTCGTTGGACCGTTTGATAAATAAAATTTCTTTTTCATCGTATATCAAAATAGCAACTGCTGCATAGTTTTCTTTCTTTGATTCGTTTTGTATGTTTAATTCTTTGTATTTAAGTTTCAGTTTCAATATTTTATTTTTCTGCAACAATAGATATTTTTATACCTATGGGATTTAGAACCTCCCAAGCATTAAATTTAGTTGGAGCATCAAATCCAAACCAAGTTGTGTCAATTTCAGTAATACCAGAGACGTATATAATCTCATTTTCCATGTATGCAGTTATTGAAAAAGGAACATTTACTTCAATATTTCTTACAGTTAAAATGCCAACAATTGTCTCATCTATTTTTGAATCAAAGTTGTTATTAGGAAATACAATTTCATCTACTGTATAAATTGCTTCGGGGAAGAGTTTTGACTCCAGCCAATTATTTTGAATTGCACCATCTCTAATGCTGCTACCACTTTTTAACGTAGTTAAGTCTGCAGATATAATTAAATCTCTAACCTGCAGACAAGAGTCTGCAGAATCACAGTCACCTAATGTGATTCTGAATTCCCCAGAAATTTCTCTAGTAACTCCCTCAACGATTTCTAGATTTGCATTTAAGAACTGCTTTGGAGCTAAGTAACTAACAGAGCTCATTTCTTTATTCACCTTATATACTGCCTCTTCAAAGGACTCAAGCTGAGTTACCTCAATAGATGTACTTGTAGATGTCTGAACAGGTTCCTCTGACATAGAACTATTAGGACTGTCTTCTATGTCTAGCAAGGACTCTGAGCTGTCTGCGGTACAGAAAGAAAGCAATAAAAGAAAAGGTAATATTTTTTTCATATTTTTATTGTAGTACTCTTCGTTGCAAGAAATAAATGTTACATTGTTATATGGCTTTAACTTCAAGAAAACTAATTCAAGTATTTGTTGGAACAACCCTAATTGGCACCGGTGTAGCTCTAAATTTTTCTTCTAGATTAGGCCTTGGACCTTGGGGTGTGTTTCATGAGGGTATTTCAATGAATACAACCCTATCTTTTGGAAGTGCAATAATTGCTACAGGAATTTTTGTCACCCTTCTTTGGATACCCCTGAAGCAAAAACCAGGAATTGCAACTTTCGTTGATATTTTCTGGATTGGCACAGTTGCAGATCTAGTAATTAGCCTCGGAATTGATTCTGAGAGTTTAATTGTTAAATGGGTGCTTGTAATTATAGGAATTATTTGCATTGGTTCTGGTACAGCAATTTATGTTGGAGCAGATATGGGTTCAGGTCCTAGGGATGGTGTTATGGTTGGTCTTGAAAGTAGGGGTTTAAAAATTGGGATGGCTAGGAACATAATTGAAGTAACGGCTTTAGGTTTAGGCTGGCTTTTAGGAGGTACTGTTGGCTTATCTTCAGTAGTAATAGCTGTATCAATTGGACCTGTAGTACAGTTAGTAATTCCGTATTTTGATTTAAGGTGACAATTAAAAATCTCTAAAAAAATAAAAATCTTGTATATCATATATTTATGAGTGTTCAGCTTTCTTCTAAAGATCGATTGAGGACATTTATATTACTTCCTCTTTACATAGTGTTTTTTATTTTGCTATTAATTACAATTATTTTTGTCTCATTTCTGCCAAATGGAAAATACCTAGCAACTAAGCTTTATAACTTCTTTGGACTGTCTGGACTTAAAGTAGCTGGAATAAACTTAAAAGTTTCAGGAGTTGAAAAGATAGAAACTACTAAAAGTTATGTTGTAATTTCAAACCATCCCTCAACTTTAGATATTTTTACGCATATCACAGCACTTCCAGTTTCAATTAGATTTCTTACTAAAACTGAACTATTTAGAATTCCCCTCCTAAGCCGTGTTTTAAAACTTCTTGGACTTCCAAGAATTGATAGAAAGAGAGCTCAAATTAATCTTCCTAAAATCAATGACTCAATCCAGAGAGTCATTGATGACAAAAACTCTATTATGATTTTTCCTGAGGGAACTAGGAGTAATCAGAAAACTTTACTCCCTTTTAAAAAAGGTGCAGCACATATAGCTAAACAATTTAATTTACCAATTGTTCCTGTTGTAACCCATAATGCCCATGATTTAATGGTTAAGGGTGGTGTGTGGTTGAAATCTGGAAAAATCGATATTGAAATATTAGACCCGATTACCGATATTCAAAATTATGAAGTTGATGAACTTACAGAATTACTTTATCAAAGGGTGAATGAGCGACTAATTTTTTAAATAGTCATCTAAAAAATTATTAAATTCCTTAATTTGTGTATTTTCTCTGAGTCTTTGTTCTAAGTTGTTATTGGATGAAAATAGATAAAAATCTTTGAAAACTTTCAATCCATAATTTTCGAGTTGAGAAGAAAGTGAACTGTAGGCATTGTATGAGTTTCCACCTTTTCCAAGGACGGCAGACACAATTGCTGCTTTTTTGTTTTTGAATAATTCATTATATTTATAATCATCAAATGCTAATGACAGCCAATCTAAAGTATTTTTAAGATGTGAAGCGTAACCACCATTAAATACTGGACTAAAAATTATTAAATGATTACAACTTACTAAAGTATCTCTAATTTGTATTATTTTTTCTGGTTGCTCTGAACCACCCTCTAGTATAAAAGGTATTTCACTATATAAATCGTCATATAAATAGGATACTATTTCTTTTTGCTTCAAATACTTCTTAGTGTATTCAGCAGCTTTTTTATTACCTGACGTGTTGGTGGACCCAGCTGATAAAAGTAATACTTTTGACATAATTTAATTATGTAATTAACTTTGAGTTATGGTTAAAGAAAACTTAAATAATTTCGCTTCACTTGATATAAGAGTTGGTGAAATAATAGACGTACAAGATTTTCCTGAAGCTATGAATCCCTCCTACGTTCTTGAGATAAATTTTGGTGAGAATATTGGGATTAAAAAAACAAGTGCTCAAATTACAAATTACAAAAAAGAATCTTTAATTGGCAGAAAGTGTATCGCAGTAATCAACCTAGGAGACAAACAAATTGGTCCAATTATAAGTCAGTGCTTAATTTTAGGCTCAATTTCAAAAGATAATACAGTCAATCTAATATCACCAGAAGACAAAGCTTCGATTGGAGATAAAATAGCTTAGTCAAGTTGTTAGGGATTCAAACTTCTCTAACTTAAAATTACCAACTCTTTTGTAAACCAATTCTGCATTTCTGTCTACAAGAACATAGGTTGGGGTATACTCCAAATTATACTTTGCTACTGTGTCATTGTAATTCTTCTTTGAAGCATTCACCGAAACAACAGGAATATCTGGTTTCTTTTTTTTAAACTCATTAACTATGAATTTTGATGCACTACAACCTAGTCAATAGTCTGAATAAAACTCAATAATTGTAAACCTGCTTGCAGAAAAATTATGATCATCAATTACCAGCCCCCTATTAGAAGTAAATAAATATAAACCAAAAAAAGCACCAATAACCACAAAACTTAAAAAATAAAGAACAGCGAATGGTTCAAATGTTATAAAAATTATTGCCAACCCAACAATCCAACCGACTGGCAGATATATAAGGCTATACCTATTGAGTATTCTAAAAATTGATTTTTTCATATAAATAATTTTTGTAGTTAAGTAAATTATACTTTGAATATGAACTTGATAGGCGAGATTAAGAAAAAGGGTCACAGGGTTACTAAATCAAGAGAGCTTATTTGTGAAATTCTTGAAAATTCTGGGCATGCACACTTCACGGTTGACGAATTGTACAAAAAAGTAACTAAGAAGAGCTCTGAAGTTGACCTTGCTACAGTTTATAGAACTTTAGAATTACTTGGACAGATTGGATTAATAGCGCACTTGCACCGAGCACACGGTTCAGGAATTTATTTCCTTCGAAATGAAGAGAATATCATGCACTTAATTTGTATGAGCTGTGAAAGAATCATTGATATAAGCTTTGAAACATTTACAAAAATTAATAAATTATTAATGAAGGAAACAAAATTTACAAGTATTAACAATAATTTTATCTACTCTGGAATCTGCGAAAACTGTAAATAATTATTCTTTTTGCAAACTGTTTGCATTAAGATATGTATATGCAAACAACCCACTCCCACCATCTTTCCCTTCATGATGAATCAATACTTTATACATTAAGCCCACAATCTAAAATTCTCGCCACTTTGTTAATTGTTGTCTCTATTGCTTTTTCAAAAATTATAAATCCTTTTCAAATAATTTCTCACGCGCTCATTGTGTTGCTTATAATTAAATTTTCCAGAATTCCAGTTAAAACTTATCTAAAACGTCTTACCATCGACATCCCATTTGTGCTATTTGCTATCTTCCTCCCCTTTCTAAGCAGTGGTAATAATGATGCGGTATTTACTTTTTTTTCTTTAGATATTTATAAAACAGGTCTGCTGGAAATGTCTGCAATTCTCTTTAAAGCTACAGCTGGAGTATCTATGGGAATTGTTTTAACTGCAGTTACAACAAATATTGAAATTATATACGGTCTACAAAAATTAAAACTCCCTTCAATAATAATTGCAATAATGTCCTTCTCTATAAGATATATAGATGTTTTTATTGATGAATTTAAGCGTGTCAGAATTTCAATGCAATCTAGGGGTTATATAGAAAAAGGTATAAAGACACTTTTACCAATCGCTTATGCTTCTGGAGCAATGTTAATAAGGGGTTATGAGCGTGGAGAAAGGGTTTACCTCTCTATGGTCTCAAGAGGATTTAACGGAGTCATTGAACTCCAAGATAGAGAATATAACAATTCCAACTACCTAGTATTACTCACACTTATATCAATAATAGTTTTGATTATGGATCTACAAATATGAGTAAATATTTAGAAATTTCAAATTTAACATACGAATATCCTGATGGGTACAAAGCTCTAAATGGCATAAGTTTTAACCTTGATGAAGGTGACTCATTAGGGATATTAGGTCCAAACGGGGCAGGCAAAACTACTTTGATTCTCCATTTAAATGGGATATTAGGAGCTATGGACAGTTCTATTAAGTTAGACAATATGGAGTTCATAGAAGATAATCTGGCTCAAATCAGAAAAACAGTTGGTGTTGTTTTTCAAGACCCCGATGACCAGCTATTCATGCCTACTGTTTTAGAAGATGTCATGTTTGGACCAAAAAATTTTGGCTTTTCAGATGAAGCTAGTATGAAAAATGCCGTCGAAGCGCTAAATATGGTGGGTATGAATAAATATCAAAATAAAGCACCTCATCATTTAAGTTTTGGCCAAAAAAGAAAAGTTGCAATTGCTAGTGTTTTGGCTTCAAAACCTCAATTACTTGTCCTTGATGAACCTAGCTCTAACCTTGATCCTTCATCAAGAAGAGAATTAATTGATATACTTTTATCTCTGGAAATTTCAATAATACTCGTCACACATGATTTACCAATGGCACTAGAAATCTGTCCTCGAAGCATAGTTGTTAATGGTGGATCTATAACTCAGGATGGAGTAACCAAGGAACTGCTTACAAACGATAAAATTATGAAAGAAAATCGTTTAGAACTTCCATTTGGCTTTGCTTTACATCACTTAGATGAGGAATAAGACTCACTGTTAACAAACTTTACTATTTTTTCTCGAGCATCTTCGGCTTCTTTTATAGGAAAAAATTGCCAAGCATGCCATAAGTTATCCCAAACCTGTAATTCAAAATTACTATTTATGGTCTCTAGTTTTTTACTAAATTCAACTGCATCGTTATAAAGTAGCTCGTTGGAGCAAACCTGAATTAACACATCTGGAAATTCTTTAAAATCAGCAAAAACTGGAGAAAGAATTGGATTTGAAGGGTCATGTTCTCCTGCATAGTACTCTCCCATCATATGCATGCCATCAAGGAGAATTAGGATGTCTTTATTTTTGAGATAATTTCTGTCTTTATTCTTATTAGATAAATCAAGCCAAGGAGACATCAAAATAAGTTTCTTCGGTCTTAGTTTAAATGAGTCATCCACACATAATCCAGTAGCAAGTCCACCACCAGCTGACTCTCCAATCCAGATAGAATCTTTACCTACTTCAAGATTATCTAGAAATGTGACTATTTCTTTTGAATCATCATGAGCGCTTGGAAAAACTGCTTCAGGTGAAAGTCTGTACTCAAATATATATGTCACCATATTTGTTGAAGCAGTAATTTGAGATAGAAGATTTTTATGAGAGATTACACTTCCAGAGTAATAACCGCCTCCATGAAAATAAATTCCATAAACATCACTTTTTGGATTCTTTGGAGTAAGTTTATGGGTGTTAAATTTCGCATTTGTGATTTTTGTAATATCAACTTCAGGATGGAATTCATTTAGTTTTATACCAGAATAATTAATTCCTTCTCTTGACACTCTTGCAAACTCAACTCTCTCCTGATATGTAACTTGGTTAACTGGTTTGTTCATTCGAATTTTGTCTCTATATTTTCTCAATGGAAGAATAATATAAAATAATCTTGTTCTGACAGATATAGGAAGTCTTGGAATGTAATCTAAAGTAAAAACATCTAGTAACTTAACAACAATCTTCAACATAGTTTAATTATACATTTTATAGAAGATTCAATAAATCCCTATAATAGATTAAATGGAAGTAGCTAAAGGCAGTATTGCGATTATGGGCTCAGGAGAAACAAGTCCAAATCTTGTCTCTGTTCATAGAGATTTTGTGAAGCAAATTGATAACCAAGTTAATGCATATTTAATTGATACTCCATTTGGTTTTCAAGAAAATGCAGATGTATTGGTTGATAAATTAAAACTTTTTTTTAAAAAAAGCGTCCAAATCGATATCAAACTAGCTAGTTTAAGAACTCAAGACTCGATAGATTCTGTTGATTATTTTGAAATGCTTGAAGAGTTAAAAAATTCAAATTTCATATTTTCTGGTCCAGGTAGTCCAAGCTATGCATCTAAGACATGGATAAATTCAGAAATTCCGCTCATTATTTCCAATCATCTTAGAAATGGAAAATATGCAGTATTTTCAAGTGCTGCAGCTACTGTCCTTGGACAAAAGTCAATTCCTGTATACGAGATATATAAAGTTGGTATGGATCCTTATTGGGAGAAAGGTCTAAATTTATTAGATCTATATGGTTTGAGTTGTACAATTGTCCCACATTTTAATAATCAGGAGGGTGGGAATCATGACACTAGTTGTAGCTATATAGGAAGGAACAGATTGAATAATCTTCTATCCTCTGAATATACGAATATATTGGGAATAGATGAACATACTGCCCTAGTAATAGATGGATCTAAAAAGACCTTTACTGTGCAAGGCATTGGTGAGGTTACAACAATTACAAAGTTGGGACAAACTAGTTTTAGAGGAGGAATTGAGTATCCTTTAGGTGATTTACAAGATATTCTCCCTAGGCCAGAAAAAACTGACTTAAGCAATAAGCAAGGTAAGCGTAATGAAACTGATTTAAACATACTTAAAAAAGAAGTAGCAAAATTAAATCTTGAATTGAAAAATAATCAGACCTACACCACACTTTTCGATAGTACAGTTCAAGGAATTATTGAGTTAAGGAATAAATTTAGAAATGAAAAAAAATATAGCGAGTCTGATGAGATTCGTGACTTACTTGATAATCTGAATATAGCAATCGAAGATAGTGAATCTGGTTCTAGTTGGAAATTTAAAGATTAACTGTACCGTATTTTCCTATTATCTTAAATTTTTTTGTAACATCCTTCAGTTTATTTTGTAACTTAATGTCGATGTCATCAACTGAATTTTGATAGTCAACATAGAATTTATATTCCCATGGACTGCCAATTATTGGTCTCGATTCAAGTTTTGTGAGATTAACATTCGTCTCTTCAAATATTTTTAATGAGGCTAACAAAGACCCAGGCTTATCGTCAGCTATTAATACTGCTGATCTTTTTTCTTTAACTACATCTAGAAAAGGATCATTGTTTCCAATAAGAAAAAAACGAGTGTAGTTTTCTACATGATTTGAAATATTTTTTTTCAAAATATTAAATCTTTCATCATCTTCAAAGTGCTCACCAGCAATACCAGCAGTAGTTTTAGAGTTTTCATCAAGTAAACTTAATACACTCCCGGCAGTATCGAATACAGGCTGTAACTCTACATTTATGGTCTGAAGATAGTTACTGCACTGCTGAAGAGCTTGAGGGTGCGAAATGACCTTATCAATTATTTCTATTTTTGAGTCTTTTAACCCGATGAGAGCATGAGTTATCTTTTTCTTAAATTCTCCATAAACTGATAATTCACTTTCTATCAAGTTCTCATATGAATCAACTACGGTTCCTACAAGTGAGTTTTCAACTGGGAGTAAGCCATAATTTTCATCCCCTGCCTGTGTAACAACTTCTTTAAATGTTTGACAAGGAATATAGCTATTCTGTGGGAAATAGCTTCTTAATACAGATTCTGAATAAGACCCTTCGGAACCCTGATAGTAAATATTTTTAATTTTTTTCATACAAATACTCTATTGCCTCAATATAGCCGTTGGCACCTTTCCCGATAATACTCAATTCACATAAATCTGTAATTAAATTTGTCTTTCTGAAATTTTCCCGGCTGTTAATGTCTGATAAATGTACTTCTATTTTTGGAATATTCAAGATCGCTAATGCATCTCTAATTGCAATACTTGTATGAGTGTAGGCTCCAGGATTTACAATTAAAGCATCTATATCTTGATCAATGATTTCTTGAACTCTAGACACAATCTCTCCTTCAATATTTGATTGATAAAATTCGATTTGAACTTTATTTTTTGAATGTGTTTTGATTAGGTTGCATAAATCGTCATAAGATATTTTTCCATATTGGTTTATCTCTCTTAATCCGAGCATATTAAGATTTGGACCATTAATTATCAAGATTTTAATCATTAGTAATCTCATTTAGTAATTCCATCAAGTCATAATCAATCAAAATTGGCTCTCCAATATCTTTTAAAAGAACATACTTTATTTCAGTATTATTCGTTTTTTTATCATTTATTAAAAGTTCTTTAAGGAGGTCAGTGTCACTATTAAATTTGTAGTCTTTATGTAGTTCTAATTTTTCTAAGAAAAATCCAAATTTTTCAGCTACGTTTGAATCTAGTCCAAAAATATTTTCAGAGATTTTCATAGACTTTAACATTCCTATAGCAACTGCTTCACCATGTGAAATATTATAATTAGAGTCAACCTCAATTAGGTGTCCAATCGTATGTCCAAAATTTAATAACATTCTCTCTGATGACTCTGCGAAGTCTTTGCTAACAATTTCATTTTTAATTTCTACTGCTGTACTTATAAGACTTGTATCAATTTGATTTAGGTTTACGTCATAAACTTTTTCAACCAGTTGAGGATTTTTCAAAAAGCCAGCTTTTATTAACTCAATTAAACCTGTTTTTATTTCTTTTTCGGGCAGCTCATTCAAAAATTCACTGCAAATTAATACTTCGTTTGGCATCATAAATGTTCCTATTTGATTCTTTCCGTATTCATTATTAATTCCATTCTTACCTCCATGTGCAGCATCAACCATTGACAAAAGAGTTGTCGGAATGTTTATTAGCTTGGTCCCCCTTTTATAAGTGCTGGCAGCAAAGCCAACTTCATCTGAAATCACCCCTCCTCCGATGGAAAATACGATAGAACTTCTTTGGAGAGATTTTTCAAACATAATATTCCACAAACTAGAAACTGTTGCTAAATTTTTCTCATCTTCGCTGATATCTAGAGGACTCATATTCATACCGGCTTCTTTAAAAACCGGAAATTTTAATAAAACATTCTTGTCAATAAACGTATGGTGTGAGTTATTGCTAGTCTTTTCCCCACAGTATGTTATTAATTCATTTAAGTTTTCAAAATACACTACTTTTGAATTATTCAATTTTAAATCCACCCTAGCTGACTCACTATTAACTTAGATGCTTCTTTTAAACTACTATTTGACATATCTATAGTATTTTTACATTGTTCGTAACTATCTAGTCTTTCATTATAAATTTTCATTACATTTTTTTTTCCTGTAGTTACTAATGGTCTGTCACTGTTTTTAATGTTTTCCCACAAATTATCAAATGAATTTTGTAAGTAAAAAGAATTTTCAGATTGTTGGATAGTGGTTCTGATTGAATCTGTAACTAGCGAGCCCCCGCCCAGAAATATTATTGTTTCTGGCATATTCTTAATTTTATAAAAAGACTCTTCCTCTTTTTTTCTAAAATATTCTTCACCGTGGTTTCTAAATATTTTTAGAATGCTTTCTCCGTTATCTTTTACAACTAGTTCATCTAAATCAACAGTGTTAATATTTGTCGATTGGTTTATAACTTTCAAAATAGACGACTTTCCAGAACCCATGAAACCAACAACGTAAGCCGTCTTGTTAGTTGTCATAATTCATATTCCATACTTCATTTTTCATGTTGAAATCATCAACTTCAAGACTTGGAATGTTATTGTAGTTTTTTAAAACCTCTTTCTTGTTGTCACCACCTGTTTTGAGTAGTAAATTATTAAGAACTTCAAAAGCCATAACTGCTTCAAAAATTGGTATTGCTCGTGGTACTGCGCAGGTATCTGAGCGTTCATAAACTGTTTCAGTTTCAGTTTTTGTTACCAAATCAATACTATTTATGGGAGTTAGTGTAGTACTAATTGGTTTAAGGTATGCAGTAATGTAAATATCTTCACCGTTAGACATTCCCCCTTCAAAACCTCCTAGGTTATTTGAAATCTTATTTATTTTTTTTTCATCAATTGAGTACTGGTCTTGTACTTCCGTACCATATTTTTTTGACACTTCAACACCCTTACCAATTTCAACTGCTTTTACGCTTTGAACAGACATAAATTGCTTTGCTAATATTGCATCTAGTTTTTTGTCCCAATGTACAAAACTTCCTAAAGTTGCTGGAACCCCTGAAGCTATACAAGTTATAGCACCACCTAAAGTATCTTTATTTTTTCTAGCTAAAAGAATCTTATCCTCCATCATTTTGCTTGTTACAGGATCAGGACAGCCAACTTCAGAATGCATAACTTTTAGTTTGTCAATTTTCACTTTTGGATCTCCTTGATAAGAAATATCTCCAATTGCAGTAACATATCCTACGATATTGATTCCAAGTGACTCAAGAATTTCTGCTGTTATTGCCCCTATGGCTGCTCGCATTGCAGTTTCTCTAGCACTGGCTCTTTCTAGAACAAATCTTATATCTTCATGATCGTATTTTGCTGTTCCTACTAAATCAGCATGTCCAGGCCTAGGAACGATGTATGGCTCAATTTCTTTATCTTTCCAATTTTTCCAGTCTTTATTTAAGATTCTTATGGCAATTGGTGCTCCAGTAGTCACTCCGTTGACTATACCCGAGGTTATCAAAACTTCATCTTGCTCAATATTCATTCTGCCACCAGAGCCAAGTCCTTTTTGTCTCCTCTGTAAAAAGTCATCTATATATTTTTTTGAAACATTGAACCCTGCTGGTATACCCTCTAAAATACCTGTCAACTCTGGACCGTGGCTTTCACCCGCTGTTAAATATCTAATCATCTATATTTTCCAATTCCTTTATCACTTCACCATAAATTCTACTTGTATTTAAGCCTGCAGAGGTCCATATATTAAATGACTCTATAGCTTGGCACACAAGCATGCCCAATCCATCATATTTAGCAATGGAGTCATCAAATTGATTTAGAAAGGTATTTTTAGACCCATACCCAAGATTGATTACTGTTTTTATATTAGGTAAATTGTTCCACTTTATTGGTAGTTCTCCATGATTAAATGGAGGCATGCCTACAGGTGTAGTATTAATTACTAAATCAATGTCCGAGCCAATTTTAACTATTTCATTATATGAAATAGTATTTTCATTTGAATGCCTACTCGCTATGAAATAATTTATGTTTTGTAATTTTAATGTGTAAGCAATTGCTTTAGCGCTTCCTCCAGATCCAAGTATCAAAACAGACTTTTTACAAAAATCATATTGAATCAAGTTTAAAAATGTTTTAAATCCTGAAAAATCAGTGTTGAATAAATATATTTTTGAGTTTCTATTCAATACCGTATTACAAGCCCCAATATCTTTGACACTTGCACTTAGTATCGCTGACTTTTGAAGATATATAATTTTTTCTTTATGGGGGATTGTGATGTTGTAGCCTAATAAGTCATTATTTATTTCCGATATTATTTGAGAGTTTATTTCTTCTTGTTTAATTATTTGATAACTTCCCTCCAACCCAGAGAGTTCAAATAATTTATTATGTATCAGAGGTGAATAGGTTGTAGTTAACGGCCATCCTAGTATTCCTAATTTATTCATTAATCTCCCCTCCAAGAAGAGCAAGGTCTTGAAAAAATGATGGATATGAATCATCAATACACTTAATATTGTCAGGGGTAATTTTTTTATTAAGTGAAATATTAGCTATGAGAGCTGTCATAGAAACCCTGTGATCATCTTCTGTTTTTATACTTCCAGCTTCTAGGTTTTGTTTTCCTAGAATGTCGAATCCATCTGAATACATTTTTATTTTTCCATTTAAAGCTTCTATGAAGTCTTTCATTGTTTCTAATCTATCTGATTCTTTTATTCTCAACTCCTCTGCTCCTCTTAATGTAGTTAAGCCATCTGCTTGAGAAGCTATAAATGTTAGAATCGGAATCTCATCAATAAGGTCTGGAATTTCACTAGGCTCTATTTGCGTTGCAACCAGGTTTGACTTTGAAACCTTTATGTCTCCAACCATTTCATTACCAATTTCAGTTATGTTGTTTATTTCAATATTTGCGTTCATTCTTTTTAAAACTTTTAAAAAACCTATTCTTCTCTCATTTATAAGTACTTTTCTTAAAACTATTTTTTCAGAGGATAAAATACCCAGCGCAATAAGAAAAGCAGCAGACGATGTGTCAGATGGAATATCAAGTTCGACTGGTTTAATTTTTTGATTGGGGGGGACAGTAACGGATGTACCCATTCTTACAATACCTATACCCATATAGGCCAACATTCTCTCAGAGTGATCTCTTGTTGGGATGTCTTCTGTAATAACGGTGGGTTCTTGATGATATAGTGAAGCAATTAACAACGCACTTTTTACTTGAGCGCTTGGAACTTTTGTGTTGATTGAGTGGAAAGTGCTAAAACCTTTTTTAAAATTTATTGGTAAATACCCATTCTTAGAAGATATATTAGAGCCATTCTCATTTAGTAAATCAACCACTCTACCCATAGGTCTTTTCGTGAGTTGACTACTTCCTACTAACTCTGATGTAAAGTTTTGTCTTGATAGTAAGCCTGTCAAAAGCCTTGCTGTAGTTCCTGAACTTTTGGCATTTAATTTAGAATCTGGTTTGGATAAACCCTGCAGTCCAACCCCATGAATTATTAAAGAATTTCCTTCAACAATATCAATATTTACACCTAGACAACGGAATATATCGATAGTGGCAGTTGTGTCACCTGAAATAAGTATGTTTGAAATTCTTGAGATTCCATCTGCTAATGAACAAAAAATTATAGCTCTGTGAGATATAGATTTATCACCAATAATTGTCACTTCTCCGGAGAGTTTATTATTTATCAACTTAATGGCCTTTCTCCGAATTTGTCTGATAGTGCCCTACGCCATTCGACTGAATTATTTAAATAGTTTAAAAGTTCATCTCTTTGCTGGAGATCTATTAATTCCATTAGCTCTTCCAAAAAGTGCTTGAGAAATGTATTAATATTTTCAGAGTTAGTGTCGTACATGTCTCTAATCATCTCAGGATTAGTCCGTGTTAACCTAGTTGCACCATCAAAGCCACCAGCTGCCATTCCCATAATCTCGCCTATGTCGTAGTTGTCTTTTGCTACTCCCACTAGAGCTGTGCTTATTAGGTGAGGAAGGTGACTAGTAATTGAAATTATCTCATCGTGCTGAACCCTGTCAATCCATACTTCTTTAGAGCTTAATAACTCTATCATTTTCTTTACTATTTCTTTTGAATCAGCATCGGTTGATTTTGTTTCACATAGTAAAAATGTTGCACCATTATATATATCAGGATTTGGCTTCCAAGTACTGTTGTCAGAAACCCCGCACATAGGATGGCCTCCAATTGATGGGATTTGATAACTATCCATCAAATTACAAATTTTTTCTTTTGTTCCTCCTATATCAACGATAGCTTTTGTATTTACTATTAACTCTTTTGAGCTAAGAGATGATACTATGCTATTTATTGGCATAGCAAGAACTGTTAAATCTACAGTCTCCTCGGAACCATTTATATCAAAGCCCAAGCTGGAAGCTCTATTAACAGATTCTTCATCTGTATCATTACCATATACTTTTATACCTTGAGTTAATAACTTAAGGCCTAAGTTTGTACCCATTAGGCCTAATCCAATAACTCTGACTGACTTCATATCTAATTGAGCGTTCTTCCTACCACATTAGCAATAGCACTAACTTTTTTACTTAGCTCATTCAATTGTGTTGGTACTATCGCCTGAGGGCCATCGCAAAGAGCTTCATCTGGTCTAGGGTGAATCTCTATTAAAAGACCATCCGCTCCTGCAGCAATAGCAGCTAAAGCAACTGGCTCAACTAATTTACTATCCCCAGTTGCGTGGCTGGGATCAGCTATTACAGGAAGATGTGAGTTCATCTTTAAAAATGGAATTGCGTTTACATCAAAAGTATTTCTTGTTGCAGTTTCATAGGTTCTGATTCCTCTTTCACACAACATCACATTTTCGTTACCCCCAGTTAAAATATACTCGGAAGCTAGAAGAAGCTCTTCTAAGGTTGCACTCATACCTCTTTTGAGAAGTACAGGTAATTTTGACTCCCCTACAGCTTCTAATAGTTTGAAATTTTGCATATTTCTAGCGCCAACCTGAAGAACATCAACATAGTTTTCCATCATAGATAAATGTTGAGCATCCATAATCTCACTAAATAATGGAAGGTTGTTAACTTCTGATGCTTCTTTAAGCATCTTTAAACCATCTTCACCAAGTCCTTGGAAGCTATATGGAGAGGTTCGTGGCTTAAAAGCACCTCCTCGCAGTCCGTTACCACCTGCTGCTACAACAGCTTCCGCTGTTTCTAGTGTCTGAGCTCTTGTTTCAGCACTATCTGGACCGGCAATAAGAGCTAGTTCAGTACCACCAACTACTAAATTTTTAATCTTAATTTGAGTACTTTCTTCTTTGTAGCTCCTACTAGCAAGCTTGTAAGGTCTACCGATAGGAATCACTTCTTGAACATTATCTAATAACCTCATGATTGCTCTGTTGTCTTCGATTACTTTGCCACTTACGGCAACAACTGTTCTTTCAACTCCGAAGATTGTTAAAGGCTCGTGCCCCTGCTCAATAGCTTTACTTTTAACCTTTTCTACATCTTCTTCAGAAGCTGCTTGTTTCATAACGATTATCATTTTTTCTCCTAAATAAAAAAATCGGGCCTTTGCCCGATTTACTACAACACAACTTTAGGGCAACTTATATGTGCTCACTAAAGTAAAAAAAAGTATTGTTTAATTTCATTGTGATTATGATAGCATCTTTCAATGTTTTGCCAATTAGTTTTATCTATCAGGTCTAAGATTCTTTGCTTCACCTAGATAAAGATGATTTGGAACAATGTCATCATCATAATGAATAAGTATCCTGATGCAACCCTTTAAATCATTTGAAATGTTTGGGGCTAATGTGTCTATTGCAGAAACTGACGTATAACCGAGATCTCTTATTGCTTTTGCAGGAAAGGCCTCAGTTAAATCATGTGTGACAGTAAAGATTACAGACACTATCTTAGAGATATCTAAATTATTTAATTCAAGAAGTTCTTTGAATAAATCTTTTGATGATTCAATGATATCTATTGAAGTATTAGTAACTTCTGCAATTGCACCACGGATTCCAGTCATGTTTTAAGCATACTATAAAAAAAGAGCGGATCTAAGTCCGCTCTTTTTTTAAATTTTTGATGTTCTTACATCATGCCTTCCATGCCGCCCATTCCTCCAGGAGGCATCGGTGCTTCTGGCTCTGGCTTTTCAGCAATAAGTGCTTCAGTAGTCAAAACTAGAGATGCAATTGATGATGCATTTTGAACCGTTGACCTAGTCACTTTAGCTGGATCAATGACACCAGCTTTAACTAAATCAGTCATTTCACCATTAGCTGCATTAAGTCCAACATTTCCTTTTTCAGACTTAACTTTCTCAACCATGACTCCGCCTTCATATCCAGCATTTATTGCTATTTGGCGAAGTGGTGCTTCTAATGCTTTTTTAACAATGTTTCTTCCGATTACTTCAGCTTCTGAACCTCCAGAAATTTTATCGATAGAATCTTGAGCTCTAATCAAAGTAACTCCACCACCTGCAACTATTCCTTCTTCAACAGCTGCCCTAGTAGCGGCTAAAGCATCTTCGATCCTCATTTTCTTTTCTTTTAATTCTACTTCTGTTGCTGCACCAACTTTTACTTGAGCAACCCCACCGGAAAGTTTAGCAAGTCGTTCTTGAAGTTTTTCTTTGTCCCAATCAGAATCAGATTCATCTATCTCTGACTGAATTTGCTTAACTCTTCCTTCAACATCTGCTTTCTTTCCGCTGCCATCAACAATTGTTGTTGTATCTTTCTTAACAACTACACG
This sequence comes from Actinomycetota bacterium, assembly GCA_014384285.1. GTDB lineage: Bacteria > Actinomycetota > Acidimicrobiia > Actinomarinales > Actinomarinaceae > Actinomarina. The sequence continues at coordinate 236,648 of JACNGE010000014.1, read as the reverse complement.
TGCCGCTTCACCAAGCATCTCAACTGTTGTGTTTTCAGTTTTAAGTCCTAGCTCTTCTGATACAACTTCACCACCTGTAAGAATTGCAATATCTTGTAACATTGCTTTTCTTCTCTCACCGAATCCAGGTGCTTTAACAGCGACTGATGTAAAGGTTCCGCGAATTTTATTGACAACTAGTGTTGCTAAAGCTTCACCTTCAATATCTTCAGCTAAAATCAACAACGGCTTGCCAGAATTCATTACTTTTTCAAGTATTGGCAATAAATCATTTACTGCAGTAATTTTTGAGTTAACAATTAAGATATATGGGTTTTCTAGAATTGCTTCTTGACGATCAGCATCAGTCACAAAATAAGGTGATATGAATCCTTTATCAAATTGCATTCCGTCTGTGAAATCAAGCTCCATTCCAAAAGTTTGACCTTCTTCAACAGTAATCACTCCATCTTTACCAACTTTTTCCATTGCTTCTGCAATAGTTTCACCAATTTCTGTATCTCCAGCTGAGATAGAAGCAACTTGTGCTATCTCGTCTTTTCCGCCGATAGTTTTTGCAAATCCAGCTATAAAATCTGTGACAGCTTCAGACGCTTGTAGCATCCCTCTTTTTACTTCAATTGGGTTAACTCCAGCAGATACTGTTTTCATTCCCTCATTGACCATAGACTGTGCTAAAACCGTAGCAGTAGTTGTACCATCTCCCGCAACATCATTTGTTTTTGATGCAACTTCTTTAGCAAGTTGTGCGCCCATGTTTTCGTACGGGTCTTCTAGATCGACTTCTTTTGCAATAGTCACACCATCATTTGTGATTGTAGGTGCACCCCATTTTTTTTCTAGAACAACGTTTCTACCTTTTGGTCCTAATGTAACTTTTACTACGTCAGCAAGTTTGTTTACTCCTGCCTCGAGTGACTTTCTAGCTGCTTCGTTAAAAACTAATGTTTTTTTTGCCATTTTTATTTCTCCTATTACTTAGTAATTTTTGCAAGAATATCTCTACTTGATAATATTAAATATTCTTGTCCGTCAACTTTAATTTCTGTTCCACCATACTTTGAGTAGACAACTTTGTCTCCAGTTTCAACATCAGGTTTCACTTTTTCACCAGCATCATTGGGTTCACCTGGACCTACAGCTACTACTTCACCTTCTTGCGGTTTTTCTTTCGCTGTATCAGGAATGTAAATTCCTGACGCTGTTTTCATTTCATCTTCAGACATAGCTTTTACTACCACTCTGTCTCCTAAAGGTTGAAGATTCATTTACATTACCTCCTAAATTTTTATTGTTACATTGTGAATTTAATACTGTGCCGTTTATAAAGGTATTTTTATTTTCAATTAATTATTGAAGAAAGCCTTACATCATTGATGTTTAAGTCTTTAGTTGTAAGGTTCTTTTGAGCTGCACTACATATCATCGCTGCATTGTCAGTAGATAGAATTGGTGAGGGTAGATAAATATTTTTGTTATTTTTTTCAGCAAAAATGGCCAGTTTTTCACGCAATCTTCTATTAGCTATTACTCCACCACCCCCAGAAATAGTTGGAACATTAGTTTCTTTTACAGCCCTTTCAAATACACCCATCAATGAATCTACAATTGCTTCTTGGTATGAGGCAGCAAAATCTCTTCTAGAAACTTCATCCTCTTTTTTTAAGTCTCTCAGATAATACATAGCAGCTGTTTTGAGACCAGAAAATGAATAGTCAAACTCCCCTGAAGTTTTAGGTCTTGGGAGAGCTATTTTTGACTCATCACCACCTTCACTTAACTTCTGTATCGCAGGTCCTCCGGGAAAGCCAAACCCACAATATCGTGAGAGTTTATCAAATGCCTCCCCTGCAGCATCATCAATAGTGGACCCAAGTAATTCGTATTTTTCCCACTCTTCAACTAAAACTATTTGGGAGTGTCCTCCCGAAACAAGTAGTGAAAGAAATGGTGGGTCTAATTGTGGATGCTCAATCAAGGGTGCACTCAGATGTCCGACCATATGGTCAATTGGAAGAAATGGTTTCTCTAGGGACCAAGCAACAGATTTTGCAAAATTATAACCAACAACAAGACTCCCTACTAAACCAGGTCCATCAGTTGAGGCGATAAGATCAATATCTGAGAGTTCTAATTGAGCCTCTTTTAAAGATAGGTGAAATAAGTTTCGTATCATTTCTGAATGTGCTCTTGACGCAACTTCTGGAACTACCCCACCGAATTTTTCATGAATATCTACCTGTGATGAAATTTTATTCACCAGAAGTTTATTATTCTTCATAACTGCGATAGCAGTTTCATCGCAACTAGTCTCGAATCCTAAAATTACTTTATCTTCAAACATAAATTTTTTCCTTTAGGTAAATATCGGCATCTTCTGTTTTATAGTAATTTTTTCTTTTAGAAATCTGTCTAAATCCAAAATTTGTATACAAATTTTTTGCTTTACTATTCGATTCACGGACTTCCAGTAAAATTTTTTGATACATCGATGTATTGAAATATTCTATAAATTCATTCATCAAATTTTTTGCTATCCCATTTTTTCTATATTTTTCAATAACCCCAATGCCTAATACCTCTATAAAGTCATTTACAAAATGTATACCCAGGTAGGCAACTATCTTTTCATCTTTTTTATAGGTCCAATATTTAAATTCTTGATTATTTATTTTGCACTGAATTGTTTGATATGGCCAAGCTGTACCAAATATTTTATTTTCTATTATCTCTAACTCTTTTGCTAGTTGTTCATCACATTCATTTATTAGATCAATCATTAAATTCTACTTTTTTTTCAAGTGCCGATTGAGAAAGTGAAATATCTGGCTCCCTCATATAATTTATTGATATTTCATTGAAATTTGGAAATTTATTATTTTGAAATAATCTTTCACCAACTGAAAAAATTGTTTCAGCTGTGACTACTTTCGGATCAGCAAGTTTTGCATTGCTATCATTTGGTAAATTGTATTCAGGTATAACATCCCAATTCCCAACTAATAGTTTTTTTTCTGCATCATCCGACAGTTTTGCCTTAAGGCTTTCAGAGTTAATTATTTCTGGTTCAGTCTCTCTGACGACACCACCTGGTACCGGCTTATAGGTACAGAATGCAAACTCACCTCTTTTAATATCAATAATCGCACATATTTTTCTATGACTCGTGTGTGCTGCAAAAGCAAGTGAATCAAGGCCATTTACTGGAACAAGTGGTATTCCTAAGCTTCCACCTATTCCCTGTGCAACTGAGTAACCAATTCTCAATCCTGTATAGTAACCAGGACCTGTATCAAGATATATTGCACCAAGATCTTTCTTCTGGACATGTGTTTTAATTAACAACTCATCTATTTCATTTAATAACAAATTTGTAGATCCTTGGCTAGATTTAAAAATTAAGCTCCCAATTAATTTATCTTCATGAAGGCAAGCTGAGATAAATGAGCCTGAAGTTGAGATTGAAAGCTTATACATAATTAATAGCTTACTTTCCTAGTTGTCTCATCTATAACCTCTATGTCTAGAAATCTCCAACCTTTAGATTTTGATTCTGGAATCATATCAGACCACTCAATAAAAAATAACGTGTTTTCCTCGTTTAAAGGAAGATCTAAATCTAAAAACTCATGTATAGAGGTTAATCTGTATAGATCTACATGATATATATTAAGTAAATCGTTTTTGTAAGTTCTTACAATATTAAAGGTGGGAGATGTAACTTTTTCATTTACACCAAGTGCGTGAATAAGATTTTTAATTAGCGTAGTCTTACCTGCTCCGAGTGTACCTTTAAGCCCAACCACCGAAGGGATTGCTAAGTCTAAGATGAACTGCTCAGCAAAAGTCTGTAAATCTTCTTGTTTTAATTCTTTAGATATCAATTTCTACCCGGTTTAAACGATTATCTTTAATATTTGTTAATATTTCCCATTCAATAGTTTTGTTCCATGCTGCAATGTCTCTTATAGTTATACTTAACGAATTATCAGATGAGGACCCTAAAATAATAACCTCATCATCAATATTGACATCCAATCCTGTAACATCAAATAAAATCTGATCCATAGTTACCCTTCCAATTAACTTACAGAAATTATTCTTTACTATGACTTTTCCATCAGGAAAGGAGTTCCAGGGATATCCATCGCCATATCCTATTGGGGCTGTAGCAATTAAAGAGTCTTGTTCTAAGATATGAGCTTTGCCATAAGAAACGGCCTCTCCTTTTTTTCTATTTTGAATATTTGATATTCTTGTCTTTATCTCCATTACCCTCTTAAGCCCATCCAAAGCCTTTACTGGTGAAATAGTATAACCATATGTGGCTAGCCCAACCCTTGCCATATTAAAAACTTGATCATTATTATAAGTATTCGATGCAGAATTGTCCGCGTGGATTCTAAGTTGGTCAACATTAATTTTTGAGATTGTATTCTTAAACATTTGTATAGATGCAGTAGTTTGTTTTTTATCGGTATCTGCAACAGGAAAATGGGTACATATACCTTCTAAGCTCAAATTTTTGGAAGAAGTAATCTTATCGTATAAATTATCAAAATTTTCAGGACTACATCCTACTCTGTGCATCCCGGTGTCAATTTTTAGGTGAATTTTATATGAATCTTTAGAAATTATCATTGCATCAATAAACTTTTCACTATAAACAGTTACATCTACATTGTAGGTTGCTATCTTTTCCAACTCTGTTATTGAGGGCTCAGAGAGCAAAAGAATACGAATATCATCTGAAAGGTTCCTAACAAGAATTGCTTCATCTAGAGCAGCGACGGCAAACCAGTTTATACCTGATTCAATAGCAGTTCTTACAGTCCAATCTATTCCGTGCCCGTAAGCATTCGCTTTAACTACAATGCAAAGTTCCTTTGATGTAAAATTATTCAGGTATTCAATATTGTGTTGAAGGTTATTCTTATTGACGTAAATATATCCTCTGTCCATTTTGCTTTTATTCCGCTGTTTCTGATTTTTGAGATTCTGTTTTTCGCTGACTAAGCGCTGCGCCTATCGCAACACCTACTGCTATCCATGTTGGTTCATTTGTGGCCACAAAAACTGTTGCACCAATACCAGCACCAACACCAATCCAATTTCCTGCATTTCTAGAGTTCTTAAATTTATTATCTATAATTACTCCACTGTCACAGATTTGGCAAGGTTACGGGGTTGGTCAATAGACTCACCATTTAAGTTTGCTACATGATATGCAATAAACTGTAGAGGGATTATTGAAATGATTGTTGATAACATTTCACTTGCCTCAGGGAGGGTGACATAATTATCAGAAATGTCTTGAAGCTTCTTTGAAGAATTATCTCCTATAGCAATCACATATGCTCCTCTAGCTTTAACCTCCTGTACATTACTTGTTGTTTTGTCTAGTAAATGGTGTTGGCTGGCTGTAACTACCACTGGTGTACCCTTTTCAATTAAGGCAAGAGTGCCATGTTTAAGTTCTCCAGCAGCAAGGGCCTCAGCATGTAGGTATGAAATCTCTTTCAATTTCAATGCACCTTCAGCAGCTAAAGCGTAATCGAGCCCTCGACCGATGAAATAAATATCTTTTTTATCATTTATTGATTTTGATATTTCTTTAATTTGCGGTTCACATTCTAAAGCTTTCTTTATGAGGAAAGGTAGCTCGCTTATCTCATCAAAAGAGGTTTCTAGCTTGTTAAATTCATCCCAATGTTTAGCAAGAAGAAGCTGCCCAACAAGCATACCTAAATAAGCTTTTGTAGATGCGACTCCTATCTCGGGTCCAACATGGAGGTATAACACACTATCGGCCATTCTCGCTAGAGAACTTCCTACTACATTGACAAGGGCCAATACATGAGAGCCATTATCTTTCAACAGTTCTGTTGCTGCGATGGTATCCATAGTTTCACCAGATTGAGAAATAACGATTCCTAAATCATTTTTGCCAACTATGGGCTCTCTGTACCTAAACTCTGAAGCGAGTTCAACACTAACTGGAATGCCTAATACTTTTTCAAATAAATCTTTTCCAAATAATCCTGCATGATAAGCTGTCCCACATGCAACTATCCATATTTTTTCAAACTTTTTTGCATGTTCTAAGTCAATCGGAATCTGCTCGCTTCCTAATTCTAACCTTCCAGTTATTGTTCTTTCGATGACTTCTGATTGTTCTAAAATTTCTTTGTACATAAAGTGATCATGACCAGATTTTTCTGCTTCAGATACCTCCCAATCAATTAGTTGTACTTCTCGGGTAATTTCATTCATGTCTATATCAAATAATTGATACTGACCATTTTTAATTTCGACAAAATCTCCATTCTCTAAAAATATCATTTTGTTAGTATGTTCGAGGATTGCTGCTGAGTCTGAAGCAAGAAAAACTTCATCCTCTCCAACTCCTAGGACTAGTGGACTCATCATTCTTCCAGCTACTATAGTTTCTGGATCCTTTATTGTGATTACAACTAGTGCATATGTTCCCTCAAGTCCTTTGGCAACATTACAAACTGTCTCCAAGAGATTGCCTGTCCATTGTCTGCTTAGTTCAACAGCAACTACCTCAGTATCGGTCTCCGATTTAAACTCATAATTTTCATTTAGCAATACTTCTTTCATCTCGGCATAGTTTTCAATTATGCCGTTATGAATTATTGCAAAATCTTGATTGTTGTCATAATGTGGGTGCGCATTTTCATCACTTGGCACTCCATGTGTAGCCCATCTTGTATGGCCTATACCTATATTTCCATTAATTTCTTTATCTACAAGATGGTCTTTTAATACTTGTAATTTACCTTCTTTTTTCTCAATGGTTAAACTTTCTCCATCAATAATTGCAATACCAGCTGAATCATATCCTCGATACTCTAACCTTGACAAACCATCTAAAAGTATTGGTAAAGGTTTTCTTTGGCCTGAATAGCCAATAATTCCACACATATAATTTCTCCATTCCAACGAGCAAGTTGAAATAAGACTACTTTAAACTGTCTCTGTTCAGAAGTTTCTTTCTGTTTTTAAACAATTTATTACGACCGTAGAGCCGAGTATGCATCCGCCGAATTTTCGATAACATACTTCCTCGTCACCTAATTAAAGGTCTGGCGCTTAATTTGCTCGTTATTATAATTATAACGAAGATATTTTAATTTAGGTATCCATTAATTTTATTCAGCAGTTCTTCAAGAAAAGACTCCATCTCTTCATTATTACTTGCTTCGACTAGAACTCTTAGTAGTGGCTCTGTTCCGGAATTCCTAATTAAGTATCTACCATCAAGGTTTCTTTTATTTGAAAGCTCAAAAGCTAACTGGTTGATGAATTCAAGCTCTTCTTTATTCAGAGTTTCCTGAAGATTAATATTTACTAATTTTTGTGGATATTCTTGGATATTTTCTTTTCTAAACTCAACTAAAGTAGTATCAAGATAGTTTAATGCTTTTAATACCATTAAAAATGTGACTAATCCATCACCGACTGGTAGGTATTTTGAAAAAATAATATGTCCAGATTGCTCTCCTCCTAAAACTGCTTTGTGTTTCTTCATAGCCTCAGCTACGTATTTGTCACCTACAGGTGTTTCAATTAAGTTAAAATTTTGACTTTTCATCGCTAGTTTGAATCCGTAGTTTGACATCACCGTACTAACAACATTGTCATTATCGAGCTCTTTAATTCTGGAGAAGTAAGTAGCTAATAGTGCAATTAATACATCGCCATTTGCAATTTCTTTATTTTCATCAATCATGATTAACCTGTCAGCATCTCCATCAAACGAAACACCTAGTTGTCCATTTTTCATGATATTTATTAAGTTTTTTGTATTAGTAGCTCCTGATTCTTCATTAATATTTTGACCATTTGGTTTATTTGCAATATGAGTAATTTTTCCCACTGAATCTGGGACAATATCTTTGATTATTTCAAAAGCTGATCCATTTGCAGAATCAATTACTAAATCAAAGTTTGAAAAGTCAATATCATTGATAGAGTTTAGAAATTTTTTATAGCTTTCATACCCTAAATGAGAATTTTTGATTGAAGAAGAGTTTTCAGGTAGTTGAATTTCGTCCATAGTTTCTTCAATTAAAATTTCTACGTCATCGAGTAATTTCGATCCATTTTTATCAATTAACTTAATTCCGTTATATTCACTTGGGTTATGAGAAGCTGAAATTATTATCCCCATATCATGATTTAACTCATTAAGTAAAATCGGCATCGACCCAGATGGGAGAACTCCATAATTGAGAATTTCTACGTTATGACTAAAACCTTCACTTATCCATGAAGAAATTACCTCGGAAGATTTGCGTGTATCTGTAATCAAAGCAATTGTTTTGGGTTTTAATATTTCTTCTACAGAAGCACAAACATTTGAAATTATTTCTTCGGTGAGGGATTCTTCAGGTATGCCCCTAATTCCATCAGTACCAAAGTGTTTTTTCAATGAAAAATTATCTTTTGGTGAACTGCTCAGCTCTTCTAGCTTTCTTAAGTCCGTATTTCTTACGTTCAACTTTTCTAGAATCTCTAGTAAGTAATCCAGCTTTTTTGAGCCTAGGTCTTAAGTCGGGATTAAATTGAATTAATGCTCTAGATATTCCAAGAGCCACTGCATCAGCTTGAGCGGATAACCCACTTCCATTTAATGTTACATGAAGGTCAAACTGTTTATCCATATCAACCACATTAAAAGGCTTGTTAACTCTCATTCTCATGTTTGGACTTGGAAAATATTGTTCCATGGACTTACCATTAAAAGTGTACTCTCCACTACCTTCTGTAAGTCTTACTCTGGCAACTGAACTTTTTCTCCTGCCTGTACCTAATATTGCATCAGTCATTGTCAACAACCTTTTTTATATTGAAATTTAATTCTACAGGGTTTTGACTTTCGTGAGGATGGGTATCAGATGAATAAATGTGGAGTTTTTTTATTATTGCTCTTCCTAATCTATTTTTAGGAAGCATCCCCCAGACAGCTTTTTCGATGATTAATTCGGGCTTACGTTTTCTCAAAGCATTAAATGATTCTTCCTTTATGCCTCCTGGATAACCAGAATGTCTGTAATACATTTTTTGTTCAGGCTTGTTAGAAGTTACTTGAATTTTATCAGCATTAATCACTACAACATGATCTCCAACATCTAAATGTGGTGCGTACTGGGGTTTGTGTTTGCCTTTTAAAATTTGCGCTATCTCACTAGCTAATCTTCCAACAGGAAGATTGCTTGCATCAACAAGATGCCAACTTCTGTCAGAAGCTTCTATACCTTTAAATGTCGTTTTTGTGCTCATTTTATAAACCTATAGGATTGTAACGAAACTTAAGTATAAAGGTTATTGATATTTATGAAAACTAGTATTTAATTTTCCACAGGTAAAGACCTTCTGGTGGAGCTACGTGATTAAATCTTTCATTTTGAGGATACTTTAATGAAGATTTGATTTTTGCATTACTAAGTTTTCCATTCAGGCAGGCAAGCTGTACTCCCACAATTGATCTGACCATATTATGAAGAAATGAGTTTCCTGTAATTGTATAAATATAGCCTTGATTGCTGTGAGTCCATTTACTAACAGCTATATCACGGATTGGATTCTGATCTTTTCTGAGTTTAGAAAAATTTGTAAAATTATTTTTTCCTAAAAAAGATTTAGCAATTACATTGAGTTCTGATAAGTTTACTTCGTCATTAATTAAATGAGTATACCCAAGGTTATAGGGTTCATAGTTCCTAGGAGTATTTATAAAATACTTGTAAGTTCTTTGTTTTGCATCAAATCTTGGATGAAAACTTTCCTTAACTTTTGTAACTTTTTTTATATATATATGTTTTCCAACTAATGCATTTAAAGAAGATTTGAATGAACTTGAAAGTTTTTCAGTTGTTGTAATACTTAGGACTTGATATTTTGCGTGAACTCCAGCATCTGTTCTTCCTGCGTAAGTCATTTCGAAATTGTTTAATAGCTTTTTTAAAGCATTCTCAACAGACTCTTGTACAGTGATATTTTTAATTTGTTTTTGGAAACCATGAAAATGATTTCCGTCATATGAAATTATAACTTTATAGTTCAAGCTAGAAAAAGATTTTCAAAGGTCCTGAAGTCCAAATGAGGATAATAATAAATACAGATGAAGCTATTCTAGAGCTTCTCTTCTCAATGAAAAAACCTATTTCCAAGCTTCTCGAAATTGTATAAAACAGCCAAAGAAATATTCCTAAAATTGAAATTTCGATAATTCTTGCACTGAGATTTAAATAGTTTTGTAAGAAAATAATTAAAGAAATGCTTGCGACTATCCCATGTGCATAACCAGTAATTGTTGAAACAGCATTTATATCAAGATTTTCTTTAAAAACTCTTGAGAGAATGAACCACATTCCAAGACTTGAAATTATCCAAGCGAAGGCACCGTCCAAGATTCCATAAAAGACAACGTCTAGGAAATTAGAAAACCTTGTTGTAATAAATAACGCTGTATAAATCGAGGTAAGGCTTGTTAAAACAATTAAAAAAGCATTTCCACTTTCATATCTGTCATTTATGATGTTTTGAATTAGAGCTGGATTAAATCTTAAAAAAGCTTGGAATTTCTTCCAAACATCACTAAAAGTACTCAACTTAAACTAGTTCTAGAACAGCTAGTTCTGTCCCGTCACCCTTTCGGTAAGTTGTTCTGGTGATTCTTGTATATCCACCATTTCTTTCTTGATATTTAGGACCAATCTCTTCAAACAACTTTGCAACCACAGCTTTATCTTGAATCATTTTTAGAACCTGTCTTCTGTCGTGTAAAGTTCCTTTTTTTGCCTTAGTTATTACCTTTTCAGCATAAGGTTTAACTACTTTTGCTTTAGTTATTGTAGTTTCAATTTTTTCATGTTGAATAAGAGATCGTACCAAATTACTAATGATTTGATCTTCATGAGAGGCAGAACCACCTAATCTTTTTCCTTTGGTTGGTCTAGGCATCTGCGTTTTCCTCAGAATCTAAATCAGAACTTGTTGGTAAGCTCAATCCTAATTCGTCTAACTTTGCTACAAGCTCATCAAGACTCTTTTGTCCAAAGTTGGTCAGGTTCAACAAATCGTCTTCTGTGTACTCTAAGATTTGACCAACAGTAGTTATATTCTCTCTACCTAAGCAATTCATTGGTCGTTCTGATAGATCTAATGCGTCAACTGAAATAGAAAGGTCTGGTGAACTTCCTTCAGAAACAGTAAGTTCTCCAAGCTCAAGGCCTATTCCTTCATCTATGTCAGCAAAAAGCTTCCATAACTCTCCTAAAGTTTTTCCAACAGATGACACAGCCTCACTAGGTGCCACTGAACCATCAGTTTCTACGTCTAATGTAAGTTTGTCATAGTTAGTTACCTGACCTACTTGGGTTGGGGTAACAGCATAACTTACTTTTACAATAGGTGAAAAAATTGAATCAATAGGAATGAAATTAGAATCACTCGTTTTATTTTTGTCTGCCAATCGGTATCCTACGCCATGTGCAATAGATACTTCCATATCTAAAGTTGCATCACCAGAAAGCGTACAAATTTTTAGGTCTGTGTTTACAGCCTCAACTCCTGCGGGACACTGAATTTGTGCAGCAGTGACATCTCCAGGACCTTTTGCTTTAACTGTTAAAGTATGACTCTCTTGATCTTCAACTTGAAGTACAAGTCTTTTGAGATTTAGCAATAAGTCTAAAACATCTTCTACAACTCCAGGTACTGATGTAAATTCATGGTTTACACCTTGGATTTTTACTCCAGTAACTGCTACTCCAGGAACTCTAGACAATAAAGCTCTTCTCATGGTATTACCAAGAGTTAATCCGAATCCAGGTTCTAGTGGTTCAATCGAAAATTTTGTTCTATTTACGCTTATTTCTTCTTGAGATATCTCAGGTCTTTGTAGTATTAGCAATTTAATTCTCCTCTCTAATTTTTATTTTGAATAAAGCTCTACTATTAACTGTTCTTCTATTTGGTGACTTATTTCTCCTCTTGATGGTAAAGATAAAACTTCTATTGATTTTTTATTAGTATCGACAGATAGCCATGAAGGTACTTCATTATCTTGACCAGTATCAATAGTATGTTGAACAACAATCATATTTTGACTACTATCTTTTAACTCAATTTTATCACCAGGCTTGATCTGTATTGACGGAACGTCTACCAGTGAACCATTTAGCTTTAAATGTCTGTGAGACGCTATTTGTCTTGCCTGAGGCCTTGTTGAGGCAAATCCTGCTCTATAAATTACATTATCTAATCTCGACTCTAAAAGTATTAATAAATTCTCCCCTGTTATGCCAGGCATTCTTGATGCTTCTTTATAGTAATTACGGAATTGTTTTTCTAATATACCGTACATATACCTTACTTTTTGCTTTTCTTTTAACTGAGTACCATAGTCAGTTTCCCTGACCCTTTTTCTGCCATTTTCTCCCGGTGGGTAGGGCCTATCTTGAAGAGCTTTGTCTCCTTTTTTATTTTCAAATACATTGAATCCAATTCTTCGTGAAACTCTAACTCTTGGTCCTGTATATCTAGCCATTACCCTCTCCTGCGTTTCTTAGGTCTACAACCATTGTGTGGTGTTGGAGTTATGTCTTTAATGGTTCCCACGTCCATACCCATATTCTGGAGTGTTCTGACTGCAGTTTCTCTTCCAGCGCCTGTACCACTTATGATGATATCTAATTTGTGAACACCAAATTCTGTTGCTCGTCTTACTGCTTCTTCGGCAGCTACTTGGGCTGCGTAGGGTGTTGACTTTCTAGATCCTTTGAACCCAACAGAGCCACCAGAGGTCCATACTATTGTTTCCCCGTTTGAATCTGAAATATTAATTATTGTGTTGTTAAAGCTAGCTTTTATGTGAGCTACTCCTGAAGGGATATTTTTTTTATTTTTTTTCTTTGATTTAGTTTCAGCCATTATTTAGTTACCTTTTTCTTACCTGCAATTGCAAATCTAGGTCCTTTACGTGTCCTTGCATTTGTGTGTGTTCTTTGACCCCTGACTGGTAATCCTGTTCTGTGCCTTAGGCCTTGGTATGTTCCAATTTCAGTTTTTCTTCTAATGTTCTGAGAAACATCTCTTCTAAGATCTCCTTCTACTCTGAAATTAGCCTCTATATATTTTCTTATTTGGGCGACTTCATCACTAGTTAAATTACTAACTCTTGTACTAGGGTCTATTTTTAAATCTTCACAAATATCTGCGGATCTTTTTGCACCAACACCGTGGATGTATCTAAGTGATGCAATAACTCTCTTGTCTCTTGGGATATCTATCCCAGAAATTCTTGCCATTCTCTAGCCTTGCCTTTGTTTATTTCGAGGGTTTTTTTTGTTTATTACATAAAGTTTTCCTTTACGCCTAACAATTTGGTCTCCTGGACCCCTCTTTTTTATACTTGATTTAACTTTCATTTATGTCTCCAAGTTATCCTACCTCTTGTAGGATCGTATGGTGATACTTCCATGTCGACCATGTCTCCAGGTAGTATTCTTATATACCTCATTCTCATTTTCCCTGAAACATGTGCAAGTATTTCTGCACCGCTTTCAAGTTCCACCTTAAAAGATGCGTTTGGCAAAGTTTCAGTAACTGTCCCCTGAACCTTTATTATATTTTTTTCTTTTTCTACCAAAACTACCTTGTAATTAGGACCGATAAATCAGAATAGTGCGATTAAAAACTATTACCAACATGTTTTTAAAATTACTTTTCAGTAAATATTCGTACTTCATCATCCATTATTCCTATTGTATGTTCCCAATGAGCTGAGTTACTTCCATCAAAAGTTCTAACTGTCCACTCATCATCGTCAACTTTAGTCTGTTCAGAGCCCATATTGAACATTGGCTCTATACAAATTGCCATTCCTTTTTTTAATGTAAATCCTTGATTTTTTTTACCATAATTTGGTACTTGTGGATCTTCGTGCATCTCTAGACCAATACCATGACCCACATATTCTTTAACAACCCCGTAAGAGCCCTTTTTCCCAATTTTCTCAATTTTATTTCCGATGGTACCCAACTTCTGTCCATCTTTGACTAATTTAATTCCAGCGTATAGTGCATCTTTTGTTAATTTAATTAATTTCTGATTTTCATCTGTAATCTCACCTATTCCATACGTTAAGGCTGCATCAGCATGATATCCGTTAACAGATACCCCAACGTCAATGGATAAAATATCTCCTTCTTCTAGAATGTAGTTTCCAGGTATTCCATGGACAATAACATCGTTTGGAGATGCGCAGATATATGCTGGGTATCCCCTGTAGCCTAAAAAACTAGAAGTTGATCCACTTTTAATTACAATATCTTTAGCAAGTTCATCAAGTTTAATTAAAGAAGTTCCAGGAGTTGAAGCTTCCTGTAATTCAGAATGAATAGTTGCAACTATTGTTCCCGCTTTATCCATATTGTTGAAGTCTTCTTGTGATTTAAAAGTAATCATTTTGGTTAGAACTCTTTAGATAAAAGGTTGTATATATCTTCAACATCTCCCACGGCATTTATTTTGATTGTTGAATTATTTTTTTCGTAATACTCAATAAGCGGCTCTGTATCTTTCTGATACACATCGAGCCTTACCTTTATAGAGTCCTTGGTGTCATCACTTCTTCCAGATGTTTCACCTCTGTGTAAAATTCTTTTTATTAACTCTTCATGATTAGCGTCAAAAACTATAACTTTAGAAATTGGAAAATTTTCACTAATTTTATCTAGACTATTTGCCTGAGCTAAAGTTCTTGGAAAGCCATCTAAAATTGCTCCATCTTTATTTTTTTCAGAACGTAATCTATCAATAAGCATCTCTATAACTAAAGAATCTGGCACTAACTTTCCTTCATCTAGAAGTGACTTTGCTGTTTTCCCTAATTCTGTATTATTTGAAACATGCTCTCTCAGCATATCTCCAGTAGAGATATGGGCAAGATTTTTGTCTTCAGCTAATCTTGATGCTTGAGTTCCTTTGCCAGCTCCTGGAGGGCCAAGGAAAATTATTAATTCGGTCAATCAATGAACCCTTCATAATTTCTCATGCTTAATTGACTCTCTATCTGTTTCATAGTTTCTAGGGCGACACCTACAGTTATGAGGATTGAAATTCCACCAAAACCTAAAGGTATATCCCAAATAGCTGAAGCAATAGATGGGAGTACTGCAACAGATGCCAAAAATATGGAGCCAGGTAGTGTTATTCTGCTCACAATATGTGATAAGTAATTTGTAGTTGAAATACCAGGTCTAATACCAGGGACAAAACCACCCTGTCTTCTTATCATGTCAGATTGTCTTACTGGGTCGAATTGAATTGTTGTATAAAAATAAGTAAAAAAGATTATCAGCATACCAAGAAAAAAGATATAGAACCAGCTTGTTCCTTGTGAGTTTGCTAAATTTACATCTATCCAGTTTCTAATCCCTGCTGTAATTGAATTATCTTGAGGTAGTGATGTAGCGATTAATGCGGGGAAAAATAAAATACTTGTTGCAAATATAACAGGAATAACTCCTGCACTGTTCACCTTTAATGGAATATAGGTGCTTTGTCCCCCCATAACCTTTCTTCCTCTAACTCTTTTTGCAAACTGAATTGGAATTCTTCTCTGTCCTTGCTCAACATAAATGATTCCAACAATCATGAGTATGAACATAAGAACTAAAAACGAAAATTGACCAATTCTTCCTTGACCTGCTGTTACTTGATATGCTCCACCGAAACTAGCGGGAAGTTGTGAAATTATACTTGCAAAAATAATTAGCGACATTCCGTTACCAATTCCTCTTTGAGAAATTAACTCTCCAAGCCACATGATAAACGCTGTACCTGCTGTCATTGTTAAGACTATTAATCCAACTCTTGAGGGGGTGTAATTAGGTATCAGGGATATACCACCTGTTAAACTACCTCTTGAAAAAATATAAGTTAGTCCAGTTGATTGCAGGAGAGCTAATACAACTGTTATGTATCTCGTCCACTGAGTAATTACTTTTCTACCTGATTCTCCTTCTTCTTGTAGTTTTTGAAGACGTGGAATGACCACTGTGAGCAATTGGAGAATAATGCTAGAAGTGATGTATGGCATGATGCCAAGTGCAAAAACTGAGAAGGTTTCTAATGCACCACCTGAAAACAAGTTAAGAAGTCCATAAATACCTGCCTGTGAACCCGAGTCTGTAAGTCTTTGAACTGCTTCGAGGTCTACCCCTGGGACCGGTACCGATGCTCCTAATCTATAGACACCGAACATAGCTATTGTAAATAAAATTCTTTTTCTAAGATCTGGAATCTTGAACATGTACTTGAAGATGGATAATTGCATAACTAGCCTTCTATAATCTCTACTGTACCGCCAGCTTTTTCAATCTTTTCTTTTGCAACTCCACTTATTGAGTGTACTTTTAGATTAACTGCATTAGAGATATCTCCGTTGCCTAGAATTTTTACTAAACCTTTTTTTCTAGTTAATCCAAGATTTCTTAATGTATCAGGGTCTACATCTCCGGATATATTCTTTTCTTGAAGATCTGAAACATTTACAACCACATATGACATTTTAGGACCATTGCCAATACCCTTTAGTTTAGGAATTCGTCTATAAAGAGGGATTTGCCCACCTTCAAAATAAGCTGGTACAGTTTTACGTGCTCCGGTACCCTTTGTACCTCTACCTGCAGTCTTACCTCTTTTTCCAGCTTCTCCTCTACCTTTTCTTAGTTTTCTTTTTGTTGATCCAGGAGTTGGTTTTAAATGGTGAAATCTTAATTTATTCATTTTTAGACCTCTTCAATACTTACTAAATGATTTACTACTCTAAGCATACCTTCGAGAGAGTCGTCCATATCTCTTTCTACAGTAGAATTTATTTTTTTTAAACCTAGAGACTTGATTGTCTCACGAGACTTATGTCCCTGTCCTATAAGACTTCTTTTTAGAGTAATTTTCACTTTAGACATCTTGAGACGCAACTTTTCTTTCAGCTTTTGTTTTTTCATACGCATCAACTAAACCTTTTGGAGCAACTTCAGAAGGTTTTTTACCTCGAAGTTTAGCTACAGAGTCTGGTGTCCTTTGACCGAGCAAACCGTTTATAGTAGCTTTTGCCACATTTAAATGTGTTGGTGAGCCGAGAGACTTTGCAAGTATATCTTTAACTCCTGCAACTTGTAACACTTCTCTTGCAGCACCCCCAGCAATAATTCCTGTTCCAGGTGATGCTGGCTTCAGAAGAACTCTTGATGAGCCATGTTCACCAGTAATTGTATGTACTATAGTTGAGCCAGCCATTGGAATTTGGTGAATATTTTTTTTAGCATTTTCAATAGCCTTTTGTATTGCTAAAGGTACCTCTGAGCCTTTACCATAACCAATTCCAGCACTTCCGTTACCATCCCCAACAGCTACGAGTGCAGTAAAGGCAAAATTTCGGCCACCTTTTACTACTTTTGCAACTCTGTTTATGTGGATAACACTTTCCTGTAATTCTGTTTCAACCATTAAAATTTTATTCCTTTTTCTCTTATTCCTTGAGCTACTGCTTCAACTCTTCCATGGTATATGTATCCACCTCTGTCAAAAACTGCTTCTTTGATTCCAATTTCTAAAAGTGCTTCTCCCATTTTTTCTCCAACTTTTTTTGAAGTTTCAACAGTTAGTTTCTCTTTTTTTAGATCACTTGCTAATGTGCTGGCTGTTGCAATTGTTTTTTGGTTTAAATCATCGATAGCCTGGACATAAATATTTTTGTTACTCTTAAATACTGCAAGCCTTGGTTTTGAGGCTGTGCCTGAGATTTTTTTTCTAATTCTTATTTTTCTTTGATGTCTAGCGTCTTTAGTTTTCATAATTAAATTATGCTCCCGCCGTTACAGCAGCTTTACCTGCTTTTCTTCTCACATATTCATCTTTGTAGCGAATACCTTTGCCTTTGTAAGGTTCTGGAGGTTTGATAGCTCTGATTTTTGCTGAAACCTCGCCTACTAAGGCTTTGTCTATGCCTGAAACAACTATGGTGTTTTGATCTGGTACTTCGTAATTAATGTTTTCAACTTTTTTGAATAGAACAGGGTGTGAAAAACCACAAAGTATTTCAAGATCGTTACCTTTCATTGAAACTCTATGACCAACTCCAACTAGTGATAGAGTCTTGGAATAACCATCAACTACACCCTCTATATTATTGGCTACTAGAGATCTATACAGCCCGTGTAAGCCTTTTACAAATTTATCTTCACTTGTTCTTGAAAAAGTAAGTGTTCCTTCATTAATTTCAAATGTGATTCTATCATCAACTATTGTTGTGGATAATTCTCCTTTTGGACCTTTTACCGAGATTGTCATATCATTTATAGTGACTTCTACTTTTTCAGGTATTACAACTGGCTTGTTTCCTATTCGGCTCATGACCATACCTCGCAAATAAGCTCTCCACCTAGTTTTCGTTTTCTTGCTTCAGAATCAGAGAGTAAGCCCCTAGAAGTTGAAACAATTACTGTTCCTAACCCACCATTATTTCTTGGAAGATTGTCAAAACTCGAATATACTCTTTGACCAGGTTTAGATAATCTATTCATTCCAGATATGACAGAAATTCCCTCTTCAGAATATTTCATGTCAATATCAATTAGTTTTTTGACACCTTCTCCAGATACTTTTACATCCGATACATAGCCTTCGTTTTTGAGAAGCTTAGCTAATTCAAATTTAAAATTTGAATGCGGAATTGAAACACTAGGTTTTGATACCATCGATGCATTTCTCAGCCTTGTTAGCAAGTCAGAAATCGGGTCAGTAACCATAATCTACCAAGATGCTTTCTTTATGCCGGGTAACTCCCCTTTAAGTGCTAAGTCTCTAAATGTGTTTCTTGACATACCAAATTTTCTGAGAGTACCTCTTGGCCTTCCTGTAACCTGACATCTATTTCTGTGCCTTGTTGCAGATGCATCTCTTGGCATTTTTGCAATCTTTTTTTGAGCAGATCTTTTTTCGTCATAAGTAGATTCAGGATTTTTTATTACAGCTAATAAGTCTTTGCGTTTTTCTGTATAAAAATTTACTGTTTCAAGTCTCTTATTATTTTTTACTACTTTACTTGTTTTTGCCATTTTTAATTCTCTCTAAAAGGAAACCCTAGCGAATGTAATAATACATATCCTTTTTTATTATCGTTAGCGGTTGTACAAATTGTAATATTCATTCCTCTAATATCTCTCACTTTGTCATATTCAACTTCTGGGAATACAAGCTGCTCATTTAATCCCAGTGAATAATTTCCGTTTCCATCAAATGATTTCTTTCTAAATCCTCTGAAGTCTCTAATTCTAGGAACAACTACTTGAATAAACCTATCATAAAACTCCCACATTCTATCACCCCTAAGTGTGACTGAAACTCCTATAGGCATTCCTTCTCTAATCTTAAAACCGGCTATGGATTTTTTAGCTCTCCGAATAACTGGTTTTTGTCCTGAGATAGCTGTTAATTCATCAACCATTGACTCTAGTGCTCGCCCATCTGTAGCTGCTTTTCCTGAGCCAATATTTATAACAATTTTTTCAAGTGTTGGAATTTGATTAACATTTTTAAGACCTAATTCTTTTTTTATCTCTTCATTTAATCCAGTATTGAATGCTTCTTTTAACCTAGGAATCATACTTCATCTCCAGTTTGAGCTAACACTCTGTACTTTTGACCGTTCTTATCAAATTTGTAGGACACTCTACCACTTTTCTTTTTAACAACTAGAGCCACATTGGATATATGTATAGGCATGGTTATATCAATTACTCCGCCTTGCATTGTTTGGCCCTGGGGTTTTTGATGTTTTTTAGCTACATTTACACCTTCAACAAGAAGTTTGTCTTTTTTGGGAAAAACTTGTAATACTTTACCTTCTTTTCCATTGTCCTTGCCAGCTATTACTTTTACTAAATCACCTTTTTTAATTTTCATTAAATTACCTCCGGTGCAAGTGATACAATTCTCATAAATTTTTTCTCTCTTAATTCTCTACCGACTGGTCCAAAAATTCTAGTACCTCTAGGTTGTTCCTGTTCATTAATTATTACGCATGCATTTTCATCAAATCTTATATAAGTTCCATCTTTTCTTCTAGTTTCCTTACTTGTTCTGACAACTACAGCTTGAACAATATCTCCTTTTTTGATTTGTCCACCAGGGATAGCATCTTTTACTGTAGCTGTAAATACATCGCCTAAACCTGCATATCTTATTCTTGAGCTTCCTTTAACTTTTATACATAAAACTTCTTTTGCGCCAGAGTTGTCAGCAACTTTGAGTCTAGATTCTTTTTGTATCATCTTGCCCTCTCAATGACTTCTGTTACTCTCCATCTTTTTGTTTTTGAAATTGGCTTAGTTTCCATAATTCTAACTGTGTCACCCATCTTGGCTTCAAAACTTTCATCGTGTGCATGGAGTTTTCTAGTTTTTTTAACTATTTTTCCGTATTTTGGATGAGGGTACTGCAGCTCTATGGCAACAGTAACTGTTTGCTCTCTTTTGTCTGATACAACTATTCCGACTTTAACTTTTCTAGATGATCTTTCTAATTTGTTACTCATTATTTTCAGCTTTCATCATTTCTTCTCTTTTTTTTTGGTTTAAAACTGTGTTAGCTTGTGCAATTTGTTTTTTAATTTTTTTAAATATAGATGTGTCTTCTATCTGGCTTGTTGCCAGAGAAAAGCGTGATTCCATTAATTCTTTTTTTAGCTCTCCTACTCTGGTTTCTAATTCAGAGATAGATAGCTCTCTTAAATCGTTTATGCTCATGTGTGCCTCATTACAAATTTTGTATTAATAGGAAGCTTGTGTCCTGCTTTTCTCATTGCTTCTCTGGCTACTTCTTCTGAAACACCAGAAATTTCAAATATTATCCTACCTGGTTTTACTACAGCTACATAATACTCAACTGCACCTTTTCCAGAACCCATTCTTACTTCGGCAGGTTTCTTAGTTATAGGTTTATGAGGAAAAATATTAATCCATACTTTACCTTTTCTTTGCATGGTACGAGTAATTGTAATTCTTGCTGCTTCTATCTGACGTCCTGTAATATAAGATGTCTCTAATGCTTGAAGGCCAAAATCCCCAAAATTAACTTCTGTTCCACCTTTGGACATGCCTTTTCTTCTCCCTCTGTGGGATTTCCTATATTTTGTTTTTTTAGGCATTAACATAAGTTATTCTTCTTCCAATATTGATTTTTCTTCTTCAAATTGTTCCTGAGCTTTAACAGGTGTAATCTTTTTGCCTCCACCGGCTTCAACTATTTTAGAATTTTGCTCACCAGCTTTTTTACCGCCACCTGCTTCAAGAATCCTTGATTCTTTAGATTCTCCAACTGCAGCCTCAACCCTAGATTTGACAGATTTCACTCTTCCACTTGCTGGACCTCCGCTAGCAAGAGAGGCTTCTGCTGAAATTTTTTCTTGTCTAAGTTTGTTTGTAGCGACTACATCACCTTTGTAAACCCATACTTTTACACCAATAGCTCCTACGGTAGTATGTGCAGCTGCTCTACCAAAGTCTATATCTGCCCTTAAAGTGTGGAGAGGCACCCGACCTTCTCTGTACCATTCTCTTCGGCCCATTTCAGCACCACCAAGTCTACCTGAACACTCAACCCTTACACCTTCAGCACCTGCCTTCAAAGCTGCTCCTACAGCTCTTTTCATAGCTCTTCTGAAAGCGACCCTGTTTTCTAACTGATCTGCTACAGCTCTAGCAAGTAACTGTGCGTCAAGTTCAGCGTCTCTAACTTCAATAATGTTTAATTTTACTGGTTGGTTTGACAGTTCTTCTAGGCCTTTTCTTAAGCGGTCTGCCTCTGCACCTTTTCGGCCAATTACTACCCCTGGTCGAGCTGTGTGGATATCTACCTGAACCTTATCTCTAGTTCTTTCAATTTCAATTCTAGAAACTGCACCTTTGATAAGCTCTCCAGTCAAGAACTCTCTTATTCTGTAATCTTGATTAACAAGCTTTGTATAGTCTTTATGACTAAACCATCTAGATTTCCAATCATTAACGATGCCAATTCTAAACGCATATGGATGTGTTTTTTGACCCATTGTTATTCCTCTACACTTTCTAATTCAATTACTATATGCGAAGTTCTTTTGTTTATTCTTCCAGCACTACCTCTAGCTCTAGGTCTAAATCGTTTCAAAGTTGGTCCTTCATCAGCAATTGCTTTGGTGATTTCTAAATTAGCAGAAGACATACCAAAATTATTCTCTGCATTTGCAATTGCACTTTCTAAAAGCTGCTTTATATCTATTGCTGCTTTTCTTTTGGTAAAAGTTAAAATATTTAATGCTTCATTCACATTTAAACCTCGAATCAAATTTAACACGAGCCTGACCTTATATGGAGATTGCCTGATATATTTACTTTTTGCGGTTACAGTTTGTTTTTCCATTAGTTTTGTCCTGGGTGTCCTTTAAATGTACGAGTTGGTGAAAATTCTCCAAGCTTGTGACCAACCATTGCCTCCGTGATAAATACTGGGAGGTGCTGTCTACCATTATGTACTGCAATAGTTAATCCAACCATCTCAGGAACTACTGTAGACCTTCTACTCCATGTTTTGATAACTGTTTTGTTACCACTATTTTTTGCGTCCTCTACTTTTGTCAGCAGATGATCGTCAACAAATGGTCCTTTTCTTAAACTTCTTGACATATTACCCTCTACCTTTTTGTGATCTTCCTCTAACAATTGATTTATTGCTATATTTCTTTTTATTTCTAGTTTTTTTCTCTGGCTTACCCCAAGGGCTAACAGGAGTTCTACCTCCAGAAGATTTACCCTCTCCACCACCAAGTGGATGATCAACAGGGTTCATTGCTACACCTCTTGTTTGAGGTCTTACGCCCTTCCATCTTTTTCGGCCTGCTTTTCCAAGTTTTGTTAATTCTGCTTCAGCATTTCCAACTGTACCAATTGTTGCCCTGCAGTCCATAGAAACTGTTCTCATTTCACCAGAAGGTAGTCTCAAGAGAGCCAGTCCGCCCTCTTTGCTCATTAGCTGAACACTGGAACCGGCAGATCTTGCCATTTTTGCTCCACCTGCAGGTCTTAGTTCTACATTATGAACAAATGTACCAGCTGGAATATTTCTCAGAGGAAGACAGTTACCATCTTTGATGTCAGCTTTTGGACCAGATATTACCTGAGCTCCTGGAGTTATTCCATCAGGTGCAATAATATAAGCTTTTTCTCCATCAACATAGTGAAGGAGAGCTATTCGAGCATTTCTATTTGGATCATACTCAATAGCTGCTACTTTTGCTGGAATATTGTCTTTTGTGCGTTTAAAATCTATTATTCTATATTTTCTTTTATGCCCACCACCACGATGCCTGGAAGTAATTCTACCCTTGTTGTTTCTTCCGCCAGATGAATTTTTAGATTGAAGTAAGGATTTCTCAGGCTTACTTTTTGTAATTTCTTTAAAGTCTCCAGATACTTGACCTCTCATTCCAGGAGTTATTGGCCTAATTTTCTTTTGTCCCATAACTTATACCCCGAATGCCTCAATTGTATCGCCCTCTTGAAGGGTGATTATTGCAATTTTTCTTGTGCTCTGTTGACCTAAAATATAACCAAATCTTTTTTTCTTGCCTTTTCTATACATTGTATTCACAGATAATACTTCAACATCGAACAACTCTTGTGCCGCTCTTTTTATCTCTGGTTTTTTTGCATCAGAATGAACAAAGAAAGTGTATGCATTGGAATCTGAAATTCTGTTGTAAGATTTTTCAGAAATTACAGGGGAAATTAAAACATCTTCTAAGTGCTTCATTTATTTTCTCCGGTTATGTGGTTCATTGCATTTTTTGATAAAATAATGCTGTCAGTTGATATAACGTCATATGTCGAAAGTTTCTTTACCGAAACAACTCTTGAGTTTTTTAAATTTCTAAATGACTTAATTAAGTTGTCATCACTATCTCCATAGACAAAAATAAATGACCTATCTATATTAAATTCTTTTAATACTGTTGAGGCTAACTTTGTTGATGGTGTTTCTACAGATTCTCCATCAATGACGAATAAAGCTTCTTCTTTTATCCTTTGGGAAATCGCCATATTGAGAGACTTTTTTTTCATTTTTTTAGGTGTTCTATCCATATATACTCTTCCACCTGGACCATGTGCAATACCTCCACCAACAAATTGTGGTGAACGTAGGGAACCCTGTCTAGCTCTACCTGTACCCTTTTGGGCCCAAGGCTTTGCACCTGTTCCAGACACTTGTGATCTTGTTTTTACAGAAGCTGTGTTATTTCTATAATTCGTTCTGTTAGATTTAACAACTTGATGAAGTAGTCCAATATTAATATCTTCAGCTACGTCATAATTGAATTGATTCTTGGTTACTTTATTGTCAGAAGTATTATATGTATCTAGTTTAATACTCATTATGAAACCTTTACCGCTGATTGTATTTGTACTATATTTCCTTTTTTTCCAGGAACAGGTCCATTAACTAAAATATAATTTTTTTCTGCATTGATTTCGACAATTGTAACTGATTGAATTGTCTTTTTTTGATTGCCCATTCTACCCGCCATTTTTTGACCTTTAAAAACATGTCCAGGGTATGAAGCATTACCAATCGAACCACCAGCTCTGTGCACTTTATGAACACCGTGACTAGCTTTTTGGCCGGAAAAATTGTGGCGTTTCATTACACCTGTAAAACCGTGGCCTTTTGAAAAACCAGTTATATCAATTTTCTGGCCTACCTCAAAGTACTCGCTAACATTTAATTCTGTCCCTGATTTGATATCAGAATCATCGTCCAAAGGAACTTCATAAAGGCATTCTCCTGGTTCGACTTTATATTTGTCATAATGTTGCTGGGTAGGTCTGTTAGCTTTTTTTGTAGACCCTATAGTTAGTTGAGCTGCAGAATATCCGTCCTTTTCAGCAGATTTAACCTGTACTACTCTACATCCTGATATGTCTAAAACCGTTACGCCTTTTGCATTTGACTCTTCATCAAATATTTGAGTCATTCCAACTTTTTTAGCAATTAGCGTTTTCATAATTTTATCTCTACTTCTACACCTGCTGGTAAATCAAGTCTCATTAAAGAGTCTACGGTTTTGGGTGTAGGTTCAACTATGTCAATGAGCCTCTTATGAATTCTCATTTCAAAATGTTCACGCGATTTTTTATCAACGTGTGGTGATCTAATTACACAGTATCTATGTATCTGTGTTGGTAGGGGGATTGGACCCTTAACTTTTGCTTGAGTTTTAATGACTGTCTCTGCAATTTTACGCGCAGATTCATCTACGACATAGTTGTCGTATGCCTTAAGCTTAATTCTTATCTGCTGTTGTTGTTTTGCCATTTCTTCCTCAAAAAAACCGGGAGCAAGTAGTCTACCCCCGGTTAATTTTTATTACTCTATAACTTTTGTTACTTGTCCTGCTCCTACAGTTCTACCACCCTCACGGATAGCAAACTTTACTCCTTCTTCCATCGCAATTGGGGAGATTAGTTCAACTGTTACTGAGACATTGTCTCCAGGCATTACCATTTCGGTACCCTCTGGAAGGCTTACTTCACCGGTTACATCTGTAGTTCTAAAGTAGAACTGCGGTCTGTATCCTTTGAAGAATGGATTATGACGTCCGCCCTCTTCTTTGGTCAAGACGTAAACTTCACCCTCAAATTTTGTATGAGGAGTAATAGAACCTGGTTTTGCGATAACCTGTCCTCTTTCAACATCTTCTTTGTTGATACCACGTAAAAGTAGTCCTACGTTATCTCCAGCTCTACCTTCATCAAGTAGTTTTCTGAACATTTCAACACCAGTACATACTGATTTTTGAGTATCTCTGATACCGATAATTTCAACTTCTTCGTTAACGTTAACAATTCCTTGTTCGATTCTTCCGGTAACAACTGTACCACGACCAGTAATTGAGAATACATCCTCAACTGGCATCAGGAACGGTTTGTCAACTACTCTTGTTGGTTCTTCGATATAATTATCAACTTGTTCCATCATTTCTAGAACTGCTTTAACACCAGCTTCATCTCCCTCGAGTGCTGCTAGTGCTGAACCTCTGACTACAGGAACATCGTCTCCTGGGAAATCATATTCTGTAAGTAACTCTCTTACTTCCATTTCTACAAGGTCAAGTAGTTCTTCATCGTCAACTTGGTCAACTTTGTTAAGGAATACAGCTATTGCTGGCACACCAACTTGTCTAGCCAAAAGAACGTGTTCTCTTGTCTGAGGCATTGGACCATCAGCCGCTGA
Source organism: Actinomycetota bacterium (assembly GCA_014384285.1). Lineage (GTDB taxonomy): Bacteria > Actinomycetota > Acidimicrobiia > Actinomarinales > Actinomarinaceae > Actinomarina. Next base: position 210,284 of record JACNGE010000014.1, on the reverse strand, counting down.
TACAACTAATATTGCACCATCAACTTGTGCTGCTCCTGTAATCATGTTTTTTACATAATCAGCATGGCCAGGCATATCCACGTGAGCATAATGTCTGTTTTCTGTCTCATACTCTACGTGAGCAATCTGAATTGTGATTCCTCTTTCCCTCTCTTCAGGGGCTTTATCAATATCTTCAAAAGCTGTTGCCTCACCACCACCGGCTTCAGCTAAAACTTTTGTTATTGCGGCCGTCAATGTGGTTTTACCATGGTCAATGTGGCCCATTGTACCGATGTTCACATGAGGCTTGCTGCGGTCAAATTTTTCTTTTGACATATTTTTCTCCTTTTTTAAAAAGCCTTCACTTGAAAAACAAGCTTAGACTTCAACCTCTACTCCACGAATACTTGCAGTTATTTCCTTAGTTATTGCGTCGGGAACGTCTTCATAACTATCAAACTGCATCGTAAATGTTGCACGGCCTTGAGTTCTTGAACGCAAATCCGTTGCGTATCCAAACATCTCTGATAAAGGAACTTTCGCGTTGACGACCTTTGCAGATCCTCTTTGTCCCATTTCAGCAATCTTTCCTCTTCTTGAAGAAAGATCTCCGACAACATCTCCCATAAAATCTTCTGGTGTAACTACTTCAACTTCCATAACTGGTTCCAATAGTTTGATGCCTGCTTTTTTTGCACCATCTTTTAGTGCCATTGAGCCTGCAATTTTAAAAGCCATTTCTGATGAGTCAACGTCATGATAACTACCGTCTTTAAGTGTTGCTCTAATATTTTCTAAAGGATAGCCTGCTAAAACTCCGGACTTCATAGCTGCTTCAACACCCGCGTTAACTGATGGGATATATTCTTTAGGAATTCTTCCGCTTTTAATCAGATCTACAAACTCATAACCCTCATCAATTGGTTCAAGTTCCATAACAACATGTCCATACTGACCTCTACCACCACTTTGTCGAATATATTTGGCCTCAATGCTGACTTGTTTTTTGAGAGCTTCTCTATAAGCAACTTGTGGTTTACCTATATTTGCTTCAACTCTAAATTCTCTTTTGAGTCGATCAACAAGAATATCAAGATGTAATTCGCCCATTCCAGAAATTATTGTTTGTCCCGTCTCTTCATCAGATTGAACAACGAAAGTTGGGTCTTCTTCGGCAAGTTTTTGTAAACCCTCTGAAAGTTTTTCTTCATCAGCTTTTGATTTTGGCTCAATTGCAACTGATATAACAGGCTCTGGAAATGTCATTGACTCTAACTGAATTGGATTTGCTGAATCCGCTAGGGTATCTCCAGTTTTTGCATTTTTGAGGCCAACACCAGCAACAATATCACCAGTCGAAATAAAGTCTATATCCTCTCTAGAGTTGGAATGCATTCTTAATATTCGCCCGAGTCTTTCATCTTTTCCTGTAGTTGAGTTTACAACTTTATCACCTTTTTTTAGCGTTCCAGAATAGACTCTAAAATATGTCAATTTACCTACATGAGGATCACTTACAACTTTGAATGCAAGAGCTGAAAATGGTTCTGCATCAGAATGCTCTCTAGTAATTTCATTTTCTTCATCTCCAGGCTTAAAACCAGTAATTGGATCTATATCCAATGGTGATGGGAGGTAATCAATTACGGCATTTAAAAGTAATTGAACACCTTTATTTTTGAAAGCACTTCCAGCTAATACTGGAACAAAAAGGCCTTCAATTGTACCTTTTCTAATAGCTTTCTTTATTTCGGATACTGTAAGTTCTTCGTCTCCTAAATATCTTTCTAAAATTTCATCATCTGCTTCTGCTATAACATCAAGTAAAGTTTGTCTTTTAGCATTTGCCTCATCGAGCTTGTCTTCAGGTATGTCATTGATGTCCCATTCTGAACCATCATCTTTTGACCAGGTATGTGCTTTCATCTCAACTAAATCAATTACTCCAACAAAATTCTCTTCAGCACCAATTGGTATGTGTAGTACAGCAGGCTTTGCTTCTAGCCTTTCAACGATTGACTGTACGTCGAAATCAAAATCTGCACCTGTTCTGTCAAGTTTGTTTACAAAACAGATTCTCGGCACATTATATTTATCTGCTTGACGCCATACTGTCTCTGATTGTGGCTCAACTCCTGCAACTCCATCAAATACAGCAACTGCACCATCAAGAACTCTAAGGGATCTTTCAACTTCAACCGTAAAGTCTACGTGTCCGGGAGTATCTATTATGTTAATTGTATGTTTGTTCCAAGAACAAGTAGTAGCAGCAGATGTTATTGTGATACCTCTTTCCTGTTCTTGTTCCATCCAATCCATGACAGCAGCACCATCATGAACCTCTCCAATTTTGTATGTTTTACCTGTGTAGTATAAAATTCTTTCAGTAAGAGTAGTTTTACCAGCATCAATATGTGCCATGATCCCAATGTTGCGAAGTTGATTTAAATCTATTGCTCTATCTGACATTTTTACCACCTGTAGTGAGCAAAAGCTCTGTTTGATTCAGCCATTTTATGGACATCTTCTCTCTTCTTAACAGATGCACCAGTATTCTTGCTTGCGTCTAGAATTTCTCTACCCAGTCTTTCAGCCATAGTTTTTTCTCCTCTTTTTCTAGAAGATGCAACCATCCATCTGATAGCAAGTGTTGTGCTTCTTCTTTGAGGTACTTCCATGGGAACTTGATAGTTTGTTCCACCAACTCTTCTTGATTTGGTTTCTACTTGAGGTTTTACATTTTCGAATGCTTCTTTTAATACTGCTATCGGATCTCCACCAGCTTGTTTTTCAACTAGCTCAAGAGCACTATAAACGATGTTCCTAGCTGTGTCTTTTCTTCCGTCTAATAAAATTTGATTTGTAAGTTGAGATACCAACACACTGTTAAACAAAGGGTCCGGTTCTGGTTTACGTTTAAGTGATGGTCCTCTTCTCATGATTAACCTTTTTTACTTCCGTATCTTGACCTGGCCTGTTTTCTATCTGCTACACCAGCTGTGTCAAGAGCACCCCTAATAACTTTGTACCTAACTCCAGGAAGGTCTTTAACTCGTCCACCTCTCACAAGAACAATTGAATGCTCTTGAAGATTGTGTCCTTCACCAGGAATATATGCAGTTACTTCAGTGCCTGTAGAAAGTCTCACTCTGCAAACTTTTCTTAAAGCTGAGTTAGGTTTTTTAGGTGTGACTGTATAGACACGAGTACAAACACCCCTTCTTTGAGGAGAGCCTTTTAATCCAGGTGTCTTTTCTTTTGACACTTTGGACTTGCGTCCTTTTCTAACTAACTGTTGCGTAGTAGGCATTAATATTCCAATCTAAATAGTGTTATTGACTTACCGAAAAAGAAGTATATGAGAGTTTTAAACTTACAACAACCAAAATTTTATAAGTTTTTATTCTGTTTCTTCATCTCCTTCTTCGCCTAGCATAGCTAGCCATTGTGCAGGATTTGGAAGTGCATCTTCTTCAGATTCTTCTGATTCTGCAGAAGCTCCCATAAATCCAAGTGAAGAAACTTCAGGAGCATCAGGAAGTGAAGGTGAAAGCTTTTGGTAAGCTTCGAAACCAGTTCCAGCAGGAATAAGTGTTCCAATAATCACATTCTCTTTCAGTCCTGAGAGAGCATCAGTGCTTTTCTTCATTGCTGCCTCTGTAAGTACCCTCGTTGTTTCCTGGAAAGATGCTGCTGATAACCATGAGTCCGTTGCAAGGCTAGCTTTGGTGATACCCATAAGCTCTGGTCTTCCTTCAGCAGGAGCTTTTCCTTCTTTGACTAATGCTTGATTAGTCTTTCTAAATAATGTTGAATCGACAAGTTCGTTTGGTAAGTAGTCAGAATCATTCGCACTCACAATTCTCACTCTTCTTAACATTTGTCTTACTATCATTTCAACATGCTTATCGTGAACTTCAACTCCTTGATCACGATAAGTTTTTTGTACTTCATCTACTAGATATTCTTGACATGCTCGCACGCCATTGATTTTTAAAACTTCTTTGGGAGCTTTTGGTCCAGTTGTTAGTGCTTGGCCAGCTTCGACGTTGTCACCTTGGTTGACTATCAAAGTTTGTCTTCTTAGAACTTCTACCTCTATATCTTCTTTTTCGTTTTGTATGGTTAATACTCTTGTTCCTTCAGGGGTGGTGTCTACAGATTTGACTTTTCCTTTTATTGATGAAAGTACTGACTTACCTTTAGGATTTCTAGCTTCGAATAGCTCAACAATCCTTGGAAGTCCTGAAGTAATATCCAAACCTACGACCCCTCCTGTGTGGAAAGTTCTCATTGTAAGTTGAGTTCCAGGTTCACCGATAGACTGTGCTGAAATAATACCAACAGCTTCTCCAACTTCTACTGGCTTACCTGTAGCTAAGCTGAATCCGTAGCAAAGTGGGTCCATTGATTCAGGGTCTTGTGAGTTAAATGGTGAAAGAATGTTTACACTTTCTGCCCCAGACTTTGAAATTGCATCCAAAGCTTCTGCGTCAATATAAGTACCTTTACTTAATTTCTGACCTTCTCCAAATTCAACAACTTTCTTATCTTTTTTAACATCTTCAGCCAAGACTCTTCCAAATAGTTTTGAATGAAGGTATCTGCTAACTTTACCATCAGCTTCAATAACAGTTTTTTTTGTTCCTCTCCAGTCAATATTTTCATCACCCTGGTCTTTAACAACTATACCTGCTGCAACGTCAACTAATCTTCTTGTGAGGTATCCAGAGTCAGCAGTTCTTAATGCAGTATCTGCAAGACCTTTTCTTGCACCGTGAGTTGATATGAAATACTCAAGTACTGACATCCCCTCTCTGAAGTTACTCTTGATTGGTCTCTCGATAATATCACCTTTTGGATTAGCTACTAAGCCCCTCATTCCTGCAAGTTGTCGTACCTGCATCATGTTTCCTCTAGCACCTGATTTAACCATCATGTCAACAGGGTTAAATTCATCAGCTTCTAACTCAGCACTCATTGCGTACTGGACTTGATCTGTGGCTTCAGTCCAGATTTCAATTATTTTTTGCTTTCTCTCATTTTCAGTGATTACATCATCATTAAAGAGTTTCTCTACCTTCTCTGCTTCACTCTCATATTTTTCTAATATTTGATTTTTACTTGGAGGAGTTTTTACATCAGTCATGGCTACACTCAATCCAGCTTTTGCACCATATTTGAATCCTACATCTTTCATAGCGTCTAAAAATTCTCTTAATTCTGCTTTGTTGTACCTCTCGATGATTTCAGAAATAATTTTTTTCATTTCATTTTTTCTAACTTTAGCTTGAATATATGGAAAGTCTTTAGGAAGTACTGAGTTAAAGTAAACTCTTCCAAGTGTTGTGTTTATCAATGCATTTCCATCAACAGGGGTTTCTGTTGTAAGTTCACTAAACCTATTCTTTAACTGACTATGTAGCTGTGGATCTCCAGCTAATTCTCCTACACGGATTTTTATTGGTGTTTGTAACTTAATATGGCCCGCCTCATATGCTTGTTCTGCTTCATTGGAATCGACAAACGCCATCTTTGCATTTTCTAAATCTTCATAACATTCTGTTATATAGTACAAACCAATAACCATGTCTTGACTAGGTGAAACAATTGGATTACCGCTTGCAGGTGAAAGTACATTGTTTGTTGCCAACATTAAAACTCTGGCTTCTGCCTGTGCTTCTGCAGATAAAGGTACGTGAACAGCCATTTGATCTCCATCGAAATCAGCATTAAAAGCCTCACAGACAAGTGGATGAACTTGGATTGCTTTCCCTTCAACTAAAATAGGTTCAAAAGCCTGAATTCCTAGCCTATGCAAAGTCGGGGCTCTGTTAAGAAGTACTGGATGTTCTTCAATAACTTCAGCTAAAACATCCCATACTTGTGCTCTAGACCTTTCAACCATTCTCTTTGCAGATTTAATGTTTTGAGCTAGCCCTAATTCTACAAGTCTTTTCATAACGAATGGTTTGAACAATTCTAACGCCATCATCTTGGGTAACCCACACTGTTGAAGTTGTAGGTGAGGACCAACAACTATAACTGAACGGGCTGAATAATCTACCCTTTTTCCTAATAGGTTTTGTCTAAATCTACCTTGTTTACCTTTTAGCATGTCTGAAAGAGACTTAAGTCCCCTTCCACCTGCTCCAGCAACTGCTCTTCCTCTTCTACCGTTATCAAAGAGTGCATCAACTGACTCTTGAAGCATTCTTTTTTCATTACTTATAATTATTTCTGGTGCACCAAGTTCAATTAATTTTTTTAACCTATTATTTCTATTAATGAGCCTTCTGTACAAGTCATTTAAGTCAGATGTTGCAAAACGACCACCATCTAGCTGAACCATAGGCCTAAGCTCGGGTGGTATTACTGGAATAACTTCTAAAATCATTGCCTCTGGAGGGTTCTTTCCATCTGCGAAGGGTTTAATTACTTTCATTCTTTGAATTGCTCTTTGTCTACGCTGGGCAGATTTAGAATCTAAGTCAGACTTTAATTTATCCATTTCGGCTTTTAAGTCAACTAGCTGAACAAGTTCACGCACTGCTTCGGCACCCATTCCTCCAGTAAAATACTTATCATATTTATCAATCATTTCACGCCATAAAGTATCGTTTTCGATTAATGTTTTAGGTTTTAAAGTTTTAAGTGTTGAAAATGCTTCTTCAATAATTTTTATTTCATCATCAGACTTAGCTTTTTTTTGTTTTATTTCTTTTTCAATTTCTTTTTTTCGTAATTGAACTTCAGCTTCTGGAACTTTTCCATTCTCCATAGCTTTGAGCTCAACATTCATTTGCTTAATTCTTTTAGCTTCCCACTCTTGATGATCTTCCTCGACGATTTCACATTCTGCCACTACAGCTTCTTCGAGTTCGCTTAAGTCCTTGGTTCGTTTTTTATCATCAATTGAAACTACTAAGTAGGCTGCAAAATATATTACTTTTTCAAGCTCTTTTGGAGACATGTCCAAAAAGTAACCCAGCCTACTAGGAACACCTTTGAAATACCATATATGTGTAGCTGGAGCAGCCAATTCAATATGGCCCATTCTTTCTCGTCTTACTTCTCTCCTTGTGACCTCTACTCCACATCTTTCACAAACAATACCTCTATAGCGAATTCTCTTATATCTACCACAAGAACATTCCCAATCTTTAGTTGGGCCAAAAATTCTTTCATCAAATAGGCCATCTTTTTCAGGCTTCAGTGTTCTGTAGTTAATTGTTTCTGGTTTTTTTACTTCCCCGAAAGACCAGCTTCTCATTTGATCAGATGTTGCCAGACTTATACTTAATTCATCAAATATTTTTTCCATAATCTTTATATCTCCGGTTCATCTTGCTCTGGTCTTGACATATCAATACCTAATGTTTCTGCAGTTTTAACATATTCATCACTAATTTCTTTCATTGAAATTTCTTCACCAGCAGAAAGTATCTCTACATTTAAACACAAACTTTGCATTTCTTTTAGAAGCACTTTAAATGACTCTGGAATACCTGGTTCTGGAATATTGTCACCTTTAACAATAGACTCATAGACTTTAACTCTTCCAACAGTATCATCAGACTTAATTGTGAGTAGTTCTTGTAATGCATAACTAGCTCCATATGCTTCCAAAGCCCATACTTCCATCTCACCAAATCTTTGTCCACCAAATTGTGCTTTACCTCCGAGAGGTTGCTGGGTAATCATTGAGTAAGGACCTGTTGATCTAGCATGGATTTTTTCATCAACTAAGTGAATTAATTTTAATATATATGTATATCCAACTGTGATTTTAGAGTCAAATGCCTCACCAGTTCTACCATCATAAAGAGTAGCTTTACCATTGACATCAACCATTTGGTTACCATCTCTGTTCTCATTGACATTTTTTAATATTTCATGAATTTCGTCTTCGTTAGCACCATCAAAAACTGGAGTGCTTATTAATGTCCCGGGTTTTGCCCCTTTTGATGCAGCTGTTTTACCTTTAAACTCATTCCAACCTTGATCGGCTGCCCAACCGAGATGAGTTTCTAATATTTGTCCTAAATTCATACGACTTGGAACACCAAGTGGTGAAAGAAGAATGTCGACTGGGGTACCATCTTCCATAAAAGGCATATCTTCTATTGGATTAATTTTTGATATGACACCTTTGTTTCCATGTCTTCCAGAAAGCTTGTCGCCGACCTGAATTTTTCTTTGAATTGCTACATAAACTCTTACTTTTTGATTAACTCCTGGAGGTAGGTCTGCTCCATCATCTCTTTTTAAAATTTGTACATCAATAACTTTTCCTCGCTCACCATGTGGAACCCTTAATGAAGTATCTCTTACCTCTCTTGCTTTTTCACCAAAAATTGCTCTTAAAAGTCTTTCTTCAGGGGTTAGCTCTGTTTCACCTTTTGGAGTAACTTTGCCTACTAGATAATCACCTGGAGTAACTTCAGCACCAATTCTGACGATTCCCATCTCATCTAAATCCATCAAAACCTCTTCTGCTACATTGGGAATATCTCTTGTTATTTCTTCTTCACCGAGTTTTGTATCTCTTGCTTCAACTTCGTGTTCTGCAATATGTACTGAGGTAAGGACATCTTCTTTTACAAGTCGTTCGGAAATAACAATTGAATCTTCAAAGTTATATCCATCCCAAGGCATGTAAGCAACTAGTAAGTTTTTACCTAATGCCAATTCTCCACCTTGAGTACTTGGTCCATCAGCAAGAACATCTCCCGGTTTTACTTTTAGACCAACTTTGACCAGAGGTTTTTGGTTAACTGATGTTGCTTGATTTGATCTTTTAAATTTTCTAACCTCAAATGTATGTTTCTTATTTGTGGTATTTTCTTTTACTACAATTTCATCACCACTGACACCAACTACTTCACCAGCAACTGGAGATACAAGTGCTTCACCTGAATCTCTTGCAACATTTTCCTCCATACCTGTTCCAACGTATGGAGCTTCTGTTTTAATTAATGGAACAGCCTGTCTTTGCATGTTTGAACCCATGAGCGCTCTGTTTGCGTCATCGTGCTCTAAAAATGGAATCAACGCAGTTGTTACCGAGCAAATTTGCTTAGGGCTAACATCCATGAAGTCTATATCTTTATCAGAAACGAACGCAACTTCACCTTCGGTTTTTCTACACAAAACTCTTTTATTTAGAAAATTTCCGTTTTCATCAATTGGTGCATTAGCTTGAGCAATAGTGTACTCGTCTTCCTGAGCAGCAGTAAGATAAACAGCTTTGTTTGTTTTAACAACGCCATTTTCTACTTTCCAGTAAGGAGTTTCTATAAATCCGAATTTGTTTACTCTTCCGTAAGTAGCAAGTGTTCCAATGAGTCCAATATTTGGACCTTCAGGAGTTTCAATTGGACACATTCTACCGTAATGAGATGGATGTACGTCCCTAACTTCAAAACCAGCTCTTTCTCTAGAAAGTCCACCAGGTCCTAAAGCAGAAAGTCTTCTTCTGTGTGTCAATGCAGCTATTGGATTTGGCTGGTCCATGAACTGACTTAATTGACTTGTACCAAAAAATTCTTTTAATGATGCTTGAATAGGTCTAATATTTATCAAAGACTGTGGAGTTATAGCTTCTGGTTCTTGAGTAGTCATTCTCTCTCTAACAACTCTTTCAAGTCGACTCAAACCTACTCTGACTTGGTTCTGAACAAGTTCACCAACTGTTCTAATTCTTCTGTTTCCAAAGTGATCTATGTCATCAAGCCTTACTGTTATATCTCTACCAAGATTGTTTGTAATTGATTTTTCTCCAGCATGTAAAGCAATAACATACTTTATAGAGTCAATCATGTCATCAATTCTTAACATTCCGTCGACTTCTGTTGTGTAAGACTCGGCATCTTTTTCTCCGTAGTCTCTTCCTAGTTTTTGTTCAACCTTATATCTACCAACTTTTGTTAAGTCATATCGTTTTGCTGTATAAAACATTTGCTTTACTAAGTTTCTTGCAGATTCAACTGTTGCAGGTTCTCCAGGTCTCAATTTTCTGTATAAATCAATTAGTGCAGATTCTGGAGTTGTGTCTGGGTCACGTTCAATTGTGTTTTGAATAGATGGGTAATCTCCAAAAATGTCTATTGCATCCTCTTTGGTTTCAATTTTATACTTTCCCCATTGAGATGGATCTACAGCGTAAAGTGCTCTTAAAAAAGCAGTGATGTGTTGACGTCTTTTTCTATCAACTCTTACGCCAATTGTGTCTCTTTTATCTGTATCAAACTCTAACCAAGCTCCTCGGCCTGGAATCATTTTTCCTATAAAAATTTCTTTATCTGATGTTTTATCTATTTCTTGTGAAAAATAAACACCGGGTGATCTTACTAGTTGGCTTACTATTACTCTTTCAGTTCCATTAATTACAAATGATCCTGTGTCAGTCATGATTGGGAAGTCACCCAAGAAAACAGTTTGTTGTTTTATTTGACCGGTTTCTCTATCTAAGAACTGTGCTCTTACATAGAGAGGTTGGGAATAAGTAGAATCTGTGATTTTACATTCTTCAAGACTCTTTAAAGGTCCCTCAAAGAAATGCTCTAAGAACTCAAGTGAAAAACGACCAGAAAAATCCTCAATAGGTGAGATTTCACTAAGTATGTCGTTTAGGCCTTCTTCTAAGAACCATTTAAATGATTCTTTTTGGATAATTAATAAATCTGGAATGTCAAGAACTTTCGGTATCTTAGCAAACGAAAGTCTAGAATTCTGAACAGCGGACAACAAGCCTCCTAAAAATTAATAACAATAACCCGAAGGATAAAGTATATAAGTACTTCTTATTTAAGCAAACAAATAATGTTAAATTATTTGAGTTCTACAGTAGCACCGGCACCTTCAAGAGCTTCTTTAGCTTTATCAGCATCTTCTTTTGAAGCGCCCTTAAGTATGTCAGAAGGAGCACCATCTACAAGTTCTTTGGCTTCTTTAAGACCAAGACTTGTTAGTCCTCTTACTTCTTTAATGACTTGTATTTTCTGTCCACCAGCTTCAGTGAGGACAACATCAAAAGAATCTTTTGCTTCTTCTGATCCGCCATCTCCACCTGCTGGAGCTGCTGCTACAGCTACAGGAGCTGCTGCAGTAACGTCAAATTTCTCTTCAAATGAGTCTAAGAATTCTTTCAATTCTAAAACTGACATTTCTTCAAAGACAGATAACAACTCTTCTGTTGTCATTTTTGCCATTGTTATTCCTCCTCTTTATTTACATCCTCTGATTCTTCATTGGAAGAATCAGATTGTTTCGCTTCTGAACTTAATTCTGGATTTGCTTCTTTTGTTTCTAACAACGCTTTAAAAGCATAACCGGATTTGTTTAATATACCTTTAAGGCCTACTGCCATCATGGTTAGAGGTGCATTGAAACCACCTGCAATTTTAGCCAAAAGCACATCTCTGGTTTCTATTGATGCAAGAATATCAATTTGGTCAATTGTTAGTGGCTCTGATTCCATTAATCCACCCTTAACAACAAAAGATTGGTTATCTTTTGAAAATTGCTTAAGAACTTTTGCAGCTTCAACGGGATCTGACTCAATTACTGTAACTCCTGTTGGTCCAGAAAAGTGTTCTAGAATTGACTCATAACCTATATTTTCGGCTGCTCTTTTTGCAAGAGACATCTTTACAACATTAAAAGTTGCGCCTGCATTTTTTAATTCTCTTCTTAGTTTTGTCTGTTGAGTAACAGTTAAACCCCTATATTCAGCTAAAACCAATGCGTTAGCCGAACTGAAGAGTTGTTCTAGTTCTTTTACTTTATCTGCTTTATCTTGTCTAACCATAAAAAAATCCTTGCAAACCAAGGACTAGGTAATTTACCTGCGATAGATATTTAAAGTTTCCCACTATCGGTCTTTGGTTTAAGTTGTATCTAAACAATATACCCTAATTGAATTTATCAGCAAATAGAATTATAAATTAATATCTACGGCTACTGATGGTCCCATAGTAGATGAGACATGGACTGATTTGATATATTCTCCTTTGGAAGAAGCAGGCTTTGCCCTTGTAATGACAGCTATAACTTCATCAAGATTAGTTTTTAAATCATCAGCAGAAAATGATACTTTTCCAATAGACAAGTGAACGTTGCCTAATTTATCATTTTTAATTTCAACTTTACCTTTTTTAAAGTCTTCAACAGCTTTAGCAACATTAGGAGTAACCGTTCCAGTTTTTGGATTTGGCATTAAACCTTGAGGTCCAAGTATTTTTCCGAGCTGACCTACCTCCGCCATCATTTCTGGAGTTGATATAACTAAATCAACATCAAGTTTTTCTTCGGAGGCAACTTTTGTAGCTAACTCTTTGCCGCCAACAATGTCTGCACCGGCTTTTTCTGCTTCTGTTAAAGCCTCTCCTCCTGCAAATACTGCGATTTTAATTGTCTTCCCATTTCCGTGTGGAAGAGATACTGTGGTTCTTATATTTTCCTCTGCAGCCTTAGTGTCTATCCCTAATGAAAATACAACATCTACAGATTCATCAAAATTTGCATTAGCGCTATCTTTACAAATTTGAAGTGCATCTGAAACTGTTTGTTTATCAGAAGGAATATTTTTTTTGACTTCGTTATATTTTTTTCCGTATTTTTTCATTATTCTCCTTTTGGTACAAACGACTTAAGTCTCCCAAATATATTATTTTCTACTTTTCGACTGTAACACCCATAGATCTGGCTGTACCTGCAATAATGTTTATTGCCATATCTATATCGTTGGCATTCAAATCTTCCATTTTTGCTTCAGCAATAGTCTTGAGTTGATCTCTTGTAATTGATGCAACTTTAACTTTATGAGGCTCTGCTGACCCAGAATCAAGTCCTATTGCTTTTTTAATAAGATATGAGGCTGGAGCAGTCTTAGTCTCAAATGTAAATGAATTGTCTTCAAAAATTGTAATTTCAACAGGAACAGTTTCACCTTGGCGACTAGCAGTGTCATTGTTGAATGCTTGGACAAAGTCCATTATATTAACACCATATTGACCTAGTGCTGAACCAACAGGTGGAGCAGGTGTGGCTCCTCCCCCAGGAATCTGTAGTTTTAATTTTGCTTTTACTTCTTTAGCCATTTTTATTCCTTAATTTTTAACAATATCTGTGAAACCCAACTCAACTGGTGTTTCTCGTCCAAATATATTAACTAATACTGTAACTTTTGATTGATCTAAATTTATTTCTTCAATTATTCCATTAAAATCTGCGAATGGTCCTGTAGTAACTCTTACAGTTTCTGCAACTTCGAAATCAGGTTTGAATTTTGGTGACTCTTTTTTGACTTCTACTTCTTCGTTTGTTCCAAGAATTCTTTCTATTTCTCTCCTAGACAAAGATATAGGCATTTTACCTGAACCGACAAATCCAATTATTGATGGAGTGTTTCTAATTTCATACCATGTGGTATCGTCGAGATCCATTCTAACTAATACATAACCAGGAAAAGTCTTCTTTTCAACATTGACTTTTTTCCCGTTTCTAATTTCGACTACTTCATCTGTCGGGATAACTACTTCATAAACTTTATCATCAAGATGTAAGTTTTTTATGCGTGTAAGGATGTTGGTTCTAACTTTTTTTTCATGTCCAGATTGTGCATTCAAGACGAACCACTCTCCTGGAAGGTCGTATGGATGCACATTTGCATTAAAATCTTCTAAGACTTCTTCAGTCTCTTCTACTAAAATTTCGTCGTTCATATTTATCCTCCAGAAGATAACAGGCTAATCAAAGTATTTTTAAAACCAAAGTCCATTCCAAAAATTAATAACGTCATTGCTACAATCGTTACAATTGTCACAATTGTAAATGTAGATAAAGTGTCAACAGATGGCCAATTAACCCTTTTTAATTCAGTTCTTACTTCACCGAGGTAAATAGAGATTCTTTTAAATCTAGAAACCTTTTCTTCATTATTAAATTTACCGATATTTCTATCAGCTTTTTTGGCCAAACGTTCTTCACGTTCGGACATCCTTCTCATTTCTCTATTCATTTCATTCATAATTTTCCTCTTGCAGGGGCGGTGAGACTCGAACTCACAACCTCAGGTTTTGGAGACCCGCGCTCTGCCAATTAGAGCTACACCCCTAAGTTTACTCTTTATCTAACTCATTAGATGAGCGCTTTAGCCCAAAGACCAATATTACTAAAGACATTAATCCAAGTAGTGTCAATAGTATTATTTTTGTACCTTTATTAGTAGTGGTTTTTACTTTTTTATCTAATGATGACATTACTCGAGATGTAAAATCATCCGGCACCTCCACCTCAACCTGAACTTCATTTTCTAGTTCTTCTCTAAAAGCTCTATATCTTTTGCCGGCAGTTTGACATTTTAAGCAATACTGAACATGATTATCCGAATCAAATTGAAAATAAACTCCTCCAAGATAAGTTTTTATCATCTGATTTCTTTTTCTTCGACAAACAGCTTTGTATTTTAAGTCTCTATAAAATTCTTTCATGCCTCTACATCCTCCAGTATTGTTCTTAATTTTTGATGAGCTCTGTGTAGTCGTACCTTTGCTGCTGTGACACTAATGTCTAAATACTCTGCTATTTCTTTATGAGAGCGACCTTCTATGTTTTTTAATTCGACAATGATTCTTTGTTCTAAGGGAATTTGATCTAATGCTTTTCTTAATACAGAAGATAAATCAGAATTTATTGCAATTAATTCTGGATCATTTTTTTCATCAATTACTACGGGTTCTTGCGTGTCCTCAATGTTAAGTGAGTAATGTTTCTTGGCTTTTTTTCGAAGAGTCCAAGCAGTATTAACAGTTATTCGGTATATCCATGTACTAAACGTAGAATCACCTCTAAATTTATCAATAGCTTCCCAAGCTCTAATAAAAGCATCTTGGCCTACATCGTTTGCAAGTTCTTTATTTCCAGTAAGTTTAAATGCGAGGGAGAAAACTAAATCTTGATGCCTGTGAACCAGCATTTCAAATGCTGCTTTGTCACCACCCTGTGATTTCTTGACTAACTCTGAATTAGACGTATCTTCATTGAAGTTATTAATTTTTGTTACGTTATTCATTTATATATGTAAGGATAAATGGAAATAAAGAAATTTCTACCTTTTTTCTCTGTGCAAGACATGCTTTCTACACGTAGAACAGTATTTATTAAACTCCATTCTGTCAGGCACGTTAGTCTTATTTTTTGTTGTAACATAGTTTTGAGCTTTACACTCAGTACAAACCATTGTTAATGGTGGTCTTTTATCTGAAGCCATTTTTTTCTTCCTTTCGTTTTGTAGCGGCGGGCAGACTTGAACTGCCGACCTCACGATTATGAGTCGTGCGCTCTTACCAACTGAGCTACGCCGCCATTTAGTTTTTATTGTTTTCTGAGCCCTCTTCCGGATTTGAACCGGAGACCTCTTCCTTACCATGGAAGTGCTCTACCTACTGAGCTAAGAGGGCCAGTGCCGAGAGTAGGATTCGAACCTACGAAGGCATAACCGGCAGATTTACAGTCTGCTCCCTTTGGCCGCTCGGGCATCTCGGCGTAACAATAAAGTCTCTTTAAAGTTTAGATTATATAAAAAAATTAGTGAGATGAAAATATAAATCATTATGCTAATTACGTGGATAAAAAAATTAAGAATTTTTTGGAAAACCTAGTTGAAAATGAAATACTAGATCAAAAGTCGTATGAAGAAATTAAAAATTTCGACGAAACAAACAGTCCTTCACAAAAATCAAAAACAGCAAGAGCCTTGACAATAATTGGAGGTTTTTTTCTTCTTTCAGGTTTAATAGGAACACTCCCCCTAATTTGGCAAAATTTATCCTACTGGGCACAACTTTTGTTGTTATTGGCAACAACATGGTTTTTATTTTTTGCTGGTGGCTACAGTCAACAAATTGATAAACAAAAACTGTTTATCTTTAAATCTAATGAAAGAGTTGCATCATTCTTGTATCTTGTTTCAACAGTCTCGTTTAGCGCTTCGGCAATTTTTTTAATCAATATTTTAGAAAACACACTTATGTTCAATGTCTCCGAAGATGTAACAATTTTGATAACTTCATCATTAGTTTTAATTTATTCAGGATATTTGTATAAGTTGACCCTTGAAATTTTTCAGCACATAACTTTGTTTTACTCACTTATATTTTTTCTAGGTAGTATTGGAAATCTATTTCTTAGAAATGTTGAACCTTGGGGAATTGGTCTGTTTATTGCTACTGTTGGGTTGGTTTGGGGGTTAAATACTTATTCAAATTTACTAGAGCCAAGTTGGCTTGGTTACTTCTTGTCTTCAGTAAATATCGCTATTGGTGTTATTACGATTACAGAGAATTTGCTTTCAAGCTATGAAGTCATAAAAATAATTATTTTAATTGTTGGTTCATTGTTTTACATATGGATAAGTATAAAGCTCTCAGAGCAAGTTATTTTTTATGTAGGCGGTCTTGGGTTGATAATAAATTTACCAAGACTTATTTCTGAGTTGTTACCTAATAATATTTGGCCTCCACTTGTTTTATTTATTGTTGGTGGCGTATTAATTACAGTAGGGCTTTACTTAAATTCACTAAGAGAGAATCTAAGGAAAGAGTCTTGAATAAAAGAGCCACACTTTTACAGTCTTTGATAGTCTTGCTAATTTCTGTAGGTTTGGTTGCTTTATTTGGAATAATACCTTTACCTACTTACGATACTGAAATAAATCAATCATTGCAGGGTTCAATATTTTTCTCAGTAGGAATAGAAAGTAGAAATATAATTCCACCCGCACCAGATATTGTTGACGAATGCATTTTAAAGATAGACATTTCTATTGCGCCAATAAAAGAAGAAAAAGTAATCTGCAAAAGTGACCTTTATCAATACTCCTACGATTTTTATTTGACTGATCCAGAGATAGATGAAGATGGAAATATAATCTTAAGGTACTGGGACAACTCAACAAACTCAGAAATGGCTTTAATCATTGACATCAAAAATAGCGGAGTTAAGGAAACAGACACAAAAAACATTTCAAGTAATCGAAACATGTATGAAATTAATGTATTAGGAGAAAAACTACTCACTCCTTGGGAGATGAGAGAAACAAGTGCAAGAACAGCTAGTATTTTTTACCAGAAAGATTCCGAGATCATCGAAGTTTTTACTACGCAAGCTCCCACAAATTATTACTTTGAGTCTTTAAGATGGTCTCCAGATGGAAAAAATATTGTTGCATTAGATACAGAAAATAACATATTATTTTTTTCAAAGAATAAGAAATACGATCCAATAAAGTTATTGACAGATAATATTTATCTTCCAAACTTTGATGGAGATGAAAGAGTTATTTACCAGATTATCGGGTGGAGAAGTTAAGAAAATTTCTTATTTGGCCTTACTCCAACTTCACTAATCACGTATGCTGCACTTCTGTTAGCAATATCAGCGGATTCATCTTTTGTAAGCTGCTTTTGTATGCCGTATAGATAACCTGCAGCAAAGTAATCTCCTGCACCAGTTTTGTCTACAACTTCCGCTTCAGTTGCCTGGTAGTGAACTTTTTTTCCATTACTAATTACTAATGCTCCTTTTGGCCCTAATGTACAAACAAGTTCTTCAACATCAGGAAACTGATCTAGGAAAAAATCGATTGCTTCATCAGTTGAATTCTTCATGGTGAGTGCCGTAATCTCTTCTTCATTACAAAATACAAAATCAATACTATCTTTAATGAATTCAATAAAACTCTCCCTGTGCATTTCAACACAAAATACATCTGATAAAGTAATTGCGTTCTTGCCACCCGATAATTTGTTCAATTTTGCAGCGTACAAAAAAGCTTCCTTGCTTGTTGGTTTATCCCAAAGATAACCTTCCATATAAAGAATTTCAGCAGATTTGATTGCATCTTCATTTAAATCTTTGATTGTAAGAAATGCACCAGCTCCTAAATAGGTGTTCATGGTTCTCTCACCGTCTGGAGTAATAAAAATTGCGCAGTGTCCAGTTTGATTTTCCTCAGTTTCAAATACAGTGAAGTCTTTAAGACCTGATTTTTTAACACTTGCTTTAAATTGCTTTCCAAGATCATCATTTGAGATTTTTCCAATAAAACCTACTTCACCCCCAAGTTGCGCTGCCCAATAAGCTGTGTTGGCTGCTGAACCACCAGCCGCCTGTATTGGATTAGACATTACTTCCAGGAGAACATTAGATCTATCTTTATCCACTAGAGTCATCCTGGCTTTATTGAGTTGAAGCTGATTAATTACCTCTTCATCTATTTTTTGAAGAGAGTCAACCATTGCGTTGCCAATACAAATTATCACAAATTGATTTTAGATGACTGTTCCAATACCGCCATTAGAATTTACTATTTTTTTAGAAGCTGGAGATAACTTATTCATTCCTCCTTTTAAATTCAAAGGACTAAGTCCTTCTTCTTCCATAAAAGAACATACTCTTCCTGAACGTCCTCCAGATCGACAGATTATGATATATTTTTCATCACTATTAAAATCATTAATTTTTTCTGGAATTGTTCCCATAGGTACATGCTTAGCTTCTTCATGATGTCCTGCATCCCACTCATCTTGTTCTCTTACATCTATCAATTTATAACCTTCACTTAAAAGATTTTCTAAATTTTCAGGAAGAACTTCTTGTATCTCTTTACCTATACCGAATACCACTAGCGTCCTCCTTTAGTCGTCTTATCCTCTCTGCTGTTGGGGGATGGGTTGAAAATAATTTTCTCATTCCTCCTCCTGTTAAAGCTTTTAAAGGGTCAGAAATGAAAAGCTGGCTTACGGCGGGGTTCACATGCATTGGAAGTTTTGAATATTTTTCAATCTTCTCTAGTGCTGATGCAAGAGCTAAAGGGTTTCCAGAAATACTTGAACCAGTTTTATCAGCCCCAAATTCGCGGGTTCTTGATATGGCCATACGAATTATAACTGAAGCTAATGGAGCAGCTACTAATGCAACAATAAAAAATAACGGATGTGTGTTTCTATTTCTGTTGCCACCACCCCAAAAAACACTTCTAGACATGAATGAAATTGTAGATGCTAGCATAGCCGCCATGCTGGATACTAAAATGTCCCTATTTTTGATGTGAGAAATTTCATGAGCTAATACACCCTCAAGTTCATCTCTATTTAAGACCTTTAAGATCCCTGTTGTAACAGCAACACTTGCATTTTTAGGATTTCTACCAGTAGCAAATGCATTGGGCTGGTCATTCTTAATTATATAAAGATCCGGCATAGGCATTTTTTCTTTCTGAGTTAAATACTTAACAATGCCAGTGACTTCTTCGTACTCTCCTTCAGCAATTTTTTCTGCCTTTGTTGAAGATAATGCAATTTTGCCAGAATAAAAATAAATAAAAAAGTTGAAAATACCAGCAAGAAATATTGAAAATATTAAATTATATCCTAATGTTTGAGCTGTAAAAAGAACAACTAAGCTCATCAGCGTTAATAGTATTGTTGTTTTTATTTGATTCATACTTTGATTATAAATGATGCTATTTATAATTTTTTTGCAACTGCAACCTTGAAACCGCCTAACCCTCTATTATTATTGATTGCCTCAAGGCCAACTAAATGTGTTTTCAGAGTTAATTTATGCATTCCATCAGCTTTCTGAAAATCAGCTTGGATTTCTTTATACAATTCCTCAAAACCATTCTGATAAATAAATTCTTTTTGAGAGGTTAGCTTTACTGTGTAATCTTCTATTTTTAAAAAACTTTCAACACTTGAAAAATTTACATCGTAGGTAATATCCGTAGATGTAGGCTGAAGAATTGTCTCTCCAGAGAGGTGGTGGTCTTTATAGGTCCTTATTAAAGATTTATACGGTTTATTTTCTCTTTCATAAAATTCATACCCATAATCAAAAATAATAAAATATTTTGGCTTGAATTTTGAAATAAGGTTCTTGAGATATTCAGTAGAGTTTCTTTGAATTTCAATTTCTATACCCTCAATTGGATTTATATTGTTATTCGTAATCCATGCTAAATTTATTTCCCTTATTGGTAAAAGATCGTAAGTTAATGAATCCTCTTCTAGTCTAATAATTTTTTCAAACCATTCATTATTTACATTTAAAGCAACTGCACATGGAATATTGTCGAGCACCTCATTCATGTAAATTAAATCAATTTCTTGGTTTGGCACAGACTCTATAGATTTATAAACATTAAACTCGTTATTTTTTAAAAACTGGAAAGCAGTTTTGGATTTCTCTATGACAATAGGCTTCTTGTTAGAAAACTTTTCAACCTGTGACGCAAGGGAGCCAGTTCCTGCACCTATTTCTAGTATATTTTTTTTTATGCTGTTTTCATTAATAAAATTTGAAATAAAAAAACCAAAGTATTCCGAAACTTCAGGTGAGGTTAAAAAGTCACCATCTTTATTTGACCGAACCTTTGTTGTGTTAAAAAAGCCAAATTCGGAGTAAAGACATTCGTCCATGTATTCATCAAAGTAAAAGAAATCTCTCTGATACTTGTTTTGAAGATAGCTTATAAAATTATTGTTGGTCAACCTGATTAACTATTTAAAAATAATGAAGCAGCGTTACCAAGGTAAGAAAATAAGTTTGGAAAGATGCCAGCCATAAATGTAATCGCAAGGCTTATAAATCCGACAACTTTTAAGGGACTCAAAAGTGTATTTTTAGTAGTTACAGTAATATTTTCGGAAGGGGCATCCATCCAAATTATCTTCGAAATCCTAGCATAAAAGACTAGGCCAATAACGGCATTTATTGCACCGATGACAGCCAAGGTTATTCCAAAAATTTCACCAGAACTTAGTAGGCTTCTGAATACTACAAATTTTGCAAACCATCCTCCTAATGGGGGTATTCCAGCAAGTGAAAAGAAAAATACTGTTGCAAAAATAGCAGTTAAAGGTTGGTGTTTTGATAGACCTCCCCATTCATATATATCATTACTGCCACTTGTATTAATTAGTACATTTACTACTAGGAATGCTCCCAAGTTCATAAACGCATAAATAATTAAATAAGTCACACTAGCATATATGCCATCTTCATAATCTCCTGATATTCCTGAGATTGCTAATGGAGCTAAAATAAACCCAGCCTGAGCTATTGAAGAGTAAGCTAAAAGTCTTACTGGGTTAGATTGCTGAAGTGCAGAAAGGTTCCCTATAAACATTGTCAATCCAGAAATAATTACCAGAACTATACCCCAACTTGAGCCAGACTCTGGATAAATCTTTGTAAGAATAATCATTAGAGCAACAAAACCTGTTGCTTTAGAGCTTACTGATAGATATGCAGTCACAGGTAATGGCGATCCTTCATACGTGTCAGGTGCCCAAGAGTGAAAGGGTACCACAGAAATTTTGAAACCAATTCCAGCTAAAATCAACATAGCACTTAATAAAGCTGCTGGAGATGTAGAAAGATTTTTTACCAATAATATTTTTGATATTTCAGAAAAAATTAATTCTCCAGTCAAACCATAAAGTAGAGAAAAGCCGTAAAGTATGAGTGATGCTGAAAGCACTCCTAGTAAGAAGAATTTAATTGCCCCTTCATTTGATTTTTGGTCACCCTTTTTCCAGCCTGAAAGTAAAAACATTGGAGCAGAAGCAAGCTCAATACCAATGAACAAAGTCAACATATCTCTAGATGAGGCAACTACAAGTGCACCAAGGAGTGAGCTTAAAAGTAAGTAGTAGTACTCCCCTTGATAATACCTATCACTTTCAATGAAATTTATTGAAAGCAGGAATGTTAAATATGTAACAAGAATGAATAGTCCTTTTAGGATTAATGAAAATTTGTCTACTATATAGCTTCCTTCAAAAAGAACTAAGGCATTCTCATAATTAACCCACTGGAAAATAAGTGGGATAAATGACACAAGAGAGCCTAGCAATGCAACTAATGCAACATAAAATTTTGATTTTCGAGGTAAAAGAAGATCAAAAAATATTGTGGCAATGATTGTAAAAACTACAATTAGTTCACTAGAAATTGCAAAGTAATTTATTGAAATATTAGCCTCCAAATGCTTTGGTAACCAAACTGATTACAGCATCATTTGTAGATCCAAAAATTAACTTAGGAAATACACCTATAAGTATTGTTAAAATCACCAACGGTATCCAAGCAGCAAGCTCATAGGCATCTGCGTCATGGAGCTCTTTATCTTTCCACTCTTCATTTGGTTCACCTAGGTTTACCCTTTGTAGCATCCAGAGAAGATAGCCAGCTGTTAAAACTGTACCTATTGCCCCAGCAACCATTGATGTTCTAAAAATTGCAATGTTCAATCCAGGAAGTGGATTATATGCACCTAGTAATGCCATAAATTCTCCCCAAAAACCAGCAAGTCCTGGTAAACCAAGGGATGCCATTGCTGTAAATCCTAATAAGGCTCCTGTTTTTGGTAGAAGTTTCATATTTCCACCAAGTCTTCCCATATCTCTAGTGTGATATGTATGCGCCATCGACCCAGATAGGAAGAATAGTAATCCAGTAATTACACCGTGGGCAACCATTCCAATCATTGCAGCATTTATTCCTATTGAAGTTAACGAAGAGATTCCAAGCATAACGAACCCCATATGACCTACTGATGAAAAAGCAATTAATCGCTTTAGGTCTGTTTGAGCAAGACAGGCCAAAGACCCATAAATTATTCCAATTGCAGATAAGATTGCAATTGCAGGTGCCCAGGCTTTTGCTTGTTCAGGAAGAATTGGAAGAGCAATTCTCACAAAACCGTAGGAACCTAGTTTCAATAATATTGCAGCAAGTAAAACCGAACCAACTGTAGGGGCTGCTGTATGAGCATCTGGAAGCCAAGTGTGGAGTGGCCACATTGGCACCTTCACAGCAAAACCTAAGAATAGTACTGCAAAAACCAGCGTTGCAAAGGTTCCAGTGAATGCTCCACTTGTACCTAATTCAATTAATTCTGGAATACTGAATGTTTTTGCTCCTCGAAAATATAATCCTAAAAATCCAAGCAACATGAAGGCAGATCCAAATAAAGTGAAAACAAAGAACTTAATACTCGCATACAAACGTGTCTCTACTTCATTCTTAAGACCTGCGACAGACCTCATTGTTTTATCTCCCCATATACCAATCATAAAATACATAGGTAATAGAACTAGCTCAAAAAATACAAAGAAGAGTATTAGGTCTAATGCAACGAATGTACCATTCATTCCTGTCTCTAAAATTAATATCAGAGCCATCATTCCTTTAGGACTCTTAGGTTCTGGAAGATGTTCAAATGAATAAATTATTGCTAATACTGTAATAAAAGTCGAAAGGAGGAGTAAGGGTAATGATATCCCATCAATTCCAATTTCATAATTCGAATTTATAGCCTCGATCCAGGAAAGTTTGCTCCCTAATTGAAATTGTTCAGCTTTAGAATAATCAAATTGGATTGCGACAATAACACTAAGAATGAAAGTAATTAGTGAAGAACCCAATGCTGTTAGTTTGATTAACAGTTCTTGTTTTTTCGGCAAAATTGCAACTATAAATGCACTCACTAGTGGGAAAAATACGACAAGGCTTAAACCCAAACCGTTTTCCAAAAACTCAAAATTATTAGTTACTATTTCCACTTTACCTCCTATAACACTAACAAAATTAATAAGCTAATTACTATCACACCGCTTAAAAAATACATAATATACTGTTGAGCTTTTCCAGTTTGCAAGAGTTTTACTCTAGCACCTAGGGCATCTGTAGATGATGAAGAAGCATTCAAAGCCCTGTCTATTCCTCCTTGATCAAATTTTTCATAAACAAGGTTACCTAGATATGAAGCAGCTATTCCAAACATATTTACCGTTCGGTCTAAAATATTTGTATTGAACTTATCAACAATATTTGCAAGTGTGGATTTTGTTGGATTTATAATGAATTTAAAATAAAAATCGTCCAAATAATATTTATTTTCAAGTAACTTCCACACAGAATCAATCTTAATCTTCTGGTCTCCATCTTCCGGTTTTCCAAGAATTTGGTAAACGTAATACGCTAGTCCTATTCCAACTAAACCTGCAATTAGACCGCTACTAAGTGCAAAGTAGTCAAAAGACTCTGGATGATATTCAATTATTGGATTCTTTCTTGTGGTTACCCAGTCAGTAAATCCTGTGTATACACCTGGAATGTTTACCCAGCCGGCTGCTACGGCAAATCCAGCTAGTACAAGAAGAGGTGTTGTCATCATTGTGTCAGATTCATGTGGGTGTCCGCTACCTCTATAGTCACCAAAGAATGTTAGAACAACTGCTCGAGTCATATAAAATGCTGTAATAAATGCACCAGCTACCGCAATTGCAAAATAAGTACTAAAGCCACCATGATTTAGAGAAGCAAGTATCTCATCCTTTGAGAAAAATCCGGCGAGTGGAGGTAGTCCAGCAAGTGCTATTGTTCCAACGATAAAAGTTATATAAGTCCTTGGCATTTCCTTTCTGAGTCCACCCATTTCTCTCATGCTGTTAGTGTGTACAGCGTGAATCACAGAACCAGCACCCAAAAATAATAATGCTTTAAAAAATGCATGGGTCCAAAGATGGAATAGTGCAGCAGTATATGCACCTGAACCGATGGCAGCAACCATATAACCAAGCTGACTTACAGTTGAATATGCTAAAACTTTCTTTAAATCATCTTGAACTATAGCTATCAACCCTGCAGCAAAAAGAGTAACCACACCAAAGAGTAAGACTACGTCTAGTGCTTGACTGGCCATACCTTGGTAAAAAGGAAACATTCTTGCTAATAAATAAACTCCAGCAGTAACCATAGTTGCAGCATGCATTAGCGCAGATACTGGTGTAGGACCAGCCATTGCATCTGGTAACCATACATGAAGTGGGAATTGAGCACTTTTGCCCATAGCTCCTATAAACAATAAAACTCCAGCGAGATAAGCAACAGATTTTAGAGATTGATAATCATGTGTTGACTGATAAAGAATCTCGCTAATTCTCATAGTTCCTGTAGATAGTGCTAGGACAATAATTCCAATCATTAAACCAACATCAGCAATTTTGTTTGTTATAAATGCTTTCATGGCTGCTGAAGAATTTTCTTTATTTTCCCAATAGTGACCAATTAGTAAATATGAACAGACACCAACAAGCTCCCATCCAATCAGTAATTGTAATAATGTTGGGGATGACACTAGAACCAACATACTTCCAGCAAAAAGGGTCAAGGAAGTGAAGAAAAATGTATAACGAACTTCTCCTTTCATATAGTTAGTTGCATAAATGAAAACAAGAGTAGCCACAGTTCCAACAACAAAATACATCATTATAGATAAGCCATCTACTACCCATCCAAATTCAAGATCGAATGAGCCTATGCTTCCGACATTAATATAAAATTCTGATGCCACACCCTCTATCACATTGAGATAGAGAAGATATGAACTAAAAGCAAATATAAAAGCAATTGTGGCGAGTGCAATTTCAGCACCTTTGAGTGGCAGGTATTTTCCAAAGAAAGTAATTATAAGTGCAGCTATAAATGGCAAAACAACAATTAACCATGTGTATTCTGCAGCAATACCGCCATCAGTAAATGTTGGTTTTCCCTCAGCGAGTAAAGAAATTAAATTAGTATTTACCATTTCATCAAATCAAATTCATTTATGTTTGCAGTTTTTCTATTTCTAAATAACATCAAAACAATCGCTAAACCTATACCAACTTCAGCAGCAGCTATTGTAATAATGAAAATAGTAAAAATTTGCCCTTGAAGCATGGCATCTCTAAGCATCGCATCAAAAACTACAAAATTTATATTCACTGCATTAAGAATTAACTCAATTGACAAAAGAACCATAACAACATTCCTTCTGACTAAAATTCCATAAATTCCGATTGAGAATAATCCAGCTGCAGCAATTAAGAATGGTTGAACACTCATATTTGATTCTCATCCATGAGGGCGTTATCTTGTCGTGCTAGTGTAATTCCACCAATCAAAGCTGCTAGTAATACAAAAGATACAACTTCGAATGGAAATACAAATCTACTGAGTAGTATCTCTCCAAGTAACTCAGTTGATGTTCCACTGGTTGTGTTAATTTGTGAGTCAAAAGTATTTAACATCACGTATGAAAAAATTCCAAAAATGGAAAGAGAAACACCAAGAGCTAACCCTTTATTTTTTTCGTTATCTAATTCTGCATTTTGTCCTAGTGGAGCTCTTGTAATCATTATTCCAAATAAGAAGAGTACAATTACCGCTCCAATATAAACAAGGACTATTACAAGTGCGACAAACTCGGCTGATAGCAATAAAAAAGTTCCTGCGGTCAAAGCTAGTGTAAATACTAAAGAAATTGCAGCGTGAATAACATTTGAGGTTGTTACAACTTTAACTGCAGCTAATAAGAGTCCCAAAAGTAAAAAATAGCTAATAATATCTAGGGCTTCCATAATTAACTTTCTAAACCTTCAATTTCAGGTACTGTTTCAAGCCATTGATCAAGTCTGTTTTTATCATGAAGCATATCCCCCATATTGTATTCGGAATATTCATATTCAGGTGTCCAAAAAAGAGCGTCAAAAGGACACACCTCAACACAGATGCCACAGTACATGCAAAGAGCGTAATCAATATCAAACCTGTCTAAAACAGCTCTACTTCGTTGTCTTCCGCCAGGTTTTGCGGGTGGTTGTAATTCTTTATGGCCCTCTATATATATACACCAATCTGGGCACTGTCTAGCGCAAAGCATACAACTTGTACATGCTTCTTGGTCAAGTGCGATAACTCCCCTTGCTCTTGGTGCAACTATTTCTTTTTCGAACGGGTAGTTCACATTAGGATTTGGGCTTAACGGCGATAAAGTCTTGAACATATTAAATAATAGAATTTTCATTCCTGTTAAAAAACCGGGAAGCTTAGGTCTAAAGTTTCTCATTTAGAAAACTACTTTCATTATTGATGTTATCAAGATATTTAAAAGGGAAAGGGGGATTAATACTTTCCATGCCAAGTTTTGAAGCTGGTCTTCTCTAAATCTTGGAAATGACCATCTAACTAAAACTAAAATAAAGCCTAATAAAACAGTCTTAGTCAGTAGTACAACAGGGCCATAAAAATTTACCCATTCAGTAGGTAGCAACGGAACATGATATCCACCTAGGAATAGGGTTGAAGCTACAGCACATAAAACGAACATATTCATATATTCCGCTATATAAAATATTAAGAACCTTACTCCTGAATATTCAGTTAAAAAACCGCTAACAAGTTCGGACTCGCCAATTGGCATATCAAATGGTACTCTCATCATTTCTGCCGTTGCAGCAACCATAAATATTAAAAATGCCAAACCTTGACCAGAAAGAACAAATGGAAGTCCAAATTCAATTTGCTTTTCCACTATTCCAACAAGAGACATTGTTTCAGCTTGGATAACTACTCCAACTACTGCAAGGATCAGAGGAAGCTCATAAGCAATAAGTTGTCCTGCTGCACGAATTCCACCCATTAATGAATATTTGTTTGCAGATGACCATCCTGCCGTAAGTACTCCAAGAGTTGACAAAGAGCTGATTGCTAGAAGATAGAAGACTCCAAGGTCTAAATCACTACCAACTAAAGTTGGGCTAATTGGAACTACAACAAATAATCCGAACACGGAAGCAAGTACATAAGCTGGTGCCCATTTGAAGACTGCTGAGTCCACATTTGTAGGAGTTATATCTTCTTTTTGAAAAAACTTGATAATCTCAGCCAATGGAAATATAAATCCTCTTAAACCGACATGAAGAGGTCCCGGTCGTCTTTGCATCCATGATGCTCCTTTGACATCAAGAATTGTGAATATTACTGCGCCATTTAATGCAAAAGCAAGAATTATGCCTGCTGTAACAAGTACCTGTGATCCATCAATCATCTATCAACATCTCCTAAGACAAAATCTAAACTGCCCATAATTGCTATTAGGTCAGGTAACAACTGCCCTTCAAGCAAAACAGGAAGAATTGAAATATTGCTAAAAGAAGGGGTTCTAACTTTAAGCCTATATGGTCCAAGCCCTCCCTCGGATATAACATAATAACCCATTTCCCCTTTTGGATTCTCAGTTCGAACATAAGATTGACCCTTTGGGACTTTTATTACTTTTGGAACCTTAGTTTGGAGGGGTCCACTTGGCATTGAGTCGATAGCTTGGAGTATAATTTTTGCAGACTCTTTCATTTCCATTAATCGAACATACCATCGATCATAACAATCTCCGTTTTCCCCAATTGGAATGTCGTAATCAAATTTATCATATGGCAAGAAATCAGTTTGTGATCTTAGATCAAATTTAACCCCTGATGCTCTTAAAATCGGGCCAGAAACTCCATACTCTTCTGCAAGCTCTTTTGAAATAATACCCACACCTTTAGTCCTGATTTTAAACACTTCATTACCACCAACAAGGTTTTCCATTCTTTCAACAGCTTCTAAAACTTTTTCCATAGCATCACGGGTGTCTTGGTAAAACCCAGCAGGTAAATCTTGGATATTCTTTTTTGTTGTAGGACCTGAACCAGCTGCAGGTTTTATCCCGCCTATTCTATTGAAGTTAGGGTGGAATCTTCCTCCTGTAACTGACTCTATTAAATCAAGAATTCTTTCTCTGTCTTCCATTGCTAAAAAAATTGGAGTTAATGCTCCTATTTCAAGGGCATATGCACCATTAAAAACAAAGTGTGAAGCAATTCTCGCCATTTCAGTGAGAATTAGTCGAATATGCTTTGCTCGTTCTGGCGCTTCAATCTCCATAAGTTTTTCAGTTGCAGCAATAAAAGGAATCTCATTTGCAAAACCAGATACCCAATCAATTCTGTTGACGAGTGTTGTTATTTGGGGATAAGTTCTAACCTCAGCTAATTTCTCATAACCTCTATGCATGTATCCAAGCACTGGTTCAACACTTGAAATTTTTTCTCCATCAACTTTTGCAACAAGTCTTAGCACTCCATGTGTTGAAGGATGTTGAGGTCCTATGTTGAGTGTCATATCTTCAGTTTCTATCTCAACAGATACAGAAGCTTCGGAGACATAGGGAATACTGCCCGAGTTTAAATTCTCATCCACTTAACTCTCTCCTTCTTCTTTTCCATCATCTGGCATACCTTCTACATCAACTTCACCAGGCCATGGCTTTACTTCTCTGCTAATCAACTCAAATGATTTAAGCATGGGATTGCCTTCATAGTCATCTGGAAGGTACATTTTTGTTAAATTAGGATGGTTGATAAATTCAATTCCAAACATCTCATAAGCTTCTCTTTCATGCCAATTAGAACCTGCAAAAACCCCAACTAAGGAAGGGATTTGTGGAGTTTCTTTATCAATTTGGGTAGAGACTATGACTAAATTTCCTGCAAAAGAATCTGATAAACAGCATAATATTTCAAAATGTGGTGTAACTGGTTCCTTAGGAGGATCTCCTATGGCAACTTCATTGTCCCAGTCAATGGCGCTCAGCCACGAAAAGTATGTTAATTCAAATTCATTCTTTAATTTATCAACAGTGTCAATCCAATCTGAGGACTTCACAGTTATTTTCAAAGTATCAAAACTATTTTCTAGACTGGGAAAAGCTGCTGTGAGTGATTCTACAAATTCTACATTGTTAGACAGGTTCATTTTGATCTGCCTTCCACTTCTCTTTCATGTCTTCTCCTCTTATTTTTTCCTGAAGGAGAATAATTCCCTCTTGCAGAGCTTCAGGTCTTGGTGGACATCCTGGAACATAAACATCAACTGGGATTAATTGGTCAACGCCTTTTGTTACGGAGTAAGAATCCCAATACGGACCTCCACTGTTTGAACATGATCCCATAGAAATAACATATTTTGGCTCAGGCATTTGATCATATAATCTCTTCACTGCGGGTGCCATTTTATCAGTTACCGTGCCAGCAACTACCATTAAATCGGCTTGTCTTGGTGAGGCAGGTAGTGGGATTATCCCTAGTCTCATGAAGTCGTGCCTTGGTCCACTTACAGCCATAACTTCAATAGCACAACACGCAAGTCCGAATTGAAAATACCACAGAGAGTAAGACCTAGCCCAATTCAACACTGAAGATATAGGTTTTGGTAATCCAAATTTATCAACTACTCCCACTTTAAAACATCCTTTCTAATTGCGTAGATTAAGCCAATTAGCAAAATAAAAATAAAAACTAGCATTTCTACTAATCCAAAATAACCCAACTTCTCAAGATTAATTGCCCACGGAAATATAAACACTGCCTCAACATCAAAAATAACGAACAGTAGGCCAAATATATAGTATCTAACATATGTTTGACTCCATCCTGTTCCCACTGGGTCAACACCTGATTCATAGGTTGTAAGTTTTTCTTTTGATGGATTGTTTGGCCTTAAGATTGATGCAATTGTAGTTAAGGCAAGCATAAAAATTATGCCTACCGCTAGCAGCACAGCTACTGTTGCATACTCTTGAAAATATGAATTCATAATTTGATTTTAACCAACCTGTATGAAATTTTAGTTTTATTTGAAAGTTGAGCGTAATTGTTTGTAAACTTTTTTTATGAGGAATTTAGAAACAATTATTGATAAAAGTAACTTACTCGATCTATCAAAAAAAATCTTCAACGTAGTACTAAACACAGATGAATTTCAAGAGGAACGTGAAGTCAATCTTCACTCTAAAATTTTGAATGCTGAAACAATCAATTTTGTTTTAGCTGATGGCCTAGGAAATGAAAATCTAAAAATTTCTAGATCAGATTATTTAAAAAGTTTTAATTCATTTTCTGTAAACTCTACATTCCCAAGTTCTACAAATGTCGCTTTAAGCACAATTAACTATGTTGCTAAACCATGTGATACATCTATTCTTGGTTATTATCTTTTTGACAAGGTTCAATATGGACTGATTAATGCATTGAACTGGAATTACGAAAATAAAGATTTACTAAAAGATGAAGATATAAAAGATAATAAAACCATTTGGACAACATTAAAGGCGAGAGGTATTACATCTAATAACCTGCAACCAAAGGATTTAATAAATAGTGCTTTGTCTGAATATATTTATAAAGACTCTCATCAAATAGGTTATAAAGATACTGACGAATTAAATGAAATTATTAGCGATTCGTCTGTTCTAGATAATCGTTTCAATTTTATTTATTATCCTAATATTGATATTTCAGCTCATGTATTTGGTGTTGGTAGCGAAGAGTGGCATACAGAAATAGGCATCTTTGAAAACTTTATAAAAAAATTAAACAATTCCCAATCTAGAAAAACCTATACTTTAATAACTGCTGATCATGGACTTACAAATATCCCGGAAGATAATCGAATCTACCTAGATTACTCAGACGATATTGAAATCTTTGGAGATCAAAGAAGCGTCTACATAAATGGGGAATCTTCTAAAGTAAGACAGCTCTTTAAAAATGTACCTGGAAATTTTCTCACTAATGATGAAGTCAAACAATTACTTGGGAATCCTGAGTCAAACTTAAGCAAAAGACTCTATCCTGATTACTGCTTTTTAGTGGCGGATGGCTATATTGTTTTTCCTAAACATTTGAAAGCTGAATTAGTTGGCTATCACGGAGGGGTGACTTCAGAAGAAATGGAAGTACCGGTAATAGAGCTAACCAATTTTTAGACACTAATATAGGTTTATGAAATATTTTAAATTAACATTAATCGGTTTATTTATAGGTGCATGTAGTGGTTCAATTTCGACAGATTTTTTCGGTGATAGTCAATCTGAAATAGGAATGATGCCTGTTAACGAGCCTTACACATCTTCTAGAATAAGCGCAGACACTATGGAAAGTGACTCTATCTCTCAAGGAGAATATATCTTAAAGTCTGCATACGGTAGTGTCGATGTTAGTAGTTCTAATTTTGACGATAAAGTTAGTGAGTTCCAAAATCTTGTAAAACAATATGGAGGAAATATAACTGATACATACCTATCAAGTAACTACCAGGGTCTAAAAAATTTCAGTATTACAGTAAACGTTCCAGCTGAAGATTTTGATTTATTTTTAATTGACGTAGAAAATATAAAAAAGTTTTCACAAATAAGTGTTAACGCAAATGATGTTACAACTTATGTATTAGATATTGATTCACGTTTATCTTCCCTTCTTAACGAAAAAAAAGCACTAGATGAAATTAAATTAGAAGCAAAAACAACTTCGGAACGATTGGAAGTTCAGAATCAACTTCGTTATGTAAATCAGGATATTGAAAGACTCAAAGGTCAAAAAGAATTTTATGAGAATGCGACTTCATATTCAACACTAACTTTAAATGTAAGAGAGGGATCAGGAATATCACTATTTTCTTGGAATTACTACTTTCAGAGAAGTCTGAATTGGATTGAGGGCATTGTGGGACTTACAGTTTCACTGGGGTTAATTCTGCTTCCTGTGTATATAATTTTCAGATTGTCTAAAAAAATAAGAAAAAAAGATTAGTGGCATTTACTTATATAGGACTCTTGTTAATAATTCTATTAGTAATTTTCTTTGGTAGGAAAATTAAATAACCTAATTAGTTTGGCTGATAAGTTCCTGCAAATACCTGCCAAGCGAGACATGTTTTAGCTAATAAACTCAACCATATATAAGCTCTTTCTCCATATAAATAGTCTTTCCACTTTCCCACACCCTTGTATTGCAGAATCATATTGATAGAAAAAGTATTAAAAAATAAGAAGATGCTGACAAATATCCAAACGACAAATTGAGGTACTCCTTGAGGGTTTGCATCAGTAGCGACCCCATCCCCAATTAAGTTAATAAAAATAAATATCCAGGGTGCAATTCCAGCCAAACAACCCATAATATAAGATGTCCAGTCAACCTTATCAGTATATTGGTTGTGAACTTCCATCATCCATCCAAACCAGCACATAGCTGCATTCATTACGAATATTCCTGCAAGCGCCCAAACGTCATATATTCCAACTAATAAAGCAATGAGCACAATCATTACGGATGCACTTATTGAATACTCGATCCAACGAACTTTATTAATACCTTTCATTAAGTCTTCCTTGTACTTGTTGTAGAAAGGTCCTGATATAAGAAAATGGGCAAACGCTGAAGCTAATAGGAATGTAGCTACAGCAGGACCGAAATTGGATACTTCTCGCCATACTTGTAATTCGGGCACTAAAGCAAAACTGGAAGGATCTTCTGGAGTGCCAACTCCAACAAGTTGTGTAACTGTTAATGGAACTGTGAAGCCAGTATTAACTACGGTTCCTAGATAAAACAGACCCGCCCCTTGAATTAGGTGAACTAATCCCATTCTTAAATTAAATTTTTTAAGTTTTTGTATTTTTGCTTCCATTAGTGATTTACCTTTTTGTTAAATATGTATAAAACTATTATTACACACATGGATAATAATGAAATTAATAAAGAAATTGAAGATTTAATTACTGAATTAACAACTACAGCTAAATCTTTAGCTAATTCAAGAGAGTTTATTGCTGAAAATGATATTAAAAGAGCCTCAAACTATTTATCTGAGGCTGAAATAGCTCTTCAGGCTATTGCGGGCAGAGTCTCAAAAATTAAATTAGTTCTTTGATGGGAAAGTAGTAACTTCAGAAATCTCTATACAAATTTTGTCACCTGGCTCATAAATTACTGAAGGAAGAGATCTTGCTCTAAATTCTTCTCCTTTATTATTCTGAAATGAAATTACTTGGTCATGCCCATAGAAAATACATTCTTTAACGGTATAAGGTCCTGTTGAATTTAAGCTTATTTCAATACATTCAGGACGAATAGCAACATCTAAGGCTCCTTCGTATGCTGAAACAAAACTTCCTAAAGAAGTCTCTACTCTGCCATCTACAGAAAAACCTTTTAAAATATTTGGATCTCCTACAGAATTTGCGACAGACCTGCTAATGGGGTTTAAGTAAATTTCTTGTGGTGTAGCACTCTGTATTACATTTCCATTTTCAAGGACACTAACTATGTCACAGATAGACAATGCCTCTTCTTGATCATGTGTAACAATAATCGCAGTTGTCTCAGTCTCTCTTAGAAGTGAGACCACTTCATCTCGTAATACTCTCGCCATTTGTGCGTCTAAGCTAGTAAATGGTTCGTCCAAAAGTATCATTTCGGGGCGAGGAGCAAGTGCTCTTGCTAATGCTACTCTCTGCTGCTGTCCTCCGGAAAGTTCTTGTGGAATTTTGTTTTTATACTTTGTTAAATTGCACATTTCTATTACCTCTTGAAGTCTCCCTGAATTTTGTTCTTGTTTAGTTAATCCAAATGCAATATTTTTTTCTACATTTAAATGTGGGAAAAGAGCATAATCTTGGAAAACCATTCCTATATTTCTGTTTTCAGGTGGTAAATTAATCTCGTTATTAAAAATTATTTTGTTATGCATTTCAATACTTCCTGAATCGGGTATTTCAAACCCTGCAAGCATTCGAAGAGCAGTAGTTTTTCCAGAACCTGAAGTACCTAAAATACCAAATATTGAACCTTCCCAAATATCTATATTGAAGTTGTTCAATACAGACTCATGACCATACGACTTGGAGAGGCCCCTCGCTCTAAGAATAAGACTATCAAATACCATTATTTTGTTAAATTCCTTGTACTTAATATATAAGTAGGAATAGCGCTTATTGCCAACAAAATAAATGAAGAAAAAGCTGCTTGAGTAAAGAGTCCTTCAGACGCATATGACCAAATATCTACAGCCATAGTATTCAGTCCTGTTGGTCTTAAAAGTAAAGTTTGTGGTAATTCTTTCATTGTAGATAAGAAAACTAAAGCTCCACCAGCAATCAAACCTCTGTAAATTAGAGGCAATGTAATTCTATAAAATGTTTGAAATTTTGAATTTCCTAATCCATCACTTGCATCAAGATATGATGCCTTAACTTGTTCCATAGATGCTTGGCCTGTTGCTATCGCCTGAGGTAAGAAAACTATCAAATATGAGATGATAAGTGCTGTAAAACTTTGATAAATTGAGGGGAAGATTTTAATTGTTATAAATAATATAGATACTCCTACCGCAATGTGTGGCAGCCCATAAAGAGCTAACATAATTCTTTCAAGAAAGTTTCCAAACTTAGATCTATATTGTGAAACCATAATCACTATTGGTGTTGCAATAATTACCGAGAATAATGCAGCAATAAGTGAAGTACTTAAGGATCCCACAACACCTCCAAAAACTGCTCTAACACTGTTTCCTGAAATTAATCCACGAATTAACCAGTAGCTAAGAACCGAAATTGGAAGAATTAAACTCATGATAATTATAAAAACTAGAAAGAGGTATACAAAAAATTTTGACTTCGCACCTAAATTGCTTCTTTCTGAAATCTTAGGTGTCCCAGAAACTTTTGAAGATTTACTCAAATCAGTTCCTCTTTGAATGAAACTAATGAATAATGCCATGACTATTAATAAGCTGGAGTAGAATATTACCGGATCACCATCAATTTTTAGTTCATAGTAGCTATAAATAGCTTTTGTTAAGGTTGGATACCTCATTAAAGAAACTGCACCAAAATCTGACATTACATATAAGCCAACTAATAATCCAGAAAAGATTATAGGTTTTTTTAATCTAGGAACTACAACTTGGGTGTAAATTTGGAACTTATTTTTACCTAAGGATCTTGCCGCATCCTCAACTGAAGAGTCAAGGTTTCTAAGAGCAGTACTACAAATCAGTAACACATAAGGGTATGTAAATAATGTAAGAACCAACCAACTACCAAAAAATCCATCGATTCCAGAAATTTCAGTAACTCCTAAATTAGAAAAAAGTTGAACATATAATCCTTTTGACGAAAAGGCAGAAATATAAGTTAGTGCGCCTATGTAAGAAGGTATAACTAATGGGAGCACGGATAAAGTAAAAAATAATTTAGGGTATGAAATATTGAAACGAACAGTAATAATCGAAATTGAGATACCGACAGTTAAACTGGATAAAACAACAAAAACAAACAAGAGAAAAGTGTTGCCAACTAAATCTAAAACATTCCACGAATTGAAAAAGCTGGTATAAGATGTCGAAAAATTTAAAAATCTATAGACCAAATAAAATATTGGCATTAGAAATATGCTCAGAATTACTATATTTGAAAAAAATAGTATTTTTGGTGTTTTCACACCATTTAGACTATCTGGATTCATTAATTAAATAAAGAAAAATTCTACCTGGATTAGTATCACCAATTTTTAATCCTTACTTTGAAAAAATTTCACTTCTTGATCAAAAACCTGCTTTAGCGATTAGTTCTACAGCTTTGTCTTGCCATGAAACTAAAGCAGACCAGTCTAAATCTTGGGATGAATTCAAGCTATCCGTATCTGGTAGTAGTACATTTGGAGTTATGCCTGTAACAAGTGGGAACTCGAATACGCTATTGGTAAAATGCTCTTGTGCACTCTTGGAATGTAAATATTCAACAAATGAAATAGCGGCAACTTTATTTTTACTTGAAGAGAGAATCCCTACTCCAGAAGGCATGACCATTGCTCCACAACCTCTTTTGAGGAATACATTTTTGATAGGGATATCTCCCGCTTCCGCAATTGTTCTTAATGTGTAGTAATGATTGATCATTCCAATATCTAACTCACCTGCAGCTGCCGCTGCAACCTGCGGAGAGTTCTTTGGATATTCTGTATATTCAAGACTATTGATACCAGTTAACCACTCAAAAACTTTTTCCTCTCCGTCCTGAGACAGCATACATGAAACCATCGCAATGAATGAGGAATTGGTTGGTGCCAAACCAAGCCTTCCCCTAAAATTTTCACTATTTAAACCATATATTTCTTCAGGTAGCTCGGCATCAGAAACATCTCTTTTGTCTACAACGAGAGCGCGAGATCTACCTGAAATACCAACCCAGTAGCCATTTGGGTCAACAGCCCAAGCAGGGATATTTTTTAATATATTTTGAGGCAAAATCTCAAATAGGTCTTCGTTAGCAACAATACTTAGACTTAGAGGATCTTGTGATAAGAATACATCTGCTGGACTCATTGCTCCCTCAAGTGATAAGGTTCCAGCTAAAGAAGAACTTTTCGCATATCTCACTTCAACTACAACACCTGTTTCAGCTGAAAAACTGTTTATTAATTCAGAAACTAAACTTTCTTGTCTTCCACTGTATATAACTAAGGAACCTGCTGATTCTTCATTAACCTTATCAACTATCTCATCATGAACATCTTCTGCTGTATTCTGGTTACATGCTGAAAATATCAAAAATGTAAATAAAAAAAGTGCACTAGATTTTTTAAACATAATTTCCTTTTTTGTTTAAATTTCTTTAATTATGTTAATTATACTTAACATTTAAATATACAAAAAGTAATTTTTTTAGTTTTTACTAAAATGATTATTTCTTGTTGTGTTATTTATAAGTCTGTCATTATGAAGAAATTAAATATTTACCCTTTACTTTCTCAAAATGTTAATAATTGTTAACATATATTTAATATGGCTAAAGAACTACTTTCACATGAAGAAATGGAAAAACTTCCTTCATCTTTTTACACTCAAGCTGTTGCAATATTTCATCTAAATGAAGTAGGTATTAATGTGAAACAAACTAGGGTTGCGGAGTGGCTTGATGTAAGCCGGGCTAATGTTTCTCAAATAACCGGAAGAATGCAAAACAGTGGTCTAATAAAATTTCAAGATAATCTTGAGCTTACTGATAAAGGTTTACATCTAGCAAAAACTGTTGCTCGAAGACATCGTATAGTTGAAAGATTTCTTTCAGAAATTTTGGGACTTCCTTGGGAAAAAGTTTATGAAGAAGCAGCTAAATGGGAAAATATTTTAAGCCCTACAACTGAAAAGGCTATGCTTTCATTACTTGGAAATCCCACTACTGGATTATTTGGAAATCCAATACCTTATTCAGAGTATAAAAAAACAAAAATACTTAACTTGCTTGATGTAGAAAAAGATAAAATTTACAATATTAATAAAATTACTGAAGAACTAAAAAGAGATTCTTCTATGATAAGTTTTCTTCAGGAAAATAAAATAATTCCTGGTTCAAGAATTAGTATTGCAGATAGTAATAAATTTTCGATTACTGTGAGCACTGAACATAAGAAATTTTTTGGCTTAGATCAATATATTGCTGAAAGAGTCTTCGTCAATTGATTTATGATTAATTACACTAAAATTATAATGTAATCATGGAGAATTTAATAAGTAATGTACCTTATGAAACTTTTACTTATATTGGGGTAGGTATTTTATTTTTTGTAATAATCTACAAATTTTTTCCAAAATTATTTTTAAAGATACATAAGCCAGTTTTCTTTGCAATAGGAGTATTGTCATTATCTCTTGGTTATGTTGGAATAGTAGTTCCTGGTTTACCTACAACTGTCTTCATACTTA
Source organism: Actinomycetota bacterium (assembly GCA_014384285.1). Taxonomy (GTDB): domain Bacteria; phylum Actinomycetota; class Acidimicrobiia; order Actinomarinales; family Actinomarinaceae; genus Actinomarina. The sequence continues at coordinate 171,818 of JACNGE010000014.1, read as the reverse complement.
TATCAGCTTGGGCTTTCTCTAAATGTTCTACAAGATTTACACTATGGCTTGAAAATCACAAGCTTTTTGGTCCTATGATTTTAAATTGGCAACAGTATAGAGGCTTATCAAGAAGGGCAAAAAAAGTTGCGATATTGACTATTGTCCCAACCTTTGCACTCACAATTTTTATAGCATTCTCACTGGTTGGAGATTTGATTTTTGGATTATTCGGTTTAATACTCTGTACTTGGTTGGCTACAAGGCCCGAACCGCCTCTTCAAAATTCTAATTAATTAGCTTCTGGTATTTGATAGTCAATAGGCGAAACTTTATCTAATTCAAAAATATCTCTTGCTTGGGCTTCATAATTCAAACCTATAGAAACTTGATCTCCTTCAGTAACCCTATTCCCATCTTCGTCTAACCTTGCATTAAATGTTGCTTTCTTACCTGATTTACAAATAGTTTTTAACTCTACAAGCTCGTCAGCCCAGGCCATTAAATAGATACTTCCTGGAAATGGCTCTCCTCTAAAATCTGTTCTCAGACCATAACACAATACTGGTATTTTTAGTTTGTCTACAATCAAAGTTAATTGGAGTACTTGTTTTGGTGTAAGAAATTGTGCTTCGTCAACTAGGACACAAGACAACTTCTCTCTTTGATTCTCATGCGCAGTCCATACATAAAGATCATCTTCTCCTTCAAAAATTTCAGCCTCTCTATCTAAACCAATCCTTGAAGCAACTTTGCCAACACCATACCTATCATCAAGTTTTGGTGTGAAGATAAGTGTTTTCATATATCGTTCCTCGTAGTTGTGTGCTGATTGGAGAAGATTGGTACTTTTACCAGCATTCATTGCTGCGTAATAAAAATAAAATTTTGCCATATTTTAATATTAGTCAAATATATATATCTTTTTTACTTTTGTATCATTGAAATATGTTAAACGTACTACATTTTTTGCATATATTGGGCCTAGCGATTTGGCTTGGATCAATGGTTCTTTGGGCAGTTTTTGCACCACAACTTTATAAAATTGATCCTACAAAAAAAACTACAGATGCTTTGAGAGGATACTTTAGTTCTGTCTCTTGGGTATCTTACTTTTTAGCCTTATTAACTGGAATAACGCTTTACTTTTTAAATGAAAGTACTACTTCTAACTGGTATATCGAAGTATCGGTTCTAGGATTAGCTGGTATTGTGATTGCTTTACATAGCTATGCAACAAAGCTTAGCGCGGCAGTAAGAGGCGCTTTCAATGGAATAATGTTATTACTTGCTTTAGTTGTTGTGTACCTTGCAACAATATACATTTAAAAAGAATTTATTAAATTTAAATCTTCTTCTGCAATAATTCCATATCCACGAGTGAGAATATTTTTGGTATCTTTTTCAATCAAAAACCAATATATTGTTTCATTAGAGGGTATATCTAAATTATTTAAAAACTGATCTAGGTCAACGTAAGCAGTAATTGTTCTATCTCTTATTCTGTCGTCTCTGATTCCTGCTCGCATGATTCCATCTAAATAGACTTCAAATAATTTAGAACTCTTTTGTACAGTTGGGACTTCGATAATATTGTGTGTATCACCAAATCCATTGTTTTCTAATAAAGATATTGATTCATCTACTAAAGGCTGATGCCATTGCTGAAATGCAACAATTACAATTAAATCTTTGTCTACAAAGTCCTCAGGAACAGATTTGTTGACCTTGTTGAGATTTCTCCCTTGTATTGTTGGAAACTCGTCACCTGAAGCAGACACTAGAGACACCTCTTTGCTCTGACAACCCACAATCAACAGGAGAGTCATGCAAATCCATATTAACTTACGGCTTGCCAAGAATTTCTTCAAGGTTATATATATTCTCCATTAGCTTGTTAAATACTCCACCTAAAAATAGCCCAAGAATCATATACAATCCTTTGTACTTGATATTTACTGAATAAGTAATTTCAGTACCTTTTGAAGTTGCTGAGAAAAAAAGTGTATCAATTATGTCAAACCCTTTGGTTTCTGTTTTTAGTGATGCCCTTAACGGTTCGCCCCATTCAATAACTTCATATTTAAGCAACATTTTTCTATTGTTGAATTCAGTATTAACCTTAAACATACTTCCTTCACGCAAAGGCTCTTTAGTAATAAGCTCAGCCTCATCATGAGGATTCCACTTATTTAAATTTCTAAAGTCTGCAACAAAGTCAAAGCATGTTTTAATATCTTCTTTAACGGTTATTGTTTTTGAATATGTTGGCATTAACTAATTGTAAGCGATTACTGAAGTTGTATTAAGTTAATTTATCTTAGATTTAGTGATCTATTTTTGAATCCTATAAAACCAATAGCTAAAAATAATACGATTTTTACTATTACAAGAAATAAATCTCCAGCGATTAAACCGTCTTGATAGGGATTGCCATAGGCACCGAAAGAAGAGATATTGTCATCAATCCATAAAAAGAAGTCGTTGGTACCTTTTAATGAATTTGATAAATATTCAATTGCCATTAATCCACCTCCAAAGGCCCATGCCATTGAGGATTTACCTGTATATGCTCCAAGGGCAAAACCTAAAACGCCAAAGCTAACACCAGCTAAAGCTCCCTGCAGGGTTGCTTTCATCAAAGGTATGTAATCAAGAGTCTGGCTTAACTCCATAGTTGCAATTGGAATAAACATTATATTTGTCCACGCAAAGGTTACAAACAAACCAAAAAACACAGCTACTACTGATTGGGTCAAATATACAATTGTTCGTGTCATTGGTAATGCTGCAACAAATTCAAAAGTACCATCTTCCTCAGCTTTTGAACCCAATTTATTTAAAAGAATTATTGTGGCTATACCAATTAATATTGGTACGAAAGGAATCATTACATAAGTTGTAACCATACCTTCTAATGTAAAAACATTGTCCCAATCAGAAATTCCTAATAAATTCATCATTGTTTCATTTTCAGACATACCTCTAAAAGCTTCTCTTTCAGCAATTAGTAAACTCTCTACACTTGAATTTGCAAAAGCTAGTGGAAGAATTAGTAAATATATCCCACCAGAAATTGTCCAGGTTAAAATAAATTTTCTTGGGACAGTCACCATGTATTTCAAATAATTAAACATTATTCTTCCCTCCTATCATAAAATTTAAAAAAGGCATCTTCTAAGTCTTCACCTAGTTCGGCAGCCTTACTTGAAAAAGTTTCATAAGTTTCATCATATACTTTTGCACCTTCTCTTAAAACAGCCATTGAGTCTGCAACTTTTTCAACCTCAGAAATAATATGCGATGATAAAAGTATTGCAGAACCATTGTTTGCAAATTCTTTTATAATTTCAAAAAAAGTTCTTTGATGAAAGGGGTCTAGACCTGAAGTTGGCTCATCTAAAATTAAAGCCTTTGGCTTATGCAGTACTGCAAGTATCAAAGCAACTTTTTGTCTATTGCCTTTAGATAGCTCTTTAAGTGTTTGGTCAACTTCTAATTCAAATTTATCTGCTAGTTCCATTGCATAATCGGTTGAATGACCTCTCATGTCTGCACCAAGTTTAAATAGTGACTTAGAATTTAAGTTTTGTGGAAGTTGAGGATCTCCTGGTAAATATCCTATTATTTTTTTTGCCTCAACGGGGTTTTCAATTGTATTAATCCCCTCTACTGAAAGTGTGCCTTCAGAAGGAATTAGAAATCCCATAAGACTTCTCATTGTTGTAGATTTTCCAGCCCCATTAGGACCAAGAAGCCCTTTAACCTCGCCATTATCAACAGAGATACTAATATCTCCAACACCTTTTCCATTCTTGTATTTCATAGTGAGATTATGAATTTCTATCATGAGATTATTCTATACAATGTGGCAAGTTATTCATTAGCCATTTTTGTGTTGTGTAAATAACTAATCGTTAGGTTGTTCATCTAAATTTTTATTCTTTTGTTTATTTCTTAACCAGGTTAAAAGTAGAGCTGGTACTAAGAAAAAAAGAATTTCGTCCCAACCTCCTTGATGTTGAAAAGTAGGTGGAGGTATAAGCTTGATTAACATTACAGATAGTTTTCTATAACCCAGCGAGAAATATTAATCAGAACATTTGGAAATACTCCCAAAAGAATTGTTACAGCAGCAAGAGTTCCAATAGATATTTTTTCATTTAATTGAAGAGATATTTTTGCCATAGTATTTTCAGGCTTGTCAATTGCAGCAATCCATATTGGTTTTAAATAAAAGTAAAAACCAGCGACGGTAGAAAGCATCAAAGCAAAAACTAAAATATATTTCTCATAAGACCAAAGGTTAGTAATGAGTATAAATTTTGAAACGAATCCACTTGTGAGAGGAAGTCCCGCAAGGCCAAGCATGAATATACTAAAACATATACTTAAAAATTTATTCTCAATAAAAAGTCCTGATAAATTGTTCATTGAAAAATCTGATGTAAGCTCACCAGAGATTGTTGAGAATATAAGAAAAATTCCAATTAATTGAAGTATGTATGCTGCAAGATAAAATAGTGATGCGCTGGTGCCATTAATTCCTGAAGTCATTCCAGATAAGATAAATCCTGATTGAACCACTCCACTATATGCAATTAATCTTTTCATATCTGTTTGAACAGTTGCAAAAAGAGATCCTATTAATATTGAAAGAATTACTATAGCGGAGAAAAAGAGTTCAAATTTATCCATAACAAATCCCAGTGAAACTATACAAAGCCTTGCAAGAACTACGAATGAGGCAACCTTTGCAGTAGCAGCCATATACCCAACGTAACCTGTAGGTGATCCCTGGTAAACATCAGGTGCCCATGATTGAAATGGTGCTGCTGCTACTTTAAATAACAAGCCAATTATCAATAACAAAATCCCAATAAGGGTAGTTAGAGGAACATTTTCACTTCCAATAAAAGAAATTGCGATAGTTGTTTCATATACGCCCGTAACTGAAAGCGAAACATACATTAGCGAGATTCCATAAACCAAAACACAAGAGGCTAAAGATCCTAGGAGGAAATATTTTAGAGAGGCTTCATTACTTAATAGACTACCTTTATTAATTCCAGCTAAGGCATATAGACTTATCGATCCAATTTCTAAACCAATAAAAAGCATCATAAAGTTTTCGGAATCAACCATAAGCATAAATCCTGCGGTGCTCATAAGAGTTAGGATGATTGCTTCCGTTGTCTTATCCTTTAGTTCAAAAGAAGAATTCCAAATAGGATAAAAATTAAACAAGAGAATAAAGCCAAGTAAAACATTTCCGAAGAGAGAAAACTCGTCCAGTAAAATCTTTTCAGAAAAGTAAGAAGAAGCACCTTCTGTCAAAAATAATCCAAACTTTAAAAACACAGTAAATAATGTAAAAATTATTCCACTAATGGTGACTAATTTTTTCACTGCATCAGATGTGGTAATAGTTATAGTACAAAATAATAGAACAAGCGCTGTTGCGACCAAAGCTAAAGTTGGTCCAATAACTATCCAGTTAAGGCCAATAATTTGAGAAACAGTGTTCAATCTAAACCTCCAGTAAATAATTCAACTATATCTGTAATAAATTTTGCATCATTCAAAACATAACTTTCTATAAAAGAAGGATAGATACCTATTAGTAGCATTAAAACTAGTAACGGGATAACGGAGAATAATTCCCTGGTATCTAGATCATGTAGGTTTTGATTTTGTTCATATTGAATTTCACCTGTAAACATTCTTTGATATGCCCACAGCATATAAATAGCTGCCAATACTACCCCAAATGCCGCTATAGCTGTTAATAATTTGTAAGTATTAAAACCTCCCATAAGAATCATAAACTCTCCAACAAAACCGTTTAATCCAGGAAGTCCTATAGATGCAAAGGATGTAAATAAGAAAATTGCTGCGTATTTAGGCATAGTAATTTTCAATCCCCCAAAATCTGAGATTCTTCTTGTATGGCGTCTTTCATAAATAAAACCTACAAGCATGAACAGTGCTCCTGATGTTATACCGTGATTAACCATTTGAATAATTGCACCTTCCAGGCTTAAGAGGGTACTTGCAGATATTCCCAACATTACAAATCCCATATGGCTTATTGAGGAGTAAGCTATCAATTTCTTAATGTCAATCTGGGCGATTGCAACAATTGCACCATATATGATTCCAACTACCGATAAAAATGCTATTACTTCTCTATATGCTAAAAATCCCTCCGTAAAGAACGGGATAGATACTCTTAATATTCCATATGCACCCACTTTTAACAACACTCCTGCTAATAAAATACTTCCAGCTGTTGGAGCTTCAACGTGAGCGTCTGGCAGCCAGGTGTGTAAAGGAAAAAGAGGAACTTTGACTAGAAATCCAAAGGTAAACAATAAAAATAAGGCCTTAGACTGTTCCTGAGTGAAACTTAAATTAGTTAGGGTTAAGTAATCTAAAGCTAAAGTGCCAGTTTGTGAATAACTAATTACTCCAGCGTAAACTGTTCCAATGAAAATAAATATAGAACCAAAAACTGTATAAATAATGAATTTGATTGTGGCATATCTTCTATTTTCTCCACCCCAAATTCCCATTAAAAAGTACATAGGTATTAATATTGCTTCAAAAAATATGAATAAGGACAGCAAATCTCCACTTAGGAAGACACCGTTTACTGCAAAATGTAGGACCAGTATTGAACCAATAAAACCTTTACTTCTTGAATGTTTATCTGTGACTGATAGGAATGAAAGCAAAATTAGTACTGAAGTAAGAGATAGTAAAAGGTGTGACATTCCAGAAAAACCAAAACTAATTTTTATTCCATAAGAGCTTATCCAATTAATTGAATCAAATTGCTGATAAGAAGACTTGCTATTTAAATTTGAAAATAAATATAAACACACACTAAATGGAATAATTGAAAGAAAAATTGCTAAAGGCTGAAAAAGCTCTGATCTATTTTTTGGCATCAAAAAAATTACCATTGCTCCAATTAGGGGAAATAAGATAAGTGTGTAAATTAGGGTACTCAATTTAGCATCCATGGTGTTGCTATAAATAATCCAATTAGTAAAAGCATAAATAAACCAAAATAAACAACATAACTTCTCACAAGACCAGTTTGAGATCTTGAGATTTTTTGAGATGAGTTGTAAAACAAACTTGATATATTATTTACTACGCCATCAATCATAAGCCCATCAATGATGACTGCAGTTTTTCTTGAAAATGATTTCATACTTTTAACGAATATAATCTCACCCAATTTGTTTAAGTAAAGAGTATTTGAAGAGAGTTCTTTTATTTCTTCTTTAAATGGAATCTTTATCTTGAAATATGAAAAGATATCAACAATGTAAATAAGGTAGGCTAATAGTAAGCCGCTAAATCCAGCTCCGATAGAAACTAGAGCTAGAACGATTAGTGTAATTCCCTCTGGAAGATGAGTTATGTCAACATACTGTAATGTTTCTTCAAGAACTTTTTCTAGTCCATGAAAAAATGGAGTATTTATAAATCCAATAAATACAGAAAATATACCTAATATTATAAGTGGCCTAATCATTGCTTTTGGTGCTTCATGCACACTACTAATATCATTTCCTGTTTCCTTATGAAATATAAGCAACCAATGCCTTCCCATATAAAAAGCCGTCATAAAAGCAGCTAATAATGAAAGAGCCCAATATCCGTAGTAAATTCCGCCATTAGAAAAGGTCGAAGCGAGTATTTCGTCTTTTGACCAAAAACCAGCAAGTGGGGGGATTCCAGATATAGCTAATGTTCCAATACCCATCATCGCCGCAGTAATAGGCATTTTAGTTTTTAAATTCCCCATTTTGTGAATATTTTGTTCGTGATGCATCTCGTGGATTACAGCGCCTGCTCCCAGAAATAAGAGAGCTTTGAAAAATGCATGTGTTACTAAATGAAAAATAGCGGCAACGTAGGCTCCTGAACCTATAGCTATGAACATAAATCCTAACTGTGAAATTGTAGAATAAGCCAAAACCTTTTTTATATCATCTTGGTTGATTGCAGAAAAAGCAGCAATCAATGCTGTCAATAATCCAGTAGAAATAATAATTAATTTTCCAATCTCGGAGAACTGCAGCATTGGAGAAATTCTTACAAGCATAAATACACCAGCAGTAACCATTGTTGCTGCATGTATTAATGCACTTGCTGGAGTTGGCCCCTCCATAGCATCTGGAAGCCAGCTAAAGAGTGGGAACTGTGCGGATTTCCCAAATGCTCCAATAATGAAACAAATTACGATTATTGATAAACTGTCATGATTTTCACTTAATACAGCTGAAAAAACTTTTTCATAATTGAAGGTTCCGAATGTATTAAGAGTCAACATTAAACCAACTAGAAACCCAAAGTCTCCTATACGATTAAGTATGAAAGCTTTGTTACCTGCTTTTGCAGCCGATTGTTTTTTTGACCAAAAAGATATCAATAAGTAGGAACTTAATCCAACTAATTCCCACCCAAAGAACATTACTAAAAAATTACCTGACATAACTAAAAGCAACATTGAAAACACAAAAACATTAAAGTAAACAAAATATCTTGAGTAATTTTCATCCTTACTCATATAAGAAGTAGAAAAGATTTGAATGACTACAGATAATCCAGTAACAAGAATCATCATGATCCCAGAAAGTCCATCAAGAGTAAATTCAAATAATATTTCAGGGTTTGGTATCCATGTAAAAAATTCTAAATGGATTGGTTCAAATTTATTCATAAGCAAAAAAGTGAACATTCCTGAAGCTGTTGTAAAAGATAAAAGTGCCGAGTTAATTGTTAGAAAATTCAATAGTAGTTCATTTACTAGTTTTGAAATAATTTGAATACCTATTGCTGTCAGTAATGGTAAGAAGATAACTACGAAAATTAAATTTTCCACTACTTAGCCTCTCGATGTTCTAAGTAAATCTACGGATGCTGAGGATTGTTTTTTGAATATTGAGACTATGATTGCAAGGCCGACAACTACTTCGGCAGCAGCAACAACTAGAACGAAGAACACAGAAATTTGACCTTCTATTGTTCCAAAATGTTTTGATGCTGTGATAAACGTTAAATTTACAGAATTAAGCATAAGCTCAATACACATAAACATGATTAGTGCGTTTTTGCGAATCATCATACCAATAAATCCAATTGAGAACAATACAGCAGCTAATGTCAAATACCAATCTGTTGAAACTTCAATCATTTATGTTTCCTTGTTTTTGTATCGTAAGCTAATGCGATAGCTGCTGTAGTTGCAACGATAAGCAATATCGAAATTATTTCGAACGGAAGTATCCACTCTGTAAAAAGGGTTGAGGCAATAAGATCAGGGGTGCCTTCAAGACTATATTCGACTGGAGAAAAATAAAGATCCCACTTAAAGCCAGAACTAATTATAACGTAAGAAATTATTCCAATAAGAATCAACAAGGTTCCAGAAACTAAAAGTGTTTGTCCTTTTATTTCTTCTTTTGATTGTTCAGGTTTATCAACACCGATCATCATTATCACAAATAAAAACAGTGTCATAACAGCTCCTGCGTAAACTAACATTTGAACCATTGCTACAAATGTTGCATTCAGGGTTATGTAAATAATTGCTAGAGATGAAAGTGTCAATACAAGCCCCATCGAATTATGGACTGGATTTTTTGCAAAAATTACAATTAAAGCTCCAAGAATTACAAGACCAGCGGGGACTGCAAACAAAAAGATTTCTAACACTTGTTACTCTTCCTCCAATGTTTGGCCTTTTTCAGGTGCTCGCTCACCGTAGCCAAGTGTATTTGTCCAGCCAACAATATTCTCAAAATCTGGATTACCGTTTGGTGCTGTTGCTCTCATCCATCCATCTATTTTGGTCAGTTCTTCTGGATTCGTTAATTTAGTTTGCTCTTCGTGGGTATTTGCTGAGCCATCTTCTTTAACAAGTAGGACAGACTTATCGAAGACTGCATCAGATCTATCTGTAACACTCATTTCAAAGAGTGAAGTCATCGTTATAGCTTCTGTTGGACAGGCTTCTACACATAAACCACAGTAAATGCATCTCAACATATTTATTTCGTAAATGAACCCATATCTTTCTCCAGGACTTACTGGATTGTCTTCCGGATTGTCTTCACCTCGAACATATATGCATTGTGCAGGACAAGCTCCAGCACAAAGTTCACAACCAATACATTTTTCCATACCATCTTCATACTTGTTAAGAACGTGCCTTCCATGAAAACGCTGTGGTTTTTCTCTAAATTCTTTAGGGTATTTGTCTGTAACCGATTTCCTGAATAGCTCTCTAAAAGTTACTTTTAATCCCTTTAATAAATCATATCCACTACTCATTGTTTAACTCCACGGTAGACCAAATTCTCTAACTCCTAAAACAATAGAAGATAGTATAAGCCAAACTAAAGAAATTGGGATAAGCCTCTTCCATCCTAATTCCATTAATTGGTCATAACGCAACCTTGGTAAAGTAGCTCTTATCCATACGTAAATGAACAGTAAAGAGAAGGTTTTAACTCCTAACCAAACTGCAGGCATGAACGCTGAAATAATAGGTGGAAGAATATTTGAAAATGTTGGTCCCAACCATCCTCCTAAAAAAAATGTTGCTGTAATCGCACACATATTAAACATATTTATATATTCCGCTAGAAAGAACATTGCAAATCGAAAACCAGAATACTCTGTGTGAAATCCACCAACTAATTCTTGCTCCGCCTCAACTAAATCAAAGGGGGCTCTGTTTACCTCAGCGACTGAGGCTATAAAGAATATTGCAAATGCAACGAATTGTGGAAATATATTCCACTTAGGAATAAAACTAACTATTGAGTTCAATATTGGAATCGGACTCGAGAGAAAACCTGACTGACTCTGAACAATGTCTTGCATCGACATTGAACCTGAGTAAAGAATAACTGGCACTAAAGCTAGACCCATAGCCGCTTCATAAGATATCATCTGTGCCGAAGCTCTGACTCCACCTAGAAGTGGATACTTAGATCCAGATGACCAACCTGCAAGAACAACGCTATAAACTGCTAACGAGGATATTGCTAGAAAAAATAATACTCCTACATTTATATTTGCTCCGACTAAGTCAACTGTTACATTTTCACCTTGAAGAACAATGTCAAAACTTGGCCCTAAAGGGATAATCATAAAAATTAGAAAAGAAGGGACTAGGGCAAGTATTGGAGCCAACAAATACATAGCCCTATCAGCTTTTAAAGGGAGTATTTGTTCCTTAAGAAGTAACTTAACTGCATCTGCAACTGTTTGTAGAATTCCAAAAGGACCAGCTCTATCTGGACCCACTCTCGACTGCATTCCTGCTACTAATTTTCTCTCAAGCCAAATCAGTAAAATTGTATTCGTTAATAAAAGCCCTAAAACCAAAAAAGCTTTAGTTAATCCAATTATTAAATCAATTGACACTTAGCTCCTTCATATTTGTTGCTTCTCTAATATCAAAATCTTTTGTTGGGTCAAGGTTCTTAAACCCTCTTCTGTTTATTGGAGCCAGAACTATATTGTCCGGTAAAAGATTGTTTATCTTGATATTTACAAAAATAGAGTGTTGATCTTGTATTAAGTTTGCAGTTTTTGAGCTAATTCCAAACTTTTCTAAAGTTTTAGAATTCAATTCTATAAACCTTTCGGAACCCAGCATTGAAATAGAGGGTGAGTTGATTTGTGTGCTTGAATCTCCATAAAGTCTCTTTACCATCAGGATTGATAAATCATTTTTTTCTAAATCTTTGATATTTATATCAATATTTTTTCTATTCTTCATTCCAAAAAGATTTGAAGGCTTGTTGAGATTTTCAAATGAAGGCAATTCTTCATTATTTTCATATTCATCACATAAAGCTTTATTAATTTCATCAACATTTTCATATTTGATTTCTTTATCAAGAGATTTTGAAATCATTGTAAGGTATTCCCACTCTGATAGAGCTGAACCTGGACCAGGAAGAATTTTATTTTGTTTTAATACTCTCATCTCCATATTTGTAACAGTTCCCTCTTTTTCACCAAAAGAAGTAGTTGGTAATATTAGATCAGCTAATTCTGTAGTTGCATTTATAAATATATCTAGAGAAACTACAAAGTCTGCTTTTTTTAAAATATTTTCTATCTTTGAGCCAAAAAATGATGCGTTTACTGGGTTAGCTCCAATTGTAAATACTATATTTTTATTAGATTCTTCATATTCGTTACAAAATTCATTTAGTCCTTTTATCTGATCTATGTGCTGCAAAGCCCCAAAAGTATTAGCTTTAGTAAAACAATTTAAAAACTTAGCCTGTGAATATTTTTGAATGTGGTCTACTAGGTTATCTAGATATTTCTTCTGCTGTAATGGGGTTGACTTTCCAACAATTATAGTAACTTTTTTATTTTCAATAATGTTTTGAAATTCCTTTATATTTCCTAGATTGGTTTTTAACTCAAAATTATTAGAAATAACATCTTGACCTAGATATAAATCTGCAAGACTCTCTAAAGATGAGTTTGTATGACCTAGCACAACCAACTTAACTCCATTTTTAACCGCTTTTTTTATTCTTAAAAATAAAACTGGTATGTTATCTTTAATATCTTCTGACCAAACAACTATTACATCTGAACTATCAAGGTCTTCAAAACTTGCGTTTTGATGATTCTCTCCAAAATATCCACTAAACATGTTGTCATCAGCAAAATAAACATTGGACTTGTCTTTACTTAAAAATTCATTTCTGTTCATTAAGTTGGCAAATTTATTTATGACAAAATATTCTTCATTTGTACTGTTTGCGCCAATCAGAAATTTTATGTCTGGGTTGTGTAACTCTTCGATTTTATTTTTAAGCTTCTCTGTAGCTTCTGAAATGTTTGCATCAACAAAACTATTATTATCTTTTAACTTTATATTCGTCAAACGATTGTCTGAATGTAGGTACTCAAAGTTATACCTACCCTTATCTGATAACCATCCCTGATTTGTAAACTCATTATCTTCACCGAGAATTCTTAACATTTTATTTTGAGAAACATTCAACTCAACAGAGCATCCTAGTGAGCAACAGTTACAAGTAGACGAGACTTTTTTTAGATCCCAAGGTCTTGCTTTAAATCTATAACTTGTTGCCGTTAAAGCTCCCACAGGACAAATTTGAACTGTGTTACCAGAAAAATATGATTTAAACGGTTCATCTGGAAATGTATTAACTTGTGTTTTGTTTCCTCTTTGTATGAACTCAATCAGTGGGTCACCTGAAATTTCATCAGAGAACCTTGTGCATCTGGCACATAAAATACATCTTTCTCTATCTAGCAAAACAATATCTGATATAGGGATAGGTTTTTCAAAATGTCTCTTCTCCTCAATAAACCTTGATTCTCCTGGACCATATGCCATTGTTTGATCTTGTAGAGGGCACTCACCTGCCTTGTCACAAATAGGGCAATCAAGAGGGTGGTTAATAAGTAAAAATTCTAGAACTCCTTCTTGAGCTTTTTTAACTGTGTTGGATTCTGTTTCAACAATTAATTCGTCAGTAACCTGGGTGGTGCAGGATGGAACTAGGGCCTTTCCTCTAGGTGTTTCAATTTCAACAAGGCACATGCGACACATACCTACAGGATCTAGTCTTTTGTGCCAACAAAATCTTGGTATATGTATACCTGAATCTTCACAAGCTTCTATAAGAAGCTGTCCTTGCTTTCCCTCAAGGGTCTTTCCGTCTACTGTGAAAGTTATTTTTTCTGTCAACTTACAACTACTTTCTTAGGTAGCAATACTTCTACTTCTGATCTGAAGTCTTTCATTAAAGATACGATTGAGGCCGTTGCAGATGGACCTAGTGGACATATTGTTGTCATTTTTGGAGGCCATGTCAATCCTGGAGAGATATTGTCACAAACATCAAGTAATAAATCTATATCAGATGCTCGACCTCTTCCTGAGGCAATTCTGTCTAAAATATTTTCTAGCCAAGTTGTTCCTTCTCTACATGGAGTACATTGACCACACGATTCGTGTGCAAAAAAGCTAACTAAGCTTTTTGCTGCAAAAAGAAGGTTCGTATCTTCATCCATCATTACGACAGCCCCTGAACCCAGCATTGAACCTTCGTTTGCTACATCATCTATTGTCATTTTTACATCTAATTGGTCACCTCTCAACCAAGGGGCAGAAGCTCCTCCAGGTATATAAGCTTTTATGGATTTTTCGTTTCTGACACCTTTTCCTAAGCTTTCAACAAATTCTCCAAATGAAGACCCCATTTCTATTTCATAATTTCCAGGATTATTAATGTGACCCGAGAGGCTGAAAATTCGTGTCCCAGTAGAACCCTCTACTCCTAAACTTGCATAGTCTTTTCCAGAATTGTTCATAATCCACGGAACTGAAGAAATAGTTTCAACATTATTTACCAAAGTTGGTTTATTATATAGTCCCTTGACTGCAGGGAAGAATGGAGGTTTCAATCTTGGTTCCCCTCTTCTACCCTCTAAAGAGTTAAGTAAAGCTGTTTCCTCACCACATATATATGCGCCAGCACCTAAGTGGACAACAATGTCTAAATCCATAGATGATCCAAAAATATTTTTACCTAAATATCCTTTTTCATATGCCTGTTCAACTGCACTTTGAACTCTTCTTGCAGGCTTGGCATATTCCCCTCTAATGTATATAAAAGCCTTTGAGATATTTGCTGCAAAACAGGTAATTATCATTCCTTCAATTAACTGATGTGGATCTCTTTCAAGAAGTATTCTATCTTTAAATGTACCTGGTTCAGATTCGTCAGCATTTATGACAAGATAGCGTTCTTGGTCCTCAGCTAAAAAACCCCACTTTACCCCAGTTGGAAATCCTGCTCCACCTCTACCTCGAATGTTTGAGCTCTTGATTTCTTCAAGAACTGATTCGGGAGTTCCAGATTTCAAAACTTTTTTTACTCCCTTGTAACCTCCATTTTTTTCATAAGATTTCAATAGATGACTGTCTTCGGGGTTTTCTCTCATGTGCTTTGTTAGTAGGATGGTCTCTTTCATTAAATTTCCTCTTGCATCTCATAAGTTTGAAAACCTGGAACTGGACTTGATGAGCCAGTGTTATCTTCAATAGCCCAATCAAAAGATTTTGTACCACCAAACTTTAATTGAAGCTCATCAGCAACCACAACTTTTGGTTGTTCTTCTTTAAGCCATTTACATAAATCTACCGCTTTTTCTGGAGTTAACCCCTCAACGGTCTCATAATTGACCTGAATAGCTGGTGCTCCTCCACATGCTCCAATGCATTCGACAGACTCATATGTGAAAAGTCCCTCGTCGTCTGTTTCGTTGTTGCTTAAATTTGTAAATTCTTTGACCTTTTGAATTACATTGCTTGAATTACTAATTTCACAAGAAATTGATTTACAGACACTCAATAAATATTTTCCAGTAGGCTCTTGTTTGTACATAGAGTAAAAAGATGCTACGGATTGAACTTGAACTTCTGTTATTCCAATCAGTCTGCTTATTTCTACAATCGAGTCATCAGAAATATAACCATCTTTGTCCTGAGCTAAATAAAGCAGGGGGCCAAGAGCAGATCTCTTTTGAGGATACATTTCAATAATTTCTTTAGCCTTATCTATCCTTGCATTTTCCCAAGTCATCTGTCAACATCTCCTATTACAGGGTCTAAAGATGCTATCGCAGCAACTGCATCAGCTATTGGACTGTCTGCCATAACTACTGGTAAAGCCTGTAGATTACAAAAGGATGGACCTCTTACATGCATACGATATGGTTTTGATGAACCATCTGAGACTATATAACAACCAAGCTCGCCTCTAGGAGACTCAACGGCAACATATGCTTCTCCTTCAGGTACCTTAAATCCCTCTGTATAAATTTTAAAATGGTGTATCAAAGCCTCCATTGACTCATCTAACCTTTTTCTAGGTGGTGGTGTAACTTTCTTGTCTTGGATTTTGTAGGGGCCTTTAGGCATATTATTCATTGCTTGTTCAACAATTTTTAGACTTTCTAAAATTTCTAACACCTTGATTCTCCATCGAGCAAAAACATCACTCTCTTGCAGAACAGGTACTTCAAAATCATACTTTTCAATTCCAGAATAAGGTTGCATTTTCCTAAGATCCCATCCATACCCAGATGCTCTTAAGCTTGGGCCAGTAATTCCATAAGCTAGGCACTCTTGAGTAGTTAAAATCCCAACATTTTGCAATCTTCCCTTCCAGATTGGATTGTCTAATAACATTTCATCATAATCTTTAAGTTTTTCCGGTATAATTTTTAAGATTTCTTTTATGTCTTTTTGCCAATCATCAGGAAGATCGGCAGCGACCCCACCGGGTCTAATGTAGTTGTGGTTCATTCGTAAACCTGTAGTTTTTTCAAAAAAATTAAGAAGTAATTCTCTTTCCCTGAATCCAAATATCATCATAGATAAAGCACCTATATCCATTCCTCCAGTAGCTAAAGCAACCAGATGTGAGGAAATTCTATTTAGTTCAGTCATCAAAATTCGTATAGTTTGAGCTCTGGCTGGGACTTCTATATCTAAAAGTTTTTCAGTAGTCAGTGAGAACACTAATTCATTAAAAAATGGTGATAAGTAGTCCATTCTGGTTGTGTTTGTTGGTCCCTGAAGATACGTAAGCTCCTCACCAGTTTTCTCCATACCTGTGTGTAAATAACCTATGATTGGCTTAACTCTTCTGACAGCTTCTCCCTCTAGTTCAACTTGAAGTCTTAACACGCCATGGGTTGAAGGATGCTGAGGTCCCATGTTAACGATCATTCTTTCATCTTCAGAGGTTTCTTCGTCTATAAAGTAATCATCTACTACGTCAGAACCTGTTTGAATTTTTAGTTGCTGTTCAGATTCCTCTTCACTCATCTTCTGAGAACCTTCGTCTGTTGAATCTATTTTCCAACCACCTTCTTCAGAATTTGTTGCCCAAAATTCCAAATCTTCTGAGTTTTCTTTATTTTTAACCATGCCTAATCCACCTTTGGTGCGTTTTTAAACTGTACTGGTATTCTTCCAGACCCATAATCTTTTCTGAGTGGATACCCTATCCAATCATCTGGCATTAAGATTCTCGTTAACTCTGGATGATTTTCGAATAGAATCCCAAACATGTCAAAAACTTCTCTTTCATAAAAATTAGCACCTGGATAAATATCTGTAATTGAAGGAACGGTTAGAGTTTTATCATCAACTTTTACCTTTATTGTCTTTCTCTTATTTTTAGAAAGAGATAATAAATTAACAACTACTTCAAATCGAGGTTCTTTTTTTCTGAACCAATCAACAGCGGTAAGATCAACCATCATCTCATACCCCTCGTTGAATAAAGTTTGGATGTCTTGGTGATAATCCTTAACATCAACATGTTGTACTTCTGTCATCTGTTAATTTCTCCAGCCATAATTTTGTCATGAAGAGTTAATATTCCATGCATGAGAGACTGTGGTCCTGGAGGGCAACCCGGAACATATACATCTACAGGTACAATGTGATCAACTCCCTGCACTAAGGCGTAATTGTTAAACATACCACCAGTAGAAGAACATGCCCCCATGGCAATTACCCATTTTGGTTCTGCCATTTGATCGTAAACTTGTCTTAATACTGGAGCCATTTTTTGTGAGACTCTTCCTGCAACAATCATAAGATCGGCTTGCCTAGGTGATGCCCTAAATACTTCCATCCCATATCTAGCTAGGTCATATTTTGCTGAACCAGCAGCCATCATCTCGATTGCACAACAAGCTAAACCAAATGTAACTGGCCACATTGACTGAGTTCTAGACCACCTAACAGCTTTATCTATAGTTGTTGTAAAAATGTTATCAGGAGAATACATCAAGCAACCTTTTCTGATTCAAGTTTTGGATTGAAAAGAGTTTTTTCAAAATATCTTTTTCTCCTTGGTGTGTTCCAGTCGAGAACACCTTTTTTCCAGACATAATAAAGAGTCTCAAGTACAAAAAAACTAAAGATTGCAATTATTAAAATCCCATACCAGCCAAGCTCGTTAAACCTAGTAGCCCACGCAAGAAGGAATATAATTTCAATATCAAATACAATGTAGAGCATTGCAACCATATAAAACTTAACTGGAAATCTTTGAGAGGGTTCTTCTTCAGGAAAAATTCCACACTCATATGGGGCTAGTTTCTCAGCAGTTGGGTTTTTTGGTGATAATAAGTAACTAACTCCTAAAGATACCAAGGCAAAACCAACTCCAATTATAAGCATTATTAATATTGGTAGCCAATCGACCATGTTTCTCCTTTATTTGTGAAAGTTTTCACAAAGTTAATTATATTTTACTAGGAAATCAAGATTAATGTTTAATACTTAATTAGTTGTTTTTAGTAATTTAAGTAACCAAAGCGGAAGTAGGAACTTGCTTCCTAAAAGTACTACTTCTTTTATAGTAAGTCTTGCTTCGTCGAACAATAGTTCAACTACAAAATCAATAGTGTGCTGATCTATTGATGCAATGGCAAGTAATCTCTGTGTCATAAAGGGACTTTGTAACACAAGTCTTGCGAGTGCACAACTTAAATAATGTTTAGAAAATCTCTTGTTAAAACTTTTTTCATATGCTCGAATTCCTTGATTTATCTTCTCATTTTCATTTTTAAGAAAGTTGTGTGTATTTTCTGCAAGTAAAAAACCTGACTCCATACCATAAAAAATTCCCTCTCCACTCATTGGATTTATCATTGAACCTGCATCTCCAACTAGAGCAACTTGGTCATGAGCTAATTTGGGTCTTGAAGATGCGAAGGGAAGCATATAGCTTTTTTCCATTCTGATGTTATCAACAATTACTCCTCTACTTTCTAATGTCTCTACAAAATCATTAAGCATTTCATTTATATTTTTATTCTCTTTTTTAAATAAACTGAGTGGCATTCCAATACCAATATTTATCAATGTGTCCTTACTTGGAAATGCCCAGGCATAACCCCTTAAAGCAGAAACATTAATTTCAAACATTAAAGACCTTTCTTTAAAAATTTCTAAATAATTTGGACTGTCGATGTAAGCTCGGATTGCAATAGCTTTGTGCCAATCAGTGTTTTGATTTAAATTTAAATTTTTTCTGACTCTTGAATTTGCTCCATCAGCTCCAACTAAGATTTTTGTCAAATAGGTCTCTTCCTCACCATCTGAATTTTTAAAGGTTACAGCAATTTTTTTATCTTTAGTTCTATCAAATCCTAAATATCTATATTCCTCATAAGAATCAACATCTAGAGATTTTGCTAAATCAAAAATTCGATTATCGAGATCTAGCCGCGGAATAACGTATACAACAGAATCTTCTTTGTTTTTAACCTCCGGAATATAATTTTGGATTCCAATATTTTTTGGGCCAAATAATGTAGTTGATACTACCTCTGGTTCCCCGTTTAATATATGTTCATTTCCGAACCTTTTTAATGCGTTGATTACTCCTGGCCCTATTGCATCTCCACAAGATTTATCTCTTGGAAACTGGGATTTATCAAATATTGCAATATTTAAATCTGGATTCAAATGTTTATAAGAAATAGCTGTGTTTGACCCAGCCGGACCCGCGCCGACAATAATTACATCATATTGTTTTGAATTAATCATTAGATAGTATCAAGTTAACTCAAATAGCAAAAAAACGTTAATTTATAAACTCAAAGCAATATAAATTATTTCTATCAGTTTATGATAAATTTCATACTTTATTAGATTGTGCATTAGTGAAAGAATTAAGAAAAATACCTCCAGCAACAGTTAAGAGGCTTCCTCTTTATCTTCAGTGCTTGGAGCAGGTTAGCTCAGAAGATATTGGTATATCTTCAAAAACACTTGCTGAATTAGCAAAAGTTAACGATGCTCAAGTCAGAAGAGATTTATCTTATCTGGGTACTTTAGGGACTAGAGGGGTTGGTTATAATATTTCCACTCTACGAAACCAAATACAACTTGAACTTGGTTTAGTTGAAGGTTGGAGTGCTGTAATAGTAGGTGTTGGTAACCTAGGTTCTGCACTTGCTCATTATGGAGGCTTTAAAGAAAGAGGCTTTGGGGTTGTAGCTCTTTTTGACGATGATCCAAAAAAAATAAATAAACAAATTGCAGGATTAGTTGTAAAACCTACTTCAGAATTAAATAAGGTTTGTAAAAAATATAATGTTGCTATAGGAATCATTGCGACACCTGGTAAGTTTGCACAATCTGTTGCTGATGAATTAATCAGCTGTGATGTACGTTCAATTTTAAACTTCGCCCCAGTATTGCTTAAAAATACACCAGATGTCCAGATTAGGTCTGTTGATTTATCTCAAGAGCTTCAAATCTTAAGCTACTACCTTGATAGACCTGTTTTAAAAACAGTAAAATAACTCTATTCTGATTTCTGATAAGCGTAGCCAAATAAACTTCTTATAACTAAAGAAACAACTAGAGCAATCCATAGTGAATTTAAGTTTGGCTCTCTTCCTACGAGGTAGATGCATAAGAAAATTCCAGTGATTGAAGATAGTACTGTGATAAATGAAAATTCGTATACTTTGTCTAGACCCAATAAAACTCCATCCCAAAGGAATGCGAAACTGCCAAATAATAAGCTAGTAGAAAATAACAACCTTATCTCTATGCTAATTTGAGAAAAAGATTCTCCCGCAACATACATGATTAATTTATCTAGAGAGAAATAACTAAAAATAAATAGAAAGATTGAAAAAAATAAAGTTAACTTTATCAAGTTAAGATATAACTTTGATTTGTAATATTTTAATCCTTTTGAAATGTGTTCTGAAATTAAAGTTTGGGATGCTATCGCTACGGAGTCTATGGCAACATAGCCGAAGGACCAAAGTTGAAGTAATACATGCTGCAATGCTATATCTCTCATAGATAATATCGCGGCTTGATTTCTAAGAACAGTCATAAATCCAGTTAAAAACATAGATCTTAGGAGTATTTGTGTCCCAACAGAATAGAATTTCTTTCTAAGATATTTTTTATCAACTAATTCATTTGTTTGAACCAGTAACTTTACTTTCTTTCTTTGTATGTATGAGGAATATACAGCGGTGATGAAAAATGCTAATGAGCTTGCTATTCCAATACCTGCTATCCCAAAATTGAGAGTTACAGCAAATAGATAACTAAATAAAATATTTAATCCTGAAACAAGCAATGCGCTTCTCAAGGTTATCTGTGGAAATCTTAAGCCCCTCAGTACTGCAGTAGAGTGCATATTTATTAGATAAAAAGTTATACCAATGCTTCTTAGACCCAAATATGTTTTTGCTTCTTCACCGACTGCAATCGTGGGTTGAAATGTTTTAATTAAGCTTTCTGAGAAAAATAAAATTATGATTGTAGCTACAACACCAAGTAAAACCGACATTGTTCGACCATAAGTAATAAAGTATTTTAAATTTTGAAATTTCTTTTGTGTATTTAATTTAGCAACTAATGGTGTTGTTCCGTAAGCCAAAAAAATGAAAACCCAAACTAAAACGAAGTAAATGGTTTCGCCAATACCAACTCCTGAAAGAAATGTTTCTCCTAACATTGAAGCGATTTTGGAGTCGACAAGTCCTACGACTGGTTCAGTTACTAACCAGATGAATATCGGATATGAATTTTGCCATATGTCGGCTTTTACATTATTCATCAAAGTTTGATATCTCTGAGGCTTTATGAATTCCCCACTGCATGATTAAAAAAAATGTTTCTTCTGAAAAACTTCTAGGTGTGAGCATTTCTTTAAACTGGTAATTCTCAGAGAGGAATTTATTTACTACCTGAGTTGGTGTATATTTCTGGGTAAGTGGATTTTTTGTAAACTCTTCCTTTAAAATTGTTTCCAACATTCCCCTATTTTTATCTGTGATCTTAATACCAACAGAAAGTAGATGTTTTTCTGTGTCTTTTAGAAGTCCTTCAATTAGAGGAATTGACGAATATGTCATTGAAAGATCTGAACAATAATTAAACCTAGTGGGCCAGATACTATACCTATCCCTACTCTTTTAAACTCGCCATCTAAGATTGTATTTCTATGTGTTTCTGAACTCATTAAACTCTCGTGTCCGGCAACAAGTGTTGATGCTATAGCCAAATTTTCTGCAACAGTTTTGTATGGAAGACCTACTTCACTTAACCTGTCTCCCACTTGTTGACCATTTAATGGATTTTTATGACACCAAAATCCCTCTTCATACATTAGAAAAGCATATGAATTTGCAATGTCAGAAAGTCTTTGAGAAAACTCAACTGGATCAACATTTTTGTTAATCCGTTCAATGTTTAAAATTTCAAACATCTCAAGAGATTCCTCTCCCCTAGCTATTAGCTTTGACCTAGAAACTTTTGGAATCTCTAAACAACCAAATTCATCAACTACAACTGATGACTCTCCCGTTAAGTCTTTTATTCTTGAGACAACTTTGAGTAGATCATTTCCAATAATTACTTCTAAAGCTTGTTGAGGAGTTCCATCAGGATCGGTGTAAAAAGATACTAAGTCTGAGCGTTCAAGATAGTCTTCTACTAGAGGAGTAGTGTTGATTAAGGATATAATCGTAAATACAAAAGTCAAGATTAAATTACTCAATAAAAGAGATAGTAAAGTACCCAGTAACTTGCTTCCAACATCATTTTTGCTCTTAACGGAGAGGATAATGTTTTGAATTAAAGATGAAATCGTTATGATTCCAATAAAAATAATAACACCAGCGAAGAGTTCAGATAATTGTCTTCCTGAATTTAGCCATCCACTTATATACGTACCAATAACGTCCGAGTACCTGAAACTTAAAAAAATAGCTACTAATAGTGAAGAGATATAGAAAACAATAAGAATTGAACCATTTTTCCATCCAAAATATAGAAAATAAAAAATGAAAATATATAATAATATATCCACATATTCTTGATTGTTTAATGTATTTAGTATGTTTTCAAGTATTTCAGTCATTTTATGTATAAATTAATTAAATATGCTATTTGAAGAGTACTAAAAACACGCTATTGTTGTAATACATTCCTACAAATAATGTAGGAATTTTTATTTTCAGTGACTGAAAGGAAATTATATGAAGAATCGCAAAGCTATTGCTTTGATTGCGATTTTAGCGATTTTCGCTGCAGCTTGTGGTACAGCTGAGGAAGTGGTTGAGGAAGAGACAGTAGCAACTGAAGCTCCCGCGACAACTGAAGCTCCTGCTACTACTGTTGCTGCTCCTACTGCTGACCCACTTGTATTGGCATCTTTAATGCCATTATCAGGTGATTTAGCATCTCTAGGACCTGGTATTGCACTAGGTGCGGCACTCGCTGTTGAGCAAATCAATGCTGCTGGCGGTATTAATGGAGCCGATGTAACCCTTATCGAGGGAGACAGCGGTTGTGATGGAGCTATTGCTCTAACCAATTTAAATGATGTTGTTGCACAAGGTGCACAAGGAGTTATGGGAGCCGCATGTAGTGGTACCTCACTAGCTATTCTTGATGCCGCAATTGCAGCTGAAGTTGTTATGGTATCTCCATCTAATACAAGTCCTCAATTTACCAAAATGGATAAAAAAGGATTTTACGCAAGAACTGCTCCTTCCGATCTTTTACAAGGTGAAGTATTAGCTTCTCTACTTGTTGAAGATGGTGTGAAGACAGTTTCAATTATTTCAAGAGCAGACTCTTATGGTAGAGGTCTAGCAGAAGCTACAGCTTCAGCTTTTGAAGCTGTTGAAGGTAATACAGTTAAAACAATTGTTTACCATGCAACTGATGCATCTGAATTTAGTGCAGAAGTAACAGCTTTAGCTAAAGGTGGTGCCGAAGCTATTGTTGGAATCTTGTTCCCAGAAACTGGTTGTGGAGTTCTACAACCTGCTTTTGAGCAAGGACTACTAGATACACCTTGGTACATGACTGATGGTGTTAAAGATGCTGGACTTGCGTCATTGTGTGGACTTGGTACCGCACTTGATGGATTCAAAGGTACTGCACCTGGTTCTACAGCTGGAGAAGCAAAAGATGCTTTTGAAGCTGCTTATGCCGGAGTTAGTGCTGATGGATCACCAACATTTATTTTTGCTCCACAAGCATACGATGCTGTCATGTTAATGGCAATATCTGCTGCTGCAAATGGTGTTACTGGACCTGAAATTGCTTCAGGATTAGTTGCAGCATCATCTGGTGGGGAAAAATGTATTGGCGTTAGCTGTATAGCACTTGCTGCTGCAGGTGTTGACGTAGACTACGTTGGAGCTTCTGGTGAGATTGAATTAAATCAAGCTGGTGACCCAACTGCTGCTACATACGATATTTGGACAACTGAGGGTGACACAAACCCAGTCCTTAAATCAGTGGACTTCGGTTCATAATTCTTTTAAAGAATTAAAAAAAGGCCTGTGAAAACAGGCCTTTTTTTTTATAGTTTTCCTAAATATAAGTCAACAACTCTTGGATCATCAAGTAGATCTGTCCCTGTTCCTTGATAAGCATTCCTACCCTGATCCAATACATATCCTCTGTTACTGAACTTCAATGCTCTCTTCGCATTTTGCTCAACTAAGAGAATTGAGACCCCTTTTAGATTAATATTCTTTATGGTTTTAAACACATCATCTATTGCAAGAGGTGATAGACCAGCTGAAGGCTCGTCTAGAAGAAGTAGTTTGGGGGAAGTCACTAGGGCCCTTGCTAGTGCTAATATCTGTCTTTGCCCACCAGATAAGTTTCCAGCCTTTTCTTTTCTTCTTTCCTCTAATAATGGAAATTCTTGATATAGCTCATTGATACTTTGCTTTGCGTTTTTACCTAAAGACCATGATCCCATTTCTAGATTTTCTTCGATAGTTAAAGATGGAAATACGTTTTGCACCTGAGGAACATACCCAACTCCCTCATTTACAATTTTATGGGTTGGTAAGTTAGTTTTTTCTAAACCTTCTATAAAAAAACGACCGGCTGAAATATTTATTAAGCCCATGATTGCTTTTAATAAAGTTGATTTACCAGCTCCGTTGGGTCCAATTATTGATACGATTTCTCCCTCAGAAACAACCAAGTCTACCCCTTGTAATATGTTCAATCCTTTTACATACCCTGCCGCAATTCCATTGCATTCTAAAATTGGATTATTCATGAGCTGTACCTAAATAAGCTTCAATCACCTTATCATTACTTCGAACAGTTTGCGGTGTACCTTCTGCAATTACTTTTCCTTCTGCTAGCACGACCACTCTTTCAGATATCTTCATTACTGCTTCAATATTATGTTCAACCATAAGAATTGTTATACCCTGATCTGATAAGTTTTTTATTTTTTCAAGAAGATCTTCAGCTAGTTTTGGGTTTACGCCAGCAAGTGGTTCATCAAGTAGTAATAAATCTGGGTTTTTCATTAAAGATCTTCCTAGTTCTAATAATTTTTTTTGCCCACCTGATAACTCACGCGCATAAGATTCTGACATTTTTTCAATATTTAAATCTTGCATAATTTCAAATGCTCTCTCTTCCAAATCAGATTCATATTTTTTACTTGAGGAAGTATTGAGAATAGATTGAAAAAATGAGTCATTCTTAATGCTCGAACCTGAAAACATAAGATTTTCTAAAACCGTCATTCTGTCAAAAACTTTAGTTAATTGAAAAGTTCTAATAAGCCCAAGTCTTGAAATCTTATATGGCTGAGTCTTTGTTATTTTTTTGTTTTTAAAGTAAATCTCTCCAGTATCTCCCTGTTGAAATCCTGAAACTAAGTCAAAAAATGTAGTCTTACCTGCCCCATTTGGTCCAATGACAGATGTTAATTCATTTTTATTAAATGAAAGGTGTTCAACATCTACTGCTTTTAGTCCTCCGAATGTTTTTTTTAAATTTTTTACTTCTAACAATTTATTTGACATTAAGTAGCAACTCCTCTTTTTTACCAAGTAAGCCGCTAGGTCTAAATATCATAAGTAACATAATCAATAATCCAACAAGCATAAACCTAACGCCTGCCAACTGTTGTCCATCTGCATTCTCAAAAATTAAAGAAGCAATTTTATCAGTTTCTGAAATAATTGCCCAAAAAATTATAGATCCAAAAATTGGTCCAGTTAAACTACCAACCCCTCCAAGAATCATTATTGCCCATACGTAAAAAGTTAAAAGTGGTATAAAAATAGTTGTTTCTACAAATCCATAATTAAAAGCTAAGAAAACAC
The DNA here is from genome assembly GCA_014384285.1 of Actinomycetota bacterium. Lineage (GTDB taxonomy): Bacteria > Actinomycetota > Acidimicrobiia > Actinomarinales > Actinomarinaceae > Actinomarina. Next base: position 145,583 of record JACNGE010000014.1, on the reverse strand, counting down.
CAGAAACACCGGCTATTCCCGCGCCAAGCATGAAGCTTTGCAGCTTTAGCCAAACTGCATTCTTTCCTAATGCACGTACGGCATCCTCGTCTTCTCTAACTGCCCTTAAGGCTCTTCCCCAAGGTGAACTACTCAATCTTTTAAGTAACAACAATACAAGAAATACAGATATCCAAGATAGTAAGCCTACCCAGATTTGAGCAGGTGCTAAATCAAGACTAATAACAGCTTCATCAAAAAAAACTGGTCGATACTTCTGAAGAGCTGATGAAAAATTAATAATTCCATACACTCCTCCGGTAATTGACTCAAGGTCGCGGACTAATAGTCTAAAAATCTCTGCAGCAGCAATTGTTACTATAGCCAGATAGTCTCCCCTTAATCTCATTGCTGGAAGACCTAAGAGTAATCCAAAGAGAGAAGCTGCAATAATCCCGATTAATAAAGCTAATAGAAAAGGTAGTCCATTTTCATTTATTTCTCCTTCTCTTCCAGCTGCGTGAGGAATCAAAAGAAGAGTAACATATGCTCCAACTCCCATGAAAGATGCGTGCCCAAAGTTTAGCAATCCAGTCAATCCAAAATGAACATTTAAACCCACAGCAGCAAGTGCGTAAATGCCAGCAAAAGTAAGGAGGTTAGCAAGAATCCTTAATTGGCCATCCGGGTTTAATACAAACACTAGAGCTAAAGATGAAAAAGTTAAAACTAGAGTAGTAATCCATTTGGCAGAAATGTTCATGAAATTCTTTCTTTTTGGCCAAAAATACCTTGAGGTCTAAATAAGAGAATTACAATCATTAACCCAAGGGCAACTGCATTTTTAGCTTCAATATGACCCTCCATAAATGGAAATGCTACTGAAACTTGAACAAATATACCAATAAGCAGTCCCCCAACCATTGCACCAAATGATGTTCCGATTCCACCAAGTACTGTTCCTGCAAAAACGAGCAAGAGTATTAAAAAGCCCATATTGTATCTAATATCGTTAATTACACCTTGAAATATGCCTGCAAGGCCAGCTAGCATGCTTGAGGAAATCCATGTAATCAAAATAATATTATCAGAATTAATACCTGAAATACTGGCCAATTCACCAGAGTCTCTAACAGCTCTCATAGCTTTTCCAATTCTTGTAAAAGTTAGTAATAGACCAATTAAGACCATTACAATTATGCCGGCAATCAGGACTCTAAAATTTCTCGGAGTCATGTCAAAAAATAAATAAGTTACTCGTCTCTCAAGTTCAAGTGGAAAGTTTTGGACTCTACCTGTTGCAAAAATAAGATATAGATGTCTTATAAAAATAGAAAGACCAATAGTTACTACTAGTATTGCAATATTTCCAACCTCAGCTTTTCTGAGTGGCCTAAACAATATTAATTCAAGTAGACCTCCAAAAACTCCACACAAAATTACTGCTAGAAATGCTGAAATGACAAAATCTAGACCAAGGGGTGAGAACCTATCTAAATAAATAACTCTTGAATCAACTGGATTCGAAAAAAATAGTGTCATAATTGCGCCAAGAGCAATGATTTCTCCATGTGCAAAATTAACAATCCTTGTAACACTGTAAAGCAAAGACAAAGCAACCGATGCGACTGAAATAATTATTCCCAAAAGTAGGCCATTTCCAAGTTGATCAATCATAAATCTCTTTCATCCATCATTGAATATTACTTCTGAACCGTCCATAATTTCAACCAATAATCTGTAAGATTCTGTTACATTATTCAAAGTACCAATGCTAGCATTTATCCAATTTGACGGAGTGTCTGCTTTTCCCGAAACGACTATGGGCAAATTTTCTGAAACATTTATTTCATAAACTCCATTAATTAATAATTTTTCTAATTTTAGATTCTCACCTAGGTTAATTGTTCCCGTTCCTGAGAGAGTAGCTTCGTGAATCTCTAAATTGTTCAAATCTATATTGGAATCAATTGAAAAAATATCTAAGTCCCATCTATTTTTATTCCCTAGCTGTATTTGCCAACCTTTTATTTTCAACAAGGAACTTGTTTTAACACTTCTAAATATTACAGCACGAGGATTTCCTACTAAAGTCTCTATGGCTTCTGGATAACCTGCAATGCCCGGCTTGTTTATAATATCTATTTTATAACCAGTACCCTCATAAGCACTGAGGTTAATTGCAATACCTTCATTAACAACTACCTTATAAATATTTTCATTATCAAGTGTTATATTCTCAAAAGAGTAATTTTGTGAATAAGTCCCTAGAAAAGAAGCTTTAGTTGCGTGGCCAAGTAAAAAAATCAGTCCAACCGATATCAGTAATGCGTATGAATAAAACTTTATGGCTTCAGATATTATTTTTGATTTCGGAAGCAATATAAGAAATAGTGGAATTAATGTGAGTGGCCAATAATCTAAATAGTCATAAATTATGGAAAGTCTCAAGATTCCAAAAAAATAAAGAGAGAAATGCAGACCAACAATGATAAAAAAAACAGTTCTTAATGTTGAGTAGTAGTTTTTCACTGAGAGCCGGAGAGGGGAGTTGAACCCCTGACCTACGCATTACAAGTGCGTTGCTCTACCACTGAGCTACTCCGGCGAATAGTAAAATGATAGCAAAAATATATTTTGAGTTAATTTATTTTTTAATAAATAATTGATGCATTGCTACAGCAGCTGAGACAGAGACATTTAGAGATTCAATGTCATTTTCCATATTTATTCGTGCTATGAGGTCTAACTTTCTCTGAACTTCACCGCTTAGGCCGTTTTCTTCAGATCCCACAAATAAAGCATAGTTATGAGTCTTGAAGTCAACCTTATTAATTTCCGTTTCACCACTCATATCTAATCCAAGAGTCCAAATATCAAGAGAGTTAAATTTTTTGATTAGTGAAAATATTGAGTTGTAGAATACAATTTCTACTTTTTCCAATCCACCACTTGCTATCGTAAAAGTGCGTTCAGTTATTTTTACTGATCTTTTTAAAGGTATTGCAATTACATCAAAATTAAATGCTGCTGCACTTCTGGCGATAGCTCCAATGTTATTTGTATCTTGAATGTGATCGCATACAATAAAATTTGATTTCTGGAATTTTTCTAAATCTTTCTCCTTAAATGTTTTCTTTGGCTTACATGTTGCAACAATCGAATGCCTTGAGTGGTATGGCCACTGATCTTTTGAAGAGTATGGTTTAAGCTCTATTTTATTTTTCTTTGCTAGAAGTAAAATATTTTCTAAATTTTCTGGGAGGGTTTCTTGATGTAAATAACTAATTTTTGTCGCTCTACCTGATTCAACAACAGAAAGAACCGCATTTTTTCCCTCAATTATTGTTCCAAGACCAGCCATCTTTATTCCCATCTTCGATTTTTATACCAATTTCTAAAACATTAGTTCGCATCTCGTCTGCAATTTGATAATTTTTTTCTACTCGATGCTTTTCTCTAATTTTTAAAAACTCAGACATGGCTTGTTCAACTGAATCAAAAATAATTTCATACTGGTTGAAAAACTTCTCCGTATCTTCAATTGAAACTTTTTTTGTAACATTCTTTTTAAAAGTGAACCCCAATATTTCAAAAATATATTTAACTGTTGCCTTGATATCATCAAGCATTCCATTTTCAAGGTTTGTTGCATTATTCATTTGAGTAAATATCTCCCCAATAAGTTTTGGTGTATTCAGATCATCATTCATACACTCTTCAAATAAACTTAAAAGTTCATCATTCTTAGGTTGTGGTTTTGAATCGATAACAAAATCGGATATTTTTTTATAAGTCGTTTTTGACTCTATTAATAGTTCTTCACTAAATTCTTGTGGGCTCCTATATTGAGCTCTCAAGAAATAAAAACGTAATACATCTCCACCATATTGGTCAATATAATCTTTAAGTATTTTTATATTTCCTTCTGATTTAGACATTTTCTTTCCAGAAAGATTAATCATTCCGTTATGAAGCCAGTGTTTGACAAACTCATTATCTGGATAAGCAGCTTTTGACTGAGCTAACTCATTTTCGTGATGTGGAAATATGAGATCATTGCCGCCACAATGAAAGTCAATATCTTTACCAAGAATTGCATTTATCATAGCTGAACATTCAATATGCCAACCAGGTCTACCTTTTCCCCAAACGGATTCCCAGTATGGCTCTCCTTCTTTTGCAAACTTCCATAAAGCAAAGTCTTCTGGAGCTTTTTTATCATCAAGGATATCCACTCTTGTTCCAGAAATGACTTCATCGAGCTTTCTTCCAGACAATTTTAAATAATCACTAAAAGCTGCTGTGTCAAAATATACTCCTGACTCAGATACATATCCCATGTCTTTGTCTAATATTTTTTTGATGTAGTTTAGAATTTCATCAATGTATTCTGTGGCCTTTGGTTCAATATCTGGAGTGAGGCAGTTTAAGCTATCGTATGCATCTTTAAATTCTGCTGCCACTTTTTTGGCTAATTCCTGAAATTCAATATTCTGCTGTGCAGATTTGATAATTATTTTGTCATCAATATCCGTAATGTTCCTTACGAACTGAACATTACAATCTAAATATTTTAAATATCTGATAAAAAAATCAAATACAACTGAAGACCTTCCGTGTCCGATATGAGGTGACGATTGAACTGTTGGCCCGCATAAATAAATCTTAACTTCATCTTTAGAAAGCTCCACTTCCCTTAATGAATTGGTATATGAATTATATAAATTAAGCATTGCTTAACAATATAGATACTAATGCCGCGGATGCCTCATTACTCCCTATAAGGCCTAATTGATCTACAGATTTACCTTTGACATTAACTTTGGTTTCCTCAGTTTCTAGAAGTTTTGCAACATTTTTTTCAATTGCATCCCTTTTTGATGAAATATTTATTTTTTGAGAAACTATGGTTATGTCAATGTTGTTAATTTTATATCTTGAAAAATTAATTTTTTTAAGAATAGTCTGTAGCATTTCCATGCTTGAAATATTTTCTGGTGTTAATTCGTTCGAAGGAAAATAGTGCCCAATATCTTTATTTGAAGTAGCTCCTAAAATTGCATCAATCAAAGCATGCAGTAAAATATCTCCATCCGAGTGAGCTTCAAAACCATCTTCTTCAAAAGATAGCCCCCCTAGCTTAAGGGTTTCTAAATTTGAGTGTTTGTGTATATCCCAACCAGTGCCAATAAACATATCTAATTCCAGTCTAGTAAAAGATTTTTGGTGTGGACTATAAACCGTCGTCTGGGTCTTCTTCAGGAAGATATTGATTTATTTTTTCAACTGCCGCCTCTTCGTCTACGCCTAAAGCACAAGCAACCTCACTTGCTAAAGTCATTCTTGCTTTGGCTAGCATTCTTTTTAATGCTGGAGATATGCCTTTATTGATTTGTGCATGTGTTAAATCTCTTACGACTTCCGCAACTTGAATAATATCACCAGATGTCATTTTTTCAGTAAGTACCTTGTACCAACGACTCCAGTTAGTTCCTGCTTCTTCTGGTTTTTCTTTAAAAATTGGGAAAACTTTTCTAGAAACTGCACTCTTTGATATTACAGGTCTAATAACCTCATCAACGCTATCAACAGGGACCATTACAGTAAGTCCGTCCAATAAAACTTCTATTTCAAAATATTGGATTCTTTTAGATTTTGGCTCACCTTCAACAAAAACTTCAACGTTTTTGTTTACTTTCCTAACAACTTTTGCTGCACCATGATGTGGATGAACGACAAACTGATTAGGTTTATATTTATCTTCAACTTTGTTTGTTTTTGTTGCCATAGAACTATAACGATACTATATCTTAAGATCTATCTAATGCCCATTTATATAAGAAAATCCAATATTTTTCAGCAATGTATCAAAATAATCTCGTAATTGTTGAGCTCTATTTCTGCCGATTCCATCCACCTGGAACAATTTATCTGTTGATGCTCCAAGTAGCCTAGGAAGAGTTTTGAATTTTTGAATTAACGAGTCGTGGAGATTGTCAGGTAGTCCTGGTAACCTTGCTAAAACCCTATATCCTCTTGGTGTAGAAATTTCATCTAATGGCTCCATGAGCAACACTGAACCAAGGTGTGATATTGTATTTAGTTCTTCATATGTTAGGTTTGCAATTTCGTCTTTTACTTTTTTGATATTTCTATATTTTTTTGAGGGAAGATGATCTTTCAAAACAAGTGAGAGCATATTCTCTACTCCCGACTCTAACGACTCAATTTGAATCATAACAATACCTGCTTCCTCACCAAGTTTTCCTGCTTCAATTTTAACTTGATTAGATAGCCTTGTTAAAAGCTCTCCTCTCTGGACAACAGTTAATACTTGCTGATTTGTAATTGTGTCCTCAATTTCGAGTTCTGCTAACTCTAAAAGTACTTCATCAAATCTTCTCCTCATACGATCAACAGATTGTAGAGATTCATTTACTCGACCAAGAATCATGGAAGGCTCTTCTAATTCGTTTACTTTCAATTTATGAAATACTTTAATTGAAGATGATTCTTCAGAAACAGCGATAACTTTGTGGTTCGTCTCAATAGATACCCTCTCAGCAGTTCTATGTCTTGTGCCTGTTTCGGATGTCTGTAAATCATCAGATGGGTTTAGGTGAACATTCGCCTTTAAGATAGTGGTAACACTTTCATCAACAATTATAGCTCCATCCATTTTGGCAAGCTCGCTAAGCATTTCAGGAGAATAGGTACAGTTTTTTAAAATAACTCCACCACTTGATATTTTTTCGAGTTTATTGGAATTTCCAATAACTATGAGTGCTCCCGCTTTTTTATCAGCAATTAAATCAACACCTTTTCTGAGAGGCTCTCCAGGAAGTAAGTAATTTTTTTTCATATTTATTCTTTTATTATTTGAGTATTTTGTTTATTCGAATGTTACTGTATTATTTTATTATTAATTTAGTTTCTAAGGTAAAAAGTGGAAAACATAATATGTAAGGCTTGTTCTGCAAGCATTGAAGCAGAGCTTGAATTCTGTTCAAGTTGTGGTGAGTGGTTGGGCTTAAAAGTTGAAAATCTTGATAACGTTGAAACAAAGCCAAACACACAGATTACTAGGAATAGAGTTCCCCAAATCAAATGCTCAAGCTGCAGTACTGCTAACCTCCCATCTGTTAAAAATTGTAAAGAGTGTGGTAACCCGTTAATAAAACCTCTTTCTAGCTACGGAGCAACAGATCTACCAAATAGAAAAGAAGTTCCTGGGATAAGAGCTGTATTTTTTTTAGCACTAATAGTTCCTTTAATTGCAGGAGCTAGTTTTTTTTACAACTCTAGAATTGCAGATGACGTCATAGAGGAAATAGCAACAGTACAGCAAACAACTAATACTAGCAGTACAACTACTATTCAGAGTGTTTTGCAAAAAATGTTTCCAGCCTCATGTTCCTCTTCTAGTCAATTAAATGATGAGTATTCTTGTGAGAATCTATATGATGGGTCATTGAAATCATGGCAAGATAACGAACTACAGTGTAAGGATGGATTTTTAGAATTTACATTTACAGAACCAATGTATTTAGAATTCATAGTTTTTCAAAATTTAGAGAGCTCAAACTCTTTTAAGAGAAATTTTAAAGTTAGAGATATTCAAGTCACAACAGATGAAGACTCTATTCTCATAGAAAAAGAGCTTCAAAATAGTAATGGTCAGCAGTGGATAGATATTAATTCGACAACCGCTAACTTAAGAATTGATATTTTGAGTGCTTACTCAGGGGAAGATGTTGGTAACTCAAATGCTTTTAAAGAGTGTGCTATACAGGAAATAACCTTCTTTGGTAAGAGTTAACCTTGATTACTAGCGAACTAATCAAAGACTTTTCAAAAATTGAAAATAAGATATTTGGTTTAAATGAATATCTGTTTAAAAATCCGGAGCTTGGCTATGAAGAAGTTAAAGCTCATAAAAAAATAACTAATTTCTTTTCAGAAAATATTGCTTCTGTAAAAATTAACAAAGTAAGAGATTTACCAACAGCGTTTACAGGAACAATAAATAAAAAAAATTCTTCTCAGAAAACCATTTCACTATGCATAGAATATGATGCATTGCCGGGTATTGGTCAGGCCTGCGGGCATAATATTATTTCATCAATTGGCATCGGCGCATTTTATCTTCTTTCGATGAGGGAAAATAATTTATCTGATGTCATACAAATTGTGGGCTGTCCTGCTGAAGAAATTTTACCGCTTTCATTTAAAAATGGTGGGGGTGGTGGAAAAATTAAACTGCTTGAAAAAGGTGTATTTAAAAATAATAAAGCAGTGTTAATGATTCATCCAGCTACTAGAAATGAAGTAGATCCACTAATGGTTGCAGTAAAACAATTAGACATTGAATTTATTGGAAAAGCTGCGCATGCATCAGGATCTCCATATATTGGGAAAAATGCTCTTGATGCACAAATATTAGCCTATAACTCCATAAGTGCTCTAAGGCAACAGTTACTACCAACTGAAAAAATACATGGAATTATCACAAATGGTGGCGAGTCTGCAAATATCATCCCCGACTATACACGTTCAAGTTGGATGATGAGAGCACAAAAAACTTCGGGACTAAAAGTACTTGAAAGAAAAATCCTAAATTGTTTTAAAAGTGCAGCAACAGCAACTGGTTGTAGCTTAAATGTTATTGATGGAAATGGAACTTACGAAAATTTAGTTACTGATAAAGAATTAGCAAACATATTTATGAATTACTCTCAAGAACTTGGGGTTGACATGAAGACAAATAAAGACTTTGACCAAACAAAAAATGGTTCGACAGATTTTGGAAATATCTCTAAAAAATATCCATCTCTACATGCTTTCCTTGCCATTGTTCCAGATGATGGAAAAATAGTAAATCATCAACCTGAGTTTGCAGATGCGACAGTGACACCAGAAGCAAAAAAAGCAATCCGTAATGGAAGTGTTTTGCTAGCTGCAACAATATTAAAATTACAAAAATAATTATTTATTCTCTTGAGAACAATGAGTTTACAGCATTTATTAATAATTTAGATTCTTCATCTTTACTTAAACCCAGGTGTTCCCTTGCAAGTCGAAATTCTCTTGAAAGACTTGTTGAAGCCATCAGTCGATTATCAGGATTAAGTGTAACTTTAAACCCACTCCTTAAAAGCTTCACAGCTGGATGATTTTCTAAATTCACATTACTTGCCCCTGACTTCACATTAGAAGATATACAAATTTCTAAAGGTACCTGATTTTCAAATATATATCTAGCAGTATCTGTATTTGGCGTATATATATCTCCGGTATCAATACACCCATCAATGACTTGCCATCCATGTCCAATTCTCTGTGCGTTACAATTCATGATTGCGTCTTCAATATAAGAAAAATCTGCTGCTTCACCCGCGTGAATTGTAAGTCCTATGTTGCTATTTTTTATTTTTTTACATGCTTCAATATGTTTTGATGGAGGGTGTCCAAATTCTGGTCCTGCTAAATCAAAACCTACGACTCCGTTTGAGTAATTACTAATCGCTAAGTTGGCAACTTCTAATGAGTCTTCATTTTGCCTCATAGCACATAATATTGGATTAAATTGACCACCAAAGTCTTTCATGCCTTCCTTAAGTCCTGTGGACACAGATTCAACTACGTCTTGTGGAGATAATCCTTTTCTAAGGTGTTGCATTGGTGCATATCTTAATTCTCCCTCAGCTATCTGATCTTTTCGTAGATCTTCAACTGCTTCGTAAGCAATTCTCTGTAGTGATTCAGAATCTTGCATTATAGATATTGTTAATTCAAACTTATTGAATACTTGATTTTGCCGTGAAGATATGTTTTCAAAAAACCAATCTTCCAAAAGGTTTTCATCGTCAGTGGGAAGTTTTATTTGTAAATTACTAGCAAGTTCAATAATTGTTTTTGCTCTTAATCCTCCATCCAAATGATCATGCAATACAGATTTATTTGTCATGCAAATTCTCCAGATTTGATTCTTCCGCTAAAACCTGCATCTTTAAAAATTTTATTTATAGCAACTGTACCCTCGAATACTGCCTTTTCTTCGTCTATTGCTACTATTTCATCATTTCTAAGTACTTCTTTACCATTAATGAATACATCTTTGACTTCTCTTGATGAGGCACACATAACTAGATTATTCACTACATCATGGAGAGGCTGCATCCTTGAATTATTTATTTTTACAGAAATAAAATCAGCAGGTTGTCCTTTAGTAAGGGTTCCATTCATTTTATTTAGAGAGAGTCTCATAATGTTCAATCTTGTAGAAATATCAAAAACTTTTTTTGGAGTTATAAGGTTTCCCCTTGAATGCGTATTGTTAATTAACATTGCAGCTCTCATTTCTTCGAGCATATCGTAGTCATCATTACCTCCAGAACAATCTGTACCGATTCCCCACTCAACATTATTTTCAGTAAGAAAATTTGTATCCATTGGTTTACCTGATAATCCATGAGTTGTTGGACAAAGAATTGGAAAGCAATCGCTTTCTGCAAGAATTTCTAAATCCCCACTTTCAACAACTTTACAGTGTGCTGCAATAACTCTTTTATCAAGTATCCCAAGACTAGCGGCATGTTTAATAGGGCTTGTTTTATATTTTTCTTTTATATAATCCATTTCTTTAATAGTTTGAGCTAAATGTATGTGCATGGGTATATTTGAATCTGTCGCAAACTTGTGTAATTCAACTAGAACTTTTGGGCTTACAGTTGATGTTTCGTGTGGCGCAATTACTGGATGAATTATTTTAGAGCTTTTCCAATCATCTACGAATTTTTTTGCTTTTTTTATTTCCTCCTGACCTGTCCATGGCCCATATTCCGTCATCACAGTATGACCCAGGAAACCTCTAACTCCTATCTGAGAAGCTGCCTTTGCTACCGAGTCAGCAAAAAAATAATGGTCATTAATACTTGTTGTTCCCGATCTAACAGCATCTATTATTCCAAGGAGTGACAATTTGTAAACTGAAATTTCATCTAATGAAGGCTCAACACCCCACATAACATCATATAGGGCACTTGCCTTTCCGTAACCCAAGCCTTTTACTGAATTCAGAGCTACATGAGAGTGGGCATTAGTTAATCCCGGCATGAGAATCACCTCTCCTAAATCTTCTATCTTTTCAAGTTCAGCCGGCTTTAGTTGAGATTTTTTTATTATTTTTTTTATATTGGTATTTTCAATTACTAAAACAGAATCTTCATGAATTGTTTTAACGTCTTCAACGATATATTTTGCTAAAAATAAGTTCTCTGGCAATGAATTAAGATTCTGGAATTGGCACGGGTCTAACTTTGAGCCTCTGCCTAATACCAATCAATATTAAAACCACTACTGTGAGTGCGTAGGGAATCATCAAAATAAGTCGGGAGTCAAGCTCATAGACACCTTGTAAGCGAATTCCAATTGCATCACCAAGTCCGAAGAATGCACTTGCTCCAAAAGTACCCAGAGGTGTATTGTTTCCAAAAGATGAAGCAACGAGACCAATGTAACCCTTACCTGCTGACATGCCTTCTGTGAACATTGTTAAGTTTTCAAGTGAAAGAAATAGACCAGAAATCCCTGCTAAAGCTCCTGAAAATATAGTTACAAGCCACTTTATTCTGACCGTATTAATCCCAGCATCTTCAGCAGCTTCTGGATTCTCACCAGTTGCTCTTATTGCTGTTCCTAGTCGTGTTCTGTAATAAACAATATGAAGACCTACAGCAAGAAAAAACATTAGGTATACGGAGTAGGTGAAGTCTGATAAGAAGGGTTCGAGGAATGATCCTTCTAGGAATGTAAAGTGAATTGGTTCAAAGCCAACAATTCTTGGATCAGAGAAAAATCCCGCCTGTCCCCAAATTGTTCTCATTAAATAAGTTGTACCAGCAAGAGAAAAGATATTTATCGCTAAACCTGCAAGGACTTCGTCTGCCCCAAGGGTGAAAGATAGTAGTCCAAATAATAAAGCTGTTAATAAACCTGCTGTTACACCTGCTGCAAGACCTGCCCAAACACTTTCGGTATAATAACTAGCAGCCACGCCTGCGAATGCTGCATTAAGCATTTTGCCTTCTAACCCAATGTTTAGAACTCCTGCGGCTGAACAAAGTGCAGCTGCTAGACCTACAATTGCTATTGGTGCAGTCGACCTTAATAAACTCCTAAGAAGCGATATATCAAAAATTTCAATCCATTCCATTACATCTTCTTTCTTGAAAAGATACTATCTAATTTTTTAACGATTGGATACTTCTCTAATCCTTTTACAATTTTTTGTGCACTTACAAAGAAAATTAGAATAGAAATTAGTACGATTATTATCTCTCTGGCGACATCGGTTTTATAGTCAACATAGAATCCACCATTTTTAATTGCTCCATAAAACAGAGAAGCAATGATTGCTCCAATTGGCTCTAATTTTCCAAGGATTCCTATTAAAATACCATCAAAACCCTGATTAAATTCAAGCTCTTGAAAGAAATATCTTACTGCACCTAAAACTTCTATAGCCCCTGCAAGTCCCCCAAGGGCACCTGATATTAGCATTCCAGTAATTGCTGACCTGTCAGAAGGTATTCCTAAATATGAACTAAATCTCGATGGGTACATTCCGACTAAACCATCTCCACCAGAGCGTAGCTCATAACCAAATGTGGTCTTATTTAGTACAAAATGTGCCAATATTGCAACAAATACCGCAATAAAAAAGCCTGTATTAAATTGTGAGTTTGGAAAAATTTGTTTGAGTTCAGCTGTTTCAAGTATCCTTGGTGTGGCTGGTGCAATTGGGTCTGCTCTAAATGGTCCATTTGCCATATAAGAAACAAATAAAACTGCAACGAAATTCAATATAATTGTAGAAATGATTTCACTCACTCCGGCGTAAACTCTTAGTAAAGCCGGTAGTAACATCCACGCAGCTCCTACAAACATTCCGATAGCAATACACAAGGTTACGTGCGAAAAGTGTCCGAGGCCGGTAAATCTATATCCGGCCCAACCTGCATAAAGTGCCCCGACATACATGGAACCGTTAATCCCAATATTAAACATTCCAACTCTGAATGACACAAGAGTTGCAACAGCAGTCAGAATTAATGGAGTTGCTTGATAAAGTGAGTTTGCAATATTTCTAGTTCCTTTAAATCCGCCTTCATAGAGGTATTTTGCTACTTCTGATGGATTATTACCTGTTGCTGTAATAAGAACCCAAGCAATAAATACAGTTATAAACAAGCCAGCAACAGTGACTAAAACATCTTTAAATGAAAACTTATCCATTAATCTTTAACTCCTGCCATATATAAGCCCATTTGTGCCTGATCTACCTCTTTTGGATTAACCCATTTAACAATCTGGCCTTCATACATTACACCAACTCTATCTGCAACAGCCATAACTTCGTCAAGTTCAGCTGATACAAGTAATACTGCGCCACCCTCATCTCTCATTTGAACAAGTTGCTCGTGGATGGCTTCAATGTTCCCAATATCTACGCCTCGAGTTGGTTGTGATGCAATAGTTAATGAAGGATCTTCAGACAATTCTCTAGCAACAACAACTTTTTGTTGGTTTCCTCCTGAAAGAGACTTAACCTTCAAAGATACATTTGGTGCCCTTATGTCAAAATCTTCTCTCAATTTATTAGCATGTTCTCCAACCTTTTTTAAGTTGAAAATTCCTCTACTTGATAATGGCTTTCTAAAATATGAGTTTCCAATTAGATTTTCCCAAATACTTAATTGGGTATTAAGTCCTGTATTTGTTCTGTCTTCGGGGATATGAGCTATTTTTTTTCTCCTTATATTTTTTGGTGAACTTGATGCGATATCTTCATCTAAATACATCACTTTACCTTTACTTGCTTTCCTTAGCCCTGTTAAAGCTTCTACAAGCTCTGTTTGGCCGTTACCCTCAACACCTGCAATACCTACAATTTCACCTTTTTTTATGTCGAGATCTATTCCTTTTACAGCTAATAAACCTCTTGCATCATGAACCCACAAGTCTTGAACGTCCAGAATTTTTTCTGTTGGCTGTGCCTCATCTTTTTTAACCTGTAAAAATACTTCTCTTCCAACCATTTGTGATGCTAGCTCCGTTATTGAGGTATTGCCTGTCTCGGATACTCCTTGAACTTCTCCTGCTCTCATCACTGTAACTCTGTCAGCAATTTCCATTACTTCTCTAAGTTTGTGAGTTATAAAAATAACTGTTTTACCCTCATCAACAAGAGTCCTAATAACAGTAAATAATTCATCTGTTTCTTGAGGAGTTAATACAGCTGTCGGTTCATCTAATATTAGAATATTTGCATTTCGATAAAGTGTTTTTAATATTTCTGTTCTTTGTTGAACACCTACTGATGCATCAATCATTTTCAATCCTGGATCAACTTCAAAACCATATTTTTTAGCTATATCCATCACTGCATTATTTAGGCCCTTCCAGTCAACTAGACCTCTGTTATTTTTAGGTTCCTGCCCAAGACCAATATTTTCAGGAGCTGTAAAACTTGGGACAAGTGTAAATTCTTGGTGAACCATTCCAATACCTAAATTGATAGCGGTTTCAACTTTACTTATTACCTCAGAGGAGCCGTTAACAAATATTTCTCCTTCGTCTGGCTGTTCAATACCATAAAGGATTTTCATTAGCGTAGATTTACCTGCACCATTTTCACCTACTAGTGCGTGAATTTCACCTTTATAAACTTGAAAATCAACATTTTTATTTGCAACAACACCTGGATAGGCTTTGGTTATATTTTTTAAATCTATTGCTATTTCTTTATTCATTTTCAAGTTTGTAAATATATATAATCTTAATAATTTAGCCCGACTCACGTCGGGCTAAATTAAATTATTTGTCTAGTAATTGGTTTTATTAACCACCAGCTGTTACATCAGTAACAACAATTTCACCAGAAACAATTTTTGCTCTAACTTCTTTTACTTCTTCAGTTAAAGCTGCGACTTGGGCTGCCATGTCAGCAGGACCTTCATCAGCAAATAATGAACTTCCATCAACTAACCATGTTGGACCAACACCGTTTTCTGCTGAACCGTAAGAAGCAATTGTGCTTATTACCATTCCGGCGTCACTTCTGTCCTTGATTGCTGAGTAGACTGCAAAGTCTACGTTCTTCATCATGGATGTGATCATAGTTCCAGGTTGCATAAAGTCTTGGTTGGAGTCAACACCTATAGCGAAATTACCTGTTTCCGCTGCGGCTTCGTATGCTCCATTACCAGTTGAGCCACCAGCTGCAAATATAATATCTGCACCTTGCTCGAAACAACTTAATGCGATTTCTTTACCTTTAGCAGGATCTCCCCAGCTACCGGCATAACCATCACAAAGTTTGATATCAGGGTTTGCATATTTTGCACCCTCTTCCCAACCTGTTTGAAATTTTCTAATTATTGGAACGTCCATTCCGCCCATGAATGCTACATGACCAGTTTTGGAAAGTTTTCCAGCAATATATCCTACTTCAAAAGAACCCTCATGCTCTTTGAAAATAAGGTTTGAGACGTTTGGTAATAAATCACCATTGTCTGCTGTAATAACCATATCAACAATTGCAAATTGTACGTCTGGGTTGGCTATTGCTGCTTCTTTTGTAATTTCTGCTTCTGAGAAACCGACCGTAATGATCATTTCTTTTCCATCAGCTAGAAAGTTTTGAATAGCAGCTGCTCTTTCGCTAGGCTCTGTTTCTACATAGTCTCCTTGAATGCCAAGGTCAGCTACAGCTTTATCGTAGCCTCTTTTAGCAGAGTCCATGAAGGAAAGGTCACCTAATGCGCCAAGAACGATACCAACTTTTAGTCCATCCGGTTCTGCTGCAGGTGCTGCAGTTGTAGCAGGTGAATCTAATGATTCTTCCTCAACTACGACTTCAGCAACTTCCTCTGTTGCAGTATCTGATCCACCACAGGCAGATAGAATTAGCATTAGAGACAGCAAAATCAAAGATGATTTCTTTTTATTTGTTATCATTTATTTACTCCTTCATTATTTAAATAATGATGAGATAAGTTTATAGCATTTTTCAAAAACTGCCGAACTAATATAAGTGTTATTTTTATTTTTAAGGGAGAGTTAAAGAAGTTTTTGTTATGATTGAAAACAGCTTATTATCATCAACTAAATTCATCCAGTGAACATTTTTATCTCTTTCAGATATTTCATTAATGTCTACTACTGTTTGCCCAAGTGTGAGGTCAGAGGAAGTTTCCACTTCTACGTTAACTAAATTACCAGTAGTTAGTGAATTGTCTACGAGATAAGCTGTCACAAAGGCATCATGGACAGGTGTTCCATCTGGAAACTTTTTTTTGACGATTTCTAGATTTGCTAAGCGAGACATTAGGCCCACAAGAAGTTCTGAAGTTTTTGTTTTTGTATCGGAAATATTTTGTATTCTTTCTGATGTTGAAATAGCTTGGTGGGTTACATCTAACCCCATCATTACTAATTTAGCTCCACAATGCAAAACTACATCTGCGGCTTCAGGGTCAACAAGTATGTTGAATTCAGCAGCAGGAGTAGTATTCCCTCCAGTAGCACTTCCTCCCATAAAAACAATCTGTTCAATGTTTTCGACTATTTCAGGCTTTTCAAGTAGTGCTTTTCCAATATTTGTCATAGGACCTAAAACACATATAGTAACTTTTTCTTCTGAATTTAAAATTGAATCTTTTAAAAATGAGACAGCATCTATTTGTTCCTCTTTTTTTGATGGTTCAGGAAAAGGAACTCCGCCTAATCCGTCGGTTCCGTGAACCCACTCAGCAGTCAACAGATCTCTTTCTAATGGTGCGCTTTCACCCTCGTAAACTTTTATATCATTTCTGCCAGCATGCTCAAGAATTCTTAGGGCGTTTTTAGTTCCTACTTTTACACCAACATTGCCAGCTACTGTTGTTATACCTAAGATTTCTTGATCCGTAAAGTGTGCCAAAGCAATTAATATTGCTACTGCATCATCAGTACCCGGATCGGTATCAATTATTATTCTCATTTGAGTTAGTTAATACTATGACTCAGAATCTGCAAAGTCAACTGGTGGCTCAGTTGGAGCCTCTACAGCTTCGAATTCTAGAATGCCCTCTTCAGAATTGAGTGATATTACAACTGTAGAACCTGCCTTGTATTTACCTTGAAGCAACTCCTCAGATAAAGGGTCTTCTAAAAGTCTTTGTATGGATCTACGCAAAGGCCTAGCTCCAAATTCTTTATTGTATCCTTCTGTTGCTAGGTAAGATTTGGCTTCTTCTGATAATACAATTTCTATGTCGGAGTTTTTAAGTTGTTTGTGGACTCTATCTAACATCAAATCTACTATCTCCGTAACTTCCTCAACGGTAAGCTGATGAAATACAATTGTTTCATCAATTCTGTTGAGAAACTCTGGCTTGAAGTATCTTTTTAACTCTTCGCCGACTTTGGATTTCATTTTTTCATAGGATCCTGTATCAGTAAGATTGCTGAATCCAATATTTTTACTTAAATCTTTAGTACCAAGGTTGGAAGTCATGATAATTACTGTATTTTTAAAATCAACAGTTCTACCTTGTGCATCAGTTAACCGTCCATCTTCTAGTATTTGCAAAAGCGTATTAAAAACATCTGGATGGGCTTTTTCAACTTCATCAAGCAATACGATACTGAATGGTTTTCTTCTAACGGCTTCTGTTAGTTGACCACCCTCATCATACCCGACGTATCCTGGAGGAGAACCTATCAACCTACTAACTGTATGTTTTTCCATGTATTCGGACATATCAATTTGTATTAACGAATCTTCATCTCCAAAAAGAAACTCTGCTAAAGCTTTTGCAGTTTCGGTTTTACCAACACCGGACGGTCCGAGGAAAATAAAAGATCCAGATGGTCTTTTAGGGTCCTTTAATCCTGATCTAGTTCTTCTTATTGCTTTAGAAACAGCGATAATAGCTTCATTTTGCCCAACTATTCGTTTATGTAATTCATTTTCCATCTCAAGCAATCTTGCAGTTTCTTCTTGGGTTAATCGGTGTACAGGTATCCCTGTCCACTGTGCTAATACTTCTGCAATCTCTTCTTCATCAATAACCATTTCAACATCTGTGGAAGAAACTCCTTCTAGGGAGTCAATTTCTTCAAGTAACATTTTTTCCTGGTCACGAATTTGGGCTGCTTTTTCAAAAAGTTGTGATTGAACAGCGTCAATTTTTTGCTCTCTGAAGTTTTTTAATTTATCAGAAAGTTCTTGTTTATCTGGATCTAATGGTTTTTTATAAACTCTCATACGGCTTCCTGCTTCATCTATTAAATCGATAGCTTTATCTGGTAAAAACCTATCGGAAATATAGCGATCAGCCATATTTACCGCAGAAGCAATTGCTTGATCTGTAAACCTGACTCCATGATGAACTTCATATCTGTCTTTTAGGCCACCTAATATTTCGATTGCATCAGACAAGTTTGGTTCATCGACTTTAACAGATTGAAAACGTCGTTCTAAAGCAGCATCTTTTTCAAAATGCTTTCTAAACTCTTCAAGAGTTGTAGCTCCTACAGTTTGCAACTCTCCTCTGGCCAACATCGGCTTAAGGATTGATGCAGCATCGATTGCACCCTCTGCAGCTCCAGCACCAACTAATGTGTGTATCTCATCAATAAAAAGAACTATGTCTCCTCTAGTTTTAATTTCTTTTAAGACTTTTTTGAGTCTTTCCTCAAAATCTCCCCTATATCTTGATCCGGCAACAAGCGATGAGAGGTCTAAGGTGTAAATTTGTTTACCTTGAAGTGTTACAGGAATATCACCAGATACAATTTTTTGTGCCAATCCTTCTACTATTGCAGTTTTACCTACACCAGGTTCACCAATAAGAACGGGATTGTTTTTTGTTCTTCTGGATAAAATTTGCATAACTCGTTCAATTTCAGTTGACCTACCAATCACTGGGTCTAATTTACCTTCTTTTGCCATCCTTGTTAAATTTCTACCAAATTGATCTAATATCGCAGATCCCGTACCAGATCCAGGTCGTTCTCTACCACCTGTTGAGGCAGATTGTGGTTTTTTATCTTCTCCGGACGAGGAAATGAGTTTGATAACTGTTTGTCTGACCTGGGAAAGTTCTGCACCTAGTTTTTTTAACACCTGGGCAGCAACTCCTTCGCCTTCTCGAATAAGTCCTAATAAAATATGTTCAGTACCTATGTAGTTGTGCCCGAGTTGGAGGGCTTCTCTTAGTGAGAGTTCTAAAACTTTTTTAGCTCTTGGTGTAAAAGGTATATGACCACTTGGGGATTGTTGTCCTTCACCTATTATCTCAACAACTTCTGATCTTACAGAATCAATATTTATGCTGAGCTCTTCTAGAGCTTTTGCGGCATGGCCTTCACCTTCTTGAATAAGACCAAGAAGAATATGTTCTGTGCCTATGTAGTTATGATTTAGTCTTCTTGCTTCCTCTTGTGCAAGAACAACTACTCTACGGGCTCTATCTGTAAATCTTTCAAACATACGTTTATATTAATAAGTCTCTGTTTATACGCCTAAATGAAAATTACATGTATTTATAGAAATAACTTATTCTATAAATATGGATTCAAACCAACTGCAAAACATTATTCCCCTCCCCAGTTTATGGGAAAACCTGGAAATATTGGAAAAACGTCTTTATGAAGTAACAATTTCAGAAGATCCGTACTTAACAGAAATCTCTCAATATTTAATACAAGCAGGTGGAAAAAGATTTAGACCACTTATTGCCCTTTTATCAGGTGAATTAGGTAGCGGAGATAAAGAAAAAGTAATAGATGCTGGAATATCAGTTGAGTTAATTCATTTAGGAAGCTTGTATCACGATGACGTGATCGATAAGGCAAAAACTAGAAGGGGTGTTGAGAGTACAAATCGTAAGTGGAATGCAACGCTTGCTATTTTGGCGGGTGATTATTTATTGGCTAGGTCTTCAGAACTTGCAGCAGATAATCTAGGTCTTGAATCAGTTAAATTACTTGCATCAACTTATGCTGAGTTAGTTGTAGGTCAAACAAAAGAAGTCCAATTTTCATTTAATACTACACATTCTACTGACGATTATCTTGAGGTAATCGGAGGAAAAACAGCTAGCTTAATTAGAACCAGTGCAAAACTTGGTGCTATGGCTTCAGATTGTAATAGTAATGTTACAGAGGCAATAAGTTCTTGGGCTTGGCATAATGGAATAATTTTCCAAATTACTGATGATATTTTAGATTTAAACTCTGATAGTGAAACCTTAGGTAAGCCTGCTGGAAATGATATTTTGGAGGGGACTTATACTTTGCCCGTACTTCTGGCACTTGAAAAAAATCCCAAAAAAATAGAAGAAATTCTTCAGCGCGTAAAGAATTCTGAATTAGAGCTCTCAGCTGTATTAAATGAATTTAATAATGACGAAATTATCGAGGAGTCTAATAAATTTGTGAACTATCATTTTAAAAAAAGTAATGAAGCTATAAAAAATATAGAAAATAAAGAGATTTCAGATATTTTGAATAACCTTAACGAATATTTACTTCAAAGGAGTAATTAATTCTCTGGCTTTAAGTGAGGAAAAGCTACCACTTCTCTGATTGATGTATTTCCAGTGAGCATCATCACAAATCTATCAATTCCAAATCCAAGCCCACCTGTAGGAGGTAAGGCATGCTCTAAAGCCTCTATATAATCCATATCTTCAACATGTGCCTCCTCGTCACCTAATTCTTTTTTTTGGGCCTGAGATTTTAATCTAGTTTCTTGCTCAATTGGATCAATTAGCTCAGAAAACCCATTTGCAAGTTCACTTCCAAATGCAAACAATTCAAATCTTTCGGTTACATTAGGGTTATCTTTATTATTTCTAGCAAATGGTGACACCTCTACTGGATAGTCTGTTATAAAAGTTGGGTTTATTATATTTTCTTCAACATATCTTTCGAATAAATCATAAACGAGAAGGCCTATAGTTTTAGAATCCTCGCTGAATTCAATATTGTTTGTATTCAACTCTTTAATAGTATGGTTTAAGTCTGAATCAAATTCAATTTTTAGGTTTACATACTCTGAGACTAATGAAAACATTGATGCTTTTTCCCATGGAAAAGAGAAGTCTGCTTTTTTTCCATCAAAAGAAATTTCATGGCTTAACTGCAAATCTGTAAATACTGCTGAACACATGTCTTCAACCATCTTTATAACACCTTCTACATTTGTGTATGCTTCATAACTCTCCATCATTGTAAATTCCGGTGAATGTGTCTGATCTATCCCTTCATTTCTAAAAACGCGACCTAGCTCAAAAACTTTTTCAAAACCCCCAACTATCATTCTTTTCAAATAAAGTTCTGGCGCAATTCTTAAATACATATCAACATCCAGAGCGTTATGGTGGGTTATAAATGGCTTTGCAATTGCACCCCCTGCTTTAGGTTGTAAAATTGGAGTCTCAACTTCTATGAATTCCTTGGCATGCATAAAGTTTCTTATCGAATTAATAACTTTTGATCTTGTCTCTATAGTCTGCTTAGCGTCTGGGTTAACTATAAAATCTAAATACCTTTGACGAAATCTAGTTTCCTTGTCCTTCAAGCCATGCCATTTTTCAGGCAAAGTTCTTAGAGACTTTGACAATATCGTACTACTAATTACCTTTACGGAGAGTTCTCCTTTTTTTGTTTTCATGACTTCTCCCTTAACACCAACGATGTCTCCAGAATCATATTTAGAGAAATGTAAACTCTCTTCATCTGGCAAAGTTTTCGAATCAACAAGTAGTTGAATTTTTCCAGAATAATCAACCAAATCATAAAATGAGAGCTTTCCAAAAGATCTACCATTTAAAATCCTGCCATGGATTTGAACTTCAACTCCCGAATGCTCTGCATCTAATAAGTCGTTGTGCCTAGTAATAATATCTGCTATTTTAGATCCTCCAGTGAACTGAGTTGGAAATGGGTCTTTGCTGTGTTCAAGAAAATATTGAATTTTCTCTAATCTTAGGTCATAGATTTCTTTTTCTGATTTTGAAAAATTGCTCATTTACATAGCTTAATTATTTAAATTATATATTTCTTCAAGTCCATCTAGAGTTAGATTTTTTTCATAGGATGAATTTATGTTTAATGCTGGTTGAATTAAAGTTCCCAGCCCACCAGTTATTACCACACCGGGAGAAAGTTCAGACTCTAAGATGATTTTTTCTAGCATTGAATCAATCATTGATGCATGGCCCAGAACTAAACCACTCTGGATTGCTTCATAAGTATTTTTTCCAATAACTTTTCCAGGTTCTTTAAGTTCAACAGATTTAAGGGAAGACGTCCTCGAAATTAATGCATCTAAGCTTATTTTAATGCCGGGAGCTATAGACCCACCAAGATATTCTTTGTTACTGTTAACAACATCAAAAGTTGTGGCAGTTCCTAAATCTACAATTACAACTTCTTTGTTTATCTTTTTAAAGCCGCCAACAGAATTTGCAATTCTATCGGGTCCTAATTCTTTTGGATTGTCAATGTTTACTTTTAAGCCAGTTTTTACACCAGGCCCTACTACTAAAACATCTTTAGATGTAAATTTATTTATTGCCGATACAACACTTTCCGTAATCTGAGGTACTACAGAACAGACTATTGCCCCATCAACAATCTCATCATTAGTTTTTGATAGATCAATCGTTGTATTAAACATCATAAATAATTCATCTGAGGTGATAGTTTTTCTCGTCGTGTAGCGATAGCTTTCCCATTTGCTCGAATTGCCAACACCAACAGTAGTTTCACTGTTACCAATATCTATTGCTATAATTTTTTTCATTTAAATTTCCACTCTAAAATCAATATTATCAATTAATCTAATACCCTCTACATATCCTGCAATAATAATTATTGCATTTGTAGTCTCTTCAGTTAATTTACTAAAGGTATTTTTGTCTAAGATGTGAAGATAATCAACTGTGAGATTGCGGTCCTTATTTTGCTCAAGTGCATAATTAATTGATTGATTAACATCTCGAGTTTGAAGATACTCCTCTTTGAGAGTATCTAGATGTCTCTTTAGTCCAGTGGCTGCAACTAATCCCTGGTCACTTAAAAGTTGATTTCTACTACTTAGAGCCAATCCATTAGAGTCTCGGATAATATCTCCTTCAAGCAGCTCAATATCTAAATTATTTTTACCTACATACTGTTTTATAAGAAACAATTGCTGTGCATCCTTTTTTCCAAAAATTGCTTTCCTTGGTTGCACAAGTTCAAAGAGTCTATTAACTACTGTTAGTACCCCGTCGAAGTGTCCTGGTCTCGACTTTCCTTCATATTTTTTTCCAATGCTTCCTGAGTGAATTATGTTCTTAAAATTTTGTCCATATACATATTCTTTGTCAGGGGTAAATAAATAATCGATTTTTGAGTTATTTAGAATATCAAAGTCTTTTTCAATGTCTCTGGGATATTTTTTGAAATCGTTAGAGTCGTTAAATTGTTTTGGATTTACAAAAATTGATACGACTATTTTTAATTCAAACTGCTTTGCATTTTCAATTAACGAAAGATGACCTCTGTGTAAAGACCCCATTGTGGGAATAAAAAAAAGTTTCTCTTGAAGCATTTCATTCGTTATTTGTTTTATATGTTTCACATTTATCGTGCCCTTTAATGGTGCCCGTAATTACTTGTAGCTAATATTACCCTTTTTTTCTACTTTCTGATCATTTATATCGAGGTAAGAAAGTTCAGAAATATCAATAATTTCACTTAAAGGTTCAATTACAAATAACCTATTTCTCCAATCATAGTGTGGGATAGTTAGTTCATCTAAGGAGACAGATTCGCCTTTAAAAAAAATGATATCTATATCTATAAGGCGGGGTCCGTAGCGAATGCTTTTTTGTCTTCCAAGTTTTTTTTCAATAAATTTGATATCTCTCAACAAATCTAAAGCTGTGTTTAAATAATTTATTTCTACAACCATATTATAAAAATTTCTTTGGTCGTTTACCAGCAATGCCTCTGACTCATAAACTGAAGATATTAGCTTTACTTCAGAAATCTTTTCAAGCTCAATTAAAGCATTTTTCAAATTATTTTTACGATCGCCAATGTTTGACCCTAAAGAAAGAATTACTCCTGGATAATTATCCACTGTATGTAACACTAATATCTTGTGTCTTTTTACTGAGTGGTGTGTTTGGTTTGTGAACTGTCACTATTAATTTTTTGATTTTTGAACTTTTTAATTTTGTATGTATAAACTCCGCTAAGGTCTCAATTAGATTAAATGATGAAGATGAAACTAAATATTCAACTTCTTCTACATACTTTGCATAATCAATAGTAGAACTTATTGAATCTTCCTTAACAGTTTCATTTTTAAGAATTATTTGTAAATCAATTAAAAACAGTTGTTCTTTAAGTTTTTCAGAATCGTAAACACCGTGTTTACCGTGTGTAGTTATGCCTTCAATTTTTATGTCAAATGACATGTATTAAGCAGTAGGGATTAAAGCTATCGCTTTTGGTGAAAGAGGTTTGCCTAAAATACGTTCAAGAATTGTCCTAGAAAAAATAGGGTCATCTAAAAGCTTTGAATAAATCAAATATCCAGCCAAAATACCGGGTACTTCCTCATCAAGATACTCTCTATGAATCAGAAGCTTTCTTTCTTTGTCAGAAAGTGCTTCTTTTATAGCTTCAAAAATGACTGTGATTGATTCTACTGGAGGATTTTCTCCTAATGGAAAATGATAGGTTCTAAATCCTACTTCTTGATAATTTGTTAAATTAAAATCTGTTTCAAGTAACGAAAAAATTGAATTGATGCCGTTACTTTTCAACCACTGAACTTCTTCTTCTCTTCTAATTTTTCTCGAGGTTAAACCTCCACCGCCTATACATTCAGATACAGCTAATTTTCCTTCGATTATCCAGTGAAAATCGTTCGGTTTTAGTCCTGCCATTTTTAGCCTTTCCTAGGTGTTAAACCATAGTAGTTTAACAAATTTTTTAATCAATGAAGTGGGTCCTGATCAAAGATACTCCCTGTTTTTCACAGTAAGTAAATAATTCTTGGTCAGAGGCTTTTAGTAATTTTGTAAACTTTTTCTTTGAATATCCAACTACTAATGGATACCCTCCTACAAACTGGTCAATAGAGTCTAAGAGTTTTGCAGATTGTTCTTGAGTTTTCCCAAAACCTAATCCCGGATCAATAGCTATCTGTTCTTTCCTGATGCCTTTGCTCAACACATAATCAACTTGTCTTTTCAGATCTTCCTTAACCTCCTTTACGACATCTTTATACTCTATTTTTTCATGCAAGAAAGAGGATTTGTGACTCCTGTGGCAAATGATTAACCCTGATGAATACTTCTTAATAATATCCATCAAATTTTCATTTCTAGAACCTGAAACATCATTCACAACGATAAAATTATTTTTTAGGGCTTCCTCAGCAACGATTGGGTTAAATGAGTCTATTGAATAATGAAATGTATCATTTTTAGATTGTACGAATGTATTTAATCTTGAAACTTCCTGCTCTGTCTCTATCATGGTGAAGTTTGGTTTTGTAGACATACAGCCAATATCGAGAAACTTTATATCCCTTTTTGATGCTGATTCAAACACTTTGGGAATGGTGTCTACTTTGTTGAGCAACCCATCACCACTGAATGAATCACTAGTGATATTTACTATTCCAAGTAAATTGTTAGAAAGATTTTTTAAAAATTTATCCCAGGAAAACAACTTACTTGAAATTCGTAAGTGCTTCTGATCTGAGTGAGTAATCTAACTCGTAAACTCCTGTGCTAAAAGTTGTGATAACGTCTGAAATAGAACTTTTAGGATTCATTAAATCTGCACAAAGATGCTTTGCAGTTACTCTTGTTAAAACACCCTCTGGGTTTAATTCTTCTTGAATAATCTCAGCTACCATTTGCGTAATCTTCTCCTGAAGAGTTAGGTCATTCGATAGATAATAAATTAAATCGCTAAATTTAGAAATACCAGCAATTTTATTTTTTGGAAATACAGCGATGTCAAAAGAACCAAAGAAAGGAAGTAAATGATGTTCACATAAACTTACGAATGGAATGTTACTTAAATATATTGGCTGACTGTGGGTAACATCATCAAGACTCGAAAATATTTCTGTTAAGTCAGATAAATTTTTTGAGAGCTTTTTTTCTATTTCTTTAGTAAATTTTTGTGAAATGGCTAACGACTCTTCTTTAGACTTTTTCGTAGTTTCTTGAATCAAGTTTGATAAATTTGTATACATTTCTTGATCATTATTAAGTTTTGTCACTATGCCAACTTGAGAGTCTTGCCAGAACCCTGTATTTTCACTTTTTTTATAGATTTAAAAATTCTTGACACCTCTTCTTTGTCAATAGTTTCTTTATCCATTAAGACTTCAACCATAGAATCCATTTGCTTCTTAAATTTTCTAAGAATTTTACCCGCTATCGCATGTGCATCATTAAGAAGTACTTTTACCTCTTCATCTATTGCTGAAGCAACTTCATCAGAATAATCTTGTTGTCTTCCGTAATCCCTTCCAAGAAAAACTTCATTTGAACCCTTGCCGAATAACATTGGGCCGAGTTTTTCACTCATTCCAAATTCCATGACCATTTTTCTTGCAATATCAGTAGCTTTTTCAATGTCATTGGATGCACCTGTTGTTGGGTCTTTAAAAATTAACTCTTCTGCAACTCTCCCACCCATCAACATTGCTAATCTATCTTTTAACTCTGCTTTTGAAGAAAGATATTTTTCAGAATCAGGGAGGGCTTGAGTGTACCCCAATGCTCTACCTCTTGGGATAATTGTAACTTTGTGGATAGTATCTGCATTTGGCAATGCCCACCCAACCAAAGCATGACCAGTTTCATGATAAGCAATGATTAACTTTTCATCATCGCTCATTAGTCTACTTTTTTTCTCTGGACCAGCTAACACTCTATCAATAGAATTTTCTATATCTAAGTTTGATATAGTCTTTTTGTCTTTTCTAGCAGCTAATAAAGCAGATTCATTCAATAAGTTTGCTAAGTCTGCACCTGTAAATCCAGGTGTTTGTTTAGCAATTGTCTTTAGGTCTATATTTTTTGCTAATGGTTTGTCTTTTGAATGAACTTTTAGAATTTGTGTCCTTCCTTCAAGATCTGGTCTATCAACAATAACTTGCCTATCGAACCTTCCGGGTCTCAATAATGCTGGATCTAAAACATCTGGTCTATTTGTAGCAGCCATAAGTATTACTCCCTGGTTAGATTCAAATCCATCCATTTCTACAAGAAGTTGATTTAAAGTTTGCTCTCGCTCGTCATGCCCTCCTCCAAGACCTGCTCCACGCATTCTTCCAACTGCATCAATTTCATCAATAAAAATAATTGCAGGAGAAGAATCTTTTGCTTTTTTAAATAGGTCTCTTACTCTACTTGCTCCAACTCCAACAAACATTTCTACAAAGTCAGACCCAGAAATGCTAAAGAATGGCACATTAGACTCACCAGCTACAGCTCTTGCGAGTAAAGTCTTTCCTGTTCCTGGAGGGCCAACTAGAAGTACTCCTTTTGGAATCTTTGCACCTAGGTTATTAAATTTTTCTGGAGATTTGAGGAACTCTTTTATTTCCTCTAGTTCTTCTTTTGCTTCCTCTGCCCCTGCAACATCTTTGAAAGTAACTTTTGGAGCTTCTTCATCCATTTCTTTTGCTTTGGATTTGCCAAACTGCATAATCTGATTTCCGTTAGTTCTAACTTGAGAAAACATATAGAACATAAATCCTGCAAGAAAAAGCCATGGAAGAAATGCTATGAAATACTCTTGAAATCCAGCTGGTTCTGTATCTGTGCTTAGTTCAATGTCTTCATTTATAAGTAACTGAAATATTTCACCTTCAAATCCTTCAGGATATTCAGTCTTAAAAACTTCCGTTTTCTCTTTTACTTCAAAATGTAATGTATTGGACTGCTCTTTAATTATTGCTTTAACTATTTGCTTTTCATTAATTAGCGATTTAAATTCTGAAAAAGAGACTTGTTCTGGGGCATTGATGTTTTCGTTATATTGTTGTACGCCGAGAAAAATTAATAAGCCTAAAGCAGCATATAAAAAAAATGGTCTGTTTTTATTTTTTTCTTTATTTTCCATTATTAACTAATTTAATACTGACACGTTTAAAAGTAATTGCGAAATCTAAGAAAGTACACCTAAGTATGGAAGCTCTCTATATTTACCGTTGTAATCTAGGCCATACCCAACAACAAATTCTGGACCGATAGTGAAACCTTTATATTTTATGTCTATTGGAATTTGTTGCTTGTCTTCTTTAATAAATGTACATAAGATTTCGACACTTTTGGGATTTCTTGATTTTAAAACTTCAAGTAAGGAGGAGAGCGTAAGGCCAGTGTCAAAAATATCTTCTACAACTAAAATATTCTTACCTGTTATGTCTATGTCTAAATCTTTTTCAATCTTAACTTGCCCAGTAGATTCAGACCCTTCATAGGAAGAAATACTCATGAATTCAAAAGTGACATCTACCTTTAAATTCTTAGCAAGATCAGATAATGTAATGAAAGATCCTTTTAAAATCCCTAAAATAATTACTTCATCATTTTGGTAGTCTTTATTAATTAGATCTGCAAGTTCTTGTATTTTATCTTGTATTTTTTCCGCAGAAATTAATTCTCTAGTAACTTTCAAATTTATCCTTTTGCACTGAAGCAACAATTATATGTGAAAAATCATTTTTTTGAAAGTCAAGAGCCTTATCAGATTTTCTAATACCGGGAATCCAAATAATTTCGTTCTCTAATAGTACAACCGGCCAGACTTCTCTCATTAATCCTCTGATGCCGAAGGACCTCATTACTTCAGATACTTTCTGGTTACTGTCGTTGATTTGTATTTTGTCACCGTTTTTAAGTGTTCTTGTTAAAATTCTCTCCTCCTGCGTGGGAACTGCGATATTCCAATTATTATAAAATGGCACACTAGGATGTTTAGACAAGTTAAGGTATCCATAATTAAATTCATGTTGTTTTTTTTGTTCAACCCACAATTTTTTATTGATAAAAATTAAAAGTGAAGAAGACTTTATACAATACCACTCACTAGTAAAACTTGTCTGCTTGCCTGTTCTAATCACTTCTTTTATTTTCTCAAGATCTTTTGATTCCATTCCTGATAGGCCAATGGCTTTTCCAATTAATGAAAACAAAGAAAGTAGTTCCGGATTCTTAAAATTTATCATTGAAATTGGAAGCTCTATATAGCCTTTGCTTAGCTTAACAAATTTTAATATTGGTATATTCTGAGGAAGTAAATACTCCACTTCTGAAATAATTTGTTTAACTTTTTCTTCAAGTGAGCCAGTAAATCTTTCCTGTACTTCTTTGAAAATATTATTTCTTATCCAGTTTCTATTTATTTCTTGATTAAAGTTAGTTTCATCATTTAAATATTCAATTTTATTAATTTCAGCGTAAGCAATTACTTCTTCTTTTGAGACATCCAATAGAGGTCTTAGTGTCCTGTTGACCCTATGAGGCGTAGACTTTAATCCTTGTAAGTGGGTGCCTCTGAATATATTTAAAAAAAATGTTTCAACTTTATCCGAAAGCGTGTGTCCAAATAGAAGATATTCATCCTCTTCAATATTTAAATATAATTCATTAATTCTAATATTTCTCATCTGTGTTTCAGATGAATTTGGCTCAAGTGAAGTTTGCAAGGAGACAAATTCAAGATTAAATTCACTAGCTATGTGTTCTGCCTGAGATTCAAGTTCGTTTGAATGTTTCTGATTGTGATTTACAAATAATGTTCTAACATTTTTACAATACTTTTTTGCTAGATGAGCAAGTACCGCACTATCAACCCCACCACTTAAAGCTATGACATATTTTTTTTCAATATCAATGTTTAATAAAAATTTTTCTTCGATTTGATTAGACATTCATCACTAGGAATATTTTTACTATTCTTTAACCTTATATCTTGTTCTGGTGACCTGTCTAAAATATTGAACTACATTTCCAAGAATTACCAAAGTAGCTATAGCAACTGATGTTGGAATAAGGAACTTGTAAGTCCATGCAGGATCTTCAGGTTCTTCAATTTCCTCTTCAATTACTATTGCTGGAATAGGTAATTCATTTTCACTGTTGTGATTGTCTGCCAAAGCTGTTGCAGGAAAAATTAAGCTCCAAACACTTATATACATAATTAATTTTTTCACATAAAAAGACTAGTTAATTATTTGTGAAATACGATTAAATTTCAAAGTTATTTTGAGCCGAAGGAGGGAATTGAACCCTCGACCTGCTCATTACGAGTGAGCTGCTCTACCACTAAGCTACCTCGGCAATAATTTCAGTCCTAAAATTGAAAATCCCAGTTGATCTTGCGACCTTCTGGGACTTTCTTACTATCTTCTTTTCAATCTTGCGATTTCTTTTCAGATAGTTATATAAAAATAGCTTCTCGAATAAAGAAATACAAAAAAAAATAAACTTATTTTTCGCGAGATTCTAGAAAGGTTTTAATTGGATACTCGTATATATTAGGTTCTAACAAAAAACTATCGTGACCTTTTTCAGAATGCAAATGCTCAATTTTTACCGTACAACCATTTTGACTCAAAATTTTAGATAATCGGGTTTGTTGCTCGGGGTAGAAACATACATCTGAGTCAACACTTAAAATTAATACGTCAGTAGATGACAAGTTTGGAAGCAGACTTTCAGGCAACTTGAAATTTTGCCATCCACGTATTATTGATAAATATGATTCAATTGTAAATCTTTCTATAAATTTTTCGCCTTGGTGCATCATATATGATTCCTCAGAGGTTTTTATAAATCCATCTAAATGCTCGGGTTTGTATTTAGTTTCTTCTTTTGCTCTGTTTGCAAGAAGTTCAAGTGAAATATACGTTTTGTGCGCAATCATTCTTGCCAGAGCTAGATACTCTTTTTTTCTTTCCTCAGAATTTTTTCCTAAGTTCAATACATAAGCCTGCTCAAGATTGTGCAGTAGTTGCAATGTAGAAATTTCAAATCCACTAGAAATTGAAATAATTTTTTTAACAAAATTAGGAAATCTAGCAGCAAACTCCAGAGCCATCAGTCCTCCAATTGAAGGTCCTACCACAGCATGTAATGATTTAACGCCTAGATGTTCAACTAATTTTTTTTGTGTGTTCTCAATATCTTTAAAATCTATTTCTGGAAATTCTTTTCCTGGATAAAATTGCCCAGAATTTGGTCCCGTGGACCCATAACAACCACCAAGATAATTTGCACATATAACGAAATATTTACTTGTATCAATGGCTCTGTTGGGACCAACAAAGTCATCCCACCAACCAAGTTCTAGTTCATCATTCCATGGAAGATTTGAATCATCAAATTGTTCGTATTCTCCCGCAAGTAGATGGCTTCCGGTTAGGGCATGGAAAACAAGAATTGCATTATCTCCAGATTTTGAAAGTTGCCCATACGTTGTATAGGCTATTTCAACTTCATCTAAAATTAGTCCAGATTCTAATTTAAATTGTTCAATCTGGAGTAGTGATAAATTGCTATTTTGAACTTTCAAGTGCCTGCGAAAGATCTTCAATAATATCTTCTATGTTTTCAATACCTATAGATAGTCTAACTAGTTCTGGCGGTGACCCTGCGGCTACTAAAGCCTCATCATCTAATTGAGAATGAGTTGTAGTAGCAGGATGTATTGCTAATGATCTAGTATCTCCAACATTCGCTACGTGTCTAAACATCTTAAGGTTATCGATAAACTTTTGACCAGCCTCTTTTCCACCCTTGATACCAAAAACAACCATAGTTCCACCAGTACCGTTAAGATATTTTTTGGATAATTCATGTGATGGATCATCCTTTAGTCCGGGAAACCTGACCCATTCAACTAAGTCATGGTTGGATAAAAACTCTGCAGCTTTATTTGCATTACTACAATGTCTTTCCATTCTTAGACTAAGGGTTTCAAGTCCTGACATAACTTCAAAAGCGGTGTCAGGTGACATATTGGCTCCTAAGTTTCTAAGCGGAACTGTTCTTAACCTTAAAGAATATGCGACATTACTAAGGTCACCAAGATCATGGCCCCAGCGCATGCCGCCATAGCTAGTATCTGGTTTGTCATAAAGTGGAAAGTTTCCATTTCCCCAATCGAAACCACCTTTTTCTATCACGGCTCCTGCTATAACTCTTCCGTGACCTGACATCCACTTTGTAAGTGAATATACAACAATATCTGCTCCAAAATCAAAAGACTTTTGAAGGGCAGATGTTGTAAATGTTGCATCAACAATCAAAGGTATGCCATGTTTGTGTGCGATTTCTGAAAGTGCTGATACATCTGCAACTACAAGTCCTGGGTTAGTTACTGTCTCACAGTAGACTGCTCTTGTCTTTTCATCTATTTGATCTTCAACAGCTTTTAGATCAGTTATATCTACTTTTTTTGCATTAATTCCATACTCTGGCAAAATATTATCAAACATTGTGTATGTTCCACCATATAGTTGACTAGCTGTAACAAAGTTGTCACCCTGGCTCATAATATTAATTAATGAATACATTACGGCAGATGTCCCAGATGCTAATGCCACACACATTGCTCCATCCTCTAAAGCAGTTAATCTAGCTTCAAGAGCCCCAACTGTTGGGTTTCCAAGTCTAGAGTAAATGTTTCCAAATTCTTTTAATCCAAACAAGTTTGCAGCGTGCTCAGTATTATTAAATTGATAAGCTGTAGTTTTATAAATTGGCACGGTAATTGAGCCCTCTGAATCAGCATCAGAATCCCAACCTGCATGTAGTAGTTTTGATTCGTATTTCATATGTTTCTCCTTTAAGTTGGAGAGGGTTTTGACTAGTTAGTTGCATTTCTGCCACATCTTCAAGCACCTTGGAGAGTCATCCAGGTTGCTGAGGTCTTAACCTTCTCTTAATGTATATTTAAATTATATCAGTCTTTTTATTTGTTTCTAGAAATTTTCTATTTTTTCCCAGTTACGATCGTCATGGCCAAAATGAGAAAATAGTGTATCTGTTCTATAGTCCACATTTAATAGACTTAATCTCTCAATAATTGCAGCAGGTCTCATATCAAACTTTGTAATAAAATCATTGAGCACATTTGACTCTTTTTTTTCTGTGCCAAATGTGTCAACAGATAACTCATAAGGGTCTGCTTTACCAATCGCATAAGCAACCCTAACTTGGCACCTATCAGCTAAATCGTGTGCAACAATATTTTTAGATAGGTGTCTGGCGGCATAAGCTGCTGACCTGTCAACTTTGCTAGGATCTTTTCCAGAAAAAGCTCCTCCTCCCACAGGAACTGAAGGTCCATATGCGTCAACAACAATCTTTCGGCCTGTAAGACCAGTGTCTCCTGCTGGTCCACCTTTTACAAAAGAGCCTGAAGGATTTAAATCTAGAATGAAATCTTCTGAAATGTGTTGTGAAACAATCTCAGTAACTTTTTCGTGTAAATTTTCTAGATCAATACCCACTTGATGTTGTGTTGAAAAAACTACTTTGGTTTTATCACCTCCACTTGTGACTTGAACTTTTGAATCGAGATCAAGCATTGAGTCAGCATTTTGTAGGTCCCATAAGCTTTTTTGAATATTCCTTGATTTATCAAACGTAACAGGCATGAATGACTTGGTTCTGTTGGTTGCATAACCAACCATGATTCCCTGATCTCCAGCTCCTTGATTTTTATCATCTTCAACAGCCGCTCTTATTTCTTCGGATTGTGGGGTAAGTTCGTTATATATGGAAAGTTTGTCTAAATCAAAGTCTTCAAAACTAGTTTTGATTGTTTTATCTAAAGCCATTTTTACAATGTCATTAATATCTTCTGTAGAGATATTTGCGATTTCGCTAATCTCTCCTCCAACGAGTACCAACCCACCATTTTTTGTTCCAGTTAAAAAAGTTTCAACTGCAACTTTTGAAGAACTGTTGTTTTCTAGTGCTTGAGTTAAAACGTAGTCAGAGATTAAATCTGCTATCTTGTCTGGATGCCCTGGTGAGACTGTTTCAGCAGTGACTAATTTATTCATAAGCTCTCCTTACTTAAAATGTTTATGAAGGAAGGTAGCATATTTTTTGTTTTAAAAAACCGCATCTCTAGCACCTTTGTTTGCTTTCTAGGTTGCTGAGGTTACCCTCTCTTCATGCAAGATAATGCTAATGTAGCTCAAAATTTTTACAATTACTTTTAGAAAATAATTTATAAACAACAAATTTCGTTATTCTTTATCTGTGGTCTTAGAAATTAAAAAAATATTCCATCTTTTGCTTTCAGTTGCATTTTCCTCAACTGGATTTATCGCTGCTGTAACGATTACAGTATTAGCTGCTCGGGAAGTCACCTCAAATCCATATCTAATTGGGTTCCCTAATGCTGTTGGTGTTGGAGGTGCAGTTATCGGTACACAAATGTTTGATAAAATGTCTCAAAGATACTCAAAAAATAAAGCGCTATCTAACACCTTTCTTATTGGAAGTGTTGGTGGGCTTATTCAGGTTTACTCTTTATTTATTGACTCATTTATATTATTACTTTTTGGAGCTTTTGTATTGGGTATAGGTCAATCTGCAGCACTTCAAACTAGGTATGTTGCATCATTTGTCGCATCAGAAAGCTTTAAAGCAACTGCTCTGTCTCTGGCTGTATGGTTTTCAGTATTTGGATCTGTATTTGGCCCTCGATTAGTTGGAGAGTATTCAGAAATATTTAATAAGTGGTTTGGATCTGATCTTATTGTTGGATATTTTATTGCTACATTTGGAATGTTTCTTGCTGGCATGTCAGTGCTTTTGTTTTCCCAAAAAGAAAGTACTTTAAATAAAAAGTTGATCCCTGAAAATAAAGTTAAGCTTTCCCAGCTAGATGGAACTGCAAAATTATTAACAAGAATTTTAGTTTTAAATCATTTTGTTATGGTTTTAATTATGTCTGCAACACCTTTGCACGTGCAAGATATAGGTGAAACAATAAAACTTGTTGGAGCAATTATAAGCTACCACACATTGGGTATGTTTTTATTATCTCCCATTCTTGGAAAATTAGTTGATAAATATGGATCAAACTTATTCGCAATAATCGGCAGTCTTATACTGATTCTTAGTTGTACCGTTTCATTGTTTAATACCAATGTTTTATTTTTAAAAATTGGCCTTTATCTTCTTGGTCTAGGTTGGAACTTTACATATATTGCAATAAGCTCAGCTATATCAGATTATTCAATTAGCAATTCTATAAACCTAAATATAAAAAGCGATAGTTTAGTATTTGTTGGCAGCGCAATTGCTCATATTAGTCTGGGATTTACCTATTTAAATATTGGCTATACAGGTCTAATTTATTTTGGTCTAGCAGTTGGAGCTTATCTAATTTTTAATATTAAAAAATTTGTTAATTTAAATAACTTTTAACTTGAACTCAAATTTTAATGGACATCAAGTCCTCTCCGATAATGATTTCACCTTCATAAGATTGCGAAATATCTTTCAATAATTTTGCTTTATCAAAAACTGGGGGCACAAAGTGAGTTAAAACTAACTTCTTTACATTTGCAGTTTTAGCAATTTCTCCAATTTCTTTTGGGCTTGTGTGGTAATCACTAACATTTTTTATTGTCTCTTTTGACATCCTGTATTGATCAAATTGTAAGTCTACAAAAACTTCGTGCAGTAGCACGTTCGCCTCCATTGCATTTTGGATTAAACTCTCACTTTTTCTTGTGTCTCCAGATACTACAAGTATTTTTTCTACACTATCATCTAAATGTTTAATTTGATAACCATATGCTGGCACTACTGGGTAATGGTCAACTTCAAAAGGTTTTACAACTAAACCATGGGTAGAAAAAAGGAAGCTGGAATCAATCTCAGTAATATCAAAATTTAAACCCTCTATGTTTGGTCTTTTTTCCCACTGAACTCTGCCTTTAAGTTCCTGTTCAAATGCTTTAAGAATATTTTTAAAAAAGGATTTGATACCTTTTGGTCCTATGACTCTGAATTTAGTATTTCGTCCCTGATGCCACCCAGATATATATAGCTGATAAAGATCCATGATATGATCTGAGTGCAAGTGTGTTATAAATACTACATCGATTTCTGAAGATTTAATTCCTGCTTCACTTAACCTTTGCGTAACACCTGATCCACAGTCAAAGAGATAATTTTTTTCGTTATGAACAAGTAATGTGCTTGGGCCGTACCTTAAACTACTTGGACTTGGGCACCCTGTTCCCAAAAGTATTAAATTACTCATATTTTTGCTACCTCTACAGATAAATTATTTAGGACAATGGCATCTCTTACGCCTTGTTGAATATCTTCTATAGCAATTTGTAAATTTTCACAATACCTATATTGTGATTTCACAATTTGGTCAGAAGATAGGATTGACCTCACAAGGTATTCCAGTGACCTTGTGAGCAATTTGTTTGTAAAAGAAGCGGTAGAATCTTCAAAATCTAGCTGAATCTCTTTTATATTTTTTAGTAGTGTTTGAAAGTTAAACATATTTTTGCTTGATGATGTTTGAGGTTGAGTTAATTCTCGCAATATATTTACTAAACTATTTATTTTTGAGGTGTCTGCTTTGGAAGAAAAATCTTTAATATCTGCAAAATTTAAGAAATCTTCTACTGAGAAGTCATAATTAGCTAGCTCTTCAGACTCAATAAAAATTGTTCTACAACGACTTTTTATAGTATTTATTATCCCCATATTTGAGTCATCTTTTGCGTGAGACCAAAAATTACCTGTGGAAGTGAGGATGAAGATACTTGACTCTGATGGCTCTTCTAAGGTCTTCAACAATGCATTCGATGCTTCTTCTGTAAGCGATTTATATGGTGGAAAGATGATGATCTTGTATTTTCCAGAGACAGGTGACAAGTTGTCTTTATTTAAAATATCTCTTACATTTTCAATTCCAATTGTGTTTATATTTTCTGATTCAATAACTCTTACATCCGGATGCTCTAACGTAGATTCCTGTGAAAGGCTAGTAATTGAGGCAAATTGTAATGCCTGTTCAAATACATATTTTGATGAGTTTGAAAGTAGTAAGTATGCATGAAAGGGTGATGAGCTTTCATTGAGAAGTTTTGGGTTAAGGTTTTGCAAGATTTAACCACTTGGATACTTTAGTAAAATTTTCTTCCTGTTTGTCTTCTGCATTTAAAACTAGAAATTTCTCACTGAACTCATCTGCTAACTCAAGATATCCTTCTCTAACTTTATTAAAAAAACTGACTTGATCACTACCAATTCGGTCAGCAACTTTCTGTCTTGAGAGAGATATTTCTGGGTCAATGTCTAGAAGTATTACCTTTTGTGGCCAAAAACTTTTTATTGCAAAATCATTTAAATCGTATACTTCTTTATAGCCCAATCCTCTTCCAACTCCCTGATAAGCTACTGAAGAGTAAGCAGATCTATCAGTAATAACCACTTCCCCTTTTTCTATGGTTGGTTTTACAACTTCTTCAATCAACTGTGCTCTGCTTGCGCTAAAAAGAAGGGCTTCGGAGGTTGGATCTACCCGGTAGTCGTGACTTAGTAAAAGTTCTCTAATGCCTTCACCAAGTTTTGTGCCACCAGGTTCTCTTACAATTTTGAATCCAATATTTGACTTGATCAGCTCTTTAGAAACCTCTTCGATAAAAGTTGTTTTTCCTGATCCATCTATACCCTCAAAAGCTAAGTAATTACAATTCAATCTGGTTCATCCTCTTTAGAGTTAAAGTCTAATTTAATATTATTAAAATTAGAATTTTCAATACCAAACTCTTTAAATATCTTTTTATAACTTGAAATAAATGTTATTAATCCAGATATAAAAATTAATAGAGAGCTTATTTTTAGAACACTTTCCACTCCGCTGCTCAAAAATAATGAATCCAAATAGTTTGCGGCTAGGCCTGAAGTTAAAAAAGAAAGAAGAAGAGCGATTCTTCCAATTGTATAAAAATTTCCAAACACCCTGCCTCTCATTTCTTGATCAGTAGTTGCCTGCAAAAAACTTATCGTAAGAAGATAGACCCCTCCAGTTCCAACTCCAGAAATAAATATTGAAAGCAATATATTTGTGAATTCAGTAGATATGAATGCGGTATATAAGGAAATGCCAGTTGATAGCATACACAAGCCAATTACAAAACTAACTCTTGAGAATGAACTTATAAAATAGCTGAATGTAACCATGCTAAAAATAATCCCTGTACCAAATGAAGCGATCATAAAGCCAAAGGAGCTTTCTGTAAAACCTAAATCAACTGTAAGAAAAGTATGACCTAATATAAAAAGAGATCCTGCAGCAAATAAGCTAAGAGAAATTGACACTGTTATGTTGCGTATCTCATAGTTGCTAAAGAAATAATTTAAACCTTCCTTAAATTCTTTCAAAGCAAATCCCTGAGTTTCTTGTGAGGTCTTGGTGCTTTTGGTATTTAAAAATAGTAGAAGATAGGCCGAAAACATAAATGTTGCTGCGTCGAATAAAAAGATTATTGATCCTGACCATCCATTTCCAAAGTTTGTTATGAAAGCAGGGACTCTTATATCTGCAATTAATGCAAAAAATATAGACGCAATTGGCAGAGTAGCATATGTGCCTATAGCAAATAATGAGTTAGCTTTAACAAGATTCTCTTTACTAACTAATTCTGGAACTACAGATTCACGTGAGGGGTGTCTCATGAGTGAAAAAATTTCGGTTAAAAAATTGATTATAAAAAGCTGAAACAGGCTTGTTGCGAAAAACAAGAAAAGAACAATTACCATCCGTGATAAATCTGAAAAAATCATTATATTTTTTTTATTTAATCTGTCCGCCATTAAACCAGCAAATGATGATAGAAAAGCTGGAATAATTCTGGCAACTACCGGCACAACTGCAGTGATTTCAGAATTACCACTTTCAGAACCTAATTTACTTGCAAGTGCTACAGATGCGAATAGAGTAGCCCAGTCTCCAAAGCTGGACAGAGACCCTGACCACCACAAAATTGAGAATTGAGATTTTGAAAATATTTTAACTTTATTCACTTAATTACATCTTAAAAGGAATTAAAAATACTTTTTTTTAAAAATTCTATACATATTAAAAAAATGATGTTAAAAATGGTGACATGTCAAAACCTTTAGTAATTGTTGAGTCGCCAACAAAAGTAAAAACTATTTCTAAAATACTTGGTTCTGAATATATAGTGAAATCTAGCGTTGGACATATAAGAGATCTGCCTAGAAATGCAAAATCAATACCTTCTAACTACTCAAACAAAGACATTTTATGGGGAGCTGTAAAACCTGATAATTTCGAAAATATATATGTGATTCCTGATGACAGAAAAAAGATCGTTAGTGAACTTAAAAAGTTAGCTGATGAAGCACCTGAAATATACCTTGCTACAGATGACGACAGAGAGGGTGAGGCAATTGCATTTCATTTAAAAGAGGCACTTGATTTAAAAAATGAACCAAAAAGAATTAAATTTAATGAGATTACACCAACCGCAGTAATTAATGCTGTTAATAACCCAGAAAAAATCGATATAGGAAAATTTCAATCTTATGAGGCAAGGAGAACTCTTGACAGAATGATTGGATATGAAATATCACCCAAAGTAAGAGACTTGGGTGGGGCATTTATTTCTACTGGTAGGGTCCAAGGTCCAGCAATTAGGCTTATTGTCGAAAGAGAAGAAGAGAGAATCAAATTTATACCATCACAATATTTTGAGATTTCAACAAGGTGTACGAGTGGAGATTTTGAATTTAATGCAAGTTTAAAAAAAGTTGAAAATAAGAGACTGGCATCATCAAGTGACTTTGATCAAAATGGTAACAAAACTAGTCTAGAAAAAAAATATCTTTCAGAAGAAGAAACAAGCGAAATAGTAGAAAAGCTAACCAATATAGAAGCTACTATTTCCTCAATCAAAGAGTCTTCTAGGAGTGGAAAGCCGCCAAAGCCTTTAAAAACAACCAGTCTTCAAACTTCTGCAAGAAGCAACCTTGGCTTTCAACCAAGAAAAACAATGGGAATCGCTCAAAGGCTTTATCAAGAAGGATTAATTACCTACATGAGAACAGATTCAATAAGATTGTCGGATGTAGCTATAAAAGCATCTAGAAATTTTATTTCACAAAATTTTTCAAGCAACCATCTTCCTGAAAAGCCTAACTACTTTGGGGATAGCAGCAATGCACAGGCTGCACACGAAGCAATTAGACCATCTGGTGAGGTGTTTACAACTCCCTCTGAGTTGTTGTCAACGCATAAGGAAGATAGCGATGAATTTAAACTTTATAGTCTAATTTTTAATACAACTGTGGCTTCTCAAATGACAGATGCAAAAGGGATAACAAAATCTATAGATATTAAAGTCAATGATGAAAAATATGGGCCCATAATATTAGGAATATCTGGAACTACTTGGACATTCGGAGGATATAGAGACTTAATCAAAAATGCTGCAGAAAAATCTCAGGAGCTACCAAATTTATCTCAAGGTGACACAGTAAATATTTTAACTTGTGAAGGTGAGGAAAAATTTACTAACCCCCCAAATAGATACTCCTCTACTTCATTAATTAACAAACTTGAAGAATTAGGTATTGGAAGACCCTCTACATATGTATCTATTATTGAAAGTATTACTTCTGTTTTTATTAATTCTGAATCAAGTCTTAAACCAAGAATACTTGCAATGGCTTTAATAAATAATTTTATGAAGCCATATTTTAATAAATACATTGATTATGAATTTTCTAAATCAATGGAAGATAGTCTTGATGAAATTCTAGAAAGCGAAGATCCTCAACAATCTAAAATTGAGTTTTTAGAAAAATCACATAAAACAATAGAAGATCATATTAATAAGTACGGTGTTCAAGATCCTCTTACTTTAACTTCTATTAATCTTCCCTTTGAGTCAAGATATGTTGTAAAAACTGGAAGAATTGTGGGTAAAGTTCCATATCCATACTTGCTTCGGGATGATGATTTTAAAGTAGGCCTTAATCCAGATATAGCCTTAGAAGAAGTAAGTGATGAATACATAAAGGATTTGGAAGAGAAACAAGAAGAAAGTTTACAAAAAGAAAGAACTGTCAGCGAATGTCCCGAGTGCGATTCATCCATATATATAAAGCTTGGACCAAATGGGGGATTTTATATCCAACACGGAGTTAAACAAAAAGGAGTTCGTCAGAAAAAGTGCATTTATAAAAATTTAATTGGTCCAATATTTGAAGATGAAAATCCTGATACTATTTCAGCAGAAGAAAGTATCAATAGATTCTCTCTATCTGCAAAAAATCCAAGAAAAGTAGCAACTAAGGATAGTTGGACATACTCATCGGCTGTTGGCCCCTACGGTGGCTATGCAATGAAACAAAGGTCAAGAACAGTATTCGACCTTGAGGAACTAAAGAGTATGTCTAAAGATGAGATAAGGAATTTAATTGAAGAAGATAAATATAGAAAGATTTCTAATTTTCTAGGAGGAGAAATATTAAAACTCCCAAAATCTGCTTCGAAACAAAATATGCTAGAAATGATTTCTGAACACTTTAATCTTGATGAAAAAAAGATAAAGAAACTCTCAAAAGAGAACTTGGTTGAGCTTGCAAAACTTTTAGACATCGTTTTTTATAGAGGAAGATTTAGGATGAAGGCAGAAGATGCTACAAAAGATAATTTAACAAATAAAATTTTGATTGAAAAGAAAAATAAGGCTCTAGAAAGTCAACGGATGGCAATAACAGTCACAGAAGAAGAAATTCTAAATTTGTTTGGAGATGGTGCTTCAGACTAGATAAAAAATAGATCAAACTTTTATGCCGTTCTCAAACTTCTCTGCAAAAACTTCAAGGCTATAGTTTCTGAGTACATTTTCTTTATTTTTCTGACCAAATCTTTGAAGCTCATCTGGATTGTCTATGAAATAAAGTATTCCTTCAACTATTGCTTTTTTATTACCAACTACAAAACCTGACTTACCAGGGATTATAGTTTCTGGCGATCCTCCAGACGCACCAACTAAAGTGGGTAGACCGTAACTTGCAGCTTCAAGATAAACTAGCCCAAGACCTTCAAATTCAGCTCCAAAGTATCTTGATTTTGAAGGCATAACAAAAATGTCTATAGTCTCATAAAAATTAGTATCTTCTTCATTTTCTTCACTAATAAAATTTACTTTTGCTGATGATACTGAGGACAGTCGCTGAAGATAATTTTTTTGTTTACCGAATCCTAAAATATCAAGCTCAACATTATGACCATTTTCTTTAAGTTCGTGCACAGCTTCGATAACCCAATCAATTTTTTTCCTGGATACAAAACGACTCATGACCCCAATCTTTAAGACTTCATTTTTGATGAATTCTTTATTTTGAGTTGGTATATCAATACCAGCACCAATGTTGACAATTTCTGTGCTTGTAATATCTTGAAGCTTTTTAGCAGAAAATTCACTTACTGTAAAAATTTTGTTCAATTTATTTAAACTTCTTTTCAATAGAGTTCTTACAATTGGAATGTAGTTTAATATATTAAATTCTGCGCCATGACAAATCATGTACTGGGGTACTTTTGCATTTTTAGGATTATCAGGATTTGAAATTTGATCTAATTTGTTTACTAATAGAAACTGTGGATTGCTAGAGCCGTGAAGAATAATGTCTATCTTTTGACTCTTAACTATATCTATAATTTCTTCCACGGATTCCTTCCTGTTGACGAGAAAGTCTGAAGATGACCTTATTAGGTTTTCGCCTTCTGCCCACTGGGGTGCATAAATTAAAAATTCGTGATTAACTGAATTAACTAAGTTTGTTAAATATGTACTTATCCCCCCTTTTTTGGGAAGCCAGTCATTAGTTATTAGTAATATTCTCATTTGTACTGAGTAATATTATACGTCTTTAAATTGTTTTTATTGGTTTAAAAAGCAGATGCAAATATCAAACTTACAATTGTCATGACTTTAATAACTATATTCATCGCAGGGCCAGATGTGTCCTTAAAAGGATCTCCGATTGTGTCACCAATAACAGCGGCTTTGTGTTCATCTGAACCTTTTCCGGCTCCACCCCCAGCTTCAATATATTTTTTAGCATTATCCCAGGCACCACCTGAGTTTGCCATAAAGATTGCAAGAAGGAATCCTGTAACAAGTGATCCAGCAAGGAAACCTCCAAGAGCTTCTTTATCCCAAAAACCAATTATTAATGGGAGGGCGATGGCTAATCCTCCAGGAAGTAACATCTCTTTTAAGGCAGCAGTTGTTGCTATGTCTACACATTTTGTATAGTCGGGTACGACACCTTCTTTTCCTTCTCTTAACCCTGGAATTTCGTTGAACTGTCGTCTAACTTCTTCAATCATTTTAAACGCTGCTCGACCCACTGCATTAATGGTCATTGCTGCAAATAAAAATGGGAACATTCCACCTAAAAACAAACCTAGGGTAACTTCTACCTCTGTTATGTCTAATTTTTCAATACCTGCACTCTGTACAAAAGCTGAGAATAAAGCCAATGCAGTAACGGCTGCTGAACCAATTGCAAATCCTTTGGCAATAGCTGCAGTTGTATTTCCTAAAGAATCTAATTCATCAGTGGCCTCTCTTACTTCTGGAGGAAGGTGAGCCATTTCAGCGATACCACCTGCATTGTCAGCAATAGGACCGTAAGCATCTACTGCTACAGTTATACCCAATGTAGATAAAACTCCAATCGCAGCAATGGCAATTCCATATATTCCACCATCAGCTCCTAGCGCCCAGTCTCCTGCTGTGTATGCACCGTAAATACCAAAGACAACTACAACGACAGAGTATGCCGCTGACCTCATACCTTCGGATATACCTGATAAAACTAATGTCGCCGGACCAGTTTTGGCTTGGTCTGCAATGTTTTTAACAATTGAATAATGATCAGAAGTGAACCATTCTGATATTTGGCCAACTAACAGTCCCACTCCGAGTCCAATAATTACTGAAAAGAA
This sequence comes from Actinomycetota bacterium, assembly GCA_014384285.1. Lineage (GTDB taxonomy): Bacteria > Actinomycetota > Acidimicrobiia > Actinomarinales > Actinomarinaceae > Actinomarina. Next base: position 101,465 of record JACNGE010000014.1, on the reverse strand, counting down.
TAGACCAATAGGATTTTCTGCATAATCTGAAAACATATAGTCACTCAAAAAGTAAACCCCAATAACAGTTAGCACAGCTGCGCTGTAGGTACCTCTATGAAGAGCTTGTGCTAATTTTCCTTCTTTAGGAACAACCAAGAATGAAGAAAGGATTGATGCTCCCATACCTACTGTTCCAACGGCTAAAGGAAATAGTAACAATGAGGGAAGTACGCTTTGTCCTGCAAAAACAATTGCAGCATACGCCAGAGGTGCGACCAACGATCCTACATAGCTTTCAAAAAGATCAGCACCCATTCCTGCAACATCTCCAACATTATCTCCAACATTATCTGCAATAGTTGCTGGGTTTCTTGGATCGTCTTCAGGAATTCCAGCTTCAACTTTTCCGACCAAATCTGCTCCTACGTCAGCAGCTTTTGTATAAATTCCACCACCAACTCTTGCGAAAAGAGCTATTGAAGAACCTCCGAGACCTATGGCTGCAAGCACGTCATAACCGTTTGGAAGATCTAACACCTCTATGAAAAGCCAATAACCTGAAGCTACTCCAAGTAACCCCAATCCTGCAACTGTGAATCCCATGACAGCTCCACCCCTAAATGCAACGGGTAAGGCTTTTAGTGTTCCTCCATCTCGTGCAGCTTCAGTTGTTCTTCCGTTGGCAGCAGTTGCTATTCTCATACCAATAAAACCTGCTAATGAAGAAAGTAGTGCTCCTCCGACAAATGCAATTGAACCCCATGGATATCCCCACTCAGTAAGTGTGGAAATTAAGATAGCTAATATTACTACAAAAACACTTATCCATGAATACATCCTTTTTAAGAAGGCCATTGAGCCTTCTCTAATAGCACTGGAAAGCTCTTCTACTTTTGGATCAGTTACTTTGATTGATAAAACCTTGTTTGCAAAATAAGCTGCAAGCACAAGACCAGCAGCAGCGGCAATCATAGAATTAATTAGCATTTATTTTCCCCTTATTATGACTCATAATATGATAGTAAAAATCTAATTTATTGGAGTGTTTTTACTATTCAACTACAGGGGATTCGAATCTTTCATCATCATCTCTTTCAGATAAAGGTACCTTTTGTAAAATTCTATTTAATAAAATAGGAGCTATAACTGTTGTTGTTATTACCATCCAAATAATTATCGAGATAATATCTGATGTAATCACATCTGAAAGTGTTGTTGTAGCCACAGCAACAAAAATTAATCCAACTTCTCCTCTTGGTGACATTCCAATCCCGATAAGAGATGTGTTCATGCCTTTGCCTACAGCACCCAATGCAGAAACATATTTCCCGACAAAAGCTAATAAACTAACCAACATACCGTATAAAAAAACATCTAACGAAGCTAGGGTTTGAATGTTGACCTCAGAACCGATGTAAACAAAAAATATTGGTACAAGCAAGAAATTTAATGGTTTCATTTCTTCTCTAATTCTATGAGTCATTCCTGACTCTCCAGCAACAACACCACCAGCGAATGCACCAACTATTGGGTGTAGTCCAACAAAGTGCGCAGCAGCACCAAGTAGCATTGCAAATATAAAGCTTCCAGTAACAAATGTTCCAGGTGATGGTATTTTTACAAAAAAGTTAAAAATAGGTTTAGATAGCTTCCTTCCAACGAAAACCACAGCAATTAAAAACCCTATTGCTTTACTGCTAATGACTCCAAGATCTACTAATGAAAAGTCACCTGAACTTCCTAAAACTCCTGCCACAACAGTTAGTATTAATAATCCTAGAATATCGTCAACTACTGCCGCACCTATTATCGTCTTTGCCTCTTTAGATTTTAAAGCCCCTAAGTCACCGAATACCCTTGCAGTTATTCCTACAGAAGTTGCAGTCATTGCGGCACCTACAAATAAAGCAATTTCAAATTGATTTTCTCCGCCTAAACCAAGTGCATAAATAGAACCGAATCCTAGTGCAAATGGTGCAACTACACCAATGAATGCAACAACTAGAGAGGTGGATCCAAGCTCAATGAATTCATCTAGATTAGTTTCAAGACCAACTTCAAATAATAAAAGTACAACTCCAATTTCAGCTAGGGTCGAAACAACATCACCAGATTCAAAATGAGGTAAAAGGCCAAGTCCGTAATAGCCAATAATAATTCCAACAACTAGTTCACCTATTACTGCAGGTTGGTTTACCCTTCGCATGATTTCAGCTCCAAACTTCGCTGCAACTAAGATGACTGCTATTTCTAAAAATTTTTCAATTATTATTTCCATAGTGTTTTATTCTAAATGAGCAGAGATTAAATGATAATAAATTAAAAAATGAAAAAAGAATCAAAAAAAAATTTTAATTTACTTTTAACTGCTTCGGCATTTAGTAATTTAGCTGATGGAATAGCTGGTTTTGCATACCCTTGGCTTTTTTCACTAATAACTCGAGATCCATTATTAATTTCTTTAATGACAGTTTTAGTAACACTTCCACAGTTGATATTTGTTTTGTTTGCAGGTGTAATTGCAGATAAGTTCAATAGAAAAAGTATCTTAATTTTTTCAAGAATTTTTCAAGTGCTACTTACTTCGTCATTTATATTTCTTATTTATTTTAACTTAGATTTCATTCCAAAAAATGTGCCGATTGTTGAGCCAGAGTTCAACAGAAAATTCTTATTAATAACAGCTTTCTATATTGGTGCATTTATTTTTGGAATGCTCGAGGTTACAAGAGATAACGCTGCCCAATCTTTTTTACCTCAAGTTGTTTCAAAAGATGATTTACCTAAATCAAATGGAAGACTGTTTGGTATTGAGTTGGTTGCGAATAATTTTCTAGGCGCACCAATTGCAGGTTTTTTAATTGGTCTTAGTTTAGTTACCCCGTTTATTTTCGATACACTTCTATTGCTTTTGTCTGTTTTCTTTATTACTGCAATAAAAGGTGATTTTGATAGACCCAAAAAGGATATTGACAACCAAAAAACAATTAATCTAATTAAGGAAGGGGTTAGTTGGTTAAGTAATCAAATTCTTCTTCGTCGTCTTGCAATTTATACTGGAATTGCAAACTTCTTTGGTTCAATGCAGTTTCCAATAATGATTTTATTTGGTCAAGAGATACTGGGGTTGGATTCTGTTCAATTTGCTTTTTTGGCATATGGTGGAGCTGTTGGAGGTTTTGTAGGAAGCCTTCTTGCTGAAAAAATTAACAAAAGGTTAGAAGAATCTAAAACATTACTAATTTCAATCGCTTTATTTGGAATAGGGGGCTTTGTACCTTTTATCACTTCGAATTCTTTTGTTGTGGCTGCTGCTTTTGGAGTTACAAGCTTTGGAAGTGTTCTTTGGAATGTTCAAGCGGTATCAATAAGACAGGCTCTAATTCCAGATAAATTAATGGGTAGAGTTAACAGTGTTTATAGATTGCTAGCCCTTGGATTAACCCCTCTAGGGGCCTTATTTGGTGGTTTTGTAGTAAAAATAATGGAAAATTCTTTTTCCAGAGAATTTGCATTAAGATTTCCTTTTCTAATTTGTGGAATATTCATGTTTATTCTTTTTTTGACCGCACCTAAACTTTTATCTCAAAAATTAATCAATAAAACAAAAAACATCACTATGGATTAAATGCAGAAAAAATTATATAATTTATATCTGAAATGGGAAAAACATTATTTGAAAAAATCTGGGATAGACACTTAGTTGCGTCTATAGATAAGAGTACAAATTTAGTCTTCATAGATTTACATCTTGTACATGAAGTAACATCACCTCAAGCGTTTGATAGCTTGAGGCTTGCTGGTAGAAAAGTTAAACATCCTGAAATGACTCTTGCAACAGTAGACCATGGTGTCCCAACTTCAAATAGGCTACTGGGAATAAAAGATCCTCTCTCTAAAATCCAGATTGAAGCTTTAGAAAATAATTGTGAGGAATTTGGAGTTACATTATTTGGTATTAATGATCCGCGTCAAGGAATCGTACATGTTATAGGACCAGAACAAGGAATAACCCAACCAGGAATGACAATCGTATGTGGAGATAGCCATACAGCTACTCACGGAGCCTTTGGAGCATTGGCTTTTGGTATAGGCACTTCAGAGGTAGAACATGTCCTTGCTACGCAGACTTTAGCAATGGAAAAACCAAAAACAATGAAAGTTGAAGTCATTGGAAATGTTTCCAATGGAGTGGGTCCCAAAGATATCATTTTAGGAATAATTAGGAAAATTGGTACAGGTGGTGGTGCTGGTCATGTTATTGAATATTCGGGCGAAGTCATTAAAAGTATGAGTATGGAAAATAGAATGACCATTTGTAACATGTCAATTGAAGGTGGTGCAAGGGCTGGAATGATTGCTCCTGATGAAGTAACTTTTGATTACTTAAAGAAAAAAAATTATGCGCCTAAAGATAATGACTGGGATGATGCAATTGCAGAATGGAAAGAATTGTATTCTGATGAAAGTACAACTTTTGACAAAGTAGTAACCATAAACGCTGCCGAAATAGAGCCATCAATATCTTGGGGGACAAATCCCTCACAGGTAATTTTTGTAAACGACACTATTCCCCATCCAGATGATTTTGAAAAAGAGTCTGAAAAAGAGGCTGCAACAAGGGCCTTGGAATATATGGACTTAAAACCTGGAGAAAAAATTAGTGAAATTAAATTAGATAGAGTTTTTATAGGTAGTTGTACAAATGGACGTATTGAAGACTTGAGAGAAGCAGCAGAAATTGTAGAAGGGAAAAAAGTTGCTCAAACAATCGATGCAATGATTGTTCCCGGTTCAACACTTGTTAAAAAACAAGCAGAGGAGGAAGGCCTAGATAGGATATTTACTGAAGCTGGGTTTGATTGGAGGGAAGCTGGTTGCTCTATGTGTCTTGGAATGAACCCTGACATTCTAAGTCCCGGAGAAAGGTGTGCCTCTACATCAAATAGAAACTATGAAGGTAGGCAAGGTGTAGGAGGTCGTACCCATTTAGTAAGTCCAAAAATGGCTGCAGCTGCTGCATTGCATGGAAAATTTGTGGATATAAGAGATATATAAAATGAAAAAACTAAAAACAATAAATTCAACCATGCTCCCATTAAATATGTCTAATGTGGATACAGATCAAATTATGCCAAAACAGTTCCTAAAACGAGTGGAGCGATCTGGTTATGGAGAGTATTTATTTTATGACTGGAAGAAAGATCCTGACTTTCCATTAAATAATGAAAGCTATAAGGGTGCAAAGGTTTTAGTAGCTGGAGATAATTTTGGGACAGGTTCATCCCGAGAACATGCGCCCTGGGGTCTTCAAGACTGGGGCTTCGATGCAATTATCTCAACTAAATTTGCAGATATTTTTAGATTAAATTCAATTAATATAGGTCTTGTACCGGTTGAGACTAGTCAAGACAATGTGGAAGCTTTGTTCAATAAAATCTATGCAGATCCAAATACAACAATCCAAATTTCAATTGAAGAGAAGAAAGTTGTCTGTGATGAAATTAGCTTTTCATTCAGTTTAGATGATTTTTCTCAAAAAAGAATCATTGAAGGTTTAGACAAAATTGATATCACTTTTGGATATGTAGATCAAATAGAAAGCTTCAGTCAATCAAGAAAACAGTGGAAGCCTAAACTAGTTTAGACAAAGATAAACTTAGGCTTTCTGCAACCTCTTCTGAAAGTAAAAGACCATTATGTATCTGTAAAGACGGTTTGAGATTTTGATTTTTATTGTATTCCTCAAACCAATTTTCAATTAAGAGATAGTCTACAAATTTTTGCATATTTGTAGATAACTCAATGGATGAAGTTTTAGGTACTGCACCTGGGAGATTTGCAATAGCAGATACTATTACACCATTTCTGATTTCAAATGGTTCACTATGTGTATTTGCAGTTACTCCTTCAACACAACCACCCTGATCAATAGCTACGTCAATAATTACAGATCCTTTTTCCATTTGGTTGATGTCCTCTTGCGTAATTACGATAGGTGGCTTCCTGCCTGGTAATAAGACTGCACCAACTACTAAATCTGCAGTTCTAATTGCAGCGATGGCATCATCACTTCCACTTATATGGGTGGAGATATCTTCCCCATATTTATTTTTTAATTCATTCAAAATATTTTCGTTTACATCAATTGCTGTTACTGATGCACCAATTTGAACAGACTTGTGAATAGAACTTCTACCAACTTCTCCACAACCAATAACTGTAACTTTTGAATTCCTTTCATCTGAAATTGAAGACAAAAGCAGGCCCTTACCTTCAGATGAATACTCTAAAAATTGCATACCTTTTTGGATAGCTAGGTTGCCAGCGATTTTTGACATTGGTATTAACAATGGATACTCATTTTCGTCCATTATCATTTCAGTCGCAATAGCTGTCAGCTTTTTTTCTAATAACATTTTTGTTAGTGAAAGATTTGAAGCTAAATGAAGATAACCAAATATTACATGTGAGGACGTGAGGAGTTCGTATTCTTGTTCCTGAGGTTCTTTTACCTTACAAATAATTTCTGAAATATCATATAGCTCCTGTGCTGTGGGTACAATTTTTGCACCCGCAGATTGGTAATCTTCGTCGGTGAAACCTGAACCTAGCCCAGCATTTGTTTCTACAAAAATATCAGCCAAACCAGTAAATTGAGTTATATGTTCAGGAATTAAACTAACTCTTCCCTCATCTTTTTTAACTTCTTTTGGGATGCCGAGTTTTTTAATCATTCGTAGGGACTGTCTCCTGAAGGTGTTTATCAAGATATTTCATGAACGGTGTGCCACCAGTTCCAACAATATTTGAATTTGAATCATTAGTTAGTGACTGTTCATAAATGTAAATTCTCGCATACTCCAAATGCTTACTTCTAAATATATGAACCTCTTTAATAATTTCGTCTATTAGATTTTTATCTTCGTTGCTTATTGAATCAAGTGTTGCACTTCTCTCAGTTTGTGACCAAGAATCTAATTCATTTAATAAATCTCTATGTTCTTTGGGCATGTATAGCCTCATTTCATCAAGATATTCTTTTAATGGATCATCAGAGTGAGTCACCCCTAATAAAGCATCTAACATTGGGACAATTGAACTTTGAGCTCCTGTTTCCCCTCTAAATATCTGCGGCTTCCCATCATATTCATCAACTCCTTCGTAAATAACTCCCTCAGGTGTTGTTGGGTTGTTCTTCCATCCGAAGATATATGGTCTTACGCGGTTGTAGTAAATGAAAGGGTCACACTTTTCAGGCATTCGATTCATAGTATGGTTAATTTTTTTTATACTTTGCAAGGCGTCCTCGAGATCTGTAGCCACACCAGAGTCAAAAAAATATTTTTTTAGTGCTGATAATATTTCTTTCGCCTCGTATTCTATCGCTACATGAATCATGATGAACCAATCTTCATCAACACCACCTAAGAAATTCTGTACTATAACTATATTTTCTAGATCGAACGGTTGGGAAGAGTCAAGCATTTTCCAATTGTTCAGTGCATAGGATGCATAAGAAAGAATGGGTGGTCTCTCTAATTTTGTTGAAATTTTATGCCATGTTTTAGCAATCTGAGGTGGTATTACATTTAAATCATTCTTTTTTCCCCACATAAAAGCATGGCCGATGTACGAATAGACCAGCATTGCCCTCTCTAGTTGAGGTACTGTTAAATCATCGACATTTTTTTCAACCTCAAGTCGTAAAACTCTGCTTTCGATTTGTTCATTAGCTAAGACTTTAGGCAGCTCTAATGCTAGCTGCTCGACGTCTGAGAATGTGTCAGGAAGGTTTAAGCAAATTTCTTCAGGAATAAATCCACGATTAAGTAATTCTAAGTTCATTGTCCCCCCTATGTTTACATTAAAATGTACTTTCTTATTATTTTTAATGTTAACTAAGTTATAGATAGATGCAGAGTAATTTTTTTGTAATACTAGGAAATCAGCTATTTGAACCAGATTATTTGATTCAAAATGGATGTCATGAAGTATTTATGGCTGAAGATCAAGGATTGTGTACTACTTTCAAATACCATAAATCCAAAATTTACTTATTTTTAGCTGCAATGCGGGAATATAACAATGAACTTATTAAAAAATCAATAAAAACCAACTATTACAAACTTGATCAACGAGATGACTCAGATGATTATATATCTTTTTTACTTAAATTCCTTGCTTCAAAAAATATTAAAAAAATAAATATATTTGAAATTGAAGATAAGTCTTTTGAAAAAGTATTTCTTGACACTATATCAAAAGCAGATATAGATATTGAAATATACAAAACTCCTATGTTCATATTCGATAGAGATAGCTTTAAAGCTATGGCTAAAGGGAAAAAAGTATATAGGATGGCATCTTTTTATCAAAAAGCTAGAAAAGAACTTGGACTATTGGTGGATAAAGAAAATAAGCCCGTAGGAGGAAAATGGTCATTTGATGAGGAAAATAGAAAAAAAATTCCTAAAAATACAATTATCCCTGAGCTACTCCAACCTGAGGTGTCAAGCCACCATAAAAGTGTTAAGCAAATAATATCTACTAAGTTTAACGATCATCCAGGCAGTTTAGAAAAAATATGGTTCCCTGTAACTCGAAAAGGCGCATTGAAACAGCTTGATGAGTTTTTAAAAAGTAGATTTGAGAATTTTGGAAGATATGAAGATGCGATGCAACAAGAGCAAAATTTTTTATTCCATAGCTGTATTAGTCCATTTCTTAATATTGGTTTAATTACACCAACAGAAGTCATCGATAAAGCTGTTCAGTATGCAGATAAAAACTCAATTCCTCTAAATTCACTTGAGGGTTTTATTCGTCAGATTATTGGGTGGAGAGAATTTGTGAGGGGTATCTACCAAGAGGAAGGTCTTAATCAGTTAAACAGTAACTATTGGGGTAATAAGAAAAAGCTGGCCTCATCGTGGTATGACGGAACAACAGGAATTGTCCCACTTGATGATTGCATCAAAACCACACTTGAAGATGGGTACATACACCATATCCCAAGACTTATGGTTATAAGCAATATCATGAATCTTTGTGGTGTGAATCCTAGAGAAATTTACAAATGGTTCATGGAAATGTATATTGACTCCTCAGAATGGGTTATGGTACCAAATGTGTTTGGCATGGCAACTTATGCTGACGGAGGGCTAATGTCAACAAAGCCTTATACATGTGGTTCAAACTATATTCTCAAGATGAGTGATTATAAAAGAGGTGATTGGTGTGACACACTAGATGGGCTTTACTGGAGCTTCACAGAAAAAAATAGAGACTTTTACCAATCTAATCCAAGATTGTCACTTTTGACTCGCTCATTAGACAGGCTTGACCCAGTGAGAAAAAAACACATATTTTCAGAAGCAAAGAAATTTATTGAGAATAATACAATTTAACTTTTCGAATTAAGGTAATTTCTAAGCATTATTGGCTCGTCCGTTATCACTCCATCACAGCCGATATCAAGGCAGTGTTGAAATTTTTCTAGTGTATTGACAGTCCATATATGAAGTTGGAGGTTATTTAACTTGCAAAATTCCCATAATTTTTTGGAATGAATCTGAAGGCCCCTCCAGGTGTATGGAGATTGTAAAGCTTGAACTTTAAGATTCCTAACTTTGTTTGGTAAAAACTTTCCAATAGCGTTTTCCCTAAAGGTTCCAGATGATAAAATTTTTCCTTTTGTTACATTCAAAAATTCATCAAGTCGTTTTGGGCTGAAAGAAGATACTAATACTCTCTTTTCTGCTTTTAATGAAAATATAATTTCAGCAACATGCGTAGCCATGCCAGATTGTTTCAAATCTAAATTAAACTTCAAATCTTTATTGAACTCAAGAGCATCAGCTAAACGTATAAAATTTGTTTGCATATTATGAAAACCCTTTTGTTTATAAAACTGGAATCCTGCATTTATTTTTGAGATATCATTCCAATTGAAATCTCTTACTTTACCCTTGACGTCAGTTGTTCGATCAAAGGAGTCGTCATGATGTAGGAATATTTCTCCATCTTTAGACATTCTTAAATCTGTTTCAAAATGTGTAAAGCCTTCTTCTGATATGAATTCAAGTCCATGTTTTGTATTTTCAGGCACAATGTTAGATCCGCCTCTGTGCGGTATTATTAAGGGTTTATTACCCTCAAAATACTCAAAATTAACCAGAAACACCGCCAGTAAAATTAAATTCTTTTAGATGTAATTTAGGAACTTTTAACATCCCTTCTCCAAATTCTGAGTCAGCATATCTAGATTTATCTCCAACAGAAATTACATTTCCCGGACTTAAAGATTTTATAAAGCTTTGAGTAAATCTAAGTCGACCAATTGGTTTTGTAATTTTTCCATTTTCAATCAAAAATGACCCATTTCGATTTAAGCCTGTCACAACCTGTGTTATAGGATCTAGTACTCTGCAGTACCAAAATTCGTTAATATAAATTCCTTTTTTAACACTAGAAATCATGTCGCTGTGACTTACATTACCTTTATCAAGGTTCAAGTTTGTACCTATCCCCCCGAAATAGTCATCAACTCCAAAAAATTCATGGTGTGTATTTTCCATGTTCAACTCTTTAGATGTCCTTCTAGTGTGAAAATAGGTACTCGGCACACCATTTTTAATAATTTCTAAATTATATTTCTTGGCACCAGACGCATCAATTTTAAACCCAATAGACTCACTATCTTCTGGTGTGTCGATTAGATTAATCTTTTCATCAAACTGATTTTCATTTAGCAATATTGGACTCATTCCATCAATCTTACTTTTTGCATTAAGCCCATAAACAGATAAGAATACCAAGATTGTACTTACAGCCTCATGACCAAGGATTACTTCATACTTTCCTGGATCAATGTCTATTGGATTTTGGCTATCAACAGCTAGCTTCGCTGCTTCTTTTCCTGTTTGTGAGGCATCTAGATTATTTATATTTACAGCTCCCCTGTGGGATGATCCAGCCGAAGTATCCGTTCTAAATATTCCATCAATAAATGCACTCGAAGATGTATCAGATGAATTAAGTCCATTTGTATTCCAAATAAAAAAATTATTCAAATATGTTGAGCAGTATCCAGCAGCATTCATATCTTCGCCTTCTTTAACAAAATCTCTTACTAAATTTGCCCTTTCCTCTGGGTTTGCTTCATGCAATTCTTGAAAGCCTTCATATGATTCAGACTTGCTTGTAAGTCCTGCCCAGGTTGTGTCTTTGGGGCTTTCATCTAATGAATCAAGAGCTTCTTTTACAAATTCTTTTGAACTCTTTATTCCTGTAATATTTTTTGACCTAGAGATGGTTTTACCATCTTTATGTATTGTCAAAAAAACATCTGCCGACTCCTCGTCGACATTCTGATGGATATGTGAATTTGCAAACCTAGTGAGTGCACTTTTAGAATGCATCATCTTTAGTTCGCATTCAACACTATTTGGAATTTGTTTTTGTAAATCACCGAGCACCTCTTTCCAAATATTCAACCTCTGACTCCAATTCTTGTATTTTTAAATCTGGCAGGTGAAGCGGGGTGTCCTGTATGACCAATTTGACTTGGTTGACCTTTTCCACAATTTGGAGTTCCCCAAAATACCCACTCGTTTTCATTCGCAAGCATATCCATATTTCCCCAAAATTCAGGTGTTATCCCTGTATAGGTTGGGTTTTTTACCATATCAATTATTTTTCCATTTTTAACTACCCAACCAGCCTCGCACCCAAATTGAAAATTCAATCTCAAATCATCGATTGACCATGATCTGTTTGTCTCCATATAAATGCCATTGTCAGTAGATTCAATAATTTCCTCTAGAGAAGATTCACCTGGTAGCAATCCTACATTTGTCATTCTCACCATTGGCAGTCTTGAAAACCCATCTGCTCTGACCATCCCTCCTGGCTTTACTCCAGCAATAGCTGCACTATCTCGTCCTGATAAAACTCCTGTCCAAATTCCTTCTTTAACAATTTCAACACGTTGTGCTGGAGTTCCTTCATCGTCATACTTAAATGTTGCTAAAGCCCCGGGAAGAGTTGCGTCAGCAACTATATTCATCAGCTCAGACCCGTACCTGTGTTTGTTCAATTTATCTAGCTCTAAGTGAGATGTACCCGCATATGCTGCCTCCCAACCAAGAATTCTATCCAACTCAATTGCATGTCCTACTGATTCGTGAATTTGCAGAGCTAGTTGACTACCCTCTAAAATAAGATCCATTACTCCTTCGGGGCACTGAGGTGCAACTAATAGACGCTGTGATTCTTCAGCTAATCTCTGTGTGTGTTTCCCAAACTCAAATGATTTTATTACTTCCCATCCACCAGTTCTATACTCACCAAAAGATTGGGGGTAAGATCTTATTTGTGTTTCACCATCTCCAACTGATAAAGAGGATATACCTCCCCCGGACTCAATTATATTTTGAAAAATTTCATGACCTTGACTGGAACAAAACCATTTTTCAGTATCCCAGAAGTCAAGACGTCCTGAGGATCTTGAGGTCCCTAATTTTTTCATTTGTTCTGTTGAATTTACTAATAAGTCTATCTGTTCTGTTGATGATACCTTGAATGGATTTTCCTCATGAGGGGTTGTGTATTCATCTTGAACTACAGGAACATCTGCAAAAGGTGTTTCTTTGCCTGAGACAACTGCAGAGGCTTTAGCTATTTCAAATGCTTTTTTCCCAGATGAGATTAAGGATTCTCTTGATAAATCATAGGTTGAATAAAAACCCCATGAGGATCCCACTAAAGCTCTTATACCTAGGCCGATTTTTTCAGACTCATTAAAATTCTCTACCTCACCATTTTTAGCGGCAATATTTCTAGATTTAGAAACAAGTATTCTTGCATCTGAATATTTCGCACCAGAACTGATTGCTGAATCAATAGCAATATTGAGTAAATCAAACATGTTTATAGATTAACAATTGTTAGAGAAAGTTAGAAACTCTTTATACGATTTAAACTAAGTCTTGCTCTCTGATTCCAAATGAAGGATGTCTAAGACGACAAAGTGCTAGCTTTTCTAACTGTCTAATTCTTTCTCGGGTTAAATCAAATTCTTCGCCAATTTCTTCCAGGGTTCTAGGAACACCATCGTAAAATCCATACCTCAATGCTAAAATTCTTCCTTCTCTTTCCGGTAGCCTACTAATACTTTCCCTTAAGCTCTCAGCAACATCTAGGTCCTGAACAATTAACGATGGGTCGCTAGCATCCTCGTCTTGAATAAAATCTCCTAATTGAGCTCCATCCTCTCCAACTGGTTGTTCAAGCGATACAGTATCAGCTACACTCAAAGCAAGTTCTACCTTGTCCACACCAACACCTGCTTCTTTAGCAATTTCTTGTGGTTTAGGATCTCTACCTAACTCAGCCTTTAATTGTGCTTGCGCTGCCCTTACAGCCGCCATGGTATCATGCAGATGAACTGGGATTCTGACAGTTCTTGATTTGTCTGCAATAGCTCTTGTGATTGCTTGTCTAATCCACCAGGTGGCGTATGTTGAAAACTTAAAACCTTTTCTCCAGTCAAATTTTTCTACAGCCCTAATTAAGCCTAGATTTCCTTCTTGAATGAGGTCAAGAAAATCTATTCCAGAGGTATTCGCATATCTTCTAGCATTAGCAACTACAAGTCGAAGGTTTGCTGTTAAAAAAGCGTCTTTTGCTTCAGCGCCTTTTTTTCTATCTCTTTTAAGCCTGATTTCACCTTTTTTATCTTTAAATTGTTTTTTCTCAAGTTTGATTGAGGCTTTTTCACCAGATTCAATTTTTTGTGCAAGCTCAACTTCTTGTTCTGCAGTCAAAAGATCGAAATTACCAATTGCTGTCAAGTATTGACTAACTAAGTCTGTTGTTAACTTTCCTCTGTCATCTGCAAGCTTTTTAACGAGAGATTTGGCCTTCTCTTTTGCGGCTGCTTCTTGTTCGGGTGTTAAGCTTTCTTCATCTACAGCAATTTGCTCTTCCAATTTAGAAGTTTTTGGCTTTGCCGGTATTGTTTTAGTTACCATTAGTAATTTGACCTTTAATTATCATTTCTAGTTACAGAAATGTAAGGATAAACATATTTTTGATATAAACCTAATCGATAGTGGAATTATTTGTTCTTATTTCAAATTGATAACTTTTTTCCAAACTTTTGTATATATATGTAATCCAAAGTAGATCTGCTATCAATAGATGTATTACACTTAAAAAAATATTTATATTCATAAGTACATTCAATGTACCTAATGCTACGCCCAAAATAACTAAGGATTTTATTTCAAAAGTTTTTATATTGAAAAAATTTTGAAGCCTGTTTGATTCAAGAAAAAGTAAAATAGATAAAACTGTTGAAGCTAGCGGATGTAGAACCCTTAGTCTTGTTAGTAGAGCTGAAGTAGTATCAAAGTCATCTACTAGACCACTAACAAATGACTCGCTGGGGAACAATACATCTGCAAGTGCAGCTATTGACCCTGTCGCTCCAGCTAGAATAAATAAAAATGTGACTATTTTAAAATTTCTATCAATTAAGTTTATAATCCGTTTCTCAGAATTTTTTGATAGTTTAAAAATTACAGTATACATAGCAAGCAATCCAAAAGTATTTACCAGATGAAGGGGTACAGCAATAACCCTAGGTATGGAGCTATTTAATCCAACCCACTCATATAACACTATTACAGCTCCTATCAGGGCTTCAAATATTACAAAAAAAGTGAGGTAATTAATAACTTTTTTTTGAACCCCATTTACTGACGGACTAAAGGATTTTAGAAAAATAGCAAGTGTGATGATTAGCAACAATCCACTGATGGCACGATGGGAAAACTCAATTTGCTCTGCAGCTGAATTAAGAGAAGGTATGATTCGCCCATTACAACTTGGCCAAGAAGATCCACACCCATCTCCGGAACCAGTAGCTCTAACTATTGCTCCAGCTATTATCGACAAGACTGAGAGTCCTAATCCTGCTCCACTCAGTTTATATAGTGTCACAATAAGTTATCTATTATCATTTTGATAGAGTCCAGGAATAACCTAAATCCGCGAGTGATTAACACAGTAATAAAAATTAACCCCAAAAAGGTTTTGACATTCCTTGTCAGATAAAAACCTAATTGTTTTGAATCTTCAATGTAGGGTCTTTCATCCAAGGCAGTTTCAAAGATTTCTTTTTGTGTGTTAGCTTCGAGTTCTTCAAGATTTTGTGAATCTTCGATATTTTCATACCTGAATAGTTCGGGTTGAGGAATCTCTTTAGTCTCCTGTTTTTCTGACTTAAATCGATTAAAGATGCCTGACTTTAAATCTACCTTTTTATCTTTATCAATTTTAAATAGTGAATCCTCTACATCGTTTGAGTTAGTTGTTACTTGGTTATAACTAGATAAGTCTTCAAGTGTATCCATTACCTCTTTTCCTAATAAACCCTCGAGTGCAATAATTACTTTTTTGTCTGTTGGAAAACTTGTACCAGCGTCCCATTTTTTTACTTCTTTTAATTCTGCACCAGTGAAAGAGGCTATTTGCTTGTTAGACAATCCTCTTTCTTTTTTAAGTCTTAAAAATAATGATGAAAAGTTTTCCATATTACATAATTGTATTCAATCTAAAATTTTTTATACAATTAGTCTTAATAATGGAGGTGAATGAGCGCCTGGTGGGCTCCCCGGTCTTCAAAACTGGTGAAAGGTGTAAAAGTCTTTGGCGGGTTCGATTCCCGTCCACCTCCGCCAACAATCAGAAAATATGCCTTTTATATTACAAAATTTTCGATACTCTTAAATAATTGAATCAAAGAAATAATAATCCAAATCAAACTGATAGACGGTTGCTAACAGTATCTGACAAAGATATATTTGTAACGGTTCAAAAAGCTTTGCTTGTTGGAATTATTCTAAAAAATCAAACAAGAGCTGATCGTGAAGAATCTTTAAAAGAGCTAACAAGTCTTGTAAAAACAGCAGGTTCAAATCCAACAATTGTTCAAACAAAAAGAGTTGACCGAATTGATCCAAAAACTTTCATTGGAAAAGGTTCTATCAATGACCTTGAGGTTTTATCAAAGGCGAATGAT
This sequence comes from Actinomycetota bacterium, assembly GCA_014384285.1. GTDB lineage: Bacteria > Actinomycetota > Acidimicrobiia > Actinomarinales > Actinomarinaceae > Actinomarina. The sequence goes on along the minus strand of JACNGE010000014.1, from coordinate 85,393 downwards.
ATTGATGTAGTTATTTTTGATTGTGAACTCAATCCAAATCAGCAAAAAGAACTTAGAGAAATTTTTCAGTGCGATGTAGTTGACCGAACTGGTTTAATTCTTGATATTTTCGCATTACATGCACAGTCGAAAGAGGCCAATCTACAAGTTGAGTTAGCCATGTCTGTATATCTTAAACCTAGACTTGCAGGTTTGGGGAAAACTTTAAACCAACAAGGTGGTGGAATTGGAACACGAGGACCTGGTGAAGCTAAGTTAGAAACTGACAGTAGGTTAATTGATAACCGCATAAATAAATTACGAAAAGAGCTTAAGAAAATTGAGAGGCAGCGACTACTTCAGGCGAGTTCCAGAGAGAAGAAGAACACTCCTTTGGTATCAATTGTTGGGTATACGAATGCTGGAAAATCTACCTTGTTGAAATCTTTGACTAATTCAGATGCATATGCTGCAGATGAACTTTTTGCGACAGTTGACTCTTTACAAAGAGAGCTTCCCGTAAAAGATGTCCAAGAGCCTTTGATCTTATCAGACACAGTTGGCTTTATTCAAAATTTACCAACAACACTCATTGAGTCTTTTAAATCAACTTTATTAGTTGCTACGAGTGCAGATCTATTAATACATGTAGTTGATGCAGCAACAGCTATTCCTGAGATGCATATTGCTACGGTAAGAGAGATCCTAAAACAAATTGAAGTTAGTGCTAATGAAATTATGGTATTTAATAAAGTTGATAAAATCGACAGAGCTTCTTTAAACGACCTAGCAGAAAGATATCCTCAAGCTTTATTTATTTCATCGTTAAAACAAACTGGTATTGATGAGCTTGTCGAAACAATTTCAAAAGAAATATATGGAGAAACTATAAAAGACTCATTCTTGGTTGAGCCAAAAAATTTGGAACACGTAAATAGATTTGGTGAAATTTTAGAAGTAAAAAATAGTTCTGATTTATTATTAATTGAAATAAAAATGAGAAGCAAATTAGTAAGTAAGTTAAAAGATTTAAAAATAATGAAAGATCCAAAATAATGTTGGGTGAAATTGGATTAATTGGACTTGGTGTAATGGGGAAAAACATTGGCCTAAATATTGCAGAAAAGGGTACAAATATAAAAGCTTTCAATAATTCTTCCAAAAAATTAGAAGCTGTACAAAAAGAATTCGATGGAAATTTCTCAGGATACACAACCCTTGAAGAGCTTGTTGAGAATATGGATCGTCCAAGAAATCTTCTATTAATGATTCCATCAGGAGAACCTACTAGCAAATTAATAAATCAGCTCTCGAATTTGTTAGATGAAAATGATGTAGTTATTGATGGCGGTAACTCTTTTTATCAAGAAAGTATTCATCATGGGGAAAACTTGTCTAAAAAGAATATAAAATTCATTGGCATGGGTGTTTCCGGTGGAGAAGAGGGGGCAAGATATGGCCCAGCTATAATGGTGGGCTCAAATAACAATCTAGATGGAGATTTGATTGAATTATTATCTTCTATTTCAGCAAAAGCACCACACGACTGTGTAGGTTTTTATGAAGGCTCTGGTTCTGGTCACTTTATAAAAATGGTTCATAACGGTATTGAATATGCAGAAATGCAGCTGATTGCTGAAAGTTATCATTTATTAAAAAGAACTGGATTTAACAACCTTCAAATAGCAGATTTTTTTAGTTCTCTGAAAAAAATAAATCAATCTTCATACTTAATTGAAATCACCTCTGAAATACTAAGAAAAAAAGACGGAGAATACTTTACTGTTGATTTAATAAAATCTTTGGCAAATAACAAGGGGACTGGAAGACTAACGATAGAAACTTCATTTGAACTTGGAGTATCAGCTCCATCAATATATTCAGCATATGACGCACGGGTTCAAAGTAATACAGATTATTTTTGGAAAACAAGTTCTACATCACGAATTCAAGATAATAAAGATAATTTGGATGATTCAGAAAAATTGAGTCTTCAAACCGCCCTTGCTAAATCTCTCTATTTTGGAAGAGTTGCATCTATGATTCAAGGTCTTACGATAATTGAGAGGTACAACGAAGTTAACAAATTTTCCTTTAATTTTGAAGATATTTTTAATAACTGGAGCGGTGGATGCATTATTAGGTCTGAGATGCTTGATGAATTTATAGAAATAAATAATTCATCCGATAAGTTATTACATTCGAGTCAGTTACATGATTTGCTGAAAAAAAATCTTAAAAATATAAAAGAAATTGTAAGTTCCTCAATATTAAAAAATATTTCATTACCAGTTTTTTCTACAAGTTTGAGTTGGTACCTTAATTTAAGTGCAGATGATAATCCTTCAAATTTAATCCAAGCGCAAAGAGACTTTTTTGGGAGCCACACTGTACAACTATTGAATTCAGACGAATACATACACATTGATTGGAGAGAAGATGAATAAGGCAATACTGCCAAAATTTGCTAGGCCTTTACGTTACGAAATAAAACTGGACGTTGATTTACCTAATTTTAAATACACAGGTTCGCAAACTGTAGATTTAGAAATTATAAAAGATACTGATTCGTTCGAAGTTAATGGAATTGACATTGAAATAACAGAGGCTTACCTACTTGATTCAGATGGGTCTCAAATTGATTTAGATTTTAAATACTTAAAAGAATTAGAGAGGATATCGTTTAGCACAGAAAGTAAACTTACATTAGGAAACTACTCCTTGAAATTAAAATTCAATTCATTAATTACTAATGATTTGAAAGGATTTTATAAGAGTCAATTTTTAGATTTAAATGATAATGAAAAATGGCTTGCTACAACTCAGTTTGAACCAACTTCTGCCAGAAATGCTTTTCCATGTTGGGATGAACCAGAATATAAAGCAGTATTCTCAATGACTTTAATTTCAGATAAAAAATACCTCAGAATTTCTAATGAAAAAGTTCTTGAAGAGAATGAACTATCCAATGGTAAAGTTGAAACCAAATTTGTTGATTCAATGATAATGTCAACTTATTTAGTAGCTTTCGTAATTGGGGAACTTGAGGTAACTGAGATCGGAAGTGTTGGCACAACACAAATAAGAATTATCCATAGACCCGGGTTCTCACACCAAACTAACTTTGCAGGAAAAGCTGGAATGAAAATTTTAGAATTTTTTGAAAATTATTATCAAATTCCATATCCAGGCTCAAAACTTGATCTTATTGCTATACCTGATTTTGCAATGGGGGCAATGGAGAATGTCGGAGCTGTTACTTTTCGTGAAAGTCTTCTACTTATAGATGAGGCTAAAGCCACTAGACAAGAGCTTTCTAGATCTGTAAGTGTAATTGCACATGAACTTGCACATATGTGGTTTGGAGACCTTGTAACAATGAAGTGGTGGGATGGCATATGGTTAAATGAAGCTTTTGCAAGTCTGATGGAAGCAATTGCAGCAAATGGAACTTATCCTGAATTCGAACAGTGGAGCGAAATGAACCTATCGCGAAGTGCTGGGTTTGGTGTTGACTCACTCAAGAACTCCCGACCAGTTGAGTTTGAAGTAGAAACTCCTGAACAGGCAGAAGAAATGTTTGATGTTTTAACTTATGAAAAAGGGTCAACAGTATTGAAAATGTTTGAAATGTTTGTTGGAGAAGAAGTGTTCCGAATAGGTGTTCAGAAGTACTTAAATAGATACAAATTCAAAAATACACATTCCTCTGATTTATGGAATTCTCTTACTGAGGAAAGTAAAATACCTTTAAATAAAATGCTTCCAACATGGATTAAGCAACCCGGTTTTCCGATTATTGAGGTAAAAAAGGTTGGAGAAGGTTTCTCTCTTACTCAATCAAAATTTCTTATTGATGGTACTACTGACGACTCCCTCTGGGAAATTCCTGTCAATATCCGCTTTTTAGACACTGGAAAAGTTGATACAGTTGTTCAAAATTCAAAAACCTTGGAACTAACTTCTTCTGGAGAGGTTCCCTTTATCAATAACGGTGGGTGGGCTTTCTATCATGTTGTGTATGAACCAGAGATATTTTTAAAAATTAAAGAAAACTTTTATGCTCTAAACTCTCTAGAGAAATATAGACTTTTAGAGGATACCTGGAAGTCTGTAACAATTGGCAAGTTCTCAATAAATGAATTTTTAGAATTTTTACCGCTATATCAATCTGAGAGTGATCCTAATATCTGGTCTTATATTTCTGGAATAATATCATCAATGTCAAAAATGTTACCAATTGAAAAATATGATTCTTTTGTAAATTATTTCAATAACCTTGTACGAGAAATAAAAGAGGACCTTGGTCGTGACACTAAAGATTCAGACTCCATGGAGGTTAAAGAACTTCGTGCAATTGTAAACAAGTTGATTGCTGCAATTGAAAATGATGATGAATTTATCAGTTTTTATAGTGATAGGTTTAAAGATGGCACCATTGAGACAATCCAAGATGGTAGTTTGTACAATACAGCTTTGTATATTTCGGCTTTAGACCCAGAAATAAAAATAGAGAAGTTCCTTGAAAAATTCTTGAATGCAGGATCTCCCCAAATAGAAGGTAGGTACAGAGCAGTTCTTGGAGCGGTCAGAGATCCCAATGCTGGAAAAGTTATTATTAGCTCAATGTTAGATGGAACAATTAGGGGTGCAGATTGTCCCTATATTTTAGCATCAATGATTGCCAACAAAGTAAATGGAAGAGAGTCATGGAAAGAAATAAAAAATAATTATGCAGATTTATTAGCTGTCATGCCTGAGTGGACAGCATCAAGAATTCTGTCTGGACTTGACTCAATATATGATCAGGAATTAGGAAACGATATCAAGTCTTTTATTTTAGAAAATCCTTTGCCATCAGCAGAAAAAATAATGGCTCAAAAATTAGAGAAGCTTGAGGCTAATATAGAATTAGCAAAACATATCAATAATTCGTTAGATGACAAAACCCTAAACAATTAACATAGGAACAGGAGTTAAAAATGAAACCTAGAATAGCAGTTTTTTTACAACCTCAGCATGCTGAGTACGACCAAATTAGACAAGCTGCAATTGAAGCTGAAAAAATTGGGGCAGATGCTATCTATAACTGGGATCATTTTTATCCACTTTATAAAGAGGATGGAACTCAATGGGATGAAGGGGAAAGAAGAGAAGGTAAACACTTTGAATGTTGGACAATGCTTTCCAGCTGGGGAGAGGTAACCAATCGAGTAGACATTGGTCCTCTTGTTACTTGTAACTCTTACAGAAATCCTGAACTTTTAGCAGATATGGCAAGAACAGTGGATCACATTTCTAACGGCAGAGCAATTCTGGGAATTGGTTCTGGTTGGTTTGAGCAAGATTATGATGAATATGGTTATGAATTTGGTACTGCAATTTCAAGATTGCATGCACTTGAAAAATCTCTTGAAAGAATTGTAAAGAGAATGAAGGAACTCAATCCTCAGCCAATAAGAAAGATTCCAATTTTAATCGGTGGCGGTGGTGAAAAGGTTACCTTAAGGATTACTGCTCAATATGCAGACATTTGGCATGGTTTTGCTACAAAAACTGAAGAAAGGTCTGGTATCGAAACTGTAGCTCATAAAAATAACGTTTTAGATAATTGGTGTAAAGAAATCGGAAGAGATCCTAGAGAAATTAAAAGATCTATTGGGATCGATATCAAAAGAATCGATTTAGCAGATGAACTTATCGAGGCTGGCGCAACAGAAGTCACTCTTGCAGTAAATGGTCCAGGTTATGACCTTTCAGATGTCAAAGAGTGGATAGCCTGGAGAGATTCAAAAAATTAAAATTAAATGGACATTTTAATTATTCTCTTGGGCCTTGCAGCTGGATTTATACTTTTAGTTAAGGGTGCAGATCTTATGGTGAAGTCTGCAGTACAGATTGCACTAAAACTTAAAATTCCTGCATCAATAATTGGAGCTACTTTTATTGGATTTGGAACTTCTGCTCCTGAGTTGTTTGCAAGCACAGGTGCTGCACTTAATGGGGATTTATCTTTAGGAATTGGGAACATAATTGGTTCAAATATTGCAAACTCACTGCTTGTGGTTGCAGTGTTATATTTATTTATTGATGCTACGTATGATAAAAAAATAAAATTAAATCCGACTTCCCCACTATGGATGATGGTTGTAACGACAGTCTTTGTCTCGAGCTATGTTTTAATTAAGGAATTTCCATTTATCTTAGGAGTTACATTACTCATACTTGTTACAGCTATTACATATAGATTGGTAAACGAAGAAGCTATTGAAGATGAGGAATATTTAGAAGAGACTATTACTAATGTCTGGCCAAAAGCTGTACTGTCATTGGGTGCAACAATATTTGGTAGCTCTTTAGTTGTGAATAATGCAACAGATCTTGCTGAATTATTTGGAATCTCATCGTTAATTATTGGAGTAACTGTGATTGCTCTTGGAACAAGTCTTCCAGAAATAGCTGGAACAATTGCAGCTGCAAGGTTAAAAAAACCAGACTTAATATTTGGTAATATTTTTGGCTCAAATTTATTCAATATAGGTTTAGTTGGAGGTGCATCTATTGTTATCCAACCAGGGAATATTGAGTTAGACGTATTAGTTCAAATGTTCCTGATGTATTTTGTATCTTTAGTAGTAATAATCATCTCAAGGAGTAGGATTAAAAGAAGTCCGCTTATAGGTTTTTCAATGCTTGGCGCATATTCTTTATTTATCTTCAGCTTGTTTTAATATTTTTAAATCTAAGGAAGACTAGTAAACCGATGCTAGCAAGTGTTGCTCCACCAATTTGATTCCATGTAAAAATACCTATAGTCGCGTCTCCCATTCCAAATCTCAATGTGTCCAAAATCATTCTTTGAATTCCATACCAAATAGCCCATAAGCCTATCCAGGAACCACTTCCATAATTTAGATTATTTTGTAAGTATTTAAATACGAAAAAGAAGAGGGTTGCAAGAATAAGGTCATACATAGCGACATGATGATAAGTCCCACAAGTAATCTCTGGTGCAATACACTCAAGTGCATTGTGTTGAGGTGCTACATCATATCCTGGTTTAATTTCATATCCAAGAACAAACTCCGTAGCTCTACCTAGATGTTCAACGATTGCTAAATCACCAATTCTTCCAATTGCTATACCCATAATTAATCCTGGAGCTGCATAGTCGCTATAGGTTTGAAAGTTTGCTTTGCCTATCAATACAATTCTAAAATATGCTGCAATTATTCCGCCGGACATCCCTCCCATTATTGAGTAACTTCCAGCAACTGAAAATACATCATCTAATCCATACCCGGGATCGCCAATATGAGCCGGGATTGTAAAAAATCTTGCCCCAATGATTGCCCCAAAAATTGCCCAAGTAAAGGCATCTGAAAAAAGTTCATCATCTTCTCCATCTTTTACACATAACTTAATTGCATAAGTTGATCCAAAATAAAAACCTAAAGCTGCAAATACTCCATGTAATGAAAATGCAACTGGTCCTATTTCTGTTATTGGGATGGGTGGATAAGTTATCGAAAAAAATAATTCATTCATACGGCAACTCCCCTTAAAGTCCACATTATATCTGCAACTATTCCTAGAAATATAACAGCTAGATATGTATTTGAAAAGACAAAATATTTAATAGGTTGGATTCTTTTCTTATAAAGGTTATAGGATTTAAACATTAAATTCGTCCCAAGAAATACTGCAATTAACAAATAGATAATTCCGAGTTGAAGAACTGGTGCTGCTGCAATTGAAATCAACACTGTTGCACAAGAGTATATAGCAATATATATTGTTGACCTTTCATAAGTTTCCTGAGTTGGAAGCATTGGAAAATCGGCCTGCTCATAATCTGTTTTATTTTCAATTGATAGCGCCCAAAAATGTGCTGGAGTCCACATAAAAACTAATAGAAATAATAACCAGGCACCTATATCTAAAGTGCTCCCGGTTGCCGTCCATCCAATTAGAACTGGTGCTGCTCCTGCTGCACCGCCAATGACAATATTTTGATTTGTTCTGGGCTTAAGAATTAATGTGTAAATAAATATGTAAAACTGATTTGCAATAAGTCCTATGTAAGCTGCCGTTGGAGTTGTTAGTAAATATAAGACAATAAATCCAATTATTCCAGTCAGTACAGAAAAAACTATTCCAGTAGCTCTAGTTAGCTCTCCAGTTACTAATGGTCTGTCAGAGGTTCTTTGCATTAGTTTGTCTCTTTCAATTTCAAACACCTGATTCATTACGTTTGCACTAACAGCCAATAAGGTTCCCCCAGCTAGTGTGGATAGTACAAGAGTTAGAGGAGGCATTGAGTAAAGGGACACAATCATACCAGGTACTGTCGTGACCAGTAAAAGTTCTACAACTCTAAGTTTTGAGAGTTTTACAAATTTTTTTACCAAAGAAATTTTATTTGATAACATTAACTCATACTACTTATGATTACACTATATATAGTTTGAACGCTATCCTAAAGGATTGTTTGAGATGAAATTATTTAAAGATAAAAAAATTTTTTTGCTGAGCTTTCTTTTCTTGTCTTCGTGTATAGAAGATGCTCCGCTTGACTCCTTAAGTCCAGCTGGGCCCTATGCAAGAAGTATAGATGAACTCTTTTGGCTTACTTTTTGGATTGCAGTTGGTGTTTTTGCGATAGTACAAGGGGCGCTTCTTTTTTCAGTTTTTTACTTTAAAGAAAGAGAAAGCAGTCCTGAACCAAAACAAATTCACGGAAACAATTTTCTAGAAATTCTTTGGACAATTATTCCAGTATTAATTTTGGCAGTAATTGCAGTGCCTACTGTTAGAACAATTTTTGACCTTGCTAGGGAGCCAGAAGATGCTTTAAAAATTGAAGTAATTGGACATCAATGGTGGTTTGAATATAAGTATCCAGACTTTGGAATTACTACTGCAAATGTTTTAGTTATCCCAGAAGACAGGCCTGTAAGGCTTGAAATGTGGTCAAATGATGTTTTGCACAATTATTGGGTTCCTAAATTAAATGGAAAAAGATATCTTGTACCTGGTCAAACAACATATCTAAATCTACAAGCAGATTCTCCTGAAGAATTTTGGGCTCAATGTGGAGAATATTGTGGACTGAGCCATTCAAAAATGCGAGGAAGGGTTATTTCAATGACAGAGGAAGATTTTGCCTCATGGGTTGCAAATGAACAATCGTACGCTCAAAAAGAATTGCCAGAATCTTCATTAGCTGCCGAAGGTCAAGTTGTGTATTTAAACGCAGGTTGTACCCAGTGTCATGTGATTGATGGTGTATGGGATGTACAAGGTGATCGAATTGCTCCTAATCTTACACACTTTGCAAACAGAAGTGTTTTTGCTGGAGCTGCGCTAAAAAATAATCCAGAGAATCTTACTAAGTGGCTTGCAAATCCTGCTGAAATAAAACCAGGTACCTTCATGCCTAATCTAGAATTAACTGAGAAAGAAATTAATGCGCTAATTGCTTATTTGGGAACACTTAAATGACAAAAATTATTGAACCAAGAAAACAATCAAATATTTTTAAAAGGCCTTCTTCCGAAACAGGCATCTGGAGCTGGATAACAACCGTTGACCACAAACGAATAGGTATAATGTACGGATACGCAGCATTCTTCTTTTTACTTGTAGGTGGATTAGAAGCTCTACTGCTAAGAATTCAACTTGCTTCACCAGACAATAACTTTTTAAGTGCTGCTGAATATAACGCCATGTTTACAATGCATGGAACAACAATGATATTTTTGGCGATTATGCCGATTAGTGCCGCCTTCTTTAACTATCTTCTACCTCTGCAAATTGGTGCAAGAGATGTAGCTTTCCCAAGACTAAACGCGCTTTCTTTCTGGATTTTCATTTTTGGTGGAGTCTTTCTGTACTCAACTTTTTTGTTTGGTACAGCAGGAGCACCCCAAGGTGGTTATCTAGCTGAAGAAGTCAGTAGATTAGGCTCTGCTCCTAATGGTGGTTGGTTTGGATATCAACCTAATGCTGGGTTTAAATACTCTCCAGGAACAGCTATGGATTACTGGGCAATAGGTCTTCAGATTCTTGGAATTGCTTCATTAGTATCAGCATTTAACTTCATTACGACGATATTAAATATGAGAACAAAAGGTATGCGATTAATGAGGATGCCAGTATTTACATGGATGACATTTGCTGTTTCCTTTTTATTAGCGTTTTCCCTTCCAATAATTGCAATAGCGCTCTTTTATGTCACATTTGATAGACAGTTTGGTACAACATTCTTTTTAACAGAGGGCGGCGGAGATCCGATTTTGTGGCAACATCTATTTTGGTTATTTGGACACCCCGAAGTATATATACTAATACTTCCTGCTTTTGGGATTGTCTCTGAAGTTTTACCAACTTTTTCTAGAAAGCCGCTCTTTGGTTATCCAGCAATAGTCTTTGCAGGATTTGGTATAGCTTTTATTGGTTTTGGTGTTTGGGCCCACCATATGTTTGCATCAGCTATAAGTCCTGTAGCACAGGCAGGCTTTGGTTTGTCGACAATGGTCATTGCTGTTCCTACTGGTGTCAAAATATTTAACTGGCTAGGAACCATTTGGGGAGGAAAATTAAAATTAAATACCCCTATGCTCTTTTCCCTAGGGTTTATTGGTATGTTTGTTATTGGTGGTCTAAGTGGAGTGACTCACTCAATTGTTCCAGCAGATACCCAGCAAACTGATACATACTATGTTGTTGCACACTTCCATTATGTTCTCTTCGGTGGCGCTATGTTTGGTATTTTTTCTGGTCTTTATTACTGGTTTCCTAAAGTATGGGGAAAAATGTATAACGAAGCACTTGGAAAAATACATTTTTGGCTAATGATAATTGGTTTTAATCTTACCTTTGGTCCGATGCATTGGCTTGGTCTGCAGGGACAGGTAAGGAGAACTTGGGTGTATGCTGAAGAAACAAATTTGGGTTTTTGGAATCTTATTGTCTCTATCGGTGCATTCATAATTGCTCTCTCAATACTGGTCTTCATGGCTAACTGGATTTATTCCAGAAGAAAAGGTCCAGATGCTGGATTTGACCCATGGGATGCACGGACTATTGAATGGAGTATTCCCTCACCCACTCCTGTCTGGAACTTTTCCAAAGCTCCAGAAGTGAAATCACTCGATGACTTTTGGCATATGAAATACGATGAAGATGAAGATGGTAGACCTGTTAGAAAAGATTCTGCTGATGCATTAATGCTAGAACTCGAAGAAGAAGGCTTGAATCCAAAAGAAGATATAGTTCTTCCAAATCCATCTTATTTTCCAATTATCTTAGCTTCGGGTCTTCCGTTTCTAGGATATGCTGTAATTTACAAAATGCTTCCTCTTGCAATTGTTGGCACACTTCTAATTCTCATTGGCAGCTTTGGATGGGGAACTGAGCCTTTAGAGGAAGAATTCATTGGAGATGGTGAAAATGAGTGACTCTCATTCATATCCTCATGAACCTACAGGAGTTGAAACTAGAAAACTAGGAATGTGGATATTTTTATCTACAGAGATACTTTTCTTTGGAACATTAATTACAACATTCATGATCTTCAAAGGTAGAGATTTTCCAGGAATTAAACTTACAGATGTTTATGATATTCCGTTCACATCTGTTAGTTCTTTTGTTTTGTTGATGAGTTCTTTAACAATGGTCCTCGCTCACAATGCTTTAGAAAGTAATGATCAGGAAAAAACAAGAGTTTGGCTACTAGCTACAGCTATGTTAGGAGCAGTATTTCTTGCCGGGCAAATTTATGAATTTACAGAATTTTATCATAAGGGTTTTGAGCTCTCCTCAAATATTTTTAGTTCAACTTTTTATGTTTTGACTGGTTTCCACGGATTACATGTATTTATTGGTGTAGTTCTATTGCTAGCTCTCTGGAGTATTGGACAAAGACAAAAAGGTCTCTCTTTAGATGGTGGAATGAACCTTGAGTTTGTAGCTTTGTATTGGCACTTTGTTGATATTGTTTGGATTGTTCTATTTACTGTGGTTTACTTAATCTGATGTCGGTTGATCACAAACCCCATCCAAAACCTACTCAGTATGTTCAAATAGCTCTTGTTTTAGGTGTCCTCACTGCGATTGAAGTTGCTCTTTATTACACCGAAGATATCGTAGGAGTGTTTACTGATCCATTGCTGATAATTTTAGCTGTTGGAAAATTTGTCATCGTTGTTGGCTGGTTTATGCATCTAAGATTTGAAAATTCATTAATAAATAAATTCTTTACAGGTGGGATGATTCTAGCACTCATCTTATTTGCAATTGTCATGTTTGAAAGAGCAGCTGCAAACTTTATTTAATGGATAATTTAGTTTGGCACCCACATTATGATGTCTGGGCACTCATTATTTCACTCATAGTTTTCTTCGAATACTCTACAGACAATAGTGCTATTAAAAAAAATAAAAGAAAATCTTGGTACTCGGGATTGTTTATTCTCTGGCTATTCACTGACTGGCCTATCCACGATATTGGTGAAAAGTATCTATTCTCAGTTCATTCAGCTGAACATTTAGTCTTAGCACTAGTTGCACCGCCTCTCCTTCTTAATGGCTTAAATAGTGCACAAAAAAAAATAATTTCTATAAAACCTTTAATCTCTTTATTGCAAATAACAACTAAGCCAGTCGTAGCTTTTTTCCTATTTAATATTGTTATGGTTGGAATGCATTGGACAACAGTGATTAATCTAATGGTCACAAATACACTCTTTCATTTTTTAATACATGGTGTGATGCTTTTGGTTTCTATAAATATGTGGATTCCAGTAATCGGATTAACTAAAGAAATTAAACAACTCAGTGACCCAGGCAAGATAGCATATCTTTTTCTGCAGTCACTGTTGCCTACAATTCCTGCAAGTTTTCTAGCTTTTGGAACTGAGCCATTATATTCCGCGTATCTCGAAATAGATAACATATTCGACGTTTCAGTAATCAATGACCAAACAATGGCTGGACTTGTCTTGAAATTGGGCGGGGGACTAATACTTTGGATATTTATTTTGATAACTTGGATGAAGTGGTACAAAACCGAAAAAACCTTCGATGATGTAGTGAGAACTTCATCTAACGACTAAAATTTAATAAGAATATTATGGATGAAAAACTTATAGAAGAAATTAGTAACACCACAGGTGTTCCTCAAATGCTCGTTTCAAGATCAGCTCAAGCTAGAGCAGAAGCAAATGGCGTAGATGTAAACTCAATTCTTTCAAGCTGGTCTACCGGTAGTCCGGCTGCTCCGGTAGCAACAGAAGTTGTAGAAGAAGCTCCGGTAGCAACAGAAGTTGTAGAAGAAGCTCCGGTAGCAACAGAAGTTGTAGAAGAAGTCATTGAACCTCCAGCAGATTTATTTTCAAAAGTTGCACGGGCATTACAATACGGATCTCTATTTGGAATTGTTTCTGGCTTCATTCAAGCAATTGCAATAAGCACGTACCTTTATGATGGTCTAATCCTTGAATCTGAAACATTTAATCTAATAACTGAATATAAAAAAACTACATACATTATTGCTTTAGCACTTCTGACAACTTTTTTTGCAGTTTTGAATACTGTAAATGTAAAAAAACTACTCGAATCTAATTTCATTGGTCATGGTGTAAAAACAACTGATAGAGAGTCAATTTTCCAGGGTATTGGAATGGGGCTTATGTTCGGCTCAGTTACAGGATTTTACATCACATCTTCAATAGGACAAACTATTGAACCAATTCTCCCAGAAGATCCAACAGTATTCCTTCTTCCAGTTTTTGGATCATTTTGGAGAATTATTTTAGTTTCTACTGTTTTTCAAGCAATAATTTCAGTTTTATCAATAGTTTTAGGAGTCCCTAAGGGCTTAGAGTTTTTTGAAGAGGAGGAAGCTGTTATTATTCGCAATCGAATAACAGGTTCAGCAGTTATTCCCTTAAGTGCTATTTTGGTTGGAGGCTTAATAGCTGCATTAATATCTCAGGTATTTATAAACTTTCATGATTATGCTCCATTATTTGCTTTAATAATCTCAGCAGCAATATTAATCTTTTCTGCATTAATGAGTGCGGGACCCAAAATAAAAATTACAAAGAATGAGGTTCTAATTACAGCCCTTGGGTTAATAACTCTTACAGTCATAATTGCTTCAGTAGCTGCAAGTCAGCATTAAATTTATGAGCAATGAATCATTTAATGATCTTGCAAAAATAAATTCGTATATTGAGTCAGATAGATGGTCAAACGTAAATAGAAATTATTCGTCTCAGGATATCCAAAAATTAAGAACCCCGTTCAAAACTGTAAGTCCTATCTCCGAACGTGGAGCAAACAAATTGTGGGAACTCTTAAATAAAGAGAATCAATTTATTTCAGGACTTGGTGCCTCAACTGCACAACAAGCTCTGCAGATGTATAACCTCGACTATGAGTTCATCTATGTAAGTGGGTGGCAGGTTGCAGCTGAAAGTAATAATGGTGGCAGCACCTACCCCGACCTATCGCTATACCCTTCAAATAGTGGTCCTAATTTTGTTGAAAAAATAAATAACACGATGATAAGAAAAATGGTTGAGCTAAAAAAGCATAGCATTCCACCTGTTGTTGCAGATGCAGAATCAGGTTTTGGAGGTGTTTATAATGTTTTTGAACTTACCTCACAATTTATCAACTCTGGAATAGCGGGGTTACATTTGGAAGATCAGCTAGCTTCGGAAAAGAAGTGTGGACATATGGGAGGTAAGGTTGTAATTCCTACCCACGAATATATTAATAAATTAACATCCGCAAGATTAGCAGCAGATGTTTTAGGGTCACCAATAGTTCTAATAGCTAGAACAGATTCTTTAAATGCGAAATTAATGACTTCAGATTTTGATGAAAAAGATCAACCATATTTAAGCAAGAAGAGGTCTCCGGACGGATATTATCCCATAAAAAACAATCATGAAATGGCCATATCAAAATCTTTGGCCTATTCAGAATATGCAGATGTAATATGGTGTGAAACTAATACACCAGATCTGGGGTTCGCAAAAGAATTCGCGTTAGAAATTAGAAAAAATTATCCGAACAAAATTTTAGCTTATAATTGTTCTCCATCTTTCAATTGGACAGATAAATTTACAGATAAAGAAATAAAAGAATTTCAGAATAATTTATCTGCGTTTGGGTATACACTTCAATTTGTTTCATTAGCTGGATTCCACTCTATGGCTAGCTCTATGTACGAATTGGCAAAAAATTACAAAGGCGGAAATATGAAGGCAATTGTTGACTTGCAAGAAAAAGAAATAGATTTATCAAAAGATGGCTACACAGCAATCAAACACCAACAAGAAGTTGGTGGAGATTACTTTGAGTCAATTGGTGAAATCGTTATGGGGGATGAATCAGAACTACTTTCTAAAAAAGACTCTACAGAAGAAGAACAATTTTAATACAATAAATCTATGAAAAATTTTGAAAACAAAACAGTAATAATGAGTGGTGGCTCAAGAGGTGTGGGCTTAGAGATTGCAAAAACATTAGCTAAAGATGGTGCAAATATTGCAATCTTAGCAAAGACTACTGAACCTCATCCAACCTTACCTGGAACAATCTATACAGCTGCTGAGGAGATAGAAGCAGCAGGGGGGAATGCCTTACCAATCGTTTGTGATATTAGGTTTGAGGATCAGGTAAGTTCAGCTGTACAAGAATGTGCAAAAAAATTTGGGGGGGTTGATATTTGTATTAATAATGCAAGTGCCATTCATCTTTCAGATACCGTAAACACTCCTATGAAAAGATATGACCTTATGCACAATATAAATGTACGAGGAACATTCCTACTGAGTCAACAATGCATTCCTTTTCTCAAAGAAAGTGAAAATGCTCACATTCTTACATTGTCTCCACCACTCAATATTTCTAGAAAATGGTTTGGAATGACACTTGCATATACAACTGCTAAATATGGGATGTCTTTAGTTGCCCATGGCCTTGCGGAGGAATTTAAAAAAGATAATATTGCCTCTAACTGTTTGTGGCCCCGAACGTCCTTAGATACAGCCGCGGTAAGAAATGTTATTGGAGCTGAGTTGATAAAAGGTTCTCGAAAGCCATCAATTTACGCAGATGCAGCATATGCAGTGCTAAAAAGAAACTCATCAGAATGTACCGGTAATTTCTTTCTTGATCAGGATGTTTTAGAAGAAGAAGGTGTCACAGATTTTGAGCAATATGCAATACAGCCTGGAGAAACATTAGTCAGTGATTTTTTTGTAGATGATAACCCTGAAGACTGGCTTCAAGCATAGAGCCTAGGAATTTTTTTCCTTCTTTTTCATTAAAGCTCTTTGAGTTGCGTTTAATTCTGATTTTCTTAACCTAATAGATTCAGGTGTTACTTCAACAAATTCACCTTCTGAAATAAACTCTATGCACTGATCTAGTGACATTAGTTGCGGTGGTCTTAAAGGGATTGTCTCGTCGGAACCAGAAGCACGATGATTTGTAAGTTTTTTTTCTTTAGTTATATTCACTTCAAGATCACCCTCGTTATTTCTTTCTCCAAGAATCATTCCCTCGTATACCTCTGTTCCAGGTGGTACAAATAATATACCTCTGTCAACCATTGCAAGGCTTGCGTATGGAGTTACTTTCCCGCTTCTGTCAGAAATTAATACTCCATTAGTCCTTTGTGGAATGTCACCTGACCATGGTGCATAACCGTCAAATAAAGAGTTCATAATCCCAGAACCTCTTGTGTCTGTTAAGAACTGGTTTCGAAAGCCAATCAAACCTCTTGATGGTATAGAAAATTCTAATGTAGCTCTTCCAAACCCGTTGTTCATTAGGTTTGTCATCTTACCTTTTCTTTTTGAAAGTTTCTCTGTAATTACGCCCACATAATCTTCAGGAGTATCAATAAATACTTTTTCCATTGGTTCGCTTTTTTTACCATCAATTTCTTTAACAATCACTTCTGGTCTTGATACCATGAATTCATAACCTTCTCTTCTCATGGTCTCAATTAACACCGCCATTTGAAGCTCTCCTCGGCCTCTTACTTCAAAAACATCGGTTTTTTGACTTGGTATAATTTGTAGAGATACATTACTTAAAATTTCTTTTTGCAATCTGTCGTTAATATTTCTTGATGTCACATATTTACCTTCCCTACCTGCAAACGGACCATTGTTTACATGGAAAAAAATAGAAACTGTTGGTTCGTCGATTTCAATTCTTGGGAGAGGTTCTGGATTTTCGTTGCTTGAAATCGTATCCCCAATCTGAATATTTTCTATTCCTGCAATTGCAATAATGTCTCCAGATTCTAAAACATCAACTTTGACTTTTTCAAGCCCTTTAAATGTGTACATAGCTGAAAATTTATGATTACTTGTGACTTGCTCTTTTCCACACAAGCTATATTGCTTGTTTAATTCAAGTATTCCATTATCTAGTCTTCCAATTGCAACTTGACCAACGTAAGGGTCATAGGCAAGATTTGTTACCAAAAATTGAGGATTGAGAGAATCGTCCGTATTTGGACCATCGAAAAAATTAGTTATAAGGTTTAGCAGTGGTATTAAATCTTTAGATTCATCCCCAAGCACTTCGTGTGCTACTCCATCTTTTGCATTTGTGTAAATTATTGGAAATTCAATTTGTTTGTCATTTGCGTCTAGGTCAATAAATAAATCGTAGACTTCTTCAACTACTTCATCTATTCGGGCATCTGTTCTGTCAATTTTGTTTATTACCAATATCACAGGTAGGTCTTTCTCTAAAGCCTTTTTTAGTACAAATCTTGTTTGAGGTAAAGGACCTTCACTTGAATCCACTAGAAGTAAAACTCCATCAACTAAATTAAGACTTCTTTCTACCTCTCCTCCGAAATCTGCGTGGCCTGGAGTGTCCACTATATTTATTTTGATATCGTTGTATTGAATTGCAGTATTTTTTGATGTTATTGTAATACCTCTCTCTTTTTCAAGATCTCCTGAGTCCATAACCCTCTCTTCTAGTACTTGATGATCGCTAAATGTACCACTTTGTTGAAGAAGCCCATCGACTAATGTTGTTTTTCCATGGTCAACATGGGCAATTATTGCTATATTTCTGAAAGTTTTTTTTGCCATAAGCAAGTAAGTATAGGGTTCTTATAATTTATAAATTATTATATATTTTTACTTTAAGTTCAGCTTAATTTCCAAAAAAGTCAATTATAGATTCCCAAGCTTTTACTTCAGACCTGTAGAACTCAGAATATGTACATTTGCTACACGTAATTGCTAAGAATTTTTGATTTTGAACATTAAAAAACTTGGACAATCCACCACTGGTCATTGAAACTGTCTCGCTGGTATGTGATTCAGAAAATGAATCTTTCTTTCTTCCAATTTCTCTCTTGTTAGTTACAGCTGAGGTTGTGTTACATTTTGGACAAGTCCATATTTTACTATCCATGGCTACATATTACTTGCTAAAATGCTTGTGTGAAGAAGGTTTTTAGCATAATAATTTTTTCAGTAATTATTGCTGCTTGTGGGGGTGAAGAAGCAACTTCTCAACAGTCATTAATTATTAGGGTTGTCGATGATGAATTTTCGCCTAAAGTCATCAACGTACCGGTTGGGTCTACTGTAGTTTGGGAATCAGGAGGTTCAAATAATCACAATGTAATAGCTAGTGATGGGTCTTGGCAAGCTATTTCATCGGATTACTTTGAATATGGGATTATAACAAAAGGTGACCAATATGAATATACCTTTGATGAACCAGGTGTATATGAATATTACTGCCCATATCACGGAACTAATAATAAGGGCATGGTTGGTACTGTCATAGTTGGCGATGTGGAATACTCCGCACCTGTGGAAAAAGTAACTGTTGAGTTAAGTAGAGATGTCTTAATTGTTAGTAAATCGCAAATAGTTGATGGTAGCTCAGCTTATTCTAAAATCCAAGATGCGGTTGATGCTGCCAAAGAAGGAGATTTAATTTTAATTGGTGAAGGGGTCTATAACGAAAGCGTAACTGTTACAACTTCTTATCTAACAATTAGAGGTATCAATAGAAATAATGTAATTATTGACGGTGAGTTCATGAGAGAAAATGGAATACAAATTTATGATACTGATGGGGTTACTGTTGAAAACTTATCTGTTAGAAACTTCTCTTTAAATGGCGTCTATTGGAATGGCGCGAAAGGATTTAGAGGTTCTTACCTGACTGTTTACAACAATGGAGATTACGGAGTATATGCATTTGACTCAACTGATGGGGTCTTTAATAACATATACGCATCCGGACATCCAGACAGTGGTATTTATATTGGGCAATGCTACCCGTGTAATACATTGATTTACGATAATGTCGTTGAAGGAAATGCGCTTGGATACTCTGGAACTAATGCAGGTGGACACCTCTATCTATACAGAAATATCTGGAAAGATAACATGTCTGGAATTGTTCCGAATACTTTAGATTCGGAATTAAATCCACCCGGAAGAGAAACAACCATAATCAGTAATTTAGTTGTGGACAATAATAATTATGATGCACCAACAAACCGCTTTGGTCTCGTTGCACGGGGAATGGGGATAGTTGTCCCAGGAAGAGTCGGAGACATTATAGAAAAAAATATTGTTATAAATCATGATAAATATGGGATAGTTGCAAGCCCGATGTTAGATGCAAAGCTTTATTTTTCTCAACATGTTCAGGTTAAAAATAATGTGGTTCTTGATTCAGGATATACAGATTTAGCATTGGCGGGTCCATGGGGTCCTGGTAACTGTTATGAGGGGAATGTTTATCAAACCTCAACACCACCTCTTCTAGAGCAGCTTCATAATTGCTCGTCGCTTGAAAATGATAGTTTCTTTTCCCGATTTCCTCTTCAGGGGGATGTATCCGGATTAATGATGCTTGCTGGGTTCTTTGCAGATGCTCAAAATGAAGAACTGGACAAAAATAGATATAAAGAATATCCATGGCCAAAAGAGCAGCAAAGTATGGATTTTAAAAATGGTGGATGGGATACTCCTAATCCAGCTATTAACCTATTTTATTTACCTAACCTCGATGATATGGAGCTTCCATATGATCTTATGGACGAAGAATTTACTAACTTATTTGAAGCGAAAAAGGAGATAATAATGAGTGGAGTGCCTATATCAAGCCCAAGTATTTGGCAATTATTGTTTCAATTATACGGATACCTAATGCCTTTTGTGCTTTATGCAGCATGGACAGCATTAGCTCTATATGATTTGAACACTAACAACCAAGTGGCTGGAGGAAAAAGATACTTGTGGTTAGCCATAGTATTCTTGGTGCCATTTTTTGGAGTTCTTGCGTATCATTTAATTGGTCCAAGCTCTATATCAAAGACAATGAAATATGCCGCTATAGGAGGAGGGCTGATCAGTTATTTGATAATCCTCGTCCTTACAGCTGTAGTTAGTGGTTTAGTCTAGTTACAAAGATATAACTTGATCGGGCATGTTTCCTGATAGGGCTTGATATAAGTCAGGGAAACAACCTACTGCAACACCTTCAACGGTTCCTTCAGGAAGGTATCCTCCCTCGGGATTCTCTGAAGCTAAACCTCTGGTGTTCGCACACTGGTCACACATCATTAAAAGCATCTCATTTTCTGCAGCTACTTTTGCTAATCTCTCTCCTTTAGGATTTCCTTTTTGTAGTAACATTGTGTTATCGTCAAAAAAGAAAATTCCTACTACTTCAACTCCATGATTTCCTGATTCGAGTTGAGGCAATATCATTTCACCAACTTTGTAGTTAGCTGCATTAGGAGTGTTTAAAATGTAGGCGACTTTCATATTTCTCTCTTTCAGTTTATTTTTAACTTATTATATTAAAGATATGAGTTATCATAAAACACTTTGTTACGGAACATTGAACCCAGATCTAATATATTTTATCGATAATCTTCCTTATGCCGGCGGAGATATAAGAAGCAGTGAATATAAAATACGTGCGGGTGGAACTGCTATAAATTGCGCAGAAAATATTGCTAATTGGGGAATTGATGTCTCTGTTCTAGGTAATAGTATTGGAAAAGATGCTCTCGGCTCTTATTTGCAAAATGAGCTAACAAGTAAAAAAATTAATCATGAAAATTTACTTTTTATGGATTACCCAACACCTACCTGCTCTATCTTTGTTGACAGGGATGGAGAGAGAACTATCGTTTCTTCTGGATATTCTAACTGTAAGTGGAATGGCTTAACTGAACTAGATGGAATCGAATCTCTTCTTATAGACAGGTATTCGATTCCATATATAAAGGATTCCATTTCTGAAATTAAAGATAGTGGTATCTTTGTTGTTCAAGCTGGGTATGAATATGAAATAGACTACAAAATTGATTTTTTAGTTGTTAGTAAAGATGAAATTGACGTAATCCAGGCAGAAACTCTATTAAATAAAGATTTAGTTTCAAGGATTTTATTAACACACTCAAACCTACCAGCAAGATTGATTAGCTCAGAAGGCGCTGTAGAAATAACTCCCCCAGATTTTAAAACTATCAACTCAACAGGAGCGGGTGATGCGACAGCAGCTTACATAGCGGCTCATGGAGTGGATGATATTATTTTGACTATGAAAAATGCTTGTGCTGCTGGTGCGATAATTGCCGGCACTAATGATCTTCCAACTCTTGAAAAAATTTCTGAAGTTTCAGAACTTGTTGAAGTAACCCCAAGGTAACAATTGGGCGTTTTTTAAATACTATAGTAAAATTACTTAATGGCTGTAAATTATAAAGCTCCAGTAAGAGATATTGTATTTGGTTATGAGGTAATAAACTCCTACGATATTCTCTCAAAAATAAGTCAGTTTAGTGATTTTTCAGAAGATATAGTTATTCCAACAATGGAAGAATGTGGAAAGTTTGCAGAAGAGGTTTTGGCCCCAATTAATGCAGTAGGTGATGAACATGGAGCTACAATCAAAGACTCCGTTGTCACAATGCCAGATGGATTTGTAGAGGCTTATAAAAAGTTTGCAGAGGCTGGTTGGTCATCTATTTCTCTCCCCTCAGAAATAGGTGGTGGAGGTATGCCTGTAGTTTTATCTGGTGGAACTTTAGAGATTCTAAGTTCTGCAAATCTTGCCTTTGGTTTGGCGCCAGGATTAAGTGCAGGAGCAATTTCGGCACTTAATTTTCATGGAAGCCAAGAACAAAAAGATAAATTTCTTCCAAAATTAGTTTCTGGGGAATGGACCGGGACAATGAATCTTAGTGAGCCACAATCAGGATCAGACTTAGGAACAATTACAACAAAAGCAGAAAAAAATGAAGATGGTACTTACAGAATTACTGGCACAAAAGTTTGGATTACTTTTGGAGAACATGATATGACAGAAAATATCATTCATTTAGTTCTTGCAAAAGTTCCCGGTTCTCCAGAAGGCACTAAGGGAATTTCTATGTTTATTGTTCCAAAGTTCATGGTCAATGATGATGGATCGCTTGGAGATCGTAATGAGGTCAAATGTCTCTCTATAGAAGAGAAGTTAGGAATACATGCGAGTCCAACTTGTGTCATGGAATATGGTGGAAATGAAGGTGCCATAGGGTATTTGGTCGGTGAAGAAAATAGAGGCCTTACCTATATGTTTACAATGATGAATGAAGCAAGGGTATGGGTAGGTGGTCAAGGCCTTTCTTGTGCTGTTCCTGCATTCCAAGGGGCGGCTCAATATGCCCGTGATCGTGTTCAGGGAAGACCTGTTGGAATGAGTAAAGAAGATGCAAAAAATTCAACAATTATTGATCATGCAGATGTAAGAAGAATGCTCATGACAATGAAATCGTATACAGATGCAATGAGATATTTAATGTACGATAACCAGTTAATGATGGATTTAGAATATTTTGCTGAGGACGAAGAAACTAAAGCTTTTGGCGAAGAAAGATGCGGTCTTCTAACGCCTGTGACTAAAGCGTGGGTTTCGGACTTAGGAGTCGAATTAAGTTCTATAGCAATACAGGTCTATGGTGGTATGGGATATGTAGAAGAGACTGGTGTAGCTCAATATCTGAGGGATGCAAGAATTGCACCGATTTATGAAGGTACAAATGGAATTCAAGCATTAGACCTTATGTTTAGAAAATTACCTCTAGATGGTGGACAAGCAATGCAACGTTTACTGTCTGAAGTAAATGAAACAATTGAAACAATGAAAGCTGGTGATGAAGATTTACAAAAAATGGCTTCATTATTAGAGGTTGAAGTGAATAATTTATCCGAAGTAACTCTTTGGTTAGGTGGAAAAATGCTTGAGGGAGAACTTGTAGATGCAAGCTCCGCTGCAACCCCTTATATGAAAATGTTTGGACAAGTAATTGGTGGTTATTACATGGCAAAAGCTGCAATCTTAGCAAAACAAAAATTTGAAGAGACTAATGATGAATTCTATGCCGACAAAATTACCCTTTCTAATTTCTACATGGAACAATTGTTACCACTTGCATCAGGATATACATCATCAATAAAAGCAGGGAAAGATGATCTGTACAAAATTAAATCTGAAAATTTCTAATTGATTGAACTTTTAAAAGACAAACATAATTCAATTGCCTTAATTGGTGCAAGTAATGACCATAACAAATATGGTTATAAAATATTTTTAGATCTTCAAAATAAGGGTCATGAAGTTTTACCAGTAAATACTAAAGAAAAAGAAATCCAAGGATGCAAAGTTTATAGGGATGTAAAAGATATCCCTGAGTGTCCATCAATTATTAATTTCGTAGTTCCTCCGCATATTGGAATTGAAATTACAAAAGATTTGGTTGAGCATGGTTTTGATAATTTTTGGTATCAACCTGGAGCAGAAAGTAAAGAAATTTCTGAGTTTTTAGATTTAAAAAATAAAAACTACTTTGACGACAAGTGCATCATGGTTGTAGCAGGCTTAATAGATAGTTACTGAAAGCTACTAGTCACTGTTATTGTTGATTTCATTTAACTCTTCAAATGACTTTTCTAGTTTATTTTTTCGTGTAGTCTTGAGTTTCTCAAAGGATTCAACCGTTTGATCTAGTCTCTTTGTGACCTCATCAAATGAATCAATAAATTTGCCTACTTCACTTTTTACTTTTTCATGTGCAATAAGAATATTCTTAGTATCCGTCTGCAAACTAAATAGCTTCATAGATTGTCTAATCGTTTCTAAATATGCCATCAAAGTTTGAGGGCTAACCAATATTACTTTTTTAGAAAATGCATATTGTATTACTGGGACTCTGTTTGCTCCAATTTCTGAAGTCAGAAGAAAGTGGTATAAATTTTCAAGAGGTATGTACATCAATACAAAATCTACTGTGTCTTCCTCTGGGGAAATGTATCCTTCTCTTGAGGCGGTTTCATCTATTTTTGTTTTTATTGCTTTGTCTATAAATTCTTTATTTTTAATTTTTATACTATCAGTAATTTGTTTTCTTGCTATCTCGTCTAATGTCTCATCTTCAAGGTCTAAGTTTAATTTTGAAAGTTGCATATATAAATTTAGTGGGAACTTTGAATCCATATTAATTGTTTTGTTATCTGGTAAATAAAATGTAAAGTCAGGTTTATTTCCGCTTTTCATTATTTTTTGAGATTCGTAATGTATGCCGTCTTTATACTCCATAATGCTGAGGAGGTCTTCAACCTGAAACTCTGCCCATTGACCTCGGCTTTGATTATTATTCAAAACTGATATAAGGTTTCTGGTTTGCTGGTCTACGCCACTAATTGAACTTTTAATTTCTCCGGTTTTTTCTAAAAAATCTTTTACCGTTTTATCTGACTTATCAAGAAGTTTATATATTTGTGATTCTTCATTCTCAATTAATTCGCTGACTATTCCCTTTATTAGGTACTCGTCATCTTTTTCGACTACTTCCTCTTTTCGAGAAACTATGTAAATAATCGTGATCATAAGTACTATGTTTACAACATAAATTACAATTTCCATGATTCAAGAATAGCAACAAGGTTAGACAATTTTTAAAAAAGAACCTAAGTTTATTTACTATAAACTGTGTCAAAAATTTTTTTGAAACTGAATTTAAAATTTTCTGCAGAATAGTTATTTAATATAAACTCTTTAGCATTTCTTCCAACATGAACGGCTTCATTGTAATTTTCTTCTATATAATTTATCTTTTCTGAAAGACTAACAATATTATTACTTTCAAACACATATCCCGTTTGACCATCAATCACAATGTCCCCCATACCTGGAGCATCAGTTACTAGGACCGGGCAGGCTGTTGCTTGTGACTCGAATATAACTCTTGCAAGACCTTCCGAGACAGAGGGAAGAATCATTAAGTTAATTTTAGAATATAAAGACTTTACTTCTTCTCTATTTACTTCACCAAAAAATTTAACTTTCTCTTTGAGTTCATTTTTAACAATAAGACTTTTTAAAGACTCTAAGTATTTTAAATTTGGCGTTGGTCCAACAATTAAAAGTTCTATATTTTCTTTTTTTAAAAGGCTCATAGCTTCAATTATTAAATGAGGTTTTTTTCTGTCTGTGACACTCCCGATAAACAAAATTTGAAACATTTGTTTTTTATTTCTAACAATTTCAATATCCTTAAAATCATCAAAATCAACCCACGCTGGAAACCTGACTATTTCCTTTGTTTTACTTATTTTTCTAACTTGGTCTTCAGTTGAAGATGATACAGCTCTTATAATATCCGATTTTTGAATTGTGTAAGTAGAGAGTTTTTTAAAAAGACTTTTGTAGAATTTAGGAAAAATGAGATTTTTTTCTAAATTTAATGTCTCAATAAAATCTCCGTGGGTTTCAACTATTACTTTTACTTTCTTGTGTCGAAGCTTAATAATAAACATTGAAAGAAAACTTGAAACTGGGTCTTGAAATGAAACGATTTCAATTCTGTTTCTATTGATTATCTTTGAAATTGAAAATAAAGATACGATTATTATTTTTAAGTAGTTGTAAAACCTACTAGATGTTTTTTTATAAAAGTAGAGGTTTGTGTTCCCAAGTTTATATTCTTTTTTTTCATTTGCAAATGCAACCACATTCAAATTGCAAATTTGAGACAAATACTCAAATTTTTTTGTCATGTTATTGTCTAGTGGAAGTTTATAAGTGGTTGGTGCTATAAAAAGTACATTTCTCATTCTTGAAAAAAGATTTCTAACTCATCAATTAACTCTTGGTCATGGGTCCACGGAATAGAGTGGGCAGCATTATCAAATATTAACTCTTTAACATTATCTAAATTTTTTATGACTTCCTGAGATGTCTCTTCAGGAACTAGATTATCTTTTCCACCTGTAATAACCAATGTTTGAGTTTTTATTTCTTTTAGCCAAGGTCTTGCATCGTATGGAACAACATATCTACCTCCGTCTTCGTATATGAAGTCATCTTTAGATTTGTGTAGATTGTTCCAGGCCCAATCTGTGTATTCATTTTCTAATGCCCCAGTTTTTCGAAGATGAGAGTATTTTGATTTGGAATTCATATTGGGAAATAATCTTTCTCTGATTCTTACTGTGGCTATAAATGCCTTAAATAAAGGTTTGTCTTTATAAACCGCTCCACCAAGCCAACTAAAAGGAGTAATTAAAACCATTTTGTTTATCAAGTCTTCTCTCTTTCTTGAGATACTTAACGCAACTGCACTTCCCATTGACCAACCAACTATGTTGCACTTCGTTATTCTTAGTTGTTCTAAAATACTTATTACAATATCTGCATTCTCATCTACATCCCATCTTTTCCAGCTAGCATCTGATTTTCCATGATTTTTCATATCAATTGTTATAAATGAATTTTTATTTTTATAAAATGGAAGAATCTTAAACCAACTACCAAGAGAGTCAGATCCCCAACTATGAAGAAAAACAATTGGCGTAGTGTTCTCTATATGTACTTCACGAATAAAGTATTCTTTCTCTCTGATAAAGATTGTTCTTCCTGGAATTTTAGATGGATGAATCTGAGTAAGTCCCTCAGTTTCATCTGATTTTGTTCCAATTAAATTCTTCGCAAGAGTTGCTATTGCAAATAATTTGGTCAATTTTTTTATCATTACTAATAGATAATATTTATCTTTTCGATATATTCGCTATTAATTTGACCTATTTCCCATAGCTCAACTCCCATGGTCTCTTTAACTAATTCGATATCTACTTGTTCATCTTTAGGTACAGATACAAGGAGACCTCCACTAGTTTGTGCATCACAACAAAGTTTTATAAAGTTCAAATTTTCTGTATTGTTCATGATTGAGTCAATAACATAATCTAAATTTCTCTGACTTCCGGATGAAAAGAGTCCATCATCAATAAGTTTTTGTGCTCCATTAATAACTGGAATGTTTTTGCTAATAATATTTGCTCCTAAGTTAGTATTTTTTAGCATTTCACTTAAATGACCAAAAAGTCCAAAGCCTGTTATGTCTGTTACTGCGTTTGCATTATGTTTGTGAGCAAATTCAGATGCGGCATCATTCAAGCCTACCATTACCTTTGTGGCCTCTTCTATTATTTCAGGATTAGCTTGATTTTTTTTAATAGCTGAAGATATAACTCCAGTTCCTAACGGTTTTGATAAAAAAAGTTTATCTCCATCTTTTATACTGTTATTCAAAAATACATTTCTGGTCGCTACTCCTGTCACTGAAAACCCGTACTTCGGTTCATTGTCATCAATACTGTGGCCACCAATTACAGAACAATTTGCTTTTGCCATAACATCTAATCCACCTTTAATTACTTCGCCAAGGACTTCAAAACTGATATGATCGCGCGGCCAACAGACTAATTGTAAAGCTGACAGTGGCTCACCCCCCATTGCATAGATGTCAGACAAAGCATTCGCAGCAGCTACTCTACCCCAGTCGTATGGGTTATCAAGAATAGGAGTAAAAAAGTCAATTGACTGTATTAAATTGGTTCCATTGGCAGTAATTACTCCGGCATCATCTGGATTATTCAAGCCAACTGAAACATCGCTTCCAGCTAGAGCTTTATGATTTTTAAATTGCGACAATACTTGTGCAAGCTCACTAGGTGATAATTTACAAGCTCAACCAGAACCGTGAGAATATTGTGTTAACCTCATTTCACCTCCTATTTTAAGTAAGTCGACTTTTCAGCTTTTATTTGTTTTGTAAAACAGTCTTGGATTGTCTCAAGAACAGGACTTTGGGTGTATGTTGTGTTATCAATTTTAGAAACAAATTTTCCATGTTTTGCTGTAGAAAGGGCGAAGACGGTATCCACATCATATAGTTCCTCTATAGTTGTACGACTTTCTCTAACTTTAATTTGATTGTTCCTTCCAAAAAGAAGAATATATTGTCTAGTTATTGAATCTAGTATTCCAAGTTCCAAATCAGGAACATAGACAACATCACCTTTAATCCAACCGACTGAAAATGTTGGTCCTTCTAATACAATTTTTTCTCTATTTAAAAGTAAGGCATCGGAGTATCCTTTTTTTTCAGCAATTCTTGTTTGAGTAATATTTTGTGCATAAGATGTTGACTTATTTCCTATCACTTGATTTTCTTCCAGTGAGAAATCGCCTCCGGGGTGCCATGGGCTAGATTGTGATTGTAAAGAATAGTGATCAGGAATTAATACTGGTTCCTGATGGAAAACATAAACGTCGTAGTCATTTATTGAATTTGATCTACCAATTATAACTCGCACATAGCCATCCTTGTATTGCGATGCCACTAGAACTAAATCTTTTTTTATTTTTTCAAAATCAACATTTTCAAACAGCATCTTATGTGCTGATTGTTTCAATCTTTGAAGATGTCTTTCGAGTGCAAATAAAAAACCGTCATGAATTCTGATCGCTTCAAAAATTCCATCACCCCTCCAGACTGATAAGTTTTGAATAGGTGTAACAAAGTTCTCTTCACTTACTTCGACTCCATTAATCAGGTGCACGTTATAAATATCTTTCTCTTATGTAAGTATTTGTTATTGGCATTCTTCTATCTTTACCAAATGCTCTTTCCGTTAATTTTACCCCAGGGGCAACCTGTTTCCGTTTGTATTCATTTTTATCTACCTTTTCTAATACGTCATAAACAATATTGTTTTCAATACCGGAGGCGATAATTTTTTCTGAGGAAAAATCAGATTCAATATACATTTTTAAAATCTTATCAAGTAGTTCATAATCTGGAAGGGAGTCTGAATCAAACTGATCATCTCTTAACTCGGCACTAGGTTCCTTGGTTATTGAATTTAAAGGGATTACCTCTGATTTATTATTTCTGAACTCTGCAAGTTTATAAACTTCTGTCTTGTATACGTCTTTCAGTAGAGCAAACCCACCTGCAAGATCTCCGTAAAGCGTCGAATAGCCGACAGCCATTTCTGATTTATTACCTGTAGATAAGACCATTGCTCCCAACTGATTCGAGAGCCCCATAATAATATTTCCTCTTATCCTCGATTGTATGTTCTCATCTGTAACTCCGGAAAGAGGTTCTTGTAAACTTTCCTTTAGTAGGGTTCTTAATTTTTCTACAGTTTCTTCTATTTCAATAACCTTAAATTCTATACCTAAATTTTGAGCTAAATTTTTGGCATCCTCTAATGAACTATCCGGATTATATTTGGAAGGCATTGCAATCCCAATTACGTTATCTGAACTAAGAGCATCTACAGCAATTGTTGCAGTTAAGGCTGAATCAATTCCACCAGATAACCCCACAAGAACTTTTTGAAAATTATTTTTTCTTACATAGTCTGAAACTCCTAATTTAAGAGCCTCGTACATAGACTCAAGCTCACTAAAGGTATCCTGAGGTTTTAGAATTGGGAGATCTTGCTTCTTAATATTTAGTGTGAGTTTTGAATCAGAAATTATATCTTTTATTTGAACTTCTAAGTCTAAAGAAAATATTTCTTCTTGGAATTGTTTTGCTTGATATAAAATTTCTCCAGCTGAATCAACAACAAAAGATCCTCCATCAAAAACTAGTTCATCTTGTCCACCTACCATATTCAGATATATTATTGGAACATTTAATTTTTTGGCTTTCTCCATCACTTTATTTCGTCGTGAGTTAGTTTTATTAATGTCAAAAGGAGACGCGTTTATATTAACAATAATCGAGGCTCCTGCTTGAACCTGCATCTCTGCAGGGCCATTGTCTATCCAAATGTCTTCACAAATATTGATACCTATAGCTACATCCTCATACCAAAATAGATCTGCTGGGCTACTTCCTTTAGCAAAATATCTAGCTTCATCAAAAACTGAATAATTTGGAAGAAAGCATTTATGATATATGCCTTTTACATCTCCATTTTGAACTATAGCTGCCGCATTTGAAATTTTTCTATCATAATTATCAGTTGAATCTTCATTGAGGCTTCTATCTACAAAACCAACTATTGCACTGCTTGAGCCAGAGTATTCAGCTATTTCTTCAAGAACGGCAAAGTTTTTTCCAATAAAGCTTTCTCTTAAAAGTAAATCTTCTGGAGGATATCCAGTTATAGAAAGTTCTGGAAATATAACAATATCTGATTGTATTTTCTCAGATTGTTCTAGGGTGTCAATTATTTTAGATTTATTTTCTTGGATCGCGCCAACTGAAAATGATAGTTGTGCAGCTGTTAATCTAATCTTTTTTGTATTCACAATACAATAATAGATTGATGATTAACTAAGAAGATACTGTAATTTTTATATCTTTTGATTCGTCAATCCATTTTGAAACACGTTTTACTGAAGGCATTCTGTCTACAATTTTTTTCTTTTTATTAATTAGTTCCATAGTTTCATGTAAAGACTCCGGATTCCTTCTTTTTAATTCTGCAATGCTTTCAATACCTGAAGCTTCTAAAAGATCCGCATAATCTCTTCCCAAGTTTTTTATCTTCATTAGCTCTGCTCTCTTGGCCCAGTGTAGAAGTTTAGGAGAGGTTATACCCGTTTCCTTCGTGAGGAGAGCTCTACCTGATCTTGTTGATGCGATTTGAAGAAAAGTTACTGTAGTTCTCACCCTTGCTCTTCTTAGCTTAGTTGCTTCGGTATGGGTCATACCGTTTATAGAATCAATTGAAGTCATTATTAGATTTTACAAAAAAAACAAAATAATTTAATAAAAAAATAAGAGAGTTTTTCCCACTCTAAAAATCTTTTTGTTCATCAAAATCTGTAGGTCTTAAAAAGTTAAAATTTATACTTTTAGTTTTAAATTCTGAAGATTCAAAAAAATTAATGAGATCAAATTCTCCAAATACTGAATCAATTTCATCAGAAGTATTATCTTGTGTAATTAACTCAAGTTTATTCCAGAAATATTTAGGTACTACTACTGGATATCCATATTTATATCTATATTTTGGAATCATAACCTCATCAAAATCATGTTTTGTTACAAGTAGTTTTTCTATTACCTTGCTATCAATAGAGGGTTGGTCACCAAGAAAGATAAAGACATTGTCATAATTTTTATTTTGATTTAGGTGATGTAATCCGGTTCGTATCGAAGAAATTATTCCTTCCTGCCAATTTTCATTAATAAGTATTGCTGCCGATTTAAAGTCAACCTTATCTGTAATTGTTTCATTCTCAAATCCAAGAACTACCACTGTTTCTTCAAAATATTTAGATACTGTTTCAATTGTTGTCTCTAGAATTGTGGAGCCTTTATATTCTGCAAGTTGTTTGGGGAACCCCATCCTAAGAGATTCACCTGCTGCCAAAATTATTGCTGCATTCAAATTGCCACCAAACTTGAAAAACCAGAAAAAAGAATTAATAGAATGACTTCAATATTTCTAAGCATGTAGACCTGCTTTAGGCCGGACCCTAAGCAAACAAGCGAAAATATACTGGTTGCTACTAGAACCATACCTTGTAATGTTAAGGAGTTAAAAAATAGAATTGGCGCATTTAAAAGTACGGGAATTGAGGAAAATCCATAAATAACTCCTATAAAAATTATGTTTGGGTCTCTTCTGAAAAAATATTTCAATACAGCAAAAATTATTATTATAGAAACTACTACGTTTATAAATCCAAAAAGTTGACTTGTAATTAAAGTTGTGACATTGCTTATGGCTTCAAAACCTTCTTCTATTTCAATTATTAAAGTCTGAAAATCTAAAATGGCTTCTTGAGGAAGATCTGAGCTCGATTGTGAAATGACTTCTTTTACATAAATTACTAAATTTTTAAGAAAAGTTGTTACAGCTAATGTACTAATGATTGATCCGGATAGCCAAATAGCTAATCCTTTTTGTAATGAAGATTGCTCCATAACTAATTCTCCATAAACGTTCTTATCAAGTTGGAGAACTCTATAAAAAATTGTATTGTTTTTCATTTTATTTATTTATACCTTAGAATCTAATGTATGACTATAGCAAAGTTAATTTCATATTGTATCGTCGCAGCAATGACAGTAGTAATATTATGGGCACAAAGTCAAGTATCAATTTTTGATTCTCCTATTCCACAGCTACCTTGGGGAATTGTTTCCTTAGTTGACCTCTATGCAGGGTTCACTTTATTTGGACTATGGATTGCTTATAAAGAACCTCCCTTGAAAACTTTTTTATGGGTTATTGGATTAATCTTATTAGGCAATTTAACAACTGCTGTTTATGTTGTTTATAGTATAAGCAAATCAAATGGGGATATTGCTAAATTTTTTTTGGGGGAGAAGTCTTAATCTTTTTTAAGATTATCCAAGAGGATTAAAGATACGTCCCTTACTTTTACTGTCTCACCTTTTCCAAGCTCTTTTATTCCATCATCCATCATGATGTAGCAAAATGGACATGCTACAGCTACTTCGTCGGCACCTGTTTCAATTGCTTCTTCTGAGCGCTCAATATTTACTTTTTTTCCAGTGGACTCTTCCATCCACATTCTTCCACCGCCAGCACCGCAACAAAAGCTATTAGTCCCCTGGCGCTTCATTTCACGAACTTCTATACCTCCTATTGATCCAAGAATTTCTCTTGGTGCAGTGTATACATCATTGTGTCTACCTAGATAACAAGAGTCGTGATAGGTTATTACATAAGGGTTGTCGCTGGTACCGACTTCAATTTTTCCTGATTGAACTAATTCAGTTAATAATTGGCTATGGTGTATTACCTCAAAATTACCTCCAAGCTGAGGATATTCGTTAGCTATGGTGTTAAAACAATGAGGACATTGGGTGATAACTTTTTTTACATTTAGATTATTCATATTTTCGATATTTTGAATGGCTAGTTGTTGGAATACGAATTCATTTCCAGTTCTTCTAGCTGAGTCACCTGTACAAACTTCTTTGGGTCCAAGTACTGCATACGACACACCAGCACGCTTCAATAAAGTAGCTACAGCTCTGGTTACTGGAATGTTTCTATCATCAAATGCTCCCGCACAACCAACCCAGTATAAGTATTCAACTTCTTCTTTGTTTTGATCTTCTAATATGGGAATATCGAAATCTAGTTCTTCAGACCACTTCAATCTATCATTTTGTGAAGCTCCCCATGGATTGGATGAATTTTCCATAGCAACATAAGCTTTTCCTAATTCAGATGGAAAATCAGAAGCCATTAATGCAAGATGTCTCCTCATATCAAGTATCTTGTCTAAAATTTCAATATTGACTGGGCAAATTTCGTCACATGCCCTACAGGAAGTACAAGCCCAGAGTTCTTCTGGTGTGATTCTTTCGAATACATTTGCTGTTTTTACTTGCAAATCAACTGGTGTAGATACCGTAGCAGGTACTGGTGGAGAACCAGATTCAGACATAACTTGACCGACCTTAAGAATAATTTCACGAGGATCTAGTGGCTTTCCCGTTAAATTTGCAGGGCAAACAGATGTACACCTGCCACATACTGTGCATGCATCTAAGTCAACGAGTTGCTTCCAAGAAAAATTTTCAACTACTTCTACTCCTACAGTATCTATATCTTCAGCTTCTAGGAGATTTCCAATATCTTTCATAGCTCCTTTAGGCCTATCTTTGGGACTAAGAAACATATTTACGGGTGAAGTGATGATGTGTCTTAGTTTTGACTGTGGAAGGGATATTAAAAAAACAAAAAAAGAAACTACATGAAGTATCCACGATGTCCTGTGAAATAGAACTCCATTTTCTATTGGAAGAATATCAGCAAGAAAATAACCCACGAAACTCCATTTTTCATATTCAGGAAAACCCTCGACAATTATTCTGCCTGCCTCAGTTGTAAGGCCAGATATACCCATAAACGCAAGGAGGCCTAGCGTTAAATAATCATCCATCTTTGTTTTGACCTTTATTCTGTACTCTGTACCAAAGAGCCTTCTATAGAAAGCCCAGGCAATGCCGGTTAAATAAACTAAGGATGCTATTTCGAGTGAAAATGAATAAACAAAGTATGTTGTACCTTGAAGAAACTTTAGTGAAGGTGGCATTAAATGATGGATCTCTAGTGTTATAGTTCCTGCGAATAAACCTAGGAAACCTACATAAATAAGTGAATGCATTAAACCTGCTGCTCGGAACCTCAATACTGTCCTCATGAGAATTCCATCAAAAAAGCTTTTAATTTTTGAGCTTAAAGAAGTTTTCCTTTTTTCAGTTGTGCCTCTAGCCCAGTTTTTAGCTCTCAATGAAAATAGATATCCACTTATGAATACTGAAGATGCGCTCAGAAGGTAAAAAGCATATTGTAAGTACTTTGGAATATTCTCAAATACCCTTCTTCCTTCTACGATATCTCCTTCTGGAAAAATGTAGCTTGCCGCCCATAAAAATAAAGTTCCGACTGCTGCACCTGCAGAAAAAAGAAGAACATAGTCATTTACTTGTTTCGTATTTTTCTGACTATTCATTATCTATTTCTCGAGATATGGTTTTGGATTTGAATGTAGCGGAGTTAATAGCATTGAGAATAATCTTATCAAAAGAATCGCTATCTAGCGAATTGAGACCAGCTTCTGTAGTACCATTTGGAGACTTGATCTTTGCTACGGTTTCGCTAAATTCATCATCTGAAAGTAATGAGTCTAAAGACTTAATAAGTTCTTTAATAATTTTATTTGCTTCACTTCGTTCTAGACCAGAAGCTGCTGCAGCATCTACTATTTTTGATGAAAGCTCTAAATACCAGGCTGGACCACTTCCGTAAATAGCTGTAATAACATGAAATAGATTTTCATCATATTCTGAAATTTTCCCAAGTCTTTCAAGGACATTCAAAAATGAAAGATAGTCTTCTTTGTAGTTTTTGGCATACGGAATGAATCCAGAATTATCTTTAATTGCTAAGTTGGGCATCAATCTAATAATGTTATTACTAAAAGATTTCTCAAGATAGTTAATCTCTACTCCTGCCAGGACGCTACAAATTAAAACATCTTTAGAAATTTTGTGTGCGTTTGACTGTATAAATTCTTTTATATCTTTTGG
Source organism: Actinomycetota bacterium (assembly GCA_014384285.1). Taxonomy (GTDB): domain Bacteria; phylum Actinomycetota; class Acidimicrobiia; order Actinomarinales; family Actinomarinaceae; genus Actinomarina. Next base: position 49,948 of record JACNGE010000014.1, on the reverse strand, counting down.
CTTTATGCATAGAATTACAACTCCAGATTTAATTGATGAAATTTCATTTTGAATTACTGAGTGCCTTAATGGCGATAGCTCAGGTTTTTGATCATATAAATAGAGCGATAGGTTGTCATCTATATTGTTTAAACCAGAAACTAATGACGAACCAAGGTTGCCAATGCCTACAATATGAATATCCAAATTAGCCATTATTTAATATTATCACCATATAAAAGAATGTTTAATACTATGATTTTTTGAAAAAATTATAAAAAAGTTTGCATAAAATTTAGGTTGTACTATATTTTATATAAATCTAAGTATTATTACTTAGATTATATGTATAATAACACATAGATAAGGAAGGATAAAAAATGAGTGGAACATTAACAGCTTCTTCAGTAAAACCTGGAGTTAGACGATCAAAAAAATATACATCTGGTCGTGTTTGTGATTTTGCAACATGTGAGACACAAATAAGCATTTACAATAAGAAAAAATTCTGTTTCTTGCATTCCCCTGTCTCCTATCCAAGAGTAAGAGGGCATTTATCAAGAGATCAAGAACCAAACTTTTAAAAACAAAATAAATTTTAAGAAAGGAATATAAAAATGGGAAAAGCAGTAGGAATTGACCTAGGAACAACAAATAGCGTTGTAGCTGTACTTGAGGGTGGAGAGCCTGCGGTTATAGCTAATGCAGAAGGAAACAGAACTACACCTTCGATTGTAGCTTTCAAAGGAAGTGAAGTATTGGTTGGTGAACTTGCTAAAAGACAAGCTATAACAAACCCTGATAACACAATTAGGTCTATCAAAAGAGAGATAGGAACATCGTGGAAAGAAAGTTTTGAGGGTAAAGAATATACCCCACAGGAGATTTCAGCAAGAATTCTTCAAAAATTAAAAACTGATGCAGAAGCATATTTAGGTGAGGATGTTACAGAGGCTGTAATAACTGTGCCGGCATATTTTAATGATGCCGAAAGACAAGCAACAAAAGAAGCAGGGAAAATTGCAGGTTTAAACGTATTAAGAATTATTAATGAACCTACAGCGGCATCTTTAGCTTATGGTTTAGAAAATAGTGAAGATCAAAAAATACTTGTATATGACTTAGGAGGTGGAACTTTTGATGTTTCTGTCTTAGAAATATCTGAAGGTGTTTTTGAAGTGAAATCAACAGCGGGTGACTCTAAGTTAGGCGGAGATGACTGGGATGAAAAAGTTATGGATTGGCTGGTTGAAAAATTTAAATCTTCAACTGGTATAGATATTTCTACAGACAAAATGGCTATGCAGCGAATAAAAGAAGGGGCTGAGAAAGCAAAAATTGAACTTTCTTCAACAAGTGAAACTGAAATTAACCTTCCATTCATAACTGCAAATGATGCTGGCCCACAACACTTACTAGAAAAATTATCAAGAAGTGAGTTTGAGAAAATTACAGCTGATTTAGTTGAAAGAACAAAAGCTCCAGTAAATAAAGCTATAGAGGATGCTGGATTATCTTACTCTGATATTGAACACATAATACTAGTTGGAGGTTCTACTAGAATTCCATCTATTCAGGCCTTGGTTAAAAGTATGACGGGTAAAGATCCCCATAAAGGAGTTAATCCTGATGAAGTTGTAGCTTCGGGTGCTGCAATACAAGCTGGTGTGCTAAAAGGAGATGTCAAAGATGTTTTGCTTCTCGATGTAACTCCCTTAACTTTAGGTGTGGAAACAAAGGGTGGAATAGTTGCAAAAATGATTGAAAGAAATACAACTATACCAACAAAAAGATCTGAAACATTTACCACTGCAGAAGATGGTCAGACTGAGGTAGAGATTCATGTCTTACAAGGCGAAAGAGAAATGGCTTCTGGAAATAAGTCTTTAGGCAAATTTAAACTTACTGAAATACCGTCAGCAAAACAAGGTACTCCACAAATTGAAGTGACTTTTGATATAGATGCTAACGGTATAGTTAATGTAAATGCTAAAGACCTCGGTACTGGAAAAGAACAGAACATTACTATCACAGGAGGAAGTGCTCTCGAAGATGATGAGATTGAGAGAATGATTAAAGATGCCGAAACTCATGCTAATGAAGATGCTCAGAAAAAAGAAATTATAGAAACTCGTAACTTAGCTGAAGGTATGGTAACTTCTACTGAAAAAATGCTTGAAGAAAATAAAGATAAGGCTACTGATGAGGAAGTAGCTGCAATCAATGCTGGGAAGGATGCTCTCTCTAAAGTCTTAGAAAATGAAGAAGCATCTCTTGAAGATATAAAAAATGGAATCGAAGAGCTAACTAAAGCAAGTCAATCATTTGCAGAAAAGCTATATGCTGAAGCCCAACAAGATGCCGAAGATAACTCTTCAAATGAACCGCAAGATGGTGACGTAGTTGAGGGTGAAGTTGTAGAAGAAGATGAGTAAGGATGAGAATAATAATTCCGATAATCTAGAAACTTCAGAGGAAACTTCAGAGGAAACTTCAGAGGAAACTTCAGAGGAAACTTCAGACCATACTGTTCCATTAGAACAGTATGAAAAAATGAAAGACGACTACTTAAGACTTGCAGCTGATTTTGACAACTTTAAAAAAAGAGCTGAAAAAGAAAAGATGATGAGTACGGTAACCTCACTTTCAATGATCATTTCTTCTTTACTTCCTTTAATTGACAACTTTGAAATAGCAATGTCACAAGAAGATACTCCTGGTGAAATTTCAGCTCTATATAAAATGGCTCAGGCTTTTTTTGATACGTTTAATGTTAAGGAAGTTCCTGGGGAGGGTTCATTGTTTGATCCCGCTTTTCATGAAGCTGTAGAAAAAAGTGGAGAAGGCGAGAAAGAAGTTGTTGGAGAGGTTTTAAGAAAAGGGTACGAAATAGATGGTCGGCTTTTAAGACCAGCTATGGTGAAAGTTCATAGTGAATAGGGATTGGTTAGAAAAAGATTTCTATAAAATCTTAGGTGTTTCAGAAAATGCATCTTTAGACGAAATTAAAAAAAATTATAAGAAGTTAGCCAGAGAAAATCATCCCGACTTAAACCCTGATAATCCAGAAGCTGAAAAAAGGTTTAAAGATATTTCTGAAGCGAGTGCAGTATTAACGGATCAACAAAAACGTCAAGAATATGATCAAGTTAGAGCCATGGGTCCCTCAGCTTTTGGAGGACAAGGTGGTTTTAATGTTGATGATCTTGGAGATATTTTTGGAAATTTAGGAGACATTTTTGGTTTTGGAGGTGCAGGAAGAAGAAAGGGTCAAAGCTACCAAACTAACCTTACTATTTCCTTTGTTGAATCAGCTTCTGGACTAGAGACAAAAGTTCCACTTAGGAAAGAAGTAGTATGCACAGATTGTAGAGGAAATGGTTCAGAAAATGGTACTGCCTACCACACATGTAATATCTGTGGAGGTTCCGGTCAAACAGCTTCTAACCAAGGATTTTTTTCGTTCGCTCAACCATGTCAAGCTTGTAGAGGTCAAGGAAATGTAATTGATAAACAGTGTAAAACCTGTAAAGCACAAGGAATAGTAATAAAAAATGAGACTGTAAAGGTCAAAATACCGGCAGGTGTCGACAATGGTACAGTTATAAGACTACGCGGATACGGAGGACCTGGTGACAACAATGCCCCAGATGGGGATTTATTGGTCCAAATAGCAGTAGAGCCACATAAATATTTTAAAAGAAACGGGAGTGATTTAATTTTAGAAGCACCTCTTTTGTTTACTGAAGCTGCACTGGGTGCAACAATTAAGATTCCAACTCTAGAAAAACAAATATCACTTAAAATTCCTCCTGGAACACCTAGTGGTAAAACTTTTAAAGTTAAAGGTGAGGGGATAACTCCTCAAGGAAGAAGATCTGGAGATTTGTACGTAAAAGTTTATCTAAATCCTCCACAAAATCTCTCAAGGTCAGCAAAAAAACATCTGGAAAGCTTTAGAGACCAATTTGAATCAGGAGATAATCCTAGAGATTATTTGTATGAATAGAGAAAGTTCCAGCGCAATTTATTTTATATCTGTAGCTTCTACTCTTTCCGGCATACACCAACAAACCATCAGAAGCTACGAAGAAAAAGGTCTTATTAAACCCTACAGAACTGGTGGGGGGACAAGGAGATACTCGCAGAGTGACATAGATAAACTAATTCAGATACAGGACTTATCTCAAAGAGGTATAAATTTAGATGGAATAAAGATAATCTATGAAATGAGAGATAAAATCGAAGAGTTGCAAGAAAAAGTATTATCTTTACAGCAAGAAATTAGTCAAGAAAAAATTCAACATAGTAAAAATGAAAAAGATATTCACCAAAGCTACAAAAATGAAATAGTTAAAAAAACTGAAAAAACAATTAGAAGGAAGTTATAAAAATAACTTTGTGGATACAGGAAATATTATTTCATTTTTAAAAAAAATTTAGCTTCGGTAGGTTAATTGGCTCTAGAAAAAACTTACTTATCTTTTTGTTTAATCATTATGCTTTGAAATAAAGGCTTCAATTTTATTTTCTAAAATTGGAAGTGTTATTCCTCCATCACATAAAACTTCATCATGAAAATATCTAATGTCAAAGTTATCACCAAGGGCTTCTTCAGCTTTTCTTCTTTGTTCTTCAATTTTTAACTGACCCATTTTATAAGAACATGCTTGCCCTGGCCACGCAATGTATCTGTCTGTTTCAATGTTTGCGTTTAATTCTTCAATAGGTGAGTTTGCTATAAAAAAGTCTATGGCCTTGTCTCGGGACCATCCCATGCCATGCATTCCTGTGTCCAGTACCAAACGACATGCTCTCCAAGCGTCATTTCCCAATCTTCCAAGTTGTTGTACATCATTAGAGTAGAGTCCCATCTCGTTAGCAAGTTGTTCTGAATATAGACCCCACCCCTCAACAAAAGCTGTCGAAGCCACATATTTTTGGAAATTTGGAACATCTTGTAATTCAACTGCAATTGTTCTATCAAGGTGATGCCCAGGTATTGCTTCGTGAAAAGCCACAGATTCTGCCTCAAATACGCTTTTTGTCTCTGCTTTGTATGTGTTTAAAAAATATGTGCCATCTCTTGAACCATCAGGCAAAGGAGGGAAATAGTAAGCAGGAGGTGCGTGCTGTTCCGCCTCAGAAGGCACTGGTAGAACTTTGCAAGGAGACTTAGGGAATACTGTAAACCAATCCCCCAGAGGCTTGTAAGCTCTCTCTATAGTGTCAACTGCTAACTGCAGCATTTGTTCCTTACTTTCATACCTCATGGATGAATCTGTTTGCATTTTGTAGATTACGTCCTCAGGTGTATTGACCTCATTAAATACTCCTTTTCCAATTGCAAGAAACTCTTCTTTTAATCTTTCAATTTCAGACATACCTATTTCATGTACTTCTTTGACCGTTATATCTTTATGACCAGTAAATTTTCTTAAACTTCTCAAGTAGGATTCTTCTCCACCTTCAATCCACATTATTCCTGGTTCAGCATCAGATCTACCTCTAGGAAGGTGTTCTGTTCGTAAGAGCTCTAAATAAGATAGAACACTAGGCCTGACATGAGTCTGAATAATTTCTTTTGCTGCATCTTTCCAATTAGAGATTTGTGGTTCTGTTATCTGAGGTGAAAAATTAACCAGAAGAAGTGGGTCTGACTCAAGACTAGTGGCTAAATAATTTTCTAATTGGTCTATTGTCCTTAAAAGATTTCTCTCTGTTGCGACCCTATTATTATCTAACCCAATTTTCTGGACTGTTGAAATTTGACCATATAGCCTTTTAAAAAGCTCTAGTCTTTTTAAGAGTAGATCTGCTGACTCTAAATCTGGAATAAACATTTGTTGATTGTAGTCAATTAGGAAGCCCGTAAATCCGATAACGCCAGCAGAATACTCCCATCCCCTATCTAGTAATGAATCTTTTTGTGAACTTAGTGCAAACTCAAGCATTCCATGAGTAACTTTTTCTCTGTTTGTAAGGGAATTAAAATCGATTGAAGCTAGTTTTTCCATCGCATCATTTACTAACTCCGTTTCATGATTAAATTGGTCTTTAGAAATTTCTTCAATTTTATCAAAATAACTTTTATGTCCCCTCAATATTGCTGAAGTGGGTGAAGAGTCCAAAGAGTATTGAAAAAAATCATCTGATAGTTTAACTAATTGTTCATTTTTCATATTTTTCCTTTTTTAAATGTTGAATTTCTACTTCTAGTTTATCTAATTTTTTAGCTAAATCATTAATGGTTACGTCATCATCTCCAAAACTTGAAATAAAGTAAGAAGATACCGCAGCAGTAATCGTAGCAATAAAACCTATACCCATAATCATTAATGTACTAGCAATAATTCGACCAAGATTTGTAAGTGGAGTTATGTCTCCGTACCCAACTGTTGTAATAGTTACTAATGCCCACCACAACCCATCGCTATATGTTTCTACACCTGGTTCAGATATATAAAAAAGAAAACCAAAAAATAGGACTATACCAATTGTGGCATAAACAATAAATCGTAATCCTTTTGAATTAAATATAGCTTTAACAGTTGAGGCAAAACGATTCAATAATGCTGCTAATCTAAAAAATCTAAGTCCATTCAGTAACCTTGGAAGCCTAGCAAACCTTAGGAAACCTGAAGATTCTAATCCTTCAGGAACAATTGGAAATGAGAAAATTATAATTATTAATTCTATTTTGTGAGATTTTATAAATTCAATCTTGTTTTCTGATAGAAAAAACAAGACTCCATATTCCATCAAAAAAACTACCCAAATTCCCCAGTTTAAATATAGGGCTACAGGTTCAAGTGTTTGTTGTGTATATTCAATCACTAATACTGGAATCAGCATTAAAACAGAAACCATCACAGGGACTTCAAAAAACTTTTCAGCTTTTTTATATGAACTATTTGACATAAGTCATTATAAAACTAACACATAAACTTTGAATTAGAAAATATTGTATTTAAATGGAGTGTATGAAGAATCTCTTGTTTAGTTTATTTTTACTTACACTTACTTTCGGTTTTTTACTAGTTTTTTTATATCCTCAAAAAACAATTGAAGAAGTAGGAATAGATAATATTGAAACTCCTCAAATTAGCACACCAGAAACAACTATATATGTGTCCTCACAGAAAATTGCTTTAAACCAGATCAAGATAATAATGGCTGGTTATGATGTGTCATCTTTTTCATCAGGTTTAGATCAATATGGAAAAAGTCTAGTTGAAGATCTTGAGGTTCAACTAGAAGAGATCTCTTCAAAAAATGCAACAATATATGCTTCTATGAGAATTAATGAATTCAAAGAAGTGAATGATCAAATTAAAGGGGTCTACTTAAACGGATATTTATTTAATAATGATGCTAAAAGAGAGCAGATTAACGAAATACTCGTTGGCACGGATGTAAATACACTTGTAATTGATGTCAAAACAGACAATGGTCATATTCTTTTTGATACTGAGATTGATGAAGTTTCTTATCTAGAAAATATAAGAGCTAAATATACAAAAAGTGATTTACAGGAACTTAAAGAAATCAAAGACTTATATTTAATAGGGCGATTAGTGGTTTATCAAGACCCTCTATTTGCTAAAGTTTTTCCAGATGAAGCTGTGTTAGACACAAGATTAAATAAGCCTTACTCACAAAATGGACAGTACTTTTTAGACCCATCAAGTTTAAAAGTTCAAGAGTACATCATAAATATTGCTCTAGAGTCTTGCAGACTAGGTTTTGACGAAATTCAATACGACTACATCAGATATCCCGACTCTAATAGTAAATATATGAAATTTGATACTGAGAATAATTTTGAAAATAGGACAATGAATATTAACTCATTTCTTTCAAAATCAAGAAAGCTTCTTCATGAAGAAGGCTGTTTGCTTTCAGCTGATACCTTTGGTTTCATTTTAACAAACAAACAAGATGGAGGGATTGGTCAGAATCTTGAAACTATAGTACAGAATGTAGACTTTATATCACCGATGGTCTACCCATCACATTATCCAACTGGCTCATTTGGATTTCAAAACCCAAATAAATATCCTTACGAAGTAATTACAGCAGCACTAACAGATGCACTAGACAGGGGTGTAGATAAGAATAAAATTAGACCCTTCTTACAGGGTTTTTGGCACAGTAATGAAGATATAAGAAACAACATTAAAGCTGCTTCAGACTTAGGTATGGACTGGCTAATTTGGAACATATTATCGGTATATGAATTAGATTCCTTTACTAAACTAAGTCAATGACATTAAAAAATACTTTCCAGAAAAATCTTGATTCAATCCACAAACAACTCACTGAAGTTAGTGATTGGATGTATGAAAATCCTGAACTTGGATTTAATGAATTCAAAACTTCAGAATATTTAGTTAAGTTTATTAAATCGTTTAATGGAGAAGTTGTTTATCCGACCGGAAATCTTGATACTGCATTTGAAATTACATACGGTAATGATGGGCCATTAGTTGTGCTTTGTGTTGAATACGATGCTTTGCCTGAAATTGGCCATGCATGTGGCCATAACATAATTGCTACCGCATCAATTGGTGCTGGGCTAGCTATAAAAGATCTCGTAAATGAATTAGGCATAAGAGTTAAATTACTTGGAACACCTGCTGAAGAAGGTGGTGGAGGAAAAATTATACTCCTAGAAAATGGTAACTTTGAAGATGCTGCATGTTCTATGATGATTCATCCTGGATATGAAAATGTAGTAAACCCAACTTTTACAACTATTCAGCAATATAAAGTTGAATTTTTTGGTAAAGATGCTCACGCTGCTGGTGCTCCGGAAGAAGGAATCAATGCTCTTGACGCTCAGATACAACTTTTCGTTAATGCTTCTACCTATCGACAACAAATGGTCTCTACAAATAGAATGCATGGAGTTATTACAAATGGTGGCTTCAAGCCAAATATTATTCCCTCTTATACAAGTTCAGAGTGGTATCTTCGTGCGTTAAATGAAGGTGACTTGTCAAAAATTGAAAGTGACTTTAAAAATTTTGTAAATGCAGCTGCTATGGCAACAAAGTGTGAAGTTAAAATAGAATCCCCCGATTACAGATATACCGAAATTGATAATAATAAAACTATGTATGAGCTCTACAAAGAAAATTCCTTATCAGTGGGTAGGGAGATGATATTGCAAAGTGAAGCAGCTCGACCAGGACTAGGTTCAACAGATATGGGTAACGTTTCTTTAGCAATGCCATCAATTCACCCAATGTTATCAATTGATTCAGGGGATGCGGTAAATCATCAACCAGAATATGCAGCTGCTACTTTAACTCCTGGCGGTCATAAGGCAATATATGACGGGGCGTTCGCAATGGGAGCTACGATTATAGATTTAGCTGAAAAGAATCTTTGGAGTAAGCTTTAAAGAATTTGACTTAAGAACAGCTTAGTTCTATCACTCTTTGGATTATTAAAAAATTCTTCTGGAGTATTTTCCTCGACTAATTGTCCATCATCAAAAAGCATGACTCTATCAGCAACCTCTTTGGCAAAACCCATTTCATGAGTAACAACAATCATAGTCATACCTGATTTTGCTAGTTCTTTCATCACATCTAGAACTTCTTTAATCATTTCAGGATCTAAAGCTGATGTTGGTTCGTCAAATAACATTATCTTTGGCTCCATCGCTAAAGCTCTTGCTATTGCAACACGTTGTTGTTGTCCACCTGAAAGTTGGCCTGGAAATTTATCTGCTTGTTCAGGAATTCCTACTCGTTCAAGTAATTCCATAGCTTTTTCCTCAGCTTCAGTTTTACTTTTTTTTCTTACCCAAATAGGAGCAAGTGTAATATTTTGTAAAACAGTTAAGTGTGGAAATAAATTGAAACTCTGAAACACCATTCCAACTTCTGAACGAATAGCTTCTATATTTTTTAGGTCATTTGTGAGTTCTATTCCGTCAACAAATATTTGACCATCTTGGTGTTGCTCAAGTCTGTTTATACACCTAATAAAAGTTGATTTACCTGAACCGGAGGGTCCTGCGATTACTAAAACTTCACCCTCGGCAACATCCATACTTATACCCTTAAGGGCTTGAAAGTCGCCATACCATTTTTTAACGTCAACTGATTTGATTATGCTCATAATTATCTCTCCCCTAATCCTAATCGTTTCTCAATTTTCATGCTTCTTCTTGCGAAGCTGTATGTAAATAACCAGTAAAATATTGCACAGAAAAGTATATTCTCTTGGATCGTACCTAAAAAGTTAGCTCCTTGAGATTGGTTAGGTATAACTTTTGATCCGATATACAGAAGGTCAAAGAGGCCTACAATAGCTACCAGGCTTGTGTCCTTAAATAAACTAATAACCTGACTAACAATTGGAGGAATAACAGCTCTTAATGCTTGCGGCATAATTATTAATGTTATCCTCTGTAGTGTGCTCAACCCGACAGCATCGGCAGCCTCAAATTGACCATTATTTATCGATTGAAGCCCACCCCTCACATTCTCTGCTAGATAAGCTGAACTGAAAATAGCTGTAACAACTATTGCTCTTAATACTTCATCAAACTCTACTCCTTTAGGTAAAAAGAGTGTGAGCATAACGCTTCCAAAAAAGAGCCATGTAATGAAGGGAACTGATCTTACTAATTCAATTACTGCAGTACAAATTATTCTTATTACTGGGAGTTTGGAAGTTCTTCCTAGAGCTAGTATCACCCCAAAAGGAAAAGATATAGCAATTCCGAAAAATGCTATTAACCAGGTAAGTGTAAATCCTCCATAAATCGAAGATCCTGGAACAACTATTAAAGAATCAGATGAAGCTCCTCTCATAAGCAGTATGAGAATAAAGACTGATACGCTCCACACAATTGAAAGATTTTTTGCTGACTCTTTTGAGTTAGCAATTGTTGGAGCTACAGAAACTAGTAGCCAAGTGATAAAAAATAATATTTTTAATTGTCTTAGTACTGGAAGAAAGAAAATCACTACTGTTAGAACCAGCATTCCGTAAGTGACATATTTTTGATATGGCACTATTTTTTTATTATTTAAAGTTCTTATAGCAAGAATACCCAGTACCGAGAATCCTACTGCAATAGGTAAATCCAAAGTTAAAATATTTGACATTCCAAAATCTGGTTTTCTATATATCCAAGACACTATTACTAAAGGAGCAAGGACCCATGATGAAAGAATTAATCTACTAATTGAATTCTTGCCTTTTGTTTTCAGGAAGCTTCCAATGAGGTACCCAAAAATCATGAAACCAAAAATAATTGTCCAAGGAATAGTTGTTGTGTTGGCTAAGGGAAGGAATGGATCAGGATCTACTCTTTCATTGTTGGCTGTAAAAGTTACAGTTGGGACTTTGATAATCCAAATGGAACCAACAAGTAAAGAAATATATAAAAAACTTATTCTATCTTTAATAATCTCAGTTTTAGGGTACGTTTTTCTTAATAAGTATATTGCAAGAATTAAACCAATTCCTAAAGCAATACATATATATCTTGTATTGTTGTTAAAAACTTGGACACTTGTTCCTTCAACATCTACATTGGTTGGAGCAATTAAGACAATAAATAAAAAACTACTTATACCTTTTAATAGTCCATCACACCATTCTTTGATTAGTACTTTTTCTTTGAGTGAATTGAAACCCCAACTAAGCCCTAATAAAAATATTAGCAATCCAACCGTTATCCATACTCTTATAAAATCTGATTCTGGATATGCCTGCACCATATATAGTTGCAAGTTGTATGTAACTGCAGTCCACTCTCTCTCTGGAGATATAAAAAAACCAATTATAGATCTAAATACACTCACTACAGCAGCGACAGAAAGTACAGTTAAAATAGACGAGCTTAGGCTTGAAAATAAATTTTCTTTAAGCCATCTTGATACTCCAGCAAACTGTATTTCTGGTGGGCTTTCTAAGGTTTGATTATCTTGCACTACCTCTCCACCATCTTCATTTTTCTATTGTAATAATTAATGATTGAGGAAAGGATAAGACTTACTGTAGAATAAAATGCCATCCAAATAAGGAATACAGCGACCGTTTGTCCTTCTTGGTTGTAAATTGTTTGACCTACTGCAACAATTTCGGGAAAAGCAACTGCAATACCCAGTGAGGTATTCTTAGCTAGATTAAGATATTGATTCCCCATTGGGGGTAACATAATCCTAAGTGCTTGAGGCAAGACAATTAATCTTAAAAGTGAACTTCTTTTTAAGCCCAATGAAAGTCCAGCTTCTGATTGACCTTTAGCTACTGCCATAATTCCTGAACGAACAACTTCAGAAATGAAAACTGAAGTGTATAGAATTACACCCATCCATGTAGCAAAATAGCCGACACTCATAACTTTTCCTACATCGGGTGAATATCTACTAAATTTTGATTGTCCTGCTTGTATTATTTCTGGATAACTTAATGTAAATGGTTCTCCAGTAAGTTCCCAGTTAAGTCTATTTTGAACACCATCTAGAAATTGTGGTATTCCCCAATCTGCTTTAAAGAAAGGTTCATCTCCTACAAGAAAATCTGAAACTGTAATACCGAAGGGTAGGAATAGACCAATTGCAAGGATTAGAACTAGTAACCCCGCCATGATAATTTTAAAAATATCATCATCTGTAAGAATTCCTCTATTTTCTGCACTTCTCGTTCTTTTAATTTCCTTTGAAATGTATTTATATGAATAATAAAAGCCGATAAATATTATTAATGCCTGTATTCCAATTCTGGGTAATAGTTCAAAACCATCGGATAGCAGTGATGCAGCAAAACCTATAGCTCCTACAGCTTTATAACCACCAAACCATCCCCCAATGTTCCATACTGTAAATGTTACAAATGATGCTATGCCTGGATAAGCTTCTCTTCCTTCAGACTCCATTACAGAAACTCTCCATTTAAAAATTCTCCTGGCTGCAATGAAAGATAAAATAAACCAAACACCAAATAACCAGCTAGTTTCCTGAGCATCCAGCCAAGGAAAAGCTATACCCTTTGCACTAATATCAAATATCATTTCTCCACGGTCATACTCTTCTGGTCTTGGGAAAGATAAAATAACAGCTTGCCAAAAGAAGATTTGTACTAATAAAGGAATATTTCTGATTGTCTCAACAAGTCCTGTTGATGACCTTTGAACAACCCAGTTTTTGGAAAGCCTAGCAACACCTATTACTGTTCCAAGTATTGTTGCTACAAATATTCCCGATAAAGTAATACGTAACATATTAGCCATACCAACTTGTAACGCCTGAAGACCAGATTCAGGGTAAGTTACAAAACCTTCTGAAATAAGTACTCCTGGAGTTGTTCCAAGAAATCGCCACGAAAAAGGTAAATTAGTAGCATTTAAATTATTGATAGCTTGAGAGATGAAGTTACTAACTATATTGAATAATAAAAATAAAAAAGCAATCTGACCTGCCCATTTAAGGAACCTAACATCTCTCCAAAAAGCTGTATTAATTTTCATTTTTTTAAAAGTCATCAATATTAGAAAATGATAGCACCCAAATAACTACATTTCTAGGTGGATTATAAAGAATAAAAAAAAGGGGTCCGAAGACCCCTTTTTTAAAACATTTAAGTTTTTACCTTGCAGGTGGTGCGTAAATTAATCCGCCATCTGTCCAAAGTGCGTTAGCTGAACCTTCTCTATAAAGTCCGACAGGATTTAAGTTCTTTGAATAAATCTCGTCATAGTTACCAACTTGCTTGATAACGTTATAGTAAGCATCTGCACTTAAGCCCATGCTTGTTTGAAGTTCGCCGTCATTTTTACCTGTAAGACGTCCCATTTCTGGATTTGCCTCATAGTCAAATGAATCAACGTTTGCACGTGTTACACCATATTCATCAGCGATGAATGTAGCATATACTGTCCAGTTAACAATATCTGCCCATTGGCTATCGTTTGAACGATAAACAGGTCCAAGAGGTTCTTTTGAGATTGGAGTGGCTGGGAAAATTGCCCAGTCATTCATCTTGTCCTCTTTAGCTCTGTTACCAACAAGACCGGAACCATCTGTAGTTACAAGATCACATTCTCCAGCTTTGAATTTCTCCATAGCTTCTGGGAATGCTTCAACTGTTACAAGCTCTATAGTTGCGCCTACAAGACCTGCTCCTTCAGTAATGTTTTTCTCTGTTGTTGTACCAGCATTTGTACAAACTCTTAAGCCGTCGATGTCTGCAAGAGTTGATGAGCCAGAAAGTCCATCGGAATTTCTACCCATTAATTGCTGACCATCATAATAAGTTGTTGGTCCAAAATCGTTACCAAGGTCGGTATCACGAGATTGTGTCCAAGTTGTGTTTCTTATTAAGAGATCAACTTCACCAGCTGACAATGCTGTAAATCTTTCAGCAGCTGTCAAAGCAGTGAACTCAACTTTACTGTAATCTCCGAATACTGCTGCTGCTACTGCATAACAGTAGTCTGCATCAATACCGGTTACAGAACCATCGGCTTGAGTCTCTGAGAATGCTACAGCAGAACCTGAAACACCGCACTTGAGGAATCCTCTGTCGGTTACTGTTTCAAGAGTTGTTTTTTCAACAACTACTTCTTCTACTGCTTCTTCAGTAGTTTCTGCAGCACATGCTACAGCTACTAATGCGAGTACAAGCAGAGATACGATTGTTTTTTTATTCAATGTTTCTCCTTTTAATTAAAAGTAGACTGCTTCATTAAAAAGCAATCTACAACTAATATACTAAAAAAAAGGTTTCTGTATATAAAATTTTTCTCTTTATATATCTAATTAGTTGCATATATCTCTAGATTCGCTAAGAAATCGCTAAAGATAAATATAAACTGACATTAAAATTTGGAGTTGTACATAAGGAGTTTAAATGACTGCCACCGTAGTTCTCGGAGCCCAATGGGGAGATGAGGGTAAGGGTAAAGTCACAGATTTTTTTGCTTCAGAAGCTGATTATGTAGTTAGATTTCAAGGTGGAAACAACGCAGGACATACCATCGTTGTCGGCGATGAAAAAATTGCTTTATCACTAACACCTTCTGGTGTCCTTTACCCAGATTGTGTTCCCGTAATAGGATCTGGATGTGTTGTAGATATTGGCTTCCTCAAAAATGAACTTGAAATGTTGAACTCCAAAAATGTTAGTACAGAAAAATTAGCAATTTCTCCCAATGCCCATGTCATCATGCCTTATCACAAATTACTCGATGAACTTATAGAAGAAAGCTTAGGGAAAAATAAAATTGGAACAACCAAAAAAGGCATAGGGCCTTGTTATGCTGACAAAATACAAAGAAGTGGAATTAGAATACAAGATCTGCTCGATGATAAAATATTTGAAGAAAAAGTAAGAATAAACACTGAAGAAAAAAACAAACTTCTAACCAAAATCTACAATCGTGAACCTCTCGACGCAGATGAAATTATTAATGAATTCAAATCTTATAAAGATATCGTCACAAACCATGTAAAAGATACTTCTTTGATGATTTCGAAAGCAATTAAAGAAAATAAGAATATTTTATTTGAAGGTGCTCAAGGAACTTTACTAGATATTGATCATGGCACTTATCCTTTTGTAACAAGCTCAAATACCTCGTCAGGTAATGCTGCGATTGGTTCTGGAGTTGGTCCGCTGAGTTTGAACAAAATAGTCGGTGTTACTAAAGCGTATATATCACGTGTTGGTAGCGGTCCTTTTATTACAGAACAAAAAAATGATATTGGAGATTTCCTAATAGAGAAAGGTGCAGAGTTTGGAGTAGTTACAGGTCGAAGGAGAAGGTGTGGGTGGCTTGACTTAGTTTCTTTAAAATACTCTGTAAGAGTTAACTCTCTAACTGAGTTGTTTATTACAAAACTTGATGTTCTTTCAGGTCTTGAGGAAATAAAGCTTGGTATTGGTTATAGACATAACGATGAAGTAATTACTGATTATCCATATCAACAAAATGTGTTTTATGACGCAGATCCAGTTTACGACACATTTAAAGGTTGGTCTGAAGATATTACTTCTATCAAAAATTTTGATGATTTACCTCTAAATGCTAAAAAATATATCAATGCTATCGAGGAATTTATTGAAATTCCAATAACATTCATAGGTGTAGGTCCTGAAAGAACCCAGAATATAGTTATCAATAATGATTGAGAGATATCAATACCCTGAAATTCAAACAATTTGGAACGATCAAAACAAATTTGATACCTGGAAAATTGTAGAACAAAAATATCTAGAAACTTTAGAGGAGAAAGAAATTTCTCCAACAGGAGTTTCTAAAGTAATCGAAAAAATTGAAATTCTTAAAGATGAGGTATACGAAAGAGAAAAAATAACAAACCATGATTTAGCATCTTTTGTTGACATACTTCAAGCTAAGGTAGGTGAAAATTCCAATTGGATTCACTATGGGCTCACCAGCTCCGATGTAGTAGATACGGCAAATAGTTTACTAATTAAGGAGTCGTTAAATATAACAATCAATTTGCTAAATCAACTTCTTGAAGAAATCAAAATTAAAGCAAAACAAGAAATGAATACACAAATTGTTGGAAGAACTCATGGTGTTTTTGCAGAAACAACTTTTTTGGGGAATATTTTTGGTAATTGGTATCAAGAAATAAAAAGGAATAAGATTCGCTTAGAGAACTGCTTACTAACAATCTCTGTAGGCAAATTAAGTGGACCTGTTGGGAATCACACTGTAGTAGACGAAAATATTGAGAAGCTTACACTCAATAAGCTTGGGCTGGAACCTGAAATCTTTGCGAGTCAGATTGTAGCAAGAGATAGATATGCTGAAGTGGTCAGCAGTATCGCCCTACTTGCAAGTAGCTTTGAAAGAATTGCAACAAACATCAGAGGCTATCAAAGATCAGAAGTCTCAGAATTGAGTGAGCCTTTTAAAAAAGGTCAAAAAGGTTCATCTGCAATGCCTCATAAGAAAAATCCAATCGCCAGTGAAAGAATTACAGGATTAGCAAGAGTAATAAGGGGCTATTCGCTAAGCAGCATGGAAAATATAGTTTTATGGCACGAAAGAGATATTTCTAATTCCTCTGTTGAGAGAATTATCTTGCCAGATGCATTTAATTTAATTTGTTTTATTACAAAAGATTTGAGCGAAATTTTTCAGGGACTACATGTAAATTATCAAGCTATAGAAAAGAATCTAGGTATTGCATCAGATAAACTAAACAGTCAAAAAATTCTTTCAGCTTTAGTCAAAAATGGTATTGATAGAGACGATGCATACAGATCTATCCAAGATCTTACATTTGAAAATTCATCAACTGAAGAGATGGTAAAAACACTTTCTGAAAAATATAAAGTTGACATTTCGTTAATTTCCGATTTTATTGAAAATGAAAGCTCTGCTACAAACGATAAAGACTCTTTCAATAGCAAGTTTCTATAAATTGAAAAAATTTTACGCGAAATATCTAGAAATTAAAGAAGAATTAAAAGAATTAAATCTTAACCAAGAAGGTGTGTTTGATTCAGTAATTGCACCTCTCTTTTTTGTAACCATAAACAATTTTGTTACTCTAAACCAAGCAATTTTATACACAGGTGTTTTGCTATCAGCTCTGTTTGTTTATCGCATTTTAAAAAAACAAAATTTAAAATTTGTATTCTATGGTTTAGTTGGGACACTTGTAGCTCTTGCCTTGGCCAGAATCCAAGGAAGTCCCTCCGGTTTTTTTATTCCAGGGATAGTGAGAGATGTCTCAATTGCGACTGTCGGTTTAATTTCAATAATAATTAAAAAACCATTTACTATTTATAGCTCTAAAGCAATTCGAAAATGGCCTCAAGAGTGGTACCTGCATGAACAAGTTCGTCCTGCCTACACACGAGTTGCTATTATCTGGACTTTATACTTATTCATAAAAGGTGGTCTTCAAATAATATTCTTTAATTCACCTGAAATACTTGTCACAATAAAACTTTTATCTTCAAACCAAACAACTATTATCTTATTAGTTGTTTCATATATTATTGGGCAAAATAGACTTCAGTCACTTGAGGGTCCGAGTATTGAGGAATTTTCAAATCATGCACCACCCCCTTGGGAAAGCCAACAAAAAGGTTTTTAGAGTAGGATTAACTTATGGGTAATTTAAATACATCAGATTTGCCAATACTTGGCCTGTTAGCTGGAGTATTAGTTATTTCTTATGTGCTACTTAGATCCGTTATTTTTCCAATAATTAAACGAGGTGCAAGTAAAACTAGTACCTATATAGATGATCTTTTTCTTGATAAAAAGTTTCTAAATAGAATTTCTTATGTATTTGTTTTTGTACTTTATAACTTTTTAATCGCAACACCACAATTCAGTTTGGACATTTTTAATACCGAAATTTCTTCAAGGGTTTCAAGCTCACTATTAACACTTTTCATTGGATTAACACTCCTCGAAATGTTAAATGTTTTGAATAAAGTTTCCGAAAATATAAATTCACTAAAAAATAAACCTATAAAAGGCTATGTGCAAATAATAAAAATTGCTCTGAACTCATTTATATTCATCATTATATTTGCAATAATTACTGGACAACCAGTTAGTTATTACATAAGTGGTTTAGGAGCACTGACGGCAGTTTTACTGCTCGTTTTCCAAGACACAATATTATCTTTCATAGCATCAGTTCAAATAGGTCAGAACAATATTATTAAGAATGGAGATTGGATAGAAGTTCCTGAGTATGGTGCAGACGGTGATGTTATCGATATCGCATTACATACAGTTAAAGTTCAGAATTGGGATAAAACTATAACAACAATACCTACTTCAAAAATTGTCACGACTTCTGTTAAAAACTGGAGAGGAATGTCAGAGTACGGAGGCAGGAGAATAAAGAGATCCGTCTCAATAGATATTTCGAGTATCAAGTTTATGGAAGATAAAGATATTGACAAATTAAAAGAGATGCCTTTAATTAGTAGATATCTTTCTGAAAAAATTTTAGATATTGAAAAATATAATGCTTCAATTGGTGGGGAAAAAGAGAGAAGAAGGCTTACCAACCTCGGAACTTTGAGAGCATACCTTCTTAATTATTTAAAAAATCATGATGGTCTCAATACTGAAACTATGACTCTACTAGTTAGGCAACTTGCTCCGACTGCTGTAGGAGTTCCTTTAGAACTTTATACTTTTACAAATACAACTGATTGGGTTGAATATGAAGGTATTCAATCTGATATCTTTGATCATGTGTTTGCAGTCCTGCCAAAGTTTGGACTAAGAGCTTTTCAAGAAGGAACAGTCGAAGCTGCTGCTACACGGGGTCTTCCTATGAATGATTCAGAACTATAAACCTATTTTGCCCTTTTGTCACTATCACTAAATGCATGGTTTTGAATATGCTGATTGTTTAAAGTCAATTTCTTGGTATTTTGAAAAGAGTAGCTAACTAAAGCTAAGGCAATCATGAGATAATTTAAATAATTTCCCCATTTTGTATAGAGGGTCATCTTGTTAGACGTTTTGATCTTTTCTGTAAGCACCTCATCAGTAAATAGATCCGAAGAAGAATAAACTTTACCATTTATCCCGCTAATAAATGCTGATTTACCGGTTATTGCAGCATGTACAATATCTCTGTTATTTGCTATTGCGTTAGCTCTAGACATAAGTATAAATTGGTCTGACATTCCACTTTCACCATAACTTGCCTGATTAGTCAAAATTACAACTACTTCGGCACCCTGGTCAACACTTCTTCTTATGTACCTATCAAATGAGCCTTCAAAAGAAATTACAGGAGATATTTTTATTTGATCTTCGTTCGTAAACACTTCCTGCTGGGATCCTCTAGTCATATCTCTAGGAACAAGTGCGAGAGGTGGTATCCATTCTAAATATTTTCGAAAAGGGATATACTCACCGAAAGGTACTGGGTGTTGCTTTAGGTACTCTCCAGCAATTTGACCACTTTCATTAATATAAATAGCATAGTTTTCAAACTCTCCTGGATTTGATGGTCTGTCCCCACCAATTAAAAAAGAGGAGTCTAATCTTTCAGCTTCCAAAGCTATCTCTTTTAGTGTTTCAATATTTACTTTGGGGTCATTTTTAAAACCACTAGAACTTTCTGCCCAAACAATGAGCTTGCTTAAATCAGCCTCTTCTCCAATATTTTCACTGCCTAATAGTTTTGTAAGAGAAAGATGGTTGTCGTATATACGTTGTCTCTCATTTTCACATTTATTTTTAGCACCTGGACATGGACTGTTTCCTTGCACTATTGATACTTCGATCTCTCTTACTAGCTCACTCACTTCAGATGGTTGTTGAAAAAAGTTGGGTAAAGTTAGAACAACTATCACTATCAATAGTTTTATAAAAATGTAACTAAGTTTTTCTTTGTTCATGAATGTCAGAAATATAAATAAAATTAAGCTTTCGAGTAAAAGTGAGTACCCAATTGGTCCAAAAGTTTTGAATAGGATTGGAATTACATCAAAAAATACATTTTCTTGGTAATCGGATACTTCAGAAACACCCGTCAATAAAACAGTTGAAGAATATCCCCAAGGAAAGCCTCCAAAGGGAAAGTACGACCTCAATAGGCCAAATGAACTGACAACCCCTACCAAAGCAAGTACATTATTATTTGTTATATTTCCAGCAAAATTAAGTAGCTTGCTGTAGAAACCATACATTAAACCCATAAGAATCGTTAAAGGAACCCATGCTTCGTATCCAATTGATTGAATTCCAAATAAAATTACCCCGTAAGCTATACATCCAAAGATAAATCCTTTGATAAATATTTTTTCAGTTTGAATAATTGAACCATAGAAAAAGTAAATCGCGGGGAATATTAAATACCAATAATCAAATGGTGGGAAGCTTAAAAAATATAAGACCCCTGCGAGTATTGCTTTGAATAACATATGTTCACATCTTAGTAATTAGTAGCGATGAAATAAATTAAAATAAAACCCTATAGATAACTGTAGCTCCTGAAATTATTGAAAAATAAGTCACCATATCTGCAATTAGTTTGTCTGAAACTTTAGAAAAGAGTGAGCTTGAAAACCTTATTCCTAACAAAACTGGTAAAACTAGATACATAAATAAAATCAAGTGATCTTGTAAAATATTTCCAGTAAACAACAATAAAGAAAGTGTAATCATTATTCCTAAAGTGAATACTGCATTTAAAGATGGCCTAAATTCACTTCCTTTTGTTCCTCTATATAAAATTGCAATGGGTGGGCCTCCAATTGCTGCAATCATTCCAAAAATTCCTGAGAATGTACCAGCAATTAATGCATTTATAGAATTTCTTTTTAAATTCCAACCAAAATAAGAACCTAGTCCCGCACTTAACACTATTGCACCAACAGATATTGAGAGTAAATCTGGATTTAAAGTCGTTAGAAAAAGTAAGCCGATCGGTCCCCCTATAATTCGTCCAGCGACAAGAAATTTCATTGGTTTCCAGTTAACTTTAGATTTTTCTCTAATAAAAACTCTTAAAGCTAATGGAAGCCCGAGAAGAGAAAGTAGCTGAGGGACTAGCGCAGGTTCTATTTGAACAATAATTGGAGAGGCAATAACCGCAAAACCAAACCCAAGTACTCCTTGGACAGATGCAGAAATAAACAATAAAAGTGCTAAAAAAATTAATTCAAAAATCGAGAGGTCGAAAGGAATACTCAACTTAGTGCTTTTTCAATAAGACCTAGAATCTCACCTTCTTCTGTATGTCGTCCTGTCTCTGACTTGGAGTATAAAAGTTCATCATTGAGATAAAATTCAAAAACTCCTCCTGACCCAGGAATTAAATTAATAGATTTAACTTTTTGACCGTATATTTCTAAAATGTCTTCAATCGTGCTAACTGCACGAGGTGTGTAGTTTCAAACTACACAAAATTCAAGTTTGATATCCATAAGACAAATACTATCATAAAAAACTCAAAGGAGATAAATGTTCGATTATTCAAAAATAACTAAAAATGATTTAGTAAATGAAGTAGGGAATTCTTTGAAAGAAAGTAATGCGATAATCTCAGAAATTAAAGACTCTGAAACTCCCGAGCTCATGATGTTTGATTCATTTGAAAGAATTATTTCCGATTTATCTGGTAGGGTTGCTTTTTTAGCAGACGTAAGCAACTCTGAAGAAATCAGAGACTATGGCAACAAGGCTGAATCGTTAATAGGCAACTATCTGATTGAGGTAACTACTGATGTGGAATTGTATAAAAAATTTAAATTAATTGATGCAAGTACTCTAGATTCAGAGTCTAAAAAATATCACGATGAACTTGAAAAAGACTTTATTGATGCCGGTCACAATCTAGAAAAAGATAGCAAATTAAGACTTATTGAAATTGAGAAAAAATTAATCGATTTAGAAATAAATTTTTCAAAAAATATAGCAGATGATAAATCAGAAGTTTATTTAGAAGCCTCGGAGCTAACAGGTTTAAGTGGTGGGGAACTGGGAGGTTTAGAATTTAAATCTGGAAAATATACTGTGACAATGGCCTATCCAGATGTAAATGCTGTTCTAGAAAATTGTTCAGTTAGAAAGTCTAGAGAACTAGTTTGGAAAGCATTTAACAATAGGGCTGTGTCTAGCAACTTACCTATTCTTCAAGAGACTGTTGTTCTCAGAAATGAAAAAGCTAAATTATTTGGATTTGAAACTTGGTCTCAGTACAGACTTAAATACAGGATGGCAAAGAATCCTGACAATGTGAGTGCAATGTATGATAGTTTAATTCCTACACTTCAAAAATCAGCAGAAACTGAAAAGCTTGAATTGTCTGATGACAATATCGACCCAGCAGATTTGTCACCGTGGGATATTAGATACTTAATAACCAAAAAAAGAAATAAGTTGAGCAATCTTGATAATAGTGAGTTAAAAAAATATTTTTACATCCATGATGTTAAAGTCGAAATGTTTTCAATTTGTGAGGATGTATTTGATATCTCAATTAAAAAAGAAGATTCTAAAACCGCATGGCACGAAGATGTAGAACTTTGGTCTATATGGAATGAAAAGAATAAGAAAATAGCATATTTTTATCTAGACCTGTACCCCAGAGAAGGAAAGTATACCCATGCTGCAGTATTTGATATTTCTCCAGGTAGTCAAGATGGTGAAGTCTTGCCAGTATGCTCAATGGTTACTAATTTTCCTAACCCCAACGCAGGTGATGGTTTAATGAATTTTGATGAAGTAGAAACTCTATTTCATGAGTTTGGACATGTTCTCCATAATGGAATCGGTAAGTCTAAATTTGCAAGGTTTCTTGGTGCAAATGTTGAGTGGGACTTTGTTGAAGCTCCAAGTCAAATAATGGAGCACTGGGTTTGGAAAAGTGAGTGCTTGAAAAGATTTTCTAAACACGTAGAAACTGGTGAAACACTCAGTCTTGAGCTAAGTGAAAAAATAAACGCTACAAAAAACATAGGGGTAAGTTTACTAACACTTCGACAAGTATCTTTTGGATTGGCAGATCAACATCTACATGGTTTAGATTTTACGGATAGTCTTGATGAAGTAGAGAGGAATTCACAAATTGTCACAACATTAAAATATCCAAATGATGTTAACCATTTAGGTTGTTTTGGACACCTGCTAGGTGGGTATGATGCTGCTTATTATGGATATTTGTGGGCTGACATAATCGGAGATGATTTGTTTAGTAGGTTTGAAAAAGAGGGGGTTCTTTCTCAAAGTGTGGGGAAAGAATATAAAGAGAAAATATTAGCCGTTGGTGGATCAAAAATTGCTGAAGAAATTGTTCAAGATTTCCTCGGTAGGAAATGGACTGATGAAGCATTTTTAGACCAAAAAAAATTAAGTAAATCTTGAAGAAATACTTGCATCCTGTAATTAATGTTGTTAACCTTGTGAATATATTCACAAACTATAAAGGAATAAAATGACTGACGGACTGAAAGCAAGTCAAATTAAAGGTGGAATAAGACCTTCAAAAAGTTTTGACCAGGGCAGAGTGTGCAAGGATGAATCATGCAGTACTCAATTGAGCATTTATAACAAAAGAGATCATTGTTTCAATCATGCTCCAGTAAAATATCCTCGAGTAAGAGGCCGCATTTTACAAGCAACTGCTTAATTTAAAAAAAGCTAAACAATTCTAATACAATTTATAACAGCCTTGACACTACTATATCCTTATGGATAAAAAATTTACTGTTCCAGAAATTAGCTGTGGCCACTGCAAAGAAACCATAGAAAAGGCTCTTGATGTAGATGGTGTATCAAATGTCATGGTAGACATAGACACAAAAGCTGTTTCACTTAGTATTTCAGATAGTATCGAAATGACAACTGTAGCATCCTTACTTGATGAACAAGGCTACACAGTTGTCCAAAGTTAACGAAACTTTAACCCTCGATCTTGAGGGTATGACTTGTGCCGCATGTGCAGCAAGAATTGAAAGAGTTGTTTCTAAAGATGAGTCTATAGAATCAGTATCTGTTAATTTTCCTTTAAAAAAAGCTGTAATAACCTATCAAAAAAATCTTAATATTGAAGAGCTGATAAAGAAGATTAACTCTATAGGGTACTCTGCAAATATCTCAGCTCCAAAAGAAGATGCTAAAACAAACTATGTAGCTACTTTCTTCATACCTTTTTTGTCACTAGTCTTTTCTGCGGGTATCTCTCGTGGCTTTCAGAGTGACAATGCATTCATTTCCTACTTACTTGGATTTACGGTCATATTTATTTTTGGCAGAAGATTCCATATTTCTGCATTTAAAAAAATTAGACATCTTGAATTTAATATGGACACACTCATATCTCTTGGGAGCTTAAGTTCAGTTGCCGTCTCTTTACTACCATCAAGCAATAGTGATATGTTCATAGATGCTGGAGCTTATATCATTTCGTTTGTTCTTTTTGGTAAGGCTGTAGAAGAAATATCTATAAAAGACTCTATTAATGTATCAGAAGCTATAAAAAACTCTCGTCCTCAAAATGCAAAATTATTATCTGATAAAAATATTCAAATAAAAAAAGTTTCAGATCTCACAACCGGTGATTTAATAGGGATTTCTCCCGGAGAAATTATTCCGATTGATGGAATTGTCATAAATGGAACATCTTCAACTAATGAAGATTTTCTAACTGGTGAGTCAAGGCCTATAGATAAAAGTCCTGGAGACAATGTTTTAGCTGGAAGTATCAACTTAGATGGATATTTGGAAGTTGAAGTTAAAGATGGAGCAGTTTCAACATATGACTTAATTGAAAGTTTAATTTTAGAGGCCCAATCTACAACTCCGTCTATTCAAAAAGTACTTGATAGGATAACTCAGTTTTTTGTACCAACCATATTAGCCCTAAGTTTGTTTACGTTTTTGTATAGATATTTAATACAAAATACAGATTTAATTAGATCTTTAGAAATTTCAATCTCTGTTTTGGTAATCGCCTGTCCTTGTGCCTTGGGTTTAGCAACCCCAATAATTCTTTATAAAGCCTCTTCTCTTGCCTATCGAGATGGTTTTATATTTAAAAACTTTGATAAATTACAAAATGTTAGACAGTTAAATAAAATAATTTTTGATAAGACTGGGACACTAACATCTGGAGTATTCAATATAAGTAAAATAGATACATCTGATACAAACTTATCTGAAGATACTGTTTTATCTTATGTCGCAAGCCTAGAAATTAAATCTAACCATCCTGTTGCTAAGAGCTTGGTTTTAGAAGCTGAAAAAAGAGAGCTGCCTTTGTTCTCCTCTGAACAGGTTAAAGAAGATATTGGTTCAGGAATTCATGGAATAGTGAATGGCACACAAGTTTTAATTAAAAGAAAAAAAGGAATTGAAAATATTTTAGATATTTCAATTGGAGATCAAAATGTATCCATAGACCTAGAAGAAGATTTAACAATTAACGATGAATTATTGCAAAGCATCAAGCACCACTATGACATATCTATTTTGTCTGGGGATAGTTCAGAAAAAGTAGACATTCTCGCAAAAAGAATAGGTATAAGTAATGCTTTAGGTAACCAAACACCTGAAGACAAACTTCAATATGTAAAAAATATTCAACAGAATGAAAAAGTTATTTTCATCGGAGATGGAATTAATGACTCTCCTTCTCTTCAGCAAGCAGATGTTTCAATTACTACTTCAATTAGTAGTCAGATTGCGCAAGCGTCTAGTGATATTGTTATTCAAAGCGGAGGTCTCGAAAAAATACTAAGTATAAAAAATTTAGCAGCAAAAAGTAGTATGAGGGTTAATCAAAATTTATTTCTCGCTTTTATTTATAACACGTTAATGATACCTGTGGCAGTCTCAGGAAATATATCCCCTAAGTTAGGAGCATTGGCGATGGCGATGTCCAGTATTTCAGTAGTGGTTAACTCTTCAAGAAAACTAACAAATTAGTTTTTAGATAAATATTTACAGTGGTTAACATTTTGTTATGGACGATGTAATTTGGCACAGAAAACCACTTTTATCTGAACCAGTTGCTGTTCTAGCTTTTGAAGGCTGGAGTGATGCTGGTAATACAGCGAGCGGCTGTATAGAAAATCTTTGCAATAATCATGATGTAGACCCCTTTGCAGAAGTTAACTCTGAAAATTTTTATAACTACCAAATGAGACGACCAATAGTTGACGTAAAAGAGATAGGTGAAAGAAATTTTCATTGGCCACAGACCTCTTTTTACTCTATTGAAGATTACAAATCATCTAATGACGTTGTATTGGTCTTTGGGGAAGAGCCTTCAATGAGGTGGAAAACTTATTCTGAGAATATTGCCAATGTCTTGATTGAGCTAGGAGTAAAAAAAGCTGTCACTCTTGGTGCTTTTTTTGGACAGGTAGCTCATACTTTGCCAGTTCCAATTTTTGGAGTAAGTGATGACCCAACATTTCATTCAAGATATAACGTTCTGCCAACAAATTATTCTGGACCTACTGGAATTACTAGTGTTGTCGGACATGAATTAAGAAATAGCGGAATAGAGACCTCAGGACTTTGGGCTGCAGTTCCTCACTATTTAAGTTCAGGTGGGTATCCTAAAGGAATAAGCGCTCTATTACACAAGTCTGCTGACATCCTTCAAATAGAAATTGATGACACTGGAATTCAATCAGAAGGCCAGCAATTTGAAACAAAGATTAAAAAAGCAATGGAAAATTCAGAAGATTTAGCTGAGTATGTTTCAAAGCTTGAAGACGCAGAACTGACAATTGAAGATAACTTTTCTGACGATTCAAATGAAAATCTTGTACAGCAAATCGAAGAGTTCTTAAATAATGAGTCTGGGGAAATCTAGACGCTTTTCTTCTTATGTCTATTTGATTTACGACGTTTTCTATATTTATGTTTAGACATTTTTTTACGTCTTTTCTTTATCAAAGATCCCATAAATTAAATTTTATCCTTTTTATCTAACTGCGAAATTCTAACGCATTCTCGTCATTATTTGAAAATCTTTTAAAGTTTTTTAATCTGTGTTAGATTTATGGCTTGTTTTAATGCCATTTCTCCATTATTTTCATTTGGAGATTTCCTTAAAGCCCATAAACCCCAGGTGATCATTGATAATATTTCAAAATATTCAAATTTTTCAATTTCTTCTGTAGTTGAAATCTGGAGTTCTTTTAGACTTTCTTCTCTTAAGTTTTTATCGGAATCAAATTCATTTTGCCAGAATAAATCTGCGTAATCGAAGTAATTGTCTCCCATAGATGAATACTCCCAGTCGATTAGATAAGTTCTATCTCTATAGATAGTGAAATTGCCGGCATAAAGATCTTGATGGCAAGGTCTTTGTTGGGTTCCTATTTCATTTAATTTGAAAACTATCTTTTCTCCAGCTTCTTTTGCCTCTTGTTCTAATTTATTTGATTCATCAGCTATATTTACAAAAACTTCCATCGGTTTAAAATTACTTTGGAAAACTAAACCTGAATTGTGAAGCTTAACAAGTTCTTGTAGAGCATTATTTCTTAAAGAAGAATTTTTAAAGTCCGAATTATTATATGTATAGATATCAAAATGCTCAGAAATCTTAATCCCATTTTTTTCATCAAAAATAATATGCGGAAGTGTTAGTCCCATCTCTTGTACTAAAAGGGTATTATGTTTTTCTGACTCTCTGTTTATTTCATCAGGATTTTCACCAGGTATTCTTAATACAAATTTTTTATCATCTACTTCAACTACAAAACTGTTATTAGTAATTCCCTTCAAAGGTGCTATTTTATATTTATTTGGATCACTACTTTTAGAGATGTCATACTTAAGAAATATTTCAACTACTTTACTACTTTTGAACATAATCATTATCATAATATAAGTTATGGATGATCCTTTTGCTTTAGATTTAACAATTAATTTATTACTCCTAGGTTTTGGAGGAGCAATGTTTGCTGGAAGTCTATTTGCATACTTTGGTAGAAATTACAGAGAGGAAGAGTTTTATGCTTCTAGAACACTCTTTTTAGGTGGTATAGGATTTTTTATAACTTTCTGGGCGATTGCATCTATTGTAAATAATTAATAAAATCGAAAAGTAGGTTAGTATATTCAAAGAAAAGGGGAAGTATGCTTTCAGATGTTGATATTAAAAAAGCTTTAAAAGAAAAATTAATTGAAATTGATCCATTAGAAGAAAGTTACATACAACCCTCAAGTGTTGACCTAAAAGTTGGAGCAGATTTTAGAGTTTTTGAAAATCACAAATACAGCCATATTGATCCCAAAGCTGAGCAACAAGACCTTACGAGCTTAGTAACTTCAACAAAGGCTGAACCTTTTGTACTTCACCCAGGAGAATTTGTTCTTGGAACTACATATGAAAAAGTTAGTTTGTCCAACAAGGTTGTAGCTAGGTTAGAAGGTAAGTCTTCATTAGGAAGAATTGGCCTTTTAATTCACTCAACAGCAGGATTTGTTGACCCAGGATTCTCAGGATATCTAACGTTGGAGCTTTCAAATGTGGCAAATCTTCCTATTATGATTTATCCAGAAATGAAAATTGGTCAGATATCATTTTATTATTTAAACTCTCCTTCAGAGGCTACGTATGGTTCAGAAGCTTATGGAAGCAAGTACCAAGGCCAAGAAGGTCCCACACCAAGCAGAAGTCATAACGACTTCAAAAAATAATGTTCCCTGGAATTGGTACACTCATTAATGGTCTTGGAGTTTTGATTGTTGGTATTCTTGCTCGGTTGTTTTTTAAAAAAGATATAAAAAATTTTGAAGAAAATTTACTTCCACTGGGATTACTTGTACTTGCTTTAGGTGTAAGGGAGTCTTTAAAAAGTCCTGATTTCATTTTTACATTGTTTGCTGTCATTCTTGGTGCATTAATTGGTAATTACCTCCGAATAGAAGATCAGATTAAAAAGTTTGGAGACTACTTGTATAAAAAGTTTGAGAATTCAGATTTAGACCAAGGTAAATTTATGGACAGCTACCTGTCAACAACTCTAATAGTAATTACTGGCCCCTTAGCCATAATTGGTCCGTTCTTTGATGTGGTTGAATCCAATTTAGAATTACTTTTAATAAAAACTGCTCTGGATTGTTTTTTAGTAATTTTTATCACTTCTAGTGGTGGGAAGGGTGCTGTTTATTCAGGAATCTCAATTTTGGCATATCAAGGATTTTTCACCCTTTGTGCAGTACTTATTAACACCAACATTGATCAGGTAATATCCGATTCTATAGCGGGTATTGGAGGTGTTCTTTTAATCGGTGTAGGCATCAATTTACTTGGCTTGAAAAAAATTCCTGTAGGAAACTATATGCTGAGTTTATTTATTCCTTTTCTTTTAACATTGTAAAGGTTCTTGTAGCTCCCTCAACTCCTTGAAACAGTTCTTCAAGCTTTATTGATTCTTCTTCAAAAGTCCCTGTAACAAAATGTGGTTCTTGAATGTTGAATGATCTGTTTTTAAAATCAATTTCTACTGGAACATATGGGATATTCATATCCTTTGCAATATAATAAAATCCGCTTCTAAATTGTGAAACTACGTAAGTGCCACCTTCAGGTGTTAGGACTAAAATAAATTTTTCTAGCTTAGAAAACTCTTCTATCGCACTTCTTATGTGACCCTTTGCCTCTGTTCTGTAAACCGGAATTCCCCCTAACCTCATCAATAACCTTTTTTGTAACCAACCTAGTGGCCAAGGAATCCCTAGCTTGTCTAAATTTTTAGAAAAAGTTACAGGACTAGGAAGCCGTGTGAAAATCCATTTTGCACCAAAAAAATTAACCTTTAAATCTAAAGCTAAAACTGCAAGTAGTCCATACCAAGCATCTCTCATAGCAGTATGTGGGACACCAACTAAAACCATTCTCTTGTATTTTGGAATTTCTCCTTTAATTTCCCAGTTAGAAATTTTTAAGACAAATCTTCCGAGAGGTCCTAATATTCTTCTTTTATGCGTGGTTATATTATCTGGAATTGAAATCATTTCTTTACCAAGTAGCTTGCTATCTGGACAGCATTTAATGCTGCACCTTTAAGCAGATTGTCAGAAACACACCAAAAATTCAGAATTCTTGTATTAGAAAGTCCTATTCTAAGCCTCGAGACAAGTACGTTAAGATTGTCCTCAGCATCAAGTGGGGTAGCTAAGGTGTCTGACCAATACTGGACTCCCTCAAAATTATTTAACACACTTATTGCCTCTTCTATGTTTACATCTTCTTCAAAAACTGCAGAACAAAATACCCCATGACCAGTCACTACACCGACTCTTGCATTTGATGGTTCGACGAGCAATCCAGGAATATCCAGAATTTTTCTAGACTCATAAACAATTTTCATCTCTTCATCAGAGTATTCATTCTCTGTTAAATTCCCTGCTAGTGGAATTACATTTCTTGCAATTGGCCTAGAGTAAAAAGTGTCCTTATTTTCTAGTAAAGATTCTTTGTCTAATAATTCTTCCTTCTTTAATGAGTTAACAGCTTCAGTGCCTGAACCAGATACTGCTTGGTAGGCTACAGGAGTTATGCTGTTCAGATTAAATTTGTCGTGTAAAGGCTTAAGTGCCATCACAAGACCCATTGTTGTACAGTTTGGATTAGCTATAAGTTTAGTAGTAGTAGTTATCTGGTCTTCATTAATTCCATACACAACCAGTGGTACCTCATCCTGCATTCTGAATGCTGAAGAATTGTCAATAACATAGCTTCCCTGGGAGATAAAATATTCTGAAAATTCTTTTGACCTATCTCCCCCCGCAGAGAATAGAGCGATATCGTATTCTTTTATATTTTTAGAATTTAATTCTTGAACTACAACATCTTGATCGTTTATTTTGAGGGATTTTCCAGCAGATTTACTTGATGCAAACAAATGATATTCGATTTCTTTAGGAAGAAGTTGTTCGCATTGTTTGATAATGTTTCTACCGACTAGTCCTGTGGCACCTACTATTGCAATCTTCATTTAGTCAACTATGAACTCGTCGTGTAAAACTTCAATTGCTTTTTGCATATCGTCTTTTGAAATAACGCATGAAATTCTTATGGGTGAAGTCGAAATCATTCCAATATTAATTTCATTAGCACCCAGTATTTTAAACATTTTTGAAGCAACACCAGATTCTGATTTCATTCCTGCGCCAATAATTGAAACTCTTGCTATGTTTTCGTCTGTATCGGATCCCTCCGCGTTCAAATCTTCTGTTAGTATTGATAGAATTTTTACAACCTCTTCTTTTTGTTCTTCAGGGGCAGTAAAACTTATATCGGTTTTGGCATCTTTAGAAACATTCTGCACGATCATATCCACATTAACCCCTTTTTCTGAAAGGTGTCCAAAAACTGACCCTGCGATACCAGGTTGGTCAGGTACTCCAAATAGAGTGAATTTAATTTCTTTATCATTATGTGTAACGCCACTAACTATCGCTTGTTCCATTACTCTTTCCTTTACTATCGTTCCTGTGCCTTCGCTAAAGGTTGGTCTAACGATTATAGGTACATTATACCTTCTACCAAACTCAACTGACCTTGCCATTAACACCCGAGCACCAGTAGAAGCCATCTCAAGCATTTCATCATAAGTAATTTCTTTTAATAACTTTGCTTTTTTTGTAACTCTTGGGTCAGCGGTAAAGATACCCTCAACATCTGTATAAATTTCACACTTGTCTGCATCTAAAGAAGCAGCAAGCGCAACAGCTGTCGCATCTGAGCCTCCTCGGCCAAGAGTAGTTATTTCTCTGGTATCTGGATTAAACCCTTGAAACCCAGCAACAATAACAATGCTCCCTTTCTCGAGTCCCTCCTTTACTCTTTCTCCAGATATTTTTTCAATTTCAGCTCTACCATGACGTGATGTTGTGATAATTCCAGCCTGAGAACCAGTAAGAGAAAATGAGTCATAACCAAGACTGTTAAGGTGCATTGCGAGAAGTGACATGGTTATCCTTTCCCCTGCCGAAAGTAGCATGTCCATTTCACGTGGCGACGGTTCATCTGAAAGTTGACTAGCAAGAGTAATTAGTTCATCTGTACTTGAGCCCATAGCTGAGACGACTACTACTACTTGATGATTTTCCTTTTTTGCACTGATAATTTTGTCCGCCACTATTTTTAACGATTCGGGATTCGCTACGCTCGTGCCGCCATATTTTTGAACTATTAAACTCATTGCAAACATTCTAATGAACTATTTAAAGATATAACAGACCTAGTACTCTAGTTTGTAATGAGTATTGATTTACACCTACATTCTGAAAATTCTGATGGAACAGAAAGCCCCGAAGTAATTGTCAAGAAAGCAGTAGACATGCAGCTTGAAGCAGTGTCTGTTACTGATCATGAGTACCTCACAATACTTCCTAAAAATGAAAACATCGAGATTATTAATGGGGTTGAAGTTAGCGTTTCATGGGAGGAGCTAGAAGAATCTAACTCCTATGCAGGCATACATCTACTCCTATACTTTATTGAGGAACAATCTCCAGTTGAAGTATTTCTACAAGAAATTAGGCTTTTGAAAGAAATTCGTAACATTGAAATTATTGAAAATTTACAAAATGAAGGAATAGAGATTAACAAGTCTGAGCTAAATGCTTTTAAGACGAAAGTTCCTGGCAGGCCTCATATTGCAAGTATTTTGAAAGATAAAGGTTACGTAAGTTCAATAAATGAAGCTTTTATTAAATATTTAGGTAATGGAAAAATTGGAGACTCAAGAAGTCATCAACCAGATATAACAAAAATAATTGAGCTATCTAAAGAATCTAAATGCCTTGTATTTTTAGCACACCCCCACACACTTATGAGTAATGAAAAATACTCAAAACAAGAGGATTGGATTAATCAATCATTTGTTAGCTACATACAAAAATTAACTGATTTTGGGATAAGCGGTCTTGAAAGCACTTACTCAAGTTATAGCAAAAATATAACCAATCAAATTACTGAGGTTGCAAAAAAATTAAATCTTCTTGAATGTGGCGGCTCTGATTATCATGGTGATATAAAGCCAAATATAAATTTAGGATTTGGATATGAAAACAATCCAATGAAAGTTCCATACAACTTTCTAGAAGATATGAAAGAAAAACATGCTCAACTCTAGTAAATTACTTGGCTCTATCTCCCTAGTATCAATATCTTATCTTATGAGTAGAGTACTTGGTTTCTTTAGAGAGATACTACTTGCCCAATGGACTGGAGTGTCAGATGCTTCAGATACCCTTGATCTAGCATTTATAATTCCAGATTTTTTGTTTTATTTATCTGCTGGTGGCTACCTGGCTATAACATTAATACCCATTCTTAGTGATTTGTCTAAAAATAATAAAGAAGGACTTAATGATTACTTTGTTTCACTTCTGTATGGATTAGCAATTGTTTTTACCTTCGTTTCAATAGTCTTTTTCTTTTTAAGAAATCAGATTGTTAACTTCCTAGATGTAAAGGACCCTGAATTATTTGTTAAGTTATTTGTTCCAATAGTTTTCAGCCAAACATTTTTTTTCATTGGCGCAATTCTTATGTCTTTTCAATATTTTAAGAATGATTTTAAATATGCTGCGCTTGCACCTGTGGTTTACAATTTTTCCATTATCTTATTTGGTTGGATTTATTCATCTTCTCCTGAATCAACTGTTTATGGTTTTGCAGTTGGTGGTTTGATAGGCTCAATTATCGGTCATTTTTTCATACAGATCTTCGGCGCTAAAAAAAATGGTCTTATTTTCAAATTACTTAAACCAAAAATTGAGCACGTTGTTAAATATATAACAATTTCTCTTCCTTTGATCGTAGGGCAATCAATTGCAGTGGTAGATGAGCAACTTTTTCGCTATTTTGGATCTTTTTTAACTACTGGTTCTATTGCTTCTTTTAGGTATGCACGAAGAGTAGCCCTAATTCCAATAGGTGTCATTGCTCAAGCTGTAGGAGTTGCTAGCTACCCAACTTTATCAAATTTATATGTGGAAAATAAATTAGAAGATTTCAAGTTACTAATTAGAAAACAACTGTCTGTTCTAACACTAATAAATACGGGTGTTCTGATTCTTTTTTTAGTTAACTCAGAAAATATTATAAAAGTTATTTATCAACGGGGTCTATTCAGTGGTGAGGATACTTTAAGAGTGTCTTCAATATTCTTTATAGTCTCTTTCGGATTAATTCCATGGTCAATCAATCAGATTGTTACAAGGTCTTATTATGTACAAAAAAATTACTGGTTTCCTGTTTGGGTTGGAACCTCTATAACTTTTATTTCAATTATTTTCTTGAAATTTTACACTACTCCTTCAGAGGTTGGCTACTCAACAATAATTATTTCATCACTCTGGTTAAATATGTTAATTTTATCTGTATTTTTAACAATTAGAGGAGAAAGAATTGTTGATAAATTATTAATGATTGATTTCTTAAAGATATTTTTAATTGGTTTAGGAACATACTTTCTGTTGGTCGATTTTAATCTTTATCCCAGTGCGCCTATATTTGAAGTAGTATTCGATTCATTATTTATCTTGTTACTTAACTTGCTGTCTCTCCGTTTCGTTAAAATGAAATATATTAATTTGAAAAGGATAAAGTAATGCAAAAGTTTCCCTTAAAAAAAGGTTTATCTAATGTTGAAGATCTTCATGCAGAAATTAATGAATATATTGATGTAATAATGGGCCATATTAACCCCCCAATAGCAGATGGAATAGATACCTTATTTGAGGTAAGTAGTACATATTTAGCAAGAGCAAAAGAAATAGAGATTAAACTCCTGGAAAGAGAGCGTAGTGAGTCTATTGCTGCTGGAGATAATCTTAAAAAATTTAGAACTGGAGAGCTTAGAAGCTTTATCGAACTTTGTAAAAGTGCACAGAATCAAGGATCTAGAAGAATTACAGTAGCTTTGAGTGAACTTAACTTTAAAGAATCTTAGCTTAAATCTTCGACATCAAATATTTCTTGTGCAACACTTAAGCCTTTTTCTTCATCGCTTACTCTTGCATTGGGGTTTAAAGATACTTTAACTACTACCTCTAAACCCATCATTTTTGCAGTTGTTGACTTTAGTAGTTCTGTAATTTCTTGAGATTTTTTTAGTTGTTCAAATAAAAATTCGTTCTCTTTGTCAACAATAAGATTTATTGTATCCTCTTCTTCAACCTCAGATCTTACAGCTGTTAGGTAGGAAAATTTCCTTGGAGATAATTCTTTTTTCATTTCTTCGAGAATTTTTGGCCAATAAACATCGAAATTACCTAGGGATTCTTTTTTTTGTACATTTTTTCTAATATCTGTTTTTTTTGGTACCTCTTTAGCTACAGCGGTATCTTCATTATGTGGTTTAGAGTTTATTTGTTTAATGGTTGTTTCAGAATTTGAAATTTTTCCCTCTAATAAATCAACCCTATAGCTGACTGTTTTTATATCAGATCCTAATTCTGGTCTTATTACTTTCATTAAAAATAACTCAAGCTTCAGATGCTGAGATGTACTGTTTGAAAGATTATGATTCAATTCATCAATTAAATCCAGGATTCGAATCAATTGTTTTGCGTTTATTTTTTTATCTGCATCTTCTAAGAGCTTTTTAAGAGTTGGTGTAAGACTTTCGAGTTTGGAATCTCCCGCTAGATATTTCAAATAAAACATATTCCTAAAAAATTCAGAGATAGAGTTTACAATATCATTTGGTTGCAAGCCCTTTTGGTATGCATCCCTTAGCACTCCCAAGACAGAACCAGTATCTTGTGTTTCAATTGAATTAACTATTATTTCAAATTCTTTTGTACTTAGCTTGCCAAGTATCCCGTATAAGTCATCGACTGTTGATTTTGTTCCAAAAGTATTATATGTTTGTTCAAATAAGTTAATTCCATCTCTTAATGATCCATCGGAAAAGGAAGCGATTGTGCTTAAAACTTCAACACTAAGTTTCATCTTTTCTTTTTTCCCAATTTTCTGAAGAGTTTTTACAATTTCTTCTTCCGGTATTTTTTTAAAAACTATATGAGTTGTTCTGCTCTTAACGGTTTCAAGTACTCTCTCGGGTTCAGTTGTTGCCAAAATAAAAATTATGTGTTCTGGTGGCTCTTCTAAGGTTTTTAAAAATGCATTAGATGCTGCATTTGATAACATATGAACCTCATCTAAGATGTACACCCTTTTTTTACCCGGGCTGCTCGCAATAAAGTTCACACTTTCATTCATGTCTCTAATGTCATCTACTTTGTTGTTAGATGCGGCATCAATTTCAGTTATATCAAATACAGGATCACACCCAAGCTGAGTTGCGATTATTCTTGCTAATGAAGTTTTTCCAACTCCTCTTGGTCCAGAAAAAAGATAAGCATGACCTAGACTGTCTTTCTCAATCTGTTTAGAAATTAATGAAACTGCCTCTTCTTGTCCCACTAGTTCTGTAAGTTTCTCAGGTCGATATTTTCTGTATAGTGCTTGTTGCATAATATTAAATGGTAATAGATTACCTTTCTATAATGCACCAAAGAATTAAACTTAGTCAAGTGAGAATTGGTGTAGATTTAGATGGAGTAGTTGCAGATTTTACTAAAGGATGGACTACACAGTATGCTTTAGAATTTGGTACAAAAATCTCTGAAGAAGAAATAACTGATTGGGGTCTCTCAAAACCATTAACTCATTTCGATTCAGACAAAGACTTCTGGAAGTGGGCTATGGATATTAACGGCTCTTCAATTTTTAGACATTTAGAGCTTTATGACCAATCACAAGAAACTTTATTAGAACTGTCAAAAATGGGTCACGAAGTTGTCATCATCTCATCAAAACCATGGTGGTCCATACATGATACCCTCATATGGCTGGGTGAAAAGAAAATTCCTACAAAAGAAGTCCACTTCATTGAAGATAAATGGACGATTAACTGTGAAGTATATCTAGATGATGCACCATATCAACTAGAGAATTTCATTAACCATGTTCCAGAGAAAAAAATTATTAGATTTGAAAGACCTTACAACTCACACCTTGAGGGAACATTTAGCATAAAAAATTGGTCTGATTTAATTCCTTTATTAAATTCTTTTTAGTGTTTAAGGTAAAAGTATGAATGATTCATTTATTCTGAGAGACCGTGAGTGGCGAGAGGTGAATGAAAGAGTTACTCTTTCTTCACATGCAGCTTTGTCTGAAAAATCTCTTGGGAGAAGTCTCAATGAGGAGCCGGATATGTTTAGGACAGCATTCGAGCGAGATCGTGATCGCATAATTCACTCAAAAGCTTTTAGAAGGCT
Source organism: Actinomycetota bacterium (assembly GCA_014384285.1). Taxonomy (GTDB): domain Bacteria; phylum Actinomycetota; class Acidimicrobiia; order Actinomarinales; family Actinomarinaceae; genus Actinomarina. The sequence continues at coordinate 12,198 of JACNGE010000014.1, read as the reverse complement.
TAAGCACAAGACTCAAGTATTTATTAATCCTGATGGAGATCATTTTATTACAAGAATGACCCACACTTTACAAGTCACTCAGGTTGGTAGATCCATCGCTAAAACTATGGGACTCAACCCTGATTTAACTGAAGCTATATGTATGGGACATGACGTAGGTCATTCACCCTTCGGTCATACAGGAGAAGATGCTTTAGATAAACTACATCCAAATGGCTGGAGTCATTCTGAAAATTCAGTAAAAGTATTAGATAAGATTGAGAACCTCAACCTTTCTTATGAAACACTAGATGGAATACATAAACATCCTTGGAAGTATGAGGAAGAACCTATTACGCAAGAAGGAATGATTTGCAGATTTGCAGATAGAATTGCCTACCTAACTCACGATGTTGAAGATGCTATTAGGGCTGGAGTTTTGAAAGAAAATGATATTCCAAATTCTATAGTAAATGAACTTGGACCTCCTGGAAAAACATGGATTAATAGTCTTATTTCGGGTATTTTTAAAGCTTCATCAAGCGGAGAAGTTCAAATGGACAGTGCTGTATCTGCTCATATGCAGGAATTAAGAGACTTCATGTTCGAAAATGTTTATCTAAGAAAAGGAACAGAAACTAAAAGGGTGGAATATCAGGAAATTGTCGTAAGTCTTGTTGAACATTTTACAAAAAAAACAAATGAATTGCCTGAAGCATATATTCAAGCACAGTCAGACCTTGAAAATGCTATAGATTACGTAGCGGGAATGACTGATAGGTTTGCTTTATCTTCTTACGAACAAATTATTTAAAGTCTGGATCTCTTTTTTCAAAGAAAGCTGTTACCCCTTCTTTTAAATCCTCAGAAATTAAATATGACGTATTCCATAAACGTACATAATCAAGTGCTTGTTCCGTCGATAGATCTTCACCCTTATTTAAAACCTCTTTAGTTCCAACAACTATATTTTTTGAATTTTTTGCAATCTCTTCAGCAAGGGCTCTTCCAGCTTCATAAAGTTCATCAACACTCTCATATATAGCATTAACAAATCTAATTTTATCCGCATGAATACCATCAAAATGTCTTCCTGTAAAAGCTAATTCTCTTACATCTCCCTTTGATACAATTTTGGGCATTCTTTGCAATATTCCAACATCAGCTACTAGCCCTAATTTAGTCTCGCCAATTGAGAACTTTGCTTCTTTAGTGGAGAGTCGAATATCACAAGCTGAAATCATACTTGTAGCTCCTCCTAGACAAAAACCGTGAGCTAATGCAATTACGGGTATTTTAGAATTAGCTATTGTAGTAAATGCTCCTTGCATTTCCTCTATCAATTTCATTGTTTTTCTTCTGTCGCTAGTGGTTGAGGAGAGGTTTTCATTTAAACTCATATCACCCATAAATGTTGCAATATCTATACCTGCAGAAAATGAGTCTCCTTTGCCTAGAAGCAGTATGCATTTAGCTTCTTCATTCTCATTTATTTCATTTATTAAATCTGGGATACCAAACCATACATCAAAATCCATGGCATTCTTTTTATCGGGCCTGTTTATCCAGATATAAGCCACTTCATTATTAATTTCTTTAATTAATTTCTCTTCCATAAGAATTATCTTAGTAAGATATTCAGATGGATGTATTTGAAGCACTTTATACAACTCGTGCTATGAGAAGGGTTAAGGAAGACCCGATTCCTGAAAATATTTTAATTCAGATGGTTGACGCAGCTGTTCGAGCACCAAGCGGAGCTAATAATCAAAGTTGGAAATTTATTATAGTTACGGAACCAGATGTAAAAAATAAACTTGGTGATTATTACAGAGAAGCATGGGACATTTACATAAGAGATTATTATGAAAACAATCCAGATATGGGCGCATCAAAAGTTTTAGATGAAAATAAAGCAAAACAAGTAATCAGGATTAGTAAATCAGCTACATGGTTATCCGAAAACTTCCACAAAGTACCTGCTCAGTTTGTAGTTTTATCTAGAAACGATCCAACTGGATCTTCAATCTATCCTGCAATTTGGAATTTAATGTTGGCTGGAAGAGCTCATGGAATTGGAACTTGCCTGACAACAGTTCTTGGAATGTTTAATCAAGAGAAAGCTTTTGAAGCTTTGAATATTCCTGTGGACAAAGGGTGGCAAATTAATGCTGTTGTAACAGCTGGATATCCATTAGGAAAATGGGGAGTCGCCAAAAGAGAACCCGTAGAAAATGTTACTTTTCTTAATACCTGGGGTAACGAACCAGGATGGAATTTAGAAGAACCTCTTTTTAATTACTAGATTTAAACTCTAAGCACGCCTGGAGGGAGTCGAACCCCCAACCTTCTGATCCGTAGTCAGATGCTCTATCCAGTTAAGCTACAGGCGCATGGCGGAGAGGGAGGGATTTGAACCCTCGAGGGGATTTTCATCCCCCACTCGCTTAGCAGGCGAGCGCTTTAGACCGCTCAGCCACCTCTCCAGGCTTGCGGAGGGAGTGGGATTCGAACCCACGGTATGGAATACATACAATAGTTTTCAAGACTATCGCCTTCGTCCGCTCGGCCATCCCTCCAAAAGGGTATAAATCTTCTACGCGGAGGGAGAGGGATTCGAACCCTCGAAGGGGATAAACCCTTACACGCTTTCCAAGCGTGCGCACTAGGCCAGACTATGCGATCCCTCCAGTTGAAGACCTAAGTTCTTAGTTTACTTATCTCTTACTTTCAAAGAAAGAGGATAATATAACTTCAGATTCATGTGACAATATATTTTCTCTAATCTCTACATAGTGATTTAACCTTGGATCTTGGGGTATGTTATATAAAGAATATGCCGCTCCAGCTTTTGTATTTTGAACCCCATAGATTAGTGTCTTAATTCTTGCGTTTACTATAGCTCCCGCACACATAGCGTCTGGCTCGACAGTAACAACTATAGTTGCTTCCTCTAATCTCCAAGTATTCATTAACTTGGATGCTTCTTGGATAACAAGAATTTCAGCATGTGAGGTGGGGTTTTGATCTATTTCTCTTCTATTGTGAGCAGAAGAAATCAAATTATCATCTTTGTCAAAGATGGCAGCGCCAATGGGGACTTCATCAAGTTTTAATGCTTTCTTTGCTTCTAGTAGAGCAACCTGCATTTTTTCTATATCTGTTTTGTACTTCATATTTCTAAACTTATTCTAGGAGAGATTTTGTAATCTAGAGTAGGTTCAAATCTCAGTTATTCCTAGATGTAAATATGATAAAATATAAGATACTATAAACTCATGTGATGATTGAATTTGGAATCTTTGCATTTGTAACTTCTATTACTCCAGGTCCTAATAATTCAATGCTAATGGCCTCAGGAATAAGATTTGGTAGAAAAAAATCGCTACCTCATTTTTTTGGTATTTGGCTAGGTTTTAATTTTTTATTCTTTCTTGGAGGGAACTTACTGTCCTATGTGCCCAATGTTGTTTTTGAATATCTTCAGTATGCTGGTTACATAGTGATTCTATATATTGCATATAAAGTTGCTATGACGAAAACAACAATTCAAAAAAGTGCCAAGGAGGAAAGGCCTTTTACCTTTTTACAAGCTGCGCTTTTTCAATGGGTAAATCCTAAAGGAGTTGTTATGGCCGTATCTGGACTAACTGCATTCCAATTACCTCACTTGCAAGCGAATTTAATTTATCTTGTTGTAGGAGGTCCATGTGTGCTTACTTGGCTTTACTTAGGTGAAAGTCTTCAAAATTTTTTAATTGGAAACCAAAAACTTGAAAGGGCTGTATATGTGTTGTTAGCCCTAAGTATGGTTGGAAGTTTATTTCTTGCTTAATTTTTTTACGCCAAGTATTTCACTTAAAGAATCCGAAAATTCTACAGTACCATCTGCAAGTTGATTATTTTCAATTAGAGCAATCAAAATTCTGCCAACAGCAAGGGCTGTTCCGTTAAGTGTGTGCATTGTTGTAGTATTTCCATCTATTTTTGTGCGAATATTAAGTCTTCGAGCTTGAAAGTCTGTGGTATTGGAACAAGAGGTCACTTCCCTATAGTTTTGTTGGCTTGGCATCCAAGCTTCAATATCATATTTCTTTGATGCTGACGCACCTAAATCTCCTGTACAAACGTCTACAACCCTGTAGGGTATTTCTAGCTCCTGAAGTATTTCTTCTTCAACGGATAGTAAGTATTCGTGTTCTTCTTTAGATTTTTCAGGATTGCAAAACGAAAACATCTCTACTTTATCAAACTGATGAACCCTAAATATACCCGTAGTATCTTTTCCATAAGTACCAGCTTCTCTTCTAAAACATGTTGAAAATCCTGCGTATCGAAGTGGTAATGATTCAAAATCTAAAATTTCATTAGAGTGAAGAGCTGCAAGAGGAACCTCTGAAGTCCCAACAAGATATAAATCATCTTTTGGAATTTCATATACCTGCTCTGCGTCATCAGGAAAGAACCCAGTCCCAAATAGTGCTTCCTCTCTAACTAATACTGGTGGAACAGTGGGGGTAAAGTCTTTATCTGATAACTTATCCATAACCCAAGACACAAGGTTTAGTTCAATTTTTACAAGATCTCCAAAAATATATGAAAACCTAGAACCAGATACTTCAGCAGCTTTCTCAACATTAATTAAATTTAGATTTTCGCCAATTTCAAGGTGATTTTTTATATCATTTAAATCTTTTACGTTTCCAACTTTTTTTATTTCTAGATTGTCCTGATCTGTTTTTCCTGTTGGAGATGATTCGTCCACTAAATTTGGTATTTTTATCCACTGATCAAAAAATAATTTTTCTTCCTGTTCGTATTTTTCATTTAGGAGTTTTACATTTTCGCTTAATTCAGAAGCTTTTTTCAAAAGTTTTTCTTTTTGGGTTCCTTCTGTTTGAGAAATCTCTTTACCAATATTTTTTTGCTCTGACCTAGCTTGTTCAGCTTCAAATTTAACTTTTCTTCTTTTTTCATCTTGTTCAACTAAATAATTTATATCTATATCAAGACCTCTTCTGCTTATATTGTTTTTTAAGAGGTCTAAATCTTTCCTTAGTATTTGTGGATCTAGCATACGCTATTCCTCAGGTGGGATAAACCCAGATATCGTGAGCAAATTATCATCAAGTTCTTCTTCATTATCAATCTCTTCAATTTTAATAAACCATTCGTATAAAATACCGGGTTCAAGTTCAATAGTATCAGTAAAATAACTTTTACTTTGGAACGCACCTATTGAACTTATCTTAGCTCTTTTTTCAAAAACAGAATCGCCAAACTCGTCAGTTACCAAAACTAACAAAATGACATCAAACTCTTCAACATTGCCTTCGTTAGCTATAACTACTTGGATACCTATGGGTTCTTTTAAAAATACTCGAAAGTTGTCTTCTGTTACAGCAATTGGACTAGGAGAAAATTGAACACCTGTAATTGCAACATCCCTTCTTAAAAACAGTCCTTCTGCTGAATCCCTAGCTTTTTTCACTATTAAGTCAGCAAAATTAAATGCGCTACCTTCTAATCCGGTATATTTGACGGGATAAAAAACTGGTAGAAATAAGTTGTCTTCTCTTGATCTTTGAGATATTTTTTGAACAAATTCTTCATAGGCTTTATCTCCGATTGATAAATCAATAATACTTTGAGCTAGGGCCTCTTCTATTTTTAATGAGTCTGGATTATCTATTAATGTAATTATTGATATCTGAAACGTCTCGAGGCCTTTCAACCAAGAAGAAGTTGCAATATTCAATAGTTCTTTTTCTGCACTAACGAACTCTCCTCCAATATTTTGAACTAAATTAAAAGTTTCTTGAGCATCTTTTACAAGTGCTGACAAAATATTCTCAAATTCATCACGATTAATTTCATTAAAGTTTAGAACTTTTTCAAACTCTTTTGAAGCTTCACTGTGGACTAAAGATACTGAAGAAGCATCCTCGAGAAATTTATTAAGATCAGAAGAATTGTTAAAGTTCTCATAGTAATTTAACCCAAAGAAGGAAAGTAAAAATATTACTCCAATGAGGCCTATGGTTCTTATTGTTTTTATTCGTCTATTCATATTAATTTCTTCTTTATACAGTCTAAGAAAACAAATATATTTCACAACTAAGATTATTACTGAATGAAGAATATTAGATTAGTTTGGTCGGTTAGGACTGAATGTGGTCCAAATCGAAAAAAAAATGAAGACTCAGTTTTTCCGGCAAAATCCGGTAGTGGAGATCTTCCATTCAAAGCAGCAGTTTGTGATGGACTAGGTGGTCATGTTAATGGTGACATAGCAAGTAAAATTGCAGTAAAAGAGATGGGTACAGATTCAAGTAATTTAGTTGACACAATTACCTCTGCAAATCTAAAGATTTTGGAATACCAAAACGAAAATAATAAATCTAATGGTATGGGAACTACTATGACAGCTATAAATATTGATAAAAATGGCCTTATGGAGATTGGCCATATTGGAGATACTCGTTGTTATGTCCTATCTGATAGAAAGCTTATTCAACTCACACAAGATCATAATGTTCCAGGTTTTCAAAATATACTAGAGAAAGCACTCGGATCAAATGAAAAAATTGAGGTTGAACATCAAGATTTTCAATTAAAAAATGGGGATGTTGTACTGCTTTGTAGTGACGGGCTTTACAATGAATTTAGTGATGAGTACTTAAAGAAAAAGCTACAGGAAGGTATTAGTGCTGACACATTAGTTGGTGAAGTTTTAATTCAAAAACCAAAAGATAACGTTTCAGCAGTTGTTATAAATATATTTGAGAAATGAATATTGGACAAATTATAAAAGATAGATATAAAATTCTAGAACTTCTTGGTGAAGGTGGGATGGCATTTGTCTACAAAGCTGAAGATAGGCAGCTCAAAAGAACAGTTGCAATTAAAACTCTTAAACCAAACTATGTTCAACAGGAGACATTTGTTGAAAGGTTTAAGAGAGAAGCTCAAACGGTTGCTAATTTAAATCATCCAAATATTGTTCAGATTTTTGACTGGGGAATTGAGGATGAGCCTTTTTTTGTGATGGAGTATATTGAAGGAAACACACTCACATCAATAATTGCTAAGAAAAAAACAATAAGCATAGGAGATATTTTATTTATTGGTGCTCAAGTATCTGACGGATTGCAAGCTGCACATAATCGAGGTTTGGTACATAGAGATATTAAACCAGGAAACATAATGATTACCCCGGGTGGGAAAGTGAAGGTGACTGATTTTGGAATTGTCTCAATTCAGAATGAAGATAGTGACATCACCAAAACAGGATCTATTTTAGGAACAGCAAGTTACATTTCTCCAGAACAAGCTCAAGGGAAGCCCGTGTCTGTAGAATCTGATTTATATTCTCTAGGTACTGTTATGTATGAACTAATTACAGGTAGGCCGCCTTTTGAAGGCGAAACACCTATAGCGACAGCAACAAAACATTTAACTGAGAAACCAAAAAAATTAAGCCTGTACAGAAAAGATATTCCTAAAGGCCTAGAAAATGCTGTTCTAAAATTACTACATAAATATCCAAAAGATAGATACAAAAATGCTGAGGATCTAAGAGCGGTTCTCTTACAGCAAAGAAAACAGTTGCAGATGCAGGAAACGCAAGAAAACCTTGTAAGTTTGACAAATCCTAAAATCAAATTTAGATTTACTTTTCCAGCGTTAATTCTATCAATAGGTCTCGTGTTTGGTACAGTTTGGGGTCTTTCACAGATATTCAATGGCTTACCCGCAGATGGTGGTTCTCCAGCAATAATAGAGATACCTGATTTAACAGGTAGTAGCCAAACCCAAGCACTGACTGACCTTCAGCAGCTAGGATTCAAGGTTGGAATTGAAAATGCTGCTCACCCAACAGTGCCAGCAGGTGCCGTTATTCGGACACAGCCTTTGGCAAATACTATTACAAATCCAGATACACTTGTAACAATTATCGTATCAGTTGGACAGGAAGCTTTCCCAATACCCTATGTAATTGACCTGGAGACAGATAGGGCAATTTATGTAATCGAAGAAAGTGGATTTTCTATTGGCCAGCAGTTAGAGGTAAATGACGACAATGTTCCAAGAGGCTTTATTATTTCACAAAATCCAGTGGCAGGTAAAAAAATGAGTCCAGGATCAACTGTAGATTTAGTAATTTCATCAGGACCTAGTTTGATTGAAATTAGTGACCTTTCTAGAAAGTCACCAGAAGATGCAACACAAATTCTAGAAACACTTGGCTTTGAATATGAAATAGTAGAAGAATACTCTGAGGAAGTAAGTGAAGGGCTAGTTTCTCACACAACTCCAAAAGCTGGAGAAATAGTTACCCCTCAGGAAGTTATTACAGTTATCGTATCTCTTGGTTTGAAAGCAGAAGTCCCAAACTTAATTGGTTACACATACCAAGAAGCGTCCAACATACTCCAAGAAATAGGTTTGTTGCCATCAGCTAGTGGTGATACTGGAGGAAGAGTTACAAGTCAAAACCCCGAAGAAGGTCAATTTTTAGATCCTGAGGGATTTGTAGAACTTAGCTTTGACAGTTAACATATCTTTTTTTAAGAAAGAATTAAAGAAATGGTATAAAGAAAACCATAGATCTTTTACTTGGAGAAGCACAACGGACCCTTGGAAGATACTCTTGATTGAAACTCTCTCACAGCAAACACAGTTAGAAAGAGCAAATGACTTCTACAAGCGATTTATTGACAGATACCCAACTCCCCAAAAGATGGCAAACGATAGTAAAAAAGAGGTTTTAAAACTGTGGTCTGGATTAGGGTATAACAATAGAGCAATACGACTCCATGAAACTTCAAAAATTTTAGCAAAAACTAGCTTTAAAGAGCTGTATCCCAATTTTTCAGTTCTTCCAGGTGTAGGGAGCTATACAAACTCTGCACTACTCAGCTTTGCATATGGTAAAAAAGTTATTGCAGTAGATACAAACATTAAAAGAATCTTTCAACGATTTTTTAAAGTTCAAGAAAAAGATATTGATAACTTCATAAAGAAAAATCAAAATTTACTTTTAAGGGGATTCGATTCTAGAGATTTTAACCAAGCGTTAATGGATCTTGGTTCGACTGTTTGTAAAAGTAAACAACCAAAATGTTTTAGCTGTCCTTTAGAAGAGAATTGTAATAAGTTCATTACTGAAAATAATAAAAATCAACAAAAATTTGAGGGTTCATTTAGACAAAAAAGAGGTTTGGTTTTAAAAATCTTGTTATCTAGAGAAAAAGTGACCAAACAAATGATTGAAGAAGAGTTGAAGTTAAACAATGAGGTAGCTGGTGAAGTTCTTGACTCCCTTGTTAGGGATGGTTTAATTGAATTTTCTAGAAATAAATTTATTGTAATAAACGATAATTAGTTTACACTTTTCAATATGCCAGTATCAAAAAAAAGAATTAAGAACTCAAAACCAACACAATCTAAGAAGATATCAAATCAACTTAGTGGTGATAAAGGACCTTCTCCAAGATGGTTTGTTATAACCATGAGCTCTTTGATGATTATAGGTGTTTTGATGATAGTACTGAACTATCTTACAATTCTTCCAGGCTCAGTATCAAGATGGTATTTGTGGGGAGGTCTAGGTATGATCGGTGCTGGTTTCTTAATGACGACAGAGTATCGTTAAAAAAACTATTATTAATAAAAATTGAGAATTGGTCTAAATTTAAAGCAAACCCTCATCTTTAAGCTCTTCAATTGTCTGTTCTAAATACAAAGTTGAGTCAAAATGAACCATTACTTTATCTAAAAAAGATTTTCCTCCATTTTGGTTAAACCAGCTAATACGAGTTCTTCTGAGTAAATAATCTGTAGGTTTAACAACACAGTAGTGATTTAGGCATAGCTGTAAGTCCTTATAGTTAAACTGACTTTCAAGATTTAAGATACTGTCAACAAACTCTTGTTTGTTTAGCTCAAAATTTTGAGAAAAAAGTTGTTCAAGACTTTCTTTTGCAATAACTCTAAAACCTGTAAGCTTACCTCCTGAAATTTGTATAAAGTTTTCATCTATATTTTTATAGAAATGTCCTCTAGAAATATTCTTAGAATTTGTACCAGAGCTGTCTATTAATGCTCTCAAACCAGTCCAGGAAGAAATATATTTAACCTCGTCGATATTAAAGTATTTTTTTATGTGCCTTATTAAATAGTCTTTGTCTTTAGAGTTTGCATACGGTCTATCTAATGAACCTGAAAATTCTTCTGTATCAGTTGTACCAACGATTGTATTTCCTGTCCAAGGTAAAACAAACATAACTCTATTGTCTTCAGTTTGAGGTAAAAGAACACCATTTTTACCAATCCCTAGGGGGTCCCCCTCTAAAATTAAGTGTGCTCCTCCACTTAGTTTAATTTTGGAAGATTTACTCTCGTACATTCCAGGTAAATTATGAACACCTGTAGCAGCAATTATCTTCTTGGACTCAACCGTATATTTTTTTTTATTTATATCGTCTATTAGTGAAACTTTATACATGTCACCAGTTCTAATAATGTCGGTTATTTTTACATAATTTAGTGCAGTTGCATTATTTATTTCTACAGCATTTCTTAGCAATGTGAGTACTAATTTTGCATCTTCTGTTTGCGCATCTTGGAAAATGAAACTTTTTGTTAATTTGTTTTTTTTGAGTTTAGGAAATAAACGAAATGTATCTTCTTTTGATATCAAAGTATGTCTTTGATCCTTTTTGCGTTGGCCCAAGAAATCATAAAGAGTTAGTCCGATTTTAAAGGCTATTGGTGCAATAAAATTTGATTGTAATATTCTTGGTAAATCTGAGAAGCCGTTGTCTTTAAAAACTGGTGCTAAAAGCTTTAAAGGTTTGTAAAGCTTACCTAAAACTTGTTCTAATATTTTCTGTTCTTTTAAACTCTCTCTAACCAACCCAAACTGCAGCTGTGGTAAATATCTAATTCCTCCGTGTAGAAGCTTTGTACTTCTACTGGAAGCACCCGAAGAAAAATCATTTTTTTCAATTAATAAAGAATTGATACCCTGGCTTGCAGCTAACTCCAAGATAGCTGAACCAACTACTCCACCTCCTATTACTAAAAGTTCAAATTTATTATTTTCTTCTAGTGAGTGTATTTGATCAAGTCTAGAAAAGTTCATTAATCTAAGGCGTGCATTTCTTCCTTACAGTGCTTGGGGGGATCGTTAGCAACAACTGATTGGAGTTTAATTGTTAATTCTGTTCCACAGATGTTACATCGAAAATCTTGTAAGGTTTCAAGGACATCTTCTGGATCAATTTCTGGAGGAGTACTAGCTAATGAAGAAATTGAATTACTTAAGAACCTAAATACTAAGTATCCAATTAATAAAGCTATTAAATATTCCATAATTAGATTTTAGCTATGTTGTGGAGATGATGGGACTTGAACCCACGACCCCCTGCTTGCAAAGCAGGTGCTCTTCCAGCTGAGCTACATCCCCTCGCTTTTAATATTATGCCTCGGATTTCAATGTAAATGAAAAAATTTTATAAATATTTTCAATTTGTTACTAATGTAAATAAGACGTAAGGGCCTATAGCTCAGCCTGGTTAGAGCGCATCCCTGATAAGGATGAGGTCGCTAGTTCAAATCTAGCTAGGCCCACTGTCTTTTTCATAAAATAAATTTCAAAAGTCACTAAAAAGTCACTATTTGCTTTAAGAGCGCTTCCCTTACAAGGAAGAAGTCACAGGTTCAAATAATTTAACACAGACTCTTTTCTTAATACATCACAACAAAGTCACTATTAAATAGCTAAACTTAACCTATGGATTGGAAAACAATTAACAAAGCTGACTCAGTAGCTTATATTGCACTTGCAGTACTTGGATATGCCATACCTAATATTGCATACAGAGTATTTCTGTTAGATTTTACAGCAGAATTAGCAAATAGTGTTGAAGTTGATTTAGTAAGAGCAGAAAGCACAATTTTGTTATTTCTTGCTCTTTGTTTTTTCTTACTTGGAAATACTAAAGAAGGCTTAACTGAGCTGAACAAAGTGAGATATTTAGCAGCTGTTGTTATGTTAGTAACCGCAACAATAACTTCTTTTACAGCATTTTATATTTTTGCTGTTTGGGAAGGTTTTTTGGGCTATTACTTAAATAAACAATTAAATAAATAAAAATTCAAGGAAGAAGTCACAGGTTCAAATCCTGTAGCGCCCACAAGGGTTTTTCAGAA